>CAYPCS010000122.1:0-4235 GCA_964409275.1 uncultured Granulosicoccaceae bacterium
GAAATTTAGAGCGGCATCGGCCACATGCAACGGTTTCCTGCAACTGCTATTCTGTTGCCTCAGGCACCGACAGCTGGCTCAAATGCAACGGGTTCATCGCCGTTGAAAAACTAACTCGCGAATCTCTGATCAATTATCTCGGCATCATCAGAGACTCTCCAAGAAAACTACCGGATTTAGCACAATGGCCAAACAGAGAAACCCGCTGGGAGAAGAAATCGCTTCATGCTCCGAACAACCCCTTACAGGGTTCTTTCGCGACGGCTGCTGCAACACCAACGATCAGGACCACGGTTCACACACGGTATGCGCCGTAATGACAGATGACTTTTTGTCCTTTTCGAAATCACAGGGAAACGACTTATCAACACCACGACCAGAGTTTGGTTTTGATGGCCTTAACGCAGGCGACCGATGGTGCTTGTGCGCTGCAAGGTGGCAAGAGGCGGCAGATGCCGGGTGTGCCCCGCACATCGTGCTACGCGCCTGCAATGAAGCAGCACTTGAAATAGTTGAGCTGGATCAACTACGACAACATGCGATAGATCTAAACTAGATTAAATTTTGGGTATAGCCTCCACATTGTTTAAGTGGCTCCTAATCCGGATCTACGTCAAGTGCTCTGAGCATCGCAGCGCGCAAGCGCGGTTCTGCCAGTAAGTGCGATACCAGCTCGACGGTTGTAGATTCGCTTTGCGCTCTGTCAATTGACTCACGCGGCGGGTCACTGTCTGTTGAGCAACACAGACGCAGGCACTTCTCAATAACGTAGGGGTCGAGTTCGCGCTCGGCCAGCCACTTGCGAATCGATTCGTCTTCCAGCAGACACAATAGTGTTTTACACAAACAGTGTTCAGGGTCGGAAGAGGAACCCGGGGGCGGCTGATCACCGTCGCTCCAGACCGAGCCGGTCACCAGCTGTTCGCGAGTGAATTCACTTTTGCGGAAGGTGTGACCGCTGGCGAGCAGGCGAAAGCGATAGATGCCTGTTTGTTGCGCCTGAACTCTGGTTTCAAAAACGCCGGGCTCAATTTCTTCGAGCTTGATCAGAGTATTCGATGAGTCAGGTTTGCGCAGTACTGCGACCACTTCAGCACGTCGCCTTACCGGCTGCCCGTATTCCGTTAACGTGGAACGCAATGTCATCAACGCACCTGGCTGCAGACTGTTCTGCTGAAGCTGAGCTCGCATTCGCAGGTTTGAGCGCGAGTGCACATTGACATTGCAGCGCACCCCATGCGCTTCGATATCGGCATGCGCCGCAGGATCCAGATCGGCGAGTGCGCCCATGTATTTTTTATAGCGATCTTCATTGAGTTTAAGCACCACATTCCATTTACCGATTCGTTCTTCAACTCCGGCAACCGCTGCCGGTAAAGTGATCCGGTAGAACTGTGTGTGCTGACCATTCACGTAGGTGATGTTCGATGCGGCGCCAGCTACCGACGGGTTTATACTGGCCAGAAGCGGTGTCTCGACCTCAAAAGAAAACACTTCGGGCGGGATGGATGCGGTCAGTAGTATGACGTCAGTGCTGATATCGGTTTCAGCCAATATGAATTCTATGCGATGTACCTGACCTGGTTTGACACGCCTTTCCGGGTCGAGCACGATTTCGGTATTGGTCACTCCTGTCAGTATTTGCAGATAAAACTTCTGCAAAATAAAGTACTCATCAGTATTCAGCTCACCAGTCATCATTACATAGCCACCGGAGCCGTTAGTCAGCGCAGTCAACGCTGACGGGTTTATATGCTGCGGCTCACCCAGGCCAATTCCAAACACCCGATCACCAATCGATTCGATATCCCTGATGTACCTTGGGCGGTTTTCCTGTCCGTCTGTGAGTACGACGACTGCCAGTTCGTCGTATTGTGAAGCGACCACGGCCAGCTCTTGCTGCGCCAGTTCAATGCCATCACCTATTGACGTCAGACCGGACGGGTTTACCGAGTGTGAGGAGATTGCTGTTCGTGCCGCCGTGCGACCAGCGCCAAACGGAGCCGCCCCGACTGGCTCTACAGACATCCCTGGATAGGCGTCGTGATCAAAGCGCACAATGCCAATGCCATCATCGTCGTTCAGTAAATCGACAAACACTGGTGCGGACTCGCGGAGCACGTCGATTCGCTTGCGGCCATCACCGGCGTCATCGTCCATACTGCCAGACTGATCGAGTGCCAGCACAGTAGCGGCGGTGGGTCGACGCACTGTATTTGCCGAAATGGGTATACGCCACTCGCCAGCGGTCTCATCGCACCCGATGATAACCTCACCGTCGGCGCTATCGCCTTCATCAGTGCCGGTGAAGGCAATCCAAACACGACCTTGTTCAACACCGGCCGGAACAATTTTGGGGTTTGCCTCCTGCGGCGAAAATTCGGTTGTAGCGGGCCCGCTAAGTACCGTTGGTCCACTGGTGATACGCAGCGTTATAGCGTCACAACTGCCAATATCGAATACCACCGCACGCAGTGTTGTCTCGCCTTCTGGCACATCATTGAAGATTAATCCCTCATCACGCACCGGAGGTGCCAGCTCGACAGCGGGCAGATCTCCTGCGACTAGATTGCCGAGCCCCTCGTCCGCCCATGCCAACTCCAGTGGCACATCGACAGGATAGCGATAACCCAACGCGAGGTGATCGAGCATGGATGCAGGCGTCGCACCGCCTACCATTGGATCATTAAGAGGTACATAGGCTGCTGCAATGCCACCCGTGCCGTCGAGCGTGTACTGGTCTGCAGAGGAGTTGTTTAATTGCCAAATCGCCCACAGGCGATCAATATTACAGTGGTGCAGGTAAAATAGCGGATCGCCCGGCGAACCGCCCTGAGCCATCGTGCCGCCAGTCCAGTTGTGTCCAGGTACGTGGCTGTTGCCCTCTATGCTGCGATAATCTGCAAAGGTGGAAGCGCCCAGTTCATTGACGATAACCGGTGCACCGGATCCTGTCGGACGCAAGTCGGGTAGCCAGCCATCGGGGTTTGGTTCAGGTTCGTTTCTATTGTACGCCCAGTGATCAAACTCGCCGCCACTATTGGCCCGGCCGCCAAAGAACGAACGCCATGGTTCCGCCTCAAGAGATCGTGAATCGGCGCGGGTCCAGTCCCAGTAAGGTATAAATACGCGCGAGTCCACGCGCTGCAGTTCGCGTTCAATTTCCAGCAACAGGTAGCGGTGCCAGGGAAGAAACGCCGGGCCATGGTGTATGCCGTTATTGAAGTTGGACGAGTGCATCGAGGCATTGCCGGCTATGATTCCGTCGTCGTAGAGTTGGTTGAAAGCGTCCGCCAGTCGCGAGCGTTCAGCATTGCTTAAATCGATGAAGTTTTGTCTGCACACCATGGTTACTCTCCTTGTGCCGGTGCTTTTAGTCCTCGCTCAGGCAGGTATCCGACATACTCCATCGCCGCCTCTAAAAGCGTTTGATGAAAACGGGAGTGATACAACGCATATCCCGCGTCTGTATGGATGTAATCGTGCTTGACACCGTCAATCCAGAGTTCTTCTTTACTACCATCTACAATAATGGTGATTGAATACCCGCGGATCACACGATTTGTCGAACTTCGGCTAGTATTCGGTTCGTCCATTTAACCCTCCGATGTTTTTTGAACAAATAAGCAATGTTCTTTTGCAACGACAAATCGTCAATTGCTAACGGCTGATATCTTCTGTGAAAAGATAAATCAATATGCGTAAACCACAAATTACCTAAATAGGTTATTCGCTGAATGCTGCAGGCATAGTTTCACGCTGCGATTAGCCGCTGCCCGAATTGGTGGACTGGACTGGCAGGGCCATTAGAAATGATAAAGGCGAGTATATTGGTTCTGACGAGTTACCCATTCTTCAACGAATCGGTATTTCACCAGAACACTGGATCGAGTTATGTACGAACCTTGAAGATCGAATCAAAAGCCTCGCAGAATCTGTTCAGCCGGTGAAGGATGTATGTCGTCATTTCGGTTGACGACGGGCTCCGAATTACGCCAACGCTAAACTGCTCTTTACCTGTCTACAAACTTCATCGCAAGAAAATCATTATCAAACTTGCTTTGAAGAATTAACCGGTGTGCACGTGTCTGACTCTGCACTGGTATTTCTTTTAAATTCTCTTCAGTCAACAAAAAACCTGGGCTCAAAACCTGTAAACAGAAAATTCCGGATCGCTTCTCCATCGAATTTTTCTGATACCGTTCTTTTTACGATGACTGTCCTTGTTGGCTGTT
>CAYPCS010000122.1:4335-9452 GCA_964409275.1 uncultured Granulosicoccaceae bacterium
TGTCCTTGTTGGCTGTTCCTTGTTGGCTGTAGAAATTTCTTCGCACCGTGATGGTCGTCGCAAAACAGCTTGAATTCCTGTGCTGTTTTGCTTGCGTGCGGAAAGTCTGCCGGATTTATTATCGACCGCGTTCGGGTCCGATTGGAAGAAATAGTGTTTGTACCGGCAGACATGGTTAGCTATAACTACTTCGGCCTTACTGCATCTACAGTGCCTTGAATAAACGCTATGACCTTTTCCAGATCATCTTTATTTAATTTGTCGGCAAAGCCGGGCATCCCACCCGATTGCAACGCACCATCCAGTACAATGGGTGCTGCGTTACTCAATACAGATGCGTCGCTGTAACCAAGGTTCGGTATATTGCCGCCGTTGTTTACACCCGGCACGCCATGACAGAATAGACAAGAGGCAATGTAGATACCCGCACCTTCCGCCACATGATCAGGATTGTAGGCAACACCGGCGACTAATTCGCTCGCTTTCGATTCTGCTGAAACCGGCATCTCTGCCTTGCCACCCAACTTGAATGTATAAACGCGGCCGGGGCCTATGCTTTCCGTCGCCCGTTGCAGCAAGCCGTAAACTCCACCCCAGCCAACAGCTATCGTGACGTATTGTTCACCGTCTTTCTCCCAGGTAGAAGGCGCTGCTACCACACCAGTACCCACTGCTACATTCCACAAGCCCTCTCCGGTTTTTGCGTTGTAGGCGAGAAATCGTCCGTCTGCTGTGCCCTGAAATACAAGCCCGCCAGCAGTGGTTAACGTACCACCATTCCACGGAGACACGTACTCCGATCGCCATACTTCTTTTTGCGCAACCGGGTCCCACGCCAGCAGGTGACCGAACGGCTTGGCTTCCGGGGCAACGGTATTGAACAAATAACCAATATTCCACCCGTTCGCCGTCATGATGGTACCAGCCTTATACTTGTTACGTTCCCAGGCCGGGTTTGATTGCTGCACCAGAGGCACTCCCTGCGCAGGTATATAAACGAGCCCGGTTTCGGGGTTGAAGCTCATCGGGTGCCAATTGTGCGCACCATAAGCAGACGGAATTGTTTCCCAGGGCTCGGTTGCGCTGGCAGCGCCCTCTACCTCTATCGGGCGCCCGCTCTCATCATGACCCGTGGCCCAGTTAACGTCGACAAAAGGTTCAGCTGAAATAAACTCTCCGTTGGTGCGATCAATCACATAGAAAAAACCGCTCTTGGGCGCCTGCATGAGCACCTTGCGTTCTTTTCCATCAATTTCAAGGTCAGCAAGGATAATATGCTGTGCGGCTGAGTAGTCCCACGTTTCACCGGGGACAACCTGATAGTGCCACTTGTATTCACCATTGTTCGGATTGACCGCGATGATTGATGCAAGATAGAGGTTGTCGCCACCAGCCGGACTGCGCAGGTGTCTATTCCATGGAATACCATTGTCTGTACCAAAATACAGTGTATCCAACTCGGGATCGTAGGCCATCGCATCCCACACACTGCCTCCGCCGCCGGCTTTCCACCACTCACCAGCCGGGTCCCAGGTTTTTGCAGCAGCCTCCTGAGCACTATCCTCGAAGGGTTTAGACGGGTCGCCCGGTACTGTATAGAAACGCCATGACAAGTCCCCCGAATCAGCATCGTAAGCCGATACATAACCCCTTACGTTATACTCGGAACCTCCACCACCAATGATCACCTTGCCGTTTATTACGCGAGGGGCACCGGTAATGGTGATGGATTGCTCGCTGTCTTCACGAGTATCAACCTTCCATTTCAGCGCACCGGTTGTGGCATCGACAGCATGTAAAAACCCGTCATATGAACCGACGAATACCGTGCCCTCATATATAGCTACACCTCTGTTTACAACATCGCAGCATCCCTTGTATCCCCACTCGCGAGGCACTTCAGGATCGTAGATCCACAGTTTTTCACCGCTGACTGCGTCCAGCGCATGAACGATGGACCATGATGCAGTAACGAACATGACACCATCAACGACAATAGCTGTTGATTCAACGCCACGACGTGATTCAAGTCCATAGGACCATACCAGTCCCATATCACCGACATTGTCAGTATTAATTGAATCGAGTCGGGAATGCCGCGTCTCCGCATAATCGAGACCGTAGCTCAGCCATTCGGATGTTGACTTTTCATTATCAATTATCGCCTGAGTATCTATCGATGCTCCGGTTGATTGTGATTGTGCGCTCGAGATGTTTAGCGCAAATGTCACAATAAAGGCAATAGATACAAGTAGTGTCGCAGCGTGACGCATGTGTAATTCCTCCTGTTGTGGTGATTTGTGGCAATCACCGGCCCCACCATCCTGATTCCCTGCACAAAGCAAGTTGATTAGTAAAATCGACCCGCTCTGTGCATTCACAATGCAGCGAATTCATTGTAGGCGAAGCGTTCAACATTGCGCAACATAAAGGCATACCCTGCATAGCCAGGCAGACGATTAATCACACTCTCCGATGCCTGTCCGCCTTTTACCCCCCGACCAAAACCCAAGCTGCAATTGACTTTTGCAGAAATAATAAACTAGATTTGTCAGAGCTTATCGCATACCTGCACTGCCGATCTCTATCAATTGGGTTACTAATGAACTCTCTGTCGAATCCGAACAAACAACTTTATTACGAACAAGTCTGGACGCTGGTGCGTCAGATACCCATGGGGAAGGTAGCTACCTACGGCCAGATTACAAACATGCTTCAAAAACCTGATGATGTTAGTGCCGATGACTACGACACATTTGCTTCACGCTGGGTAGGTTCAGCGATGGCGGCTTGTCCCAACGATGTGCCGTGGCAACGCATTGTCAATTCACAGGGAAAGATAAGTCATCCGCAAGCTGGTAAACAAATATCTCTGCTGCAGAAAGAAGGTGTGTTTTTTTCGAAGAACAAGCTCGATCTAGGCGAATACCAATGGAGAGTATCGGAAGCAGATGATGAGCCCGGTCAGGGCCGGTTGTTTTGAAGTACACTGGAACTCATCCTGGCGCTTTCACACTGATTTGCAAGGGGTGCCCATCTCATCAGTTGTCGTATATGTATTCCGTGACCGATCTACAGGCTTTATTTTCCAACGGTTGCACCACCATCTACAACCAGCGATTCACCGGTTATAAACCGCGCATCATCACTGGCCAGATACAATATAGACGCAGCAATTTCTTCGGCTGTCGCCACTCGCTTTAGTGGATAACTTTCGCGTTGCTGCTGCATGCCTTTTTCCTGATCACCATCTAGCGCAAAGCCTTCGCGTGCCATATCAGTATCGACAACACCAGGGCACACGGAATTGACTCTTATTCGTGGCGCCAGCTCCATTGCCATTGAACGCGTCAGGTTAACAATGGCACCTTTAGACGCACAGTAGGCTGTACTGCCACCATAGCCATTAATGCCCGATTCTGAACCGAGATGCACAATGCAGCCACCGTTCTGCCTGAGTGACGGCAACGCCGCCCGCGAACAGAAGTAACTGCCCCGCGTATTGACATCCATAATTCGGTTCCACAGTTCCTCGTCCGTTTCTTCAATGGAACCGCGTTGAAATACACCCGCGCTGTTTACCAGGATATCGAGACCCTGCATGGCATCGACAGCGGTTTGCACAATTTGCTCGCAATCTTTAACCACAGACACATCTCCAAATACCCCGCTGAGGCCAGGTGACGCCATTTCCTTTAACGCAGTGATCATTGAGGACTCGCTACTGCCTGACACAACCACTTGCGATCCCTCTGCCAGAAATGCAAGCGCTGCCGCTTTACCGATACCACGCGTGCCGCCCGTCACCAGAACTTTCTTGTCTTTGAATCGATCCATTGGGTTCTCTTTAGGCTAATCTGACTGTTTCGCGAACAGGCGGATTCAGTAGCGCTACCGGAGATAACGGTAAACGACACATCTGTCGCAAACAGCACTTTGTGGCGAGTTTAACACGCCCTACACTCTGCACTTCTCCCGGCCTTTTACAACGGCACACTTTTACAACGGTACACTTTCCTTTCAAGACAACCCTGTTGGCCACGCCACGGAAGCACTTGCAACACAACCGCGACCCATCCAATGTGTTGAGTGGCAACCTCGCGTGCGTCACGGCCATCATGCTGTTTGCATTCGGATTCCCGGCCGCTGACCGACTACTCGAAGACTGGGGTGCTATTGCTCTAATTGCTGCTCGAAACTCGTTGGGGCTACTACTGCTAATTGCGTTGTGGACTGTGATCGATGGCTGGCACAGCGTTCGCAACGCGCCCTGGCTTACCGGCATCCGCATCGGCTCTTTTGGCTTCGGGTTTGGAGCCACCTTGCTATTGGTGGCGCAATCACTGACCAATGCGGTTACCGCGTCACTGGCGGCCGCCACCATGCCTGTGGCCGCCGTTGCTATTGAAGTAGTTTTGGATGGCAGAAAGCTCAACGGAAAGTTTATCGCCGGTGTTACCCTTGTGTTGGCTGGCGGCTTCCTCGCCACTGGTATGAGTCCGGGTGATGCACGCTTTGGCATGGGTGCAGTGCTTGGTTTAATTGCAGCAACTGTCTTTGCATGGGGCTCGCGTTCGACGGTTAAATCTAAATCGCTATCCCAGATTAAACCACTCGGGCAGACCGTGGTAACTACGGCTGGTATGACTCTGTTTGCTGTGGCTGTGTACCTGTTGTTTCTAATGCTTGGTTTACCGGGTACTCAATCACAGGCATTGAACTACGATGGCTGGGTAATGATGTCAATCTATGCATTTGTATCACTGGCAATTTCTCAGGCATTCTGGATTACCGGTGTGGGTAAACTGGGAATTGGTGTTGCATCATTTCATCTAAACGCCGGCCCATTTTACGTAATGCTTATCCTGCTGTTGCTGGGCGGCGACTGGAACTGGCTGCAGGCATGTGGCGCGGCAATTCTGGCCGCGGGAGTCATTCTGGCGCAAAGGTCTCAAGGAGCCAGGCAAATCGTATCAGCCTGAATAAAGGTCATTCTGACGTCTGTCCATTTTCGTTACCCGATTCTTCAGCGAATAGCGCTATTTCCCTCTTTTACAATGGCTGTCAATGTTTGCCGGTCAGTTTCTTCTCCTCGTACTGTGCCTGTCCATGTTAGT
>CAYPCS010000122.1:9552-14650 GCA_964409275.1 uncultured Granulosicoccaceae bacterium
ACAGAGATGTCGTCCTGACAATGTTTACCAAATAACCAGAACCACCGGCGAAAGGCACCTTTTGACATGACTGGATTCAGTTGCTGTTACACTGGTCCATATACCGAGAATAAACATCATGGCAGAAGACAAAAACAAATCAAACGTTGTACAGGCAAACGAATGGAAGCCTGGTAACGCTTCCAATTCCCCCGGCGGACCGCCCGATCTTGACGAGATTTTTCGTGAGCAAAAGGAAAAACTAAAACACATTTTTGGTGGTGGTGGTGGTGGTGATGGTGGCGGAGGCCGCGGAAACTCGGGAGGTGGATCCTCAGGAGGGTCAGGGGGCGCCAAAATGAGCGTTCCTGGTGGATTATTTCCCATACTCGGCCTTATTGGGCTTGTCGCCATTGGCCTGCTCATCTATACCGCCTACTACACTGTTCCCAGCGACTCCGTAGGACTGGTCACTCGTTTTGGTAAATACATAAAAGAAGAGCCGGCAGGCCTTCATTTCAAAGTGCCCTGGGGAGCAGACGAGGTTATCATTGTACCCGTCAAACGCCAGCTTAAGCAGGAATTCGGATTCGCTACCGGTGGCGCTACCAACCGAGACCAGACGCGAGCAGACCCCCAGGCGCAAAGTCAGATGGTCACTGGTGACCTCAACGCCGCCCTGGTTGAATGGGTAGTTCAATACCGAATTGAAGACCCCAGAAAGTACATGTTCGATGTTCGCAACCCCGGTGAAACCCTGCGTGACCTGTCCGAGTCAGTGATGCGGGAAGTAGTCGGAGACAGGACAGTCGACGAAGTCATCACCATCGGCCGACAAGAAATTGAAGACGAAGCCCTGGTAAAAATGCAGGAACTCACCACCAAATATGGCATCGGTGTGAGTATTGACCAGGTTCAGCTGAAAAACATAAATCCTCCACGACCGGTTCAGGAATCGTTTAATGAAGTGAATCAGGCTCAACAGGAAAAAGAGAGTCTGATTAACGCGGCAAGACGTGAATACAACAAAGTAGTACCGCTGGCGGAAGGTGAGAAAGATCAGAGAATTCGAGCAGCTGACGGATATCGGCTGAAACGTATTAATGAAGCAGAAGGTGATGCAGCGAGATTCAATGCCGTACTGAAGGAATACCTGAAAGCTCCCGAGGTGACACGACGCAGAATCTACATAGAGACACTGCAAGAGGTACTACCTGGCCTGGAATCTAAAATAATCATGGATGATAATTCACAACAGGTTCTACCTTTACTGCCGTTGCAAGGCCGGGGGCTAACCCAATGAAAGCACTTATCATAATTGCTATTGCCGCTTTTATTATGCTGGTTTCCAATTCGATCTATACGTTGAAAGAAACCGAACAGGTCATCATCACTCAATTCGGAAAGCCCGTTGGAGACCCAGTGACTGAAGCGGGTCTTAAATTTAAAGTACCCTTTATTCAAAAAACAAACCCGATTGAAAAACGCATTCTTGAGTGGGACGGAAGTCCAAGCAACATGCCGACAAAAGACAAACTCTACATCGCAGTAGATTTGTTCGCGCGGTGGCGGATAGTTGATCCACTGCAGTACTTGTTACGACTTCGTGATGAACGCAGCGCACAGTCCCGACTCGACGATATCCTCGGGAGTGAAACACGCAACGCAGTTGCCAAGCACGAGCTGATTGAAATAATTCGAACGACCAAAGACAGACAACCACTTCTAGACGCTGCATTAACGCAGGAAGATCAGGCAACTCTGGGTTCACTGGTACCGATCTCCAAAGGGCGAAAAATGGTGGAGCAGGAGATTTTCAATGCAGCAGCACAAAAAGTTAAGGTTTTTGGTATCGAGCTCCTCGACATTCGATTCAAACGGATTAACTACAATGAAAGCGTACGCCCGAAAATTTACGATCGCATGATCAGTGAACGCCGCCAGATCGCTGAACGTTTTCGCTCTGAAGGTAATGGTGAAGCGGCTCGCATCAATGGATTTAGAGAGCGTGAGTTAAACAAAATTCAGTCTGAAGCCTACCGGGAAGTAGAAGAAATTCGCGGTGAAGCAGATGCAAAAGCAACCGAGATATATGCAAACGCTTACAACAAAAATGAAGAGTCAATAGACTTCTTCGAGTTCCAAAAAACCATGGAAATGTACAAGTCGGTAGTTAAAGACAATACAACACTTATGCTTTCGACTGAAAGCGAAGCATTCAAATACTTAAAGGGCATGAACCCCTAGCCTGCAACCGCGTCCGACGGTACCTGGTGGCTGGTCCCAAAAGTTCTTCAACACTTTTCTTCGCATCTGCTCGCCATGGCTGTGTTGGAAAAACTTGACGCAGGCTCACTATGCCTGCGTCTTTTCGCTCAACAGCGTTGTGGAAAAAACTCTGATTGATACAATTTCCCGGATAAAAGGACCACATTAGGCTAAGCCGCCTTCAGCGGTTGCAATTCAACGGTAGTCTTTAGCTGCACACCCAATGCTTCCAATACCCGCGAGGCTCGTTCGATAGAAACGCCGTGATACTCATTGCGTTCATCTCTGGACACTTGTGACTCGTGCACCTCAAGAAGCTCTGCCAGTTTTTTTTGAGACATGCCACGTGAAATTCGCAGAGAGACAAGCAGCTCCCCCAGACCACTCAGATTTTTAAGCTCAGAGAATTCGCCACGTTTCAATCGCTCGTAGCTTTGCACTTCCTCTTCAAGCTGCAAATGAAACGATAACATTGGGTCCATCAGGTTTTTAACCTGCCTGTCGTCCAGACCTTCTGCGTCTAGTGCCTTACGCTGTTCATCAAGCCTGGCTTTCTCAGCATCTAATCGTGATATCGCTTCTTGATACTCAGTTTCATTTCGAATCATGAGTGTCCTCCATCAATTTGATAATACCTCGTGGTTTTCCACTGCGACGTGATTGCCGGAACGCAGAGGGAAACTCCAATTCATTTCCATACTGATCCTGAATACCCGAGTGCAAACCAGGCCAATGTGGATACAGCTCAACCCGATAGGCATGCCACATAGGAAGTTGCAGTTTGGGATAACCCGGATACGGCCTTCTTGAAGCCGGGTCCCAGGTCCAAACCTTGTGTGGATCAATTAAATTCAATTCCCGCTGTAATTTTCCGCTGGCTAAATAGTCTCTGTCACAAACAAAATAGCCATCGATATCATTTGGATGGTCTTTGTCTTCGGTAAATGAACCGTCAGCAAATACATCAGTGATACCCACTTGCCAGAGCTGGCGGGTCATCACCTCTAATTGATTTACCAACTGTAATCGCCACGGCTTGTCCCAATGTGGATACAAGGAAGTATGAGCAGGTCCTTCAACAAGCACTGACGTCCGCAGTTCGTCAAACGTAACCTCGTAATCGCCAACCGGCAGCAGACCATCAGAACCAAACACAGGGACTTTACTGGACATCGATACTCCTCAAATATGACAAATATGTCATTATTTACATAATTGTCAAGATTGAATTTGTAGAAACAAAGCCATACCGCTTGTCAGAATTGAGCTGCCGTCCCCGCCTGATCTCAAAATAGCGATTATGTTATCAACGCCTTAGACAATCCTACAATGGCCGCCGACCTCACTAGCAGGGCCACCCAGTTCACCAGTATCCATGACAGAATCCGTTACTGGAAACAGCAAGCCAACCAACAGGTCAACAAGAGCCCCGAAACAACATCGTCCACTAAGTCCTTCCAACCCAATACGCTGCTACCGTTCGTCGGTAACCCGCGAGAGCCCATGCCCACCGGGATCGCATTCAGTCTCATCGATTATCTGGAGTTGGTCGATTGGACCGGTCGTCAAATACGCGATGATAAACGAGGTTCCATTCCTGACTCCGAATCCCCTGTTCTCAAGCGGGTTGGTATTTCAACGGTACACTGGGGGTCTATCTGTGTGCGAATTTCGAATCCCGATTAAAAGGACTTGTCGGCACTATCCACTCATTGAAACAACACTGTGCCGGATTCAGCGATAAAACTGTTCGCAACAAATCCGCAAGCGTGCTGCTGTTCGGCTGAACCGAAATAAGAATGAGATTGATCTTCCCTGAGAACGTACAGGATGTATAGCCGTGTCTTGTTGGTCAGCAATTCACGGTGAATTGTTCAAAAAAACTTAATCCAGGCAATCGACAACACCAGTTTTTCAAAAACCACGATTTTCTCTACAATTTTTTAACTGACGAAGTCATCACTCGGTACGTCTTGAAGTGCTCAACTAAGCATGTCTTGATTATTAATTATCAGGTGTGTTTTTGAAGTTCGCCTGTCTTAAACAACGTCTTATACAATCGATCCTCGTGCTGCTATGCCACCATCAACCGTAAAAACGGTCCCTGTAGTATAGCCAGAACGGTACGACGCAAGAAAAGCGACCAGATCAGAGATTTCGCTTTTATGTGCCGGTCTGTCGAGCGGCCACTGCGCTGCAAGCTTTTTGTACTCACCTGCGTCACCGAAGTCTTTGGCGGCACGCTTCTTAAGCATGTTGAAAATTCGGTCCGTATTAACCGGCCCCGGATTTATACCCACCACACGAATATTGTCGTCAAGGCTGAACGCACCAAGGGATCGCGTAAACCCCATCAAGCTGAGGTTACCGGCACCTCCGGCGATATACTTCGGGTCCAGCACTTCACCACCATTGCCAATGATGTTGATGATCACGCCCTCGCCTGCGTCTTTCATTTTTGTGTAGAACAAACGGCACATGCCAATATAGCCATACACTTTCAAGTCCCAGCCTGTACGCCAGCTTTCCTGATCCACATCCCAAAGATCACCACTGGGAATGGCTCCGGCGTTGTTCACTAGAATGTCAACCTTGTCAATGGCCTTATCCAACTGTTGACATGCCCCTTCAGCTGTTAAATCCAGAGGGTGGACGGTTACCTCGACATTGCTTGACCCGGTCAGGCGAACCTTCAAAGCATCCAGCTTGTCGGCACTTCGCGCAGTAAGGTGTAGATTCACGCCTTCCCGGGCGAGCGTTTCCGCAATATGCTCACCAATACCCTGTGAAGCGCCTGTGATTAGAGCTGTTTTTCCAGTCAGTTTTAAATCCATTGTTTTCCTGTTAACGC
>CAYPCS010000123.1:0-9632 GCA_964409275.1 uncultured Granulosicoccaceae bacterium
GAAAAGGGCCTTACTGATAAAAACATGGCCATTCCCTTCGAGTTGACGCCTTGTTACAGAACAAATGACAAGCTCTCATATGACCACACTGTTTGATCCAGCACACTAGCGGGTCGTCTCGAAAGTTCGTGAACAGACATTTCACAGCAGCTGTCGTCAGGGCAAGGCAGAAAAACGTACGCCTAACAGGCCTACGCCGAGCTTTTTTAACGCAGCCATAGCGGCAACCGCTTCGATCCGTGTTTGCGAGCCTTTAAGACGACCGGGCAGAAGTTTAAAGAGGCTAACGATAAACAATACCAGCCCATTGTCCAAGGCCGCTGGCGACGCTGCCAAAATCATCGCCATCGAGGATCGGTAAGGTACCAAGTTGTGATTCTATGGCACGCCTGATCATTGGAGATTTTGCACTCCCGCCTGTCATAAAAACACACTCGGGCCGTTTACCTGCCTGCGCCAGTGTCTCGGCAACTAGCGAGGCTATTTTCTCCACTATAGAAAAGCTCGCCTCGGCAAAACGCTGCCGGTCTGTTTGTACAAATAAAGCAGGTTCAACAAACTCCAGGTTGATAGTGGTTTCCCTGTCATTGGACAGCGCAATTTTGGCTAACTCTGCACAGCGTACCAGCTGATAGTTCTGGTAATTTTCACGCAACTGCAGCAACCGATCGAATAGTCCGGGTTGTGAGCAATCCCTTTTTAACTGCTGCAACTCACGCAGTGTCGATGGTTTGTAAAATTCCGCCTGCAAGTTGACATCATTCACTGCCACAGCTGACCAGTAGGGATGTTCCGGAACAGGAAGACCACTCTTCAGTGTTGCGCCCAGACCAAACTCCGGCATCAATTCATGGAAAGCCATGCGAATGTCCAGATCATTGCCCCCGATTCGCTCACCCGCATGACCAAGCACATCGGCATCGCGTTCAAATTTATCCCGGCGGGCTGGCCCCATTTGCAGCAGTGCACAGTCAGTTGTACCACCACCTATATCCACGACCAGCACTAGTTGATCCTGTCGCAGTGTTTGTTCAAATGCCAGACCGGCGGCCACCGGCTCTACCATAAACTCCACGTCCTGGAATCCGGCTCTGCGGGCAGCCGTGTCTAATATTCGTATCGCTTGCAGATTGCTTTTATCTGCATTGGCTCCCTGAAAATTCACCGGCCTTCCAATGACTGCCTGGCGAATTGGCCGACCCATTGCTTTCCCGGCCCTGTTCAATAGCGAATGCATCATCCAGGTAACCACATCCTCGAAAAATGCGATCGCATCCGCCGAGAGTCCGGTGGCGCCGAGAAACGATTTGGGCGATTTTATAAAGTAGCCTTCATCCGGCTGCTGCAGATATCGTTCAATCGCATTTTCACCGAGAAAAACATCCGTTTCATCCGGGCTCGACCCAGCCTCGCGGTGCTTTGTTCTGGCAGCATCCAGGGTTCTACGGCGCTGGTTTGCCAGTGCTTGCCGGTCGTTTTTATCAGGCAGGGATCGAACTACGTTTTCGGTGATAAACTCACGCTCGATGGCATACAATGCAGACGGGACGAACGACTTGTTCGGCCCTTGCAATGGCAATAGATGCAGCCCGTCGACATTCCGATATGCCATGGCACAACTCGATGTCCCATAGTCAAAGCCTATAGCTGACGCGTGTTCAGAAACTGCTATTCCCGACAACAGCTACGTCCGTAAACCCCGATAATCATACTTTTGTTCAGGTCAGTTATCAGCGACACCCTTGATTATTCACTGTTTGCCGCTTCAATGGTTTGCGTGACATTGCTAATGGCGTCGATCAAACTCGTATCTTCATTAGAGACGGACACCTGGGGTGCTCGAAGACATTCATACTGACTCCACTCGGCCAGTTCAGCGTTAAAGTCAACACCTTGCCACTTCGGATGACCATTTTGCAGAAGCCAATCGTGGTTTGTTTCTATAATTTTCGCAACGTCCGCTAACATTTCGCAGTTTTTTCTTTTGTAGGCGAAAGTCGTTAGTACCGCTTTTACCGCAACCGTATCCACATCCTTGTCGAGGAATTCATAGGTTGATTCCGGTATTGTCGATTTAGTCCGATAGGTCTCGAAAATAGTCTTTTCCGTTAGCGGAAGAAGATGCAAATTATCTTCCTTATCAACACTATCTCTAAATAGCGCTACCGGAAGACCAGCGACGTAGACCATCGCATCAATTTCTCTCTTTTTCAGCGCATTCAAGGCATCGTTTCCGGACTGATAGACTTCTTCAATATCGAGTTTCGCGAGGCTGGAAAAGATTACCCTGGAGGTCAGAAAGGTACCGCTTCCGGTGGTGCCAATGGCAACCCGCTTTCCATCAAGATCATCAAAGTCCCGAATAGACTCCGTAGCTAGGATATGTATTTCTTCATTGTACAACGGGTACATCATTCTGATTTTACTTGCGTAGCGTTTCATTCTTTTATCACCCGAGCTTGCAATAAACGCAAGGACGTCGGACTGCACTATCCCCATTTGAGCATGAGGAGCTTTGTAAATGTCTTTTATATTGTCTAGTGATCCGCGCGACTCATGAACATCCAGTTCAATATTGTGGCGCTGGAGTAACGAACTAATATCCTTTCCAATCTTGATGTAAGTTCCCGAACTTCCCCCGGTCACAATACCCAGTGAATCCTGAGCATAAACGGGAGTTACGTGAAGCACTGCAGCAATAGAGATAGTGGCTAATTGGCAGAAGTAATTTACAATACGCACTTTAAAATATCCCTTTGAAGGTGATTGGATTACCCATAGTTAAACCAAACGGTGTTAAACCAAACGGTGTTAAACCAAACGGTACCAACTCGTTACCAGCGTTACACATATTATATACCACTAACTTACGCAAAGCGGACACTCCGCGTACCCGAAATTTCCGGTTCTACTGAACAAGCAGCCTGGCTATTTCATTCGAACGATTCTAAAACCATTAGTAAGGTAGCGAACGTCCTGGTCAAACTTTGTGCGTGTCGCCGAACGCAGATACCTGCTATCGTTTTTCCACGAACCACCGCGCAATACTCCAACCGTGCAATCGCCCGTTTCGTAAGGTGTGCCATCCGCAGGAGAATTGCTGAAAGTTGAATTCCAGCAGTCCTGCACCCATTCCGAGACACCACCTAGCATAGCGTGCAAACCGAAAGCATTTGCCGGAAACTCATCAATATTTGCAGGCAGCTTTTGCTCCCAGTATCCGCCGCACCCTCTGCAATTAGCCAGCGCGTTTTCAGGTTCGTTCCCCCACCAATAGTCACTGGAGGTTCCCGCTCTGGCTGCGTATTCCCACTCCGCTTCAGTGGGCAAGCGATATTCATTACCGGTTGTCTCGCTTATCCACTCAACGTAATCCTGAGTATCTTGCCAGCTAATGTTAATCGCGGGTGTACGGTCGGACTCATTGATTCGATTTTCTTCGTTTTCAGTGCATCCACCCTTATCTACACACAGGTTCCACTGGTCAGTCGTTATTTCGAATCGAGATATAGAAAAAGGATAATCAATACTCACCGCATGCGGCGGAAAGGCCCGATCATTTTCATTGTCCGACCCCATCGTATACTGGCCGGTAGCAAGACCAATCATTTCCGGACAATCGCCGCAATCCCGAAATGAGTCAGGTGTTGTGTCTACAGGTAATACTGCAGCCAATGCTGGCTTACTTGACTTGTTCATTGTTGTCTTCGGAACTGAAATATCGGCACTGACAGTCCCGGTTTTCCAACTCCCTCTTTTCCAGGCGCCCGGCATCGCTACTGTTGACTCACGAGTAGTGTCAGTTGATGAGGTGTCAGGGGATATGATTTCCTCCTCCGTGATCTCGGGTTTCCACCCTCCCCTCTTCCAGGCCCCCGGTGTCGCCGCGGCTGAACTTGTAGTTTCTTCAACCGTGTTTCTGCCTGGGACTACGCTCGAGTTGTCTGGTAACGAAGATTCTGTAGCCTCTACCGTAGTAGAAATGGCCTCGCGCTCCAGGGCGGGGGATCCTGGAGGTACAGTTGCCTGCACACTGCTACCCGGTGTAACTACACCACCGAGTGCCTTAGCTCTCACCTTCGCCAATAGAACGAATCTTCCCTCGGGGAATTCTTCAATATAAGCCAGAAACTCTTCAGGATTCGTACTGTTTTCAATGGCAGACCAGAACACCATCTCGACTCTTTCAGGAGTCTGTTTTGATGAAATAGCCGCCTCTGTTACATTGGCGAAAGTGGAGATAAAACCGGTTACTGAAACCAGCAACAGGTTTCGAAGTCCTGTATACAGAGAATGTTTTTCCATGTTACTCAACCCGGGTTTGGTCAAATTAATGTGACAATAACGAGGCGTATGTCATTTTCTATCTAGTGGGCGGCTTGACAAATAAAGTAACTAACTTTTCACAGCTACAGTCGTCAGTGCAAGGCAGAAAAACGCAGGCCCATTGTTCAATCAGACCCATTGTTCAATAAAGAAGGGGTCATACGTCGAGTTTTTCTAACGCAGCAATGGCGGCTGAAGCGAAAATAAAGTATTACTTTATTTATCAAGCGGCCCACTTATTCCTGCAATGAGTTTAGTGCACAGATAATATTCCGCAAAGATTAAAAAACCCTATTGCCGATATAGCCCGCCAAAAAACAGATTATTCACTGGTCAATATCGGAACAATACTACTGACTGCCTGATACTCACCCGACGCAAGTTCCCGATTTATCCTGTGCAGATACGATTGTGCGTCCTCAACTTCATCACCGGTCTCAATATCAAGTGGCGCGTCAGTAACCAGAATACTGATTAACTCATTTCCATAGGGTGCCGCAATATCCCAGCGCTCGATGTCACCGGGTTCACCCAGCACAATCCCCTCACCACGCATTAACTGATTGGCTTCGTCGTCCATCGTCGTTTGCGAAGAGAGCATATGCAACACTGAACCATCCAGTGCGAAGTAATCAATATAGAGGTAGTTGTGGGGAAACGCGTTAACCGCTACATTCAACACCAATCGATCCCCGGATTTGAATCGATTGTGTTCTTTGCCGGTGGTCAGACTAACCTGACGCGAATTTGCGTGAACTTTAAATGTCGACAATGGCGCACAAAATACATCGTCCAGCACCAGCACCTCCTGGCTATCGACCAATGCCGAAAGATCAGATCGGCCTCCATCAAGCCACGCTATCTCCGACTGCGTTACCATTCCCTTTAGCGCCGGATTGTTATTGGATGCAGCAAGCGAACCGCAATTCAGAGAAGAGATAATACGATTAACTTTTCTAGCATCTGTTTTAGCACCGGACGGGCTGTTCTCGGGCAACTCATTCAGACTTTGCCATGTGCCCGATGGTGCTTCCACCTTTGATTGTGCCGCCATCACCTTTACCGCACGGTTATTTGTGGTGGCTTGTGCCAGATCAGAAGCAACAGCTTCCGCCGGTTCAATTACACCAGCTTGCAGCTCAGTCGGTGCTTTAACACCAACTTCTTTGGTCGCTGTTACACCGGGCTTGTGGTTGTTCGCTGCACTGCTACCTACAGGGTCCGAGACAGCCGATGCGACTATCTCCTGAATTTGCTTTTGATCTGCTGTCACCTCGGCGACGACTGGTGTGTCTGGTTCGGACGTTACCGATGCCGCCGAGACGCTTATGCCGGACACATCAAGCCACCTGACCGGAGCCACCGGCTCGGCAGCAACCAAAAGTGGCTCCTCCGCTGCATTCGTCCGCGAACCCCGGGTATCCGGTTCCACGGCCAGAGCGTTAGGCTCTTTGCCGGTAGTGTCCTTGTCTATTGAAAGTCCGGAATAAACGCCCGCTGCGACCAGAACAGCCAGTCCGGCTACCAATGCGTATCGCTGATCTGCAGGGCGGGTTTTTTTACAGGTTGATTCAACGGGCTGAACCGTTGTATGAGCCTGAATAACTTCTTCAACTGCATCGTCAGGCGATGCGCCTGAGTTACCTGCATCGCTGCTATTTTCAGCCAGATTAGTTGTCGAAGTCTCTCTCTTCCCGTTCGCCGGTTTACGATCACCGCCACTGGAAAATGAATTGTCAGCACACGGAGATTCAGCACCGGCAACCCTCGGCAACAGCGCATTGTTGCTAACTACAGGAGCAATAGAATAACCCTGTGGCGCCTGTGTAGAACGCAAAGACTCACCCCATTCAGCCAGTGATTCAGGACGGTGCCTTGGTTTAAGCGCGAGCCCTTCATCAACCGTCGACAAAAACTCTGTAGAAAACCTCTCCGAAGGTGTCGACACCAGCGGGATGAACGGGTCAACCCTGCCGGAGACTATCGCATTGCTACGCTCAACTGCGTCGCACAATGGCTGCCTTGCAATGGCATGGTAAAGCGACGCTGCAATCGAGTAGATGTCTGAAACGACTCCAGGCAAGCCGGTGCTCGGATTCAGTTGTTCAACAGGTGTGTAACTATTGCCAACGACCTGCGACCGATGCGACACCAGCCTGCTCGCAATCACGCACGAAGATCCAAAATCAACGAGCACCGGTGCGCCATAGGGCCGGATAATAATGTTATCCGGACTAATGCTTCCGTGGATGACCCCTTTTTTGTGAATCGCAGAAAGTCCGTTGATGACAGGCAAAAATATGTTATGCAACATCTTCTGGTCAAGCGGTACCGAATTCTCGCCAAGCATCGTTGCCAGACTCTGGCCTTTTTCATGAGTCATGACCATGTAAGCCGTCTGATTGAGCTCAAGAGTGTTGTGCACCTGGACTATATTCTCGAGATGGTACTGCGCCAGTAACCGAGCTTCAGCTACAAACGAATCCAGCAATCCGCTATAGATCTGTGCAAGCCGTGCGGAGGACGGCACAACCGAGAAATCGTCAGCACGAGTACAGGAATCAGCAGGAAAAAACTCTTTGATCACCACCTGCCGTTGTAAATTATGATCCGTGGCAAGGTAGGTGTGGCAGAACTTGCCCTTGCCAATTAATCGGCTAATTTCATACCAGCGAAGCCTGTGTCCGGCCGGCAAGGCATCCTGATGATTCACCGCAGCGACGCCTCAGGTGCGCGACCGGTAGCGGTCCATGAGTCAATGCCAGGTATCAGCCTGCACGAGTAAGGGAGCATCCCCATAATACCAGGTCTCCGTATCCGGGAGTGGTGAACGAAAGGAGTCTATTGCACTACACTCATAGCATAGTGCATGTTTCAGACTTTTCGTCGCCCGGCCCGGGTATCACTACGGAAGTAGCGCTGCCACGCGTGCCCGATCAGCGGATCATAAACGCCCGGTAGATCAAATCAGATAACCGCTTTTTCGACAAAAGGCTGGTTATTTTCGATCCGATCAAAGTGAAACGGCGAGAGATCGAGACTTCTGTATTCACCGTAGGCAATCATTTCACTGGTACCACGTCCCATTGCGGGTGACTGTTGAAACCCGTGGCCAGAAAAACCGTTGGCAAAGATAAAATTACCTATACGCGAATGCGGACCCAGAATGGCGTTTTGATCCAGCGTATTAAAGGCGTAGTGTCCTGCCCATGAATGAGTCAGCTTGATCGCTTCAAATTGCGGTATGCGATTGGCAATCACCGGCCAGACTTTCTCTTCCCATATGCTGTGGTCCTGCTCAAAATCATCGTAGTCAACAGCAGGATCATCATCGGGAGGACACCCCGCAAGGTAGTGGGCACCATCGGTACGCATGTGAACACCGGTAGGGTCAATCGTTAGTGGTAGATCACGGTCAAGCGGCTTTTCTGCCGAAAAAATAAACGTGTAGCGCTTGCGTGGCTCCACAGGCATCTTTATACCGGCCATTTCCGCAGTACGAGAAGCACGCGGACCTGACGCATTCACCACCACACCGCATGAAACCACCTCGCCGGATGCCAGTGTCACGCTATCGACACTAGTACCTGCAGCATTAAGTGTCATGGAAACGACTTCATTGGTCAGGTATTCAACACCTCTTTCCCGCGCCTGGCGTTTCCACCAGTCAAACATGGTGCTGCCATCGAAGTAACCTTCATCAATCAGATTGTGGCTACCAGCGACAATGTCATCAACTTTATAGAACGGGTAATCACGATGGATCTCTTCGGCTGACATTATCCGGGTACCGGCACCACAGCCTGCCTGAATTTTCTGACACTCGCGCAGCACATTGGCAAACGGTTCATTGTCGGCCAGATACATGTACCCGTAACTCTGTAGCAATATATCCGGTACTCGCTCATCGTTGCCCATATACTCGCGAAAATTCTTTATACATTCGGCTGCAAATTGCGACACCTGAACGTTTATTTCACGCGAGAACTGCTGTCGCACACAACTGTTGGTTCGTGCTGTTGAGGTGAACTCATAGCTCGGGTCTTTCTCGACGACCAGCACCGAGCCGTTAAAATCCTTATTGTCGGTCAGCCACCACGACACCGATGATCCATACATGGCACCACCAACAATCACTACATCGTAGCTGGAGTTTTTTGGTGTTGACGCAATACCTGATTTACTCATTAATCTGAAGTCCCTTGTGCTACCGCATTGTCTATTTCGTTAACTTCAGCGTCGCTCAAACCGTAAGTGTCTCTGGCAATCTGCTCGGAGATATAACCACGGGCCAGGTCTTTACGCACCAGATCAGGATCGCGGTCGGACACGTCCCCGTAACCTGCCCCACCGGGAAACGCCAGCATTACGCGACGACCGTGAGGCACGAACTGCTTACCCTTACCTTTCATTTCAGTGCCATCATCGCGCGCTATTGTCGTTGACGCCCCGTTGCCACCACCCTGCTGCCCAAGCGCCGGATGGTTTACCCGGTCAAACATGGCGGAGGAACCGATCGCTTAATCATTGTGTTGCCGACTCTGAAATCTTCCAGCCGCAGAGCATAAACCGACACAACAACCTGGCGCCAACTATTTTGCATAATAAGCGTTGTGAGCGGGTCAGCCAGGACAATAATCGGGCTCCTGCCACGCAGAGTTGCCGCCGAACGGCAACCGCTATCGAGTGAATGCCGCGACCCGTTATTGCTGACACTTGCGCCATTAACTCTGTAACGAATATCAGCTCGTGTTAACCCGAACCATATCTGGCAAGGCGATGAGGCGGCCACAGAATACCGGATCAGAATTCGCGATATCACGGACGCCACCCGGGTTTATGATGAGACACATGCCAGTGATGCTGTCTGTACAGTCGACAGCTACAGCCTGACGCCGGTGGTGCATATCGATTTCGGCCACCGATACTACTGGCGAGCCAGAGGTGAAAATGCGGCAGACTCAGGCGCCTGGTCCGAGAACGTGGACATGCCGCCAGAGAAGCCATGATCGCCCGAGTTACTGTCTCAATCGGGGAGGTTACTACAGCGAGCCTGGAATACCGGTGGGCTCGGCAAGAACTGGCCATGATGTGTTGGCGGGGTGCAGCATTCCCCGCCACTTCAATCCATCAGTATTCGCGCACTGTTGCCTTGGGATCTCTGCACATTAAGTCTGACAAACTCTATCTGCTCTCTTGCCAATGCCACCTCTAAGGCTCTATTGTTATGTCAGTCACACCCCAAATAAAACCGCTGCGTCTGTTTTGGGTGAAAGTCACTACATTGTTGTTTGCATTCAACAGGG
>CAYPCS010000123.1:9732-14419 GCA_964409275.1 uncultured Granulosicoccaceae bacterium
ATTTGTGCCATAACGGTGTCCGTATTGCGTGGAATCCGTCTGCCCGATGATGAGGTCGATTCCGCCGGTTTCTGTTGGCGGCTCGGACTCCCCGGGTGGTTGTGGCTGTGGTCCCTGGCCAGGGCCGGCCTGACATGCGCCTACCTGATCCATCACGGACAAGAAAGCGTCAGCGATGATTTGCTCGCCGGATTCGTTAGGGTGAAAAGCATTTTCTAAAGTATCGCGAAGTTGAACACCGTTATTTTCAACGGTAAACCCTGCCCGTACGTCAACTTTATAAACATTCGAACTATAGCTAGACAGGTCGTTTCCATCTGGCGGACCGACACGAGGATCGAAAGACGCTTCAATTGCCGCTGTAAGATCTTCGATGCCTTGTCTTGGTTGCCAATCCGGAAATTCAGAGGTGCCGAAATTGATATACCAGGGGACAACATTCGCAACAAAAATCATAGCGTCGGGGTTGTGCGTAATAGCTAATTCAACAATCTCTTCGATTCTCTCAACTGTGTCCTCCGCAGATTCTCCCCGGTTGATGTCATTTGTTCCCAGATGGATTAATACAACATCTGGATCGGCGGCTAGCTTAGTACCGCTGTTGGTGCGCGAGATTAGCTCGGCAAACGGCGGAACCGTACCAAAGCCATCTAGAAAATCTAATGCCTGGAAGCCGGAATAGCCCATGTGAGGTTTATTTGTCCACTGTGAATTAGGTGGACTTGTTTCAGTTCGCAAGCCAACTGTCATGAAGTTGCAACCATCAGCTTCAAGTAGCGTTTCGAACTCTGCACGGTAACTAAGGTGACTAATGGCATTGCCATTGTTGTCTACACCACTTTCGTTGGTGGGGACTCCCTGGGTGATTGAATCCCCCAGGGGCAGTATGACAATTTCTGACTCCTGGGCTGAAAGAGGTAGCGGTATCAGCAGCATTGGCAAAGTGGCTCTAATGAACCACTTCGCGGATGGCAATAGACTATGCATTTGTCTCGGTAGAAGCTCTTGCTAGTGTGAGATGTTTAGCGAGTCGCGTGCGTCCAAAAACAACACGCGAATATTTTAGCGAGCATGCTTTCACTCGTCAAAATCTGAAACCCCAAGAATGTGACACAAAAACAGTCACTTTCTATTACTGTTTGATTATATTAATTTCAAATTACATTCCCAAGTCAAATTGACACCAATTGAGAAAGGGTTAATTCGCCTGTTTTATACCAATTGCACGAAACCGCAAGGTTAACCAGGCATCACACAATCCGTGTGGCTCATAGTTGGCGGAACATATACGACGCTTACTTGCTAAATACTTTAAGCGCAGTTTTAAGTACTTGAATTAAATGCAACCCTTACATCCATGCCATCGCAATAGAACGACCGCTTATCGAGTACGGTAGCCAGGTTGTGAAGACATATACGAAGCAACTCCCGGGAATGGCATTCCATAGTGACTGCGCACGCCAGGAAACCGGGTTTACTTTTGCCGTTAGATACAAGTTGCTGTTCTATTGCAGTTGACTAGTGGGCCGCCTGGCGGTTCGAAGGAACCGTCAGATTTGCCGTTCATTGAACCACCAATGAAAAAACAGAGTCGGTAACCCGGCATGAGATTGCGGATCGCAAACCTGTGATTTCTGCCACTTTGAATCACGCTGTTACACCCTGTTACAAGTCGATACGCCACTGCAATGCTTTAGCCCCGCTCCTGACCGACACTATATTTGCCATAAGGCAATATCGAACTTACAGGAACGAACCATGAAACGCTCAACCAAAATTATCACAACAGTTGCACTGACAGTAGGTCTGATTGGCGGCGCAGCGGCAATCGGCAAGAATCACTACGGCAGTCATGAAAAACGTGCCGGTTACGTCGTCGCTTATATCGCTGACGAACTGGAGCTCGATGCCACTCAAACCCAGGCACTCGATGTACTGAAAGACCAGCTTCTTGCTGCACGCCAGACGGTCAAGGAAAAACCAATGCATGAAGAGGCCATGGCATTGCTCAATGCAGAGACCTTCGACCGGGCCCAGGCACTGGAAATGATCACCGCTAAAACTGCCGCTGTTAACGAGCAGGCCCCGGAGATTGTCAACGCCCTGGGTGATTTCCTGGATAGCTTAAACAGTGATCAAAAGAGTGAGATCACGGAGATAATGAAGGAACATCGAGGCCACAAAGGTCGTCACAGAAGCTAACCTGCGTGTAAACTGATGTCGTGTGCGACAGTGAAAGCCGGTCGGGTGTTGACCCGATCGGTTTTAGCCATCATAGAACAATATTAATGTCCACCTGACAGATACAGACCCCGCTTATGCTTAACGCACTGATAATCGATGATGATAAAAAATTATCCCTGCTGGTACGTGAGTATTGTGCGCGGTATAACATCGACGTTACCGAAGAACACCTGCCATCGACCGGCCTTGAACGACTAAAGCGTCAAACCTTTGATGCGGTCATTCTTGATGTCATGTTGCCCGAAATGGACGGCTTCGAAGTGTGCAAGACGATACGTAGCTTCAGTGAAGTGCCCATCATCATGCTGACCGCACGCGGCGACGTGATGGATAGAGTTGTGGGACTCGAACTTGGCGCTGACGATTATTTGCCCAAACCGTTTGAACCACGCGAGCTTGTTGCAAGAATCAACAGTATCGCCAAACGAAAATCAACGGATGCCGGTGAATTGTCCTTTGAAGGATTGCAGATTAACCAGCAGGAAAGACTGGTACTGGTGGACAGCAAGCCTGTCGATCTGACGACGATGGAATATCAGTTATTATTATTGCTGGCGACATCTCCGGGTGACGATTTCACACGCGATGATATTCTAAATCACCTGAAAGGCACCGAGACTGAACTGTTCAGTCGGTCTGTAGACATTCTCATTAGTCGATTGCGTAATAAGCTGAAGCCCGCCGCACCGATAAAAACAGTGTATGGTTCCGGCTATGCGTTCGTCGCTCCCGCCAGAAAAACAGGATCGGAAAAAAATACCGGAGCGTAAAGCATGCCTGTTTATACCGCTATCAAACAATTCCCTGCGTCTGTAGTCGGGCTGACCGGTGCTTTCTGGAAAACGCCCTGGTAATTATCGAGCAATTTGCTGCACTGGAATCTGCTTTGTATAACTGAACGCTAGCGCAACCTGGTAAGTCCCTTGTTAAGAAAATTCCAACAATCTCTGACTACGCGGCTTTTATTACTTTTTGTCCTCACCAGTCTGCTAATAGTAGTGCTGCTGGTGGGTTCGCTTTTTCAGGCAATCGGTTCACAGTGGCGTCATTCAATCGCGCCACACATCGAGCAGTATCTGGACTATGCAAATGATGATCTCGGTTATCCGCCGGATCAGCAACGCGCAATGGAGCTTGCGCAGAAACTTCAAATCAACATATATATTAAGGGACCGGGAACCGATTTTTCAACAAGCGGTGATCAACTGGACCTCAATGATCTGGAATTCCGGGGTCGGCGCCACTTACAAAGAAAGCATTACCGAAACTCCGGTGACGAGCAGAAAATTGATTTCGGTGAACACGATGATCGCACTGTACTCAGGAATAACAGTGGCGAATATAGTGTCTACTATGAATTGCGACATCGGCAGGCTCGCTCCGGACACAGGGAGAATTTATGGATTCCATTGTGTCTTCTTGCAGCCATACTCGGCGGCTGCTATCTGTTAATACGGCGGATGTTGCGCCCGGTTCAGGACATAAAACAAGCGGTGCATGCAATGGGCGCCGGAGACCTCGGTACGCGAGTCCCTGTACGTTCAAACAATGACCTCGGTGTACTTGCGTCCAGTATCAATACCATGGCTACCGACATTGAAAAGCTGCTGAATGCCAAACGCCAACTTCTGCTCGGCGCCAGCCACGAGTTACGCACCCCGATCACTCGCGCAAAGATCGCCACGCAAATGCTGGACGAGTCTGCAAATCAGCAGAGTATTATGGAAGACCTCGATGAAATGGAATCTCTGATCGCAGATATCATGGAAAGCGAACGGGTAACCGGCGGACACCTGGCACTGCAAATCAGCCGCATTAATCCTGCTGAACTCGTTTCATCGGTGGTGCAGGAATTACGCGGAAGCGGGGAAGTAACAGTCGATTTCGCGGCCACATTACCCGAAATCAAAGCTGATGCTACCAGGTTGCGCCTGCTACTAAGAAATCTGATCAGCAATGCCCTTCACCACGGTGAAGGTGATACGCCTCCGAAGGTTAAAGTAACAGCGAATAACACCAGCCTGACAATATCTGTCATTGACTATGGTCGCGGCATAGCTGCTGAACATCTGGATAAGATCACCGAACCATTCTATCGCGCAGACCCTTCACGAAACAGGGAGACCGGCGGGTTCGGTCTTGGTTTGCATATATGCGATCTGATCGTTCAGGCACACGGTGGTGAGTTAGCGATTGAAAGTACGCCGGGGCGTGGCACGACCATGATTGTGCAGTTGCCTCGGGAACAATAGTACTGGTGGCTCACAAGTTATTGCCCGGTCCCCGATAGCAACCGAACGTTTCGGTCAAGTTCGCGAACGACGATTGGCTGACGACTCGTCCACCGCAGTAACTGACGCCGTGGTCACAGCCATCAATGATTTCTCACTTGCACTACACCGCGCACAGGCCAATGATCAACCAGACAAGAATGCGGTAGCCA
>CAYPCS010000124.1:0-14355 GCA_964409275.1 uncultured Granulosicoccaceae bacterium
AAAACGATGGTACAAGCGGAGTAACAATTGCCATCTGAAGTGGTATTCAAACCGGTTTCGGCAATTTTCAGTGCCAGCGCCCGGGCAACGAACACCAGCCCTCCTTCACTTTGCAATTGCACGGTAGTCACACCAGGGTGCTGCTCCAGCGATTTTAAAAAAGCGCGGCGCAATGGCCAGTCCAGTTTGCCCTGCACGACCACAACAGTGCCATTATCAATGACCTGCAATCGCTCTATATTGGCGACCGGACTAAGCTGCGGTATCCGGTTTGCCGATAAGGCATCGACAATTTGCACCAGCGTTAGCACACCGGCAATAAATACTGTTGCTATCGCGCTCCAGTACCAGGAGGTACTACCTCGTACTCGCAGGCAGTGGTCACCAGCCCGCAGTGCACCGACAGACTGCCACACCAGTAACAAGGCGCTGGCAACCACCCATGGCAGTGTCGCCGCTTCCGGCACCAGTTGCTGCAAACTGCCAACTGTAATACGCAGCGCCAGCACTGTTACCAGCAGCGTGATCAACAAACTGTTTTGCCCACGCCAGTGATCCGTTATAAACAAGGCAGCGTTTGATGCGTACGTATTCACACCGCCAGTCAATTTACATGGCGGTTGTTGATTACCGTATTAGCCGCTATGGCACCAAGACCAACCGCAGTCAACAGGCCGTTGCCTGAAAGATAACCTGCAACCGAACTACCGGAAACGCCGCACGCAGCACCGCCGGCGGCATACAGGTTTTTAACCGGTTTTCCACTGGCACTAATTACGCGCGCATCGCTGTCAACTTGCAATCCACCCTGTGTGTGAAAAACGGCAGGTATCACCTTGATAGCATAGTACGGCGCTTGCAGTGATTGCTCGCGTGTAAAGCTGCGCCCGAACTCATCGGTGGAATTGGTCAACGCCAGATCATCTATGGCCTTAAGAGTTGCACACACGTTGCTTTCCGACATACCAAGCCTGGTCGCCAGTTCCTGTGCACTGGCAGCGGTGATAACGGCACCTGCGGCAATAGCTTCGCGATAGTCAGGAAACCCCTTACCGATCTCGTGCAAACGCTGATCATATACATCCCATGCAACACCGCCTGGCTGGCTGATCACATGCTCAGCCTGTTCGGAGTAGCCTCCATGTTCGTTGGAGAATCGCAGACCTTGCGCATTTAGCTGAACTCCGCCTTCCATCATCAGCGCCCAGGTGATCAGGATGTTGTGCCCCGCTGCTACCGATCCATGGCCCTGATACGCACCTGTGTGCAGCAACGGTACGCCGAGCTGCTCGCCCCAGTAGATAGCATCGCCGGTGTTTCCTGTGTGGCCATGATAATAAGCACTGGCAATCTGCGGTATAAATCGTTTAATCAGACCGGGGTTTGCCCCGTATCCGTTGCAGGCAAGAATGACCGCGGATGATCTGATATGTTCACGGGAACCGTCAGGGCGAATTACCCGCACTCCGCAAACCTCCGCTGGCACCACCTCGCTGTCTTCAACGATAAGCGCATCAACTCGTGCATTGGTGGCGATACCAATACCCGTCTGCTCGCAGGCATGCAGCAACCGTTGATGCAGAGCAGCTCCGGTCTTCTCCGGCACCGCATGCATGCGATGAGCGGTGTGACCTGGATATAAAAAATCATCGAGCAGCAACCATTCCATGTGATGCTGTTGCTCAAGCCAGTCGAGTACCGGACCGATCTGTTCCGTCACTGCGCGAACCACTACAGGATCAGCTTCTCCATTTGCCTTGCGCTGAATATCCTCTGCAAAACGCGACGGGCTGTCGGTAATATCAAGCGACTTTTGTAACCGGCTGGACGCTGCCGGTATAAATCCCGAAGACATGCTGGTGGAGCCGGTGGCTTTGGCATCGCGCTCAAGCACCAGTGAGTCAATACCGCCATCCGACAACGCCAGTGCCGCTACCAGCCCGCACGCACCGGCGCCAACGATCACACAGTCGGTTTCGGCATCGAAGGAAAGGCCGGCTGCGTTCAGGATCGCTGTCATCGGCTTGCAGCGTTTATAGCGGTGACTGCTTCCTCACAGCTTGCAAGCTGCGCAATGCTGCCCAGATCTGCAAGTGCATTGTTATGCGCGTTGTCTGAAAACGCGGCACATCCATCGCTGAGCACGGTAATAGAAAAATCTCGCACATGTGCCGCTCGCACGGTAGAGGCAACGCCACCGTTGGTGACTATGCCGCAGACATACAACTGTTTTATGTCTGCTTTCTTCAATACGAACTCCATGCGTGTTTGATGAAACGCTGAGTAAGCGACCTTCTCTACGGTCAGGTCTGCGGGTTGCAACTCATCGACGAGTTGGTGACCCCACTGGCCAGGGCAAAAATCTCCGGAGGCTAGAAACGGCCGCAACTGCTTTAAATGTGGTGCGATAAAGGGTACGCCTTTTTTACCGGGCACCAGGGTGAATTGTGTTGATACCACCCAGCCACCGGCATTGCGCAACGCTTGCGCCACCGGCAGCACGGCACGCGGTAAACGGCTTATCTCTTCTGCACTTTTACCAGCGCGACCATAGGCACCACGAGGATGGAGAAAGTCATTTTGCAAGTCGACAATAAGTAACGCGCTGTTCTCGATTGCAATGGTGTCACCCGCCTGTTTATGAATAGTCACTTAATTGTTTGCCGTCACGGAGGAAATGGTGTTTCTGGTAATAACAAGGTTACCGCAATCATCGGTTCGACCGATCAGACCCGGATCTATAAACACCGTAGTGTCCGATTGCTCTACCAGTGCCGGTCCCGGCAACTCTGATTCAGGATAAAGTGACTCACGCGAATAGACCGGTACCTGCTGCACATCGCCATCGATCCAGACGTCACGTTGTGCGATCGGTGAGAGCTCCTGACCCGCTATTGAAGTACTGCCTCCCAGAATAGTCAGTGCAAAGGCCGGGCGTCGACCGATGACTATTACACGGTAGTTCAACACCCGGCGGGGAATGTTGTCGAGCAAACGGCCGTAATTGCGTTTGTAACTGCGATCAAACGCCGCTGCGATAACCTCGACGGATAGCGTGCGTGCAGTTGCTTTTTCGTTGAAAGGCAGGGCCACACTGACTGCGTGCGTTTGGCCTGCATAGAGCATATCGAGCTCAAAGTATCGATCAACGCGGTCAAAAGTTACACCTGATTGTTCCACCAGTTGCTGCAACTGGTCGGCGACATTCGCCATTTCAGCTGTCAACGCTGTGGCATCGATTGAGTCGAGCATTTGATTTAGCGTTTGTACCCGATCGTGACGCATATCTGCGACAACACAACCCAGCGCTGACGTGATACCCGGATAACGTGGCACAATAGCCGCCTGCAACCCGACATCCTGCATAAGCGCACCGGTATGCAACGCCCCGCCACCACCGAACGGCATGGCAGCAAACCGCACGGGATCATAACCACGTTCAATAGAGACGAGCCTGATCGCACCTGCCATATGGGCATTGGTTACGCGCAATATTGCATTGGCTGCATTGTGCACATCGAGCCCCAGTGGTTCTCCCACATGTTTGGCAATCGCCTCTTTGGCAGCTTCGGTATCGAGTTTTTCGAGCGCTCCGCCAATCGGTCGATCGGCATTGATTCGACCGAGCACAAGATTGGCATCGGTGACCGTGGGACGACGATTACCTAGCCCGTAACACACGGGGCCTGGATCAGACCCCGCCGACTCCGGGCCAACTTTCAGGATACCGTCGGTATCAACGCGCGCTATAGAACCACCACCGGCACCGATGGTGGTAATTTCAATCATCGGTGTACGAATCACTTTGCCGAAGCCAATGGATGTTTGCGAGGACAATGCACTCTCACCATCAGCCACTAGTGACACATCAAATGAAGTGCCGCCCATATCACAGGTCACAATGTTGTTGTGGCCCGCTGATTTGGCAATGGTTTGCGCAGCTATAACACCCGCAGCCGGACCGGACAAGGCGGTGCGAACCGGTAATCGACGCGCCGAGTCGACTGTCATCACGCCACCGTTCGACTGCACAATCAGCAGATTACCGTTAAACCCGCGCTTTTTTAGTGTTTGCTCCAGCTGATCGAGGTAGCCTGAAACGGGTGGTTGCAAAAACGCGTTCAACGCCGAGGTTGATACCCGTTCGAACTCGCGTATTTCCGGCACAATTTCGGTCGCTACCGATACGTAGTTGTTGGGCCACATTTCACGCACCGCCTGTGCCGCCGTTTTTTCGTTGCTATCGTTAGCGTAGCCATTTATAAAAAACAGACAAACAGATTCACACCCCTGATCGAGCAGACACTGCGCCTGCTGTACCACCTGCTCTGCACTGACGGGTGTTCGAATCGTGCCATCGGCAAGGGTACGCTCATCGACTTCAAGGCGAAGGTTACGCGGAATTACCGGCTTAAAGCTGCCGCGCAAACCCCAGGTGGAAGGCCGATCCCTGCGACGCATCTCCAGAACATCGGCAAACCCGTGAGTGGTGATAAGCCCTGCTTTAGCGCCTTTGTTTTCTAGCAGCGCATTCGTCGCTACGGTCGTGCCGTGAAGTATCGTGGCCACGTCTGCAATGTCGTCGACAGCCTTGAACACTCCATCGACAAACGCGGCTGACGGATCAGCAGGGGTCGACGGCACCTTTTCGGTTTGAACGGTTTTATTTTTCTCGTCGTAGACGAATACATCGGTAAAGGTGCCGCCAACGTCAACGCCGACCATCAGATTGCCACTCACGAGTGGTGCTCGCCTGTGTTGATATAGCCAAGTTCAATGTCTTCTTTTACAGCGCCGGCTGATCGAGCTGCTGCCTGTCCGTATCCGCCACCACCAGGCGTTTCAAGTTTGACAGCCTGCCCCTTTGAGAGTTTGATGCCGGTCATTTTCGATGCCATTGGTGGTTCGTGCCAGCCATCTTTTTGTTCATAGGTAAAGCGGTTACAGTCTGCTGCTCCGCCACCATCTATACCCTGTGGGGCGTAGCGCCCGCGCTCACCAAACAGAAATCCCTCGGCAGATTCTTCAAGTAACTCTATCTCGTAAACAGCGCCGAGCCCGCCACGATATTGGCCTTCGCCTCCCGACCCCGAGCGCAGTGCCCATTGGCGAAACATCACCGGATAAGCTGCCTCTAGTATCTCAAGTGGCGGTATGGTTGCAGTAGAGATGGGCGCGTTGCCATGATTGAGGCCGTCGCCGGAAGAATGAGCCCCGTGGCCACCGCCAAAAAACGAAAACATCACCCAGCGCTGTCCATTGGACCGATGCCCGTTGAGCGCCAGTGCGTTAATGGTGCCATAGGCGCAACCATTCGATTTATCCGGTGCTATTTTCGCAATCGCCAGAAAAACCACATCGATTAAACGCAATATAGTTTCAGTATAGCCGCCCGTCGGTTTAGGCGCTGTCACGGATAACAGTGAATCTTCGGGAATGATAAATTCAACCGGTTCCAGTACGCCGGCATTCGCGGGCACCTCCTGAAATACGTGCTTCAACGCTACATAACAAGCTGCAATTGTTGTTGCTCTGGAAATATTCACAGGCCCCGCACAGGCCAGTGACGAGCGTGAAAAATCCATCACCAGTCGATCATTATCTATAGTGAGATCAAGCGCTACAGTCAGTGCCTCGTCTACGATACCATCGTTATCGAGGTAGTCTTCAGCCGCTGTTGTGCCATTGGGAAGTGCATCGATGTGTGATCGCATAAGAGTGGCGGCACGAGACTTAAGTTCTGCCAGTGCACTGGCCACTGTACTGTCACTGTATTCGTCAAGCAACTCGTGCAAACGCGCCTCGCCGAGATCGAGTGCGTTGATCTGGCCGTGTAGATCACCGTACAGCGAATTCGGTAAGCGTGAATTGGCGGTTAGTATATCCACCACGTCGGTTTGCAGTTCCCCTTCGCGAAAGAGCTTTACCGGCGGAATTAACATGCCTTCCTGGAAACACTCGGTTGCCACCGGATTGTAGTTACCAGGCACGTTGCCGCCGACATCGTGCCAGTGGCCAACGGACGCCAGATAACAAAAGATTTCGGGCTCTTCATTGCTACCGGCGCGAAACACCGGTCTGACCAGGCGAAAGTCAGATAGATGGGTGCCACCGTCATAGGGATCGTTAAAGATCCACGTATCACCCGCCTTGTCTCCGCCGGTACGCTGCGCTTTTTCAATCACGGCAGCCACCGCAAAAGCCATCACACCAACGAATACAGGCAAGCCCGATTTTCCCTGCACCAGTGTGTCACCGGTTCGGGCATCATACAAACCATGTGACGCATCATGTGCCTCGGCAATGATAGGGTTAAACGCAGAACGAAATAGCGTGGCATCCATTTCGTCGGCGATTTGTTCAAGCCTGCCTTTTAATACCGCAAGGGTTACCGGATCGATCAACTGGAGTACTCCGGTTTGCAGTGGTACGTTTTAAGCCGGCTTGTCATCAGCATACCTTTGGCCAAGTTCGAGCATCGCATCAGTTCCTAACAATGCATTGAGCTCGTTGAAGTCAATCATTTCATCACTGTGTTCACTGGTACTTCCATGCGTTAGCAATGACGTAAAATAGCGTTGCATCGCCGGTGCAAGTGCTCGCACCAGGCCTCCGGGAAATATCACGATGGAATAGCCAACCTGTTGCAACTGTTCTGCGGTCATCATTGGTGTAGAGCCGCCTTCCACCATATTAGCCAGCAAGGGAACCCGTGCACCGAGGCGCGCGATGATCACGTCCATCTCATCGACAGAACGTGGCGCCTCGACAAACAGAATATCGGCACCTGCTTCTGTGTAGCGCTCGGCTCGTTCCAGTGCAGCGTCCAGTCCTTCTACTGCTATCGCATCTGTTCTTGCAACAATCAGTGTATTGCCGGCACGGCTATCCACAGCGGCTTTAATTTTGCCGCACATCTCTGCTGTACTCACGAGTGTTTTGCCTTTTAGATGGCCACAGCGCTTGGGCAGGGTCTGGTCTTCGAGTTGAATAGCGGCAGCCCCGGCACGTTCAAATTCGCGTACCGTGCGAGCGGTATTCAGTGCATTGCCAAAGCCGGTGTCTGCATCGACAATGACCGGGGTGTCAATGCGATCACAAATCTGTGCGAGCGATGAAGCCACCTCGGTCACCGAAACGAGGCCGATGTCCGGCTGGCCCAGTTTGGTATAGGCGATACTGGCACCGGACAGATAAAGCGCGGTGGCACCGGCACGCATCGCCACCAGCGCCGAGAGACTATCGTAAATACCTGGTGCCAGTACAATATTATTCGCTGCCAGTTGCTTCGCTAACACGTGACTCTACTCTTTATCATGTTTACCTGCATAAACTGCCATGCGAATTTATTACTCACCAATGAACCGATTCTCCAGCACTTTCACAAGTCCTCCTTGACGCAACATATCGGTCAGAAATTCAGGCAGAGGCTTAAGACCCGTGGAATTGTTCGTGGTCACGTTGGTAAAGCTCGCAGTATCAAGATCGAACGATACCTGATCCCCGTCACTGGCCATAGACTGAGTGCTTTGATCGTTCACCGGGGTATACGCCGGCAAGCCCAGATTTATCGCATTGCGAAAAAAGATGCCGCCGAACGATTGCGCTATTATCGCTCTGACACCTAATACCAGCAACGCTTGTGCGGCTTGTTCTCTGGACGAACCCATACCAAAATTGCGACCGGCAACGATGATATCGCCCGTGCTTACCTGCTGCGCAAACTGCGGATTTATAGATTCCAGACTATGCGATGCCAGCGTTTCTATTGAGCCTTTAATATACTGTCCGGGGGCCAGTGCATCAGTATCAATATTGTCGCCGAATACCCAGCAACGGTGCGAAACTGTCTGGTCCGGTGCCTTATTCATAGTCACCAGCCCTCAACTCAACAGCTCACGTGGATCACTGACACTGCCGACCAGCGCCGAAGCCGCCACGGTGTAAGGCGATGCCAACCAGACTTTTGAGCTCGCCTCGCCCATACGTCCCTTGAAGTTGCGTGCGGTGGTAGAAATACACCGAACATCAGCGCCTAGCCTCTCCGAACCATACCCTGCACAGATGCCACAGGTCGTTGGTAAAAACTCTGCTCCCGCCTGCTCAAGAGTATTTAGAATCCCGTCGTCAATGGCCCGCTGCCTGTCGCGTTGCGAGGCAGGCGCGACGATCAATTTCACTCCCGCGGCGGTTCGCTTACCGTGCAGCACCTCAGCGGCCATTTTTAAATCTTCGTACTTGGCGCCGGTACAGGCTCCAATATAAGCAACATCTATCGCTTGCCCCGCATAGTCTGCAACTGGCGCTGCATTCGCCGGAGAATGGGGTGCTGCCACTTGCGGGGCCAGGTCACCTGCGTTAAACGTGATGTGTTGATTCGCGCTTTGAACAGGCGTAGCTCGCCACTGATGTAGATCGATTTTGTGGTCGTCCCGACCCGCATGGCGCATCGCCTCTACCGTAGTCTCATCAGCCGCGATCAAGCCGGCTTGCGCGCCGAGTTCCGCGGCCATATTGCACATGGTCATGCGCTCCTGCATGTTTAGCGACATCACCGTATCACCCGCATACTCTACTGCCTGATAGCGACCACCATCCATTCCAATGGCGGCGCACATTGCCAGTAACATGTCTTTAGCCACTACTCGCGATGACAATCTGCCTTTCCATTCCAGCAATATAGTTTCCGGCACCTGCAACCAGATTTCACCGGTAGCCAGCACCCCGGCCATCTCGGTTGAGCCAATGCCAAACATATAGGCACCGTATGCACCGCCGGTCGGGGAGTGACTGTCACCTCCGACCACCAGCATACCTGGCGCCAGATGGCCACGCTCGGGTAACACCACATGGCAAATCCCCTGACCATCATAGAACGTAACATCTCGTTCTATTGCCCAGCGGCGAGTCAGGGTGTGGATTGCTTTTGACTCGGGTTCGTCGGCCGGAACATAGTGATCGGCTACCAGCACCACACGCTGCTTGTCGAACAAGGGCGCGTTCAGATGTTTAAGGATTGGCTCTACTCGTCTGGGCCCACCGCTGTCGTGGATCATCGCCAGATCTACTGCACAGGTTACTATTTCACCGCTATCCACTGTCGGACGATTGCAGGCTCTGGCGATGATGCGCTGCGCCAGCGTACTGGCAGCGTTGGTGTTATCTGTGGTTTCAGTGTTCACTTTGATTTTCTGAATTCACGACAGGTGCCCACACACTATAGCCCTTTGGGATGCGCGAGAAACTCCTCTATAACTTCGGAGGGCGGTTTTTTAAAATCGGATACGCGGCTTGCAGCAAGTCCGGTTGTGCGTTTGAGTTTAACGGCCATCTCCGCCATCTTCACCACTATTGGAATACCGTTAATAACAGGTGCATCAGCCACCGCGTGTTGTTGCAACTGTGAAAACAACAGCATTGGAATGCCACCGCCGGGAATCAGTACGTCTACGCCCTGTTCCACCAGTGGCCGTGCTTGCTGCTCGAACAGATCAGTGACAGTCGCAAGCTTCTCTTCACTACCAAAGGCATCCAGGATCTGGCCTGGCTGAAACGCCATGGCGTGTACGCCAGTAACCCGTTGAGACAAACCGTATTTGACAATCTGCTGATTGAACCATGAAATATAGCGAGGATTAATAGTAACTATGCCGGTGCGCTGGCCGAGCTGGCAGGCATATAACATCGACGACTCACCAAGCCCGACCACTGGTATATCGACGACCGAGCGCGCCTCGTACAAACCGGCGTCCTGAAAATGACCAACAACAAACGCATCGTAACCTTCACGTTCAGCGGTTACGGCATTGCAGATCACTTCGCGCGCGCAACGAAACTCGACAATGGGATGGGCGTATGAATCGTGTGGAGTGATACCTTTTATATCTACCACAGTACCCGAATCAACTATTTGATCGAGGTGCTTTTGCAGGTGATCCCAGTACGACTGCCCGTGTTCGGCATCAACATAGCTTTGGTACCAGATCTTTATTGCCATGAATCCGTATTTCCCGGAGAAGTATTAGTTTGGGTAACCAGAGTTTTAAAATACCCGCTATCTGCTCAAGCCCGGTAACCACAGGGCTATCTCCGGCCAGATTATTAGAAGCCCCACCAGTAAAATCGCGCAGCCCATAAACGGCAGTGCGGCGACATAGATATCCCGCATCGTGGTTCCGGGTGCAGAAACGCCTTTCATCACAAACAACAACAATCCAAAAGGGGGTGTGGTAAAGCTGATCTCCAGCGCCAGCAAGGTAATAACGCCAAACCAGATCAGATCAAATTCAAGCGTTTGTGCAAGCGGAAAAAAGATAGGCACGGTCAGGAGCATCATGGATAACTGATCCATAAACATACCCAGCACCAGCAATATGCCGAACATCACGAGCAGCATGATTACCGGCGCAAGTTCAAACCCGGTCGCCCAGTTAATTAACCCGGCACTGGCACCGGAAAACGCAAGCAACGCAGAGAACGTCGCGGAGCCAAAAATAATCAACAACGCCATCACCGTTACCCGCAAAGCACCCTGCACTGAAGCGATGATTCCACCGACCGTCAACTTTCGATAGATTGCAGCCAGCAGCAACACACCAATACAACCAAACGCTGCCGATTCCGAGGGCGTGGCCCAGCCGTACATAATCAATAAAATCACACCGAAGACAATCGACATCATCGGCAGTACATCAGTGACAAACAAGCCGAGACGTGCGCCCCAGGAGATGCTGTCGACTTCGTACGCCGGTGCTGCTTCCGGATCAATCAAACACATAATTAAAATCAGCAACACATAAAAACCGGCCAGTATTAAACCCGGCACCACACCGGCGATTAGCAGTTGGCCAACGTCAAGGTTGGCGAGGGTTGCTAAAAGCACCGCCAGTGCCGAGGGTGGAATTAACATGGCAAGCCCGCCGGTACCGAGTATCGGACCAATGGCCATGTGTTTTTTGTATCCACGCTTCTGCATCTCCGGCACCATCAGGGAACCAAGCAATGCAGTCGATCCCATAGACGATCCGGACAACGTGGCGAAAGCAGTACCGCCAGCCACTGTGACAAATGACAGGCGACCAGGTATTCGCCCCATCAGCTTGTCTATCGCGCCAAACATGCGGTTTGCCAGGCCGGTAAAAAAGAATATTTCCCCCATTAGCAGGAACATGGGCACCGGCATTAGATTGAAAGTAGTGACCGTTGGTATCGCGTTGTTGGCCAACTGCCCGATACCGCGCGACATCTGCGTGAGCAGATCTCCGTTACCGCCCATAAAATACGTGGCGCCAACCATATTGGCTGCCAGAAACGCAAGCGCCACCGGTACACCGATAAACATGAAAAACAACACCAGACCCAGCAGAAATCCAAGCGCCGCGAACCATTCCATCAGCGGGCGCCTGCCTGCTTTTTACGCGTGGCACTAGAAGTCATTCGTGGACTCCTGCTTCGCCCGTGTGCAAAGTATTTTCACCAAATACAAAACGCATAAATTGCAGGGCCATCAGGAAAAAACACACGGGCATCGACACCAGCAGTAACCACTTGGGCATGTCCAGCGAACGCATATCGAAGTCGGCGCGGTGGTAGGCCTTGAGCGTGGCTTCTCCGGTGTACCACACTAAAAGCAAACAGATGACCACACATATCACCGTGACCACTCTGGAAAATGCCGGTGCCACAGTGGCAGGCAGCGCCGCTGTCAACATCTCTATGTACACATGCCCCTTCAGCCGCACCAGCCACGGCGACGCAGCCATAACGATATATAGCAAGCCGTATTCGGAGAATGTAAATACGTGGGAAGATCCCGAGTAACCAAAAGATCTGGCTGTTGCCTGAAATACAATGGCAAACATAATAGCGACGAGATACAGGCCTGCAAAAATCGCAAGCAGATTGCAAATTTTATCAATTAGTCGCATTAAACGAATTCAGCAGAACAATCGCGCATAGAAGATTGACGATCCGGACAAATGATAATGCCCGTCGCTTCTCGCGATAAGACAGGGCGCGCAGGCTGGAACAACATACGTACGACAACGCACAGTTTACTAAAATACTTCAACGCGAAGAATTGCAGAGTTTTGAGCACTGTGAATTGCAGACACATCACCTGCTCTGAACGATACGAAAAAACGGTTGATGCGAAGCCGCACGCCGGCGGCTTCGTAATATTATCGCAAGGACCAGGCAACTCGCCGTAGTAGAGTTACTCTCCGTAGTAGAGCTCCCGGAGTTGATCGTAGCTGTTATCGCCGCCCATTTTTTCAAGCCTGCCTTTCATGCGAGACCAGGATGCGTCATCTGCCATTTTTAGATATTTGGCGGAAGCTTCATCCGACATCGGCACAAACTCCATACCGCGATTTTGCAATTCCTCGGCATCGGCTACGACATCTTTTTGCCGGTCATCCCAGGATTTCGCTTCCCACTCAATGACCACTTCCTGAATCAGTTTCTGCGATTCGGCCGACAGCGCCTCCCAGCTCTCTGCGTTAAAGATCACACCGATATCAGTGTTGTAAAAAGCCGGATCAATTCGATATTTGACGAATTTGTCCCATTTCAGATCCATTAGGCCAATTGAAGTCCAGGCACTCGCATCAACGACCCCTTTTTCAAGCGCTGCGTAGACCTCGGTTGAAGGCATCGATGCGGTGGTGGCATTTAATGCTTCAAAAAACGCATGATAGATCGGGTTATCCCGGAGCTTGACGCCACTGAGATCAACCACTCCATCGTCTCCGAAACTAAACGGCTTTGAGTTGTAGATATGGAACTGAACACCGCCATCGATCCAGCCAAGATGGCGCACGCCAAAACGCTTCTGATGCGCCTCATCCATCAACGCCGCGCCTCCGTTTTCGCGGACTTCCATAGGTGTTTTACGAGCGGCAACCATGGCATCGATCTCCGGAACCGAGGCACCATAAAAACTGCCCGGTGTATGGACCATATCAATTACCCCGTCGCGTACGGCATTAGGCTGCTCAAACATGCCAATGGCCTCAGGCCCTCCCCGGACGGTGATTTCAACAACACCCTCGCCTCTCTTGTTGATGTCGTCGACCATCGCGAGAAAAGTTTTCGTATACACGAGGAACGGAGGAAACGCGTGGACCGCAGACACCTTGTCTACTGCCGAGGCAATTCCGGACGCCAGGGATAGCACTGCTACAGCGACCACGCCTGGCATGGTGCCGCAAAACCGAATAGATTTTCTCAAGATTTTCCCTCTGGTTGCCGGCGCTGACGAGCGCCACACTGGATTGATGGCAAACGATGTTTTGCCTGTAGCTCAGGCTATTGTATATTCCTGTTAGCTTCAAGTTTATTCTCTTATTTGCCTGTTCGCTTTGACGCACGTGTTGCATCGCCACAAGCCGTCATTTTCACTCGATCCGCTGTTTTTCCCATAGCCGATGCACGATCCGCGGGAGCGTAACCCCTTTGAACCCCGAAGCCAGCGAACATCAACTGACTGACACAGTAGTGGCCGCAGAGATTCGGCTCGGCAGCGACGATCTGAAAAAGGATCTGCCGTTTTTTACCGACATGCTCGGCTTCCGGCTCGAGCAAATTTTTCCTGCTGACGACCCGGCCATTGCGGTTATAGCGGGACACGGCATTCGACTTCGTCTTGAGCGCGGAATCAGGCACCCAGTCGCCACTCTAAGGCTGCTATGCAAAACCCCTCCGTCGTTTGCCAGGCGCGGTGGCACGGCGACACCGCCTGATGATCTGCCAACACTGACCGCCCCCAATGGCACTGTGATCGAATTCACATCGGCGGAACAGCCAATGATCACCCCGCCAACACGCCACTCATTCGTCGTGCGCAGGCTGGCCGACCAGGCACCATGGGTTATCGGTCGCGCCGGCATGCACTATCGCGATCTGATTCCGGATCGGCTCGGTGGTCGAATTATCGCCTCTCATATCCGCATACCCGATGGTGGCCCGGTGCCGGATATGGTGCACTACCACACAGTAGGATTTCAGCTTATCTATTGCTACCGGGGATGGGTAAGACTGGTGTACGAAGATCAGGGACCACCGTTTATCCTCGGCGCTGGTGACTGCGTGATTCAGCCACCAGAGATTAGACATCGTGTGCTCGAGTCTTCTGATGCGCTGGAAGTCATCGAAGTGGGCGTGCCTGCCGAGCACATCACAACCATTGATCATAATATGGAGTTGCCCACCAATACGTTTGCCCCTGATCGGGATTTTGCGGGGCAGAAGTTCTGCCACCACAAGGTAGCAGAGGCTCACTGGAAGCCTGCGAGAGTATCCGGTTTTAAGACACGCGATACCGGCATTGCAAACGCTACAAACGGGGTGGCCAAC
>CAYPCS010000125.1:0-14312 GCA_964409275.1 uncultured Granulosicoccaceae bacterium
TGCACCACTAACAAATTTCTAGATAAGTCCGTGGAAAAAGAGTTCAGCGGTAGTTCTCGTTCAGGTGGTGCAATGCCAGGGGATATACATGATCATAGTGGCTGGGGCAAAGGCGGGCGTAGTGACAGTTGGTCATCTGATCAAGATGGGGCGGGTGATTGAGTTTAGTCGGCATAGCAAAGCATTGCACTCGAGATTTTACGCGCTGTCCGTATCGCGGTGTCGCTGTCGCTGCACTTTACCGCAATACGAACAGCGCATAAAATCCGAGTGAGCGCGGCGATAAGTAGCGTATAAGCCAAAACGCATAATTGGCTCGATGGTAATCAGGTTAACAGAGGGTTGTTCGCTTAAATTTATGTGCCTGGTGTTCAGCATATCGGAATACTATTGTGATCTACATAGGTAATAGAAAAATCCAGCTTGTTAGAGGAAGATCTCGACATGGGGAATGAGACCTTTGTGCTAAATTCTATAAAGTATGGAGCTGGTTCGCACGCAGGACTTGCTCTGCTGCGTTTGGTCAGAACCATCGCTTTTTAAAAAGTCGATGTGGTAGTAATCGATGTGGTAGTAATAAAAGAGAAAAAATGGAGTCTGAATAAAAATCTGGATACGGAGAAACTTTGATGTTTAGAATCCCAAACTTGAGTGAAATTTCCTCCCTAATCGTACTTTTTTGTATATTTTATCCTCCTGTCGGAAAAGCGCATTGCAAAGCATGGCATCCTCATCACTGGTAACTAAACACGGTGCAGATATAGAAAACGGCCGACAGGTCTAGCGTTGACTCGTTTCATAGTCGGGGTTGATCCAGTACGACGCATCAATACGCGGCAGTGGCGGTTTACCCAGAATCGCATCGGCGAGCTTTTCGGCGATCATTATCGTGGGACAATTGGTATTGCCGTTCGTCACCGTTGGCATGACCGACGCATCAACCACTCTGAGTTTATCGATGCCGTGAACGCTGCCCTGTGCATCAACTACCGCACCGCTATCTGTTGGTAATCCCATACGTGCGGTGCCGGATAAGTGCCACTGGGTAGCAATTCCCTCGTTTAAGCATTGATCGAGTTGTTCATCCGTTTGTGCCTCTGCTCCCGGATAAATTTCCGTACCTGTATATGGTGCAAAGGCCGGTTGCTCAACCAGTTCGCGAATGAGCCGGATACCGGTTCGCAACAACTCCCGATCCCTGGTGTCATGCAGGTAGTTCACAAGGATACGTGGCGGGGTGGCAGGGTTCCGGTCGCGCAGTTTAATATTGCCACGGCTATGTGACTGCATTAAGCCTACATGAATCTGGAAGGCGTGCTGTTGCAGCGGTGCCCAGGTGACATCGTCTACGGCGATTGGAGAAATTGCCAGTTGCAAATCAGGGTACTCCACACCGGCGGCGGAGCGGATACAGCCAACCACATCGAAATGGTTCGAAGCACAGGTGCCCTTGCGCGTGAACAGCCACTGCACTCCGGCCATAAACTTTGCCCATGATCTGGTTTTGGGCCACAGTGAAACCGGTTGTTTGCAGCTGAATTTAAGTACAAAGTCCGGGTGTTCGTTGAGGTTCTCGCCGACACCCGGTAGATTCCGCACCACATCAATACCCATTGCCTGCAAGTGATCTGCGGGCCCGATACCGGATAACATTAATAAATGTGGTGTGCCAACGGCACCGGCACTCAGTATAACCTCGCCTGACGCGTGAACGGTGTGGCTATGACCCAGGTGATCTTTATACTCGATGCCGGTCGCTGTTTGTCCGCGGGTAACTACTCGCTGTACGTGCGCCTTCGTTACCACCGTCAGGTTTGGCCGCTTGCGAATCGGTGACAGATAAGCGCGTGCGGTACTTAAACGTTCACCACCGGAAACAGTGCTGTCGAGAACACCAAAGCCCTCCTGGCAATATCCCGATATATCGTCGGTGACCGGATAGCCGGCTTCTTCTCCCGCTTTTAAAAACGCTTGTGCCAACGGTTCTGTCACCTGTTTGCGTGGCACGGTCAACGGACCGTCATCGCCGCGAAACTGATCGCCACCACCGCCATAAGTTTCCATCTTCTTGAAGTAGGGCAGCACTTCGGCATAACTCCATCCCTCACAACCGGACTGGCGCCAGCCCTCGAAATCCAGCGCGTGTCCACGGATATAGAGCATGCCGTTGATGGACGACGATCCACCGAGGGTTTTGCCCCTGTCGTGCTGGAGTTGCCGGCCGTTGAGTTCGGGTTCGGGTTCGCCGCGAAAAGCCCAGTTATGTTTCGTGCCTTTAAGGTTGGTCAGTACAGCAGCCGGCATCTTCAGTGAAAGTGCTGTGTTCTCCGGTCCCGCTTCAAGTAACAACACACGGTGTGCAGGGTCTGTACTCAGGCGGTTGGCGAGCACGCAACCGGCAGAACCTGCGCCGACGATGATGTAGTGAAAATCCATGTGCCCATAATAACGGCAACTCCAGACTCAGGCATCTCTATTGAAGGTTGCACTACACCAGCTTCGTATTACGCCAGAACCGAATAGTTTACACTGCAGGCAGCGAGGGGCTCATTTTCTCTTCGGCATAATTCCCTCACTGGCATCACCATGTATTCCGACAAAATTCTAAGCCTTGCGCTCACGGTAAGCGCCGCATTCTGGGGTCTGTACTGGCTGCCGCTGCGTGCCATCGAGAGCACTGGAGTAGCGGGTTCCTGGGCGGTTGTGTATTTAAATGCCTGCCCGTTGCTGCTGTTAATACCAGTGCTCGCGTTCCGCTGGTCGACACTAAAAATACTGTTTTGGCCAACTGCTCTCGCCGGACTGATGATTGGTCTGGCGTTTACGCTGTACGCCACCGGACTAGTGGAAACCACCATTGTCAGGGCGACCATGCTTTATTATCTCACCCCGGTCTGGTCAACTCTGATAGGAGTTATCTGGTTGTCAGAACGCCTTGGCAGCGCGCGAATTATCGCTATCGCTGTCGCCTTTGCCGGTATGTTTCTACTGCTGGCTGATGCTGAAACCATACAGCACGGGCTCAATATCGGTGACGTCTGCAGTCTGCTTTCAGGTATTTTCTGGGCGGTTGGAATTGCCACCCTCAAACGCTGGTCATCCATTCCCATACTAACCGTGGCTACTTATATTTTTATTGCGACAACCTTGGTATCAGCATCGATGGCGGCTTTCTTCCACGCTGACCCCTTGCCCGAACTACTACAGCTGAGAACGGCATTTGCAACCGCCGTCTTCTGGTCGGTGTGTATTCTGCTGCCGTGCTTTTGCGTTATTTTCAGAGTGTCGCAATTGCTGTTTCCGGGCAGGGTGGGAATCCTTGGAATGTCGGAGGTGGTGGTGGCCATTGTAAGTGCTTCAATACTGGTACCAGAGGAAACCATGGCGGCTCTGCAATGGCTGGGCGCGGCGGCGATTCTGTCTGCAGGATTTATTGAAGTGCTGTTCGGTTATAGTAGTAGCGAAAAATCCGCTAATCATTCAGACAGCCATCGAACAGGTCAAAGCGAATTGCCATGAGTGATCGAATCACCCGAACCACTACCAGCCACTGGGGTGCGTTCAATGTCACCACCGAGAACGACCGAATCGTATCCGTCAGCCCTTTTGAACACGATCCTGATCCCTCTGGTATCCCCTCCTCGCTACCGGCAGCCGTGCATCATCGCTCGCGGGTAATGAAACCGTCGATTCGCGAAAGCTGGTTGAACAACGGGCCGCAACACAAAGCGTCACGGGCATCGCGTGGCAGTGACAAGTTTATCGAGCTTCCATGGGACGAGGCGCTGGAGATTGCCGCTAAAGAAATTGACCGGGTCAGGAAAAGTCATGGCAATGAGGCTATTTTTGGAGGTTCCTACGGCTGGGCGAGTGCCGGCAGGTTTCATCATGCCCTCGGACAGCTTCACCGGTTTTTAAATGTAAGCGGGGGGTATGTATCCTCGATCGCGAGCTATAGCACCGCAGCGGCACAGGCAATCATTCCGCATGTGTTTGGCATGCCCTTTCTAAAGCTGATGTGGGGAGATATCAATCGATGGCCCACTATCGCCGAACACACGCAAACGCTGGTGATGTTTGGGGGCATCAATCCGAAGAACTCACAAGTCAGTATGGGTGGTGTTACTCACCACGAAACATCGGGCTGGTTTGATGTGTTTCAAAAGCGCGGTATGCGTTGTATTAACGTCAGCCCGCAACGCGGAGATACACCGGCGCCGGCAGAGTGGCTCGCTATAAGGCCTGGCACGGACACGGCGATGATGCTGGCGATTGCCTACGTACTTGAAACGGAGGGCCTGGCTGACACTGAATTTCTTGATCGCTACTGCGAGGGCTACGAGCGTTTTTTACCCTATCTCACTGGCGCCACAGACGGTCAGCCAAAATCTCCCGAGTGGGCAGCACCTGTGTGTGGAATCGAAGCCAGGGTGATTCGTGATCTCGCAGTTACGATGGCGAAATCTCGCACACTGGTTACACTTGCCTGGTCACTGCAACGTGCCGAGCATGGCGAACAACCCTACTGGATGGCAGCGACTCTCGCGGCCATGCTCGGCCAGATTGGCCTGCCTGGTGGCGGTATCGGCTATGGCTATGGTGCGATAGGAGGTATCGGTGTTTCGGTGAAGCGCTTATCGGGTCTCAGGTATCCGCAATTTGAAAACCCGGTGGAGCAATCCATCCCCGTTGCGCGAATCGCAGACATGTTATTGCAACCGGGTGAGCCTTATGAATTTAACGGGCAGTCGCTGAACTATCCCGATATAAAGCTGGTGTACTGGAGTGGTGGCAATCCTTTTCATCACCATCAGGATCTGCATCGGCTTAACGAGGCGTGGCAACAACCCGAGACCATCATCGTCAATGAGCCCTGGTGGACCGCCACTGCAAAGCGCGCTGATATCGTGTTTCCTGCGACTACTTCATGGGAGCGAGAGGATATAGGGCGTGCGGAGGGCGATTCTTATCTCTTTGCGATGCCGGCGATGATTCCGCCTGTGGGTGATGCTCGCGACGACTACGATATATTTTCCGGTCTGGCTCGATACATGGGACTGCAGGAGCGCTTTACTGAAGGCCGTAGCAGTGAAGAATGGATGCGCCACATGTACGCTGAGTTTCGCACTGATGCCCAACTTATAGATGTTCAGGTTCCTGAGTATGATGAACTGGTGAAAAGAAACTGGGTTGATCTGCCGTTGCGCGGAGCCGAGCATTCACGCACACCGTTTGCAGATTTTCGCAGTGATCCTGTTGCCTCACCGTTGCAAACACCTTCCGGAAAAATAGAAATATATTCCGCCACTATAGCCGGTTTTAACTACGTTGACTGTCCCGGTCATCCCACATGGATGCCTCCACAAGAGTGGGGCGGTGCTGATACCGCCGACCGGTTTCCGCTGCATATGGTATCACCCCAGCCCGGTGACAAGCTTCACAGCCAGCTTGAGTGTGCCATCGCTGATGTTGCTGGCGAGCGGCCGGCACCGCTTACCCTTAACCCGCACGATGCAACAGCACGGCAAATTCAAAATGGCGATATTGTTCGTGTATTCAATGATCGGGGTGCGTGCCTTGCGCGTGCCAGTGTCAGTGACGCCATTATGCCCGGCGTGGTATCGCTAAGCACCGGTGCCTGGTATGACCCGGGTCCTGACGGCACAGACCGACAGGGCAACCCCAACTCGGTGACGCGTGATGTTGGCACCTCGCGGCTAGGGCAGGGAAGTAGCGCACACAGCTGCCTCGTGAATGTAGTCGTGGAGCAGCGACACAACAAGGCCCTCACCTCATGAGTCAGACGTCCCCGCTTGTCGGCGCACCATTGGCATCGACGATGTTTCGACTGGCGGTGCCCGGCGTCATAGGTGCACTGCTGTTTTCGAGTCCGGGGCTGGTAGAAGCAAGTTTTTTAAAAGCCGCAGGTGCCGATGCGCTGGCAGCGGTGGCTCTGGTATTTCCCCTGGTAATACTGGCGGCTATGTTTTCTGCTGGTGCTATCGGTGGCGCGGTCAGTGGTCTGACAGCCCGCGCAATCGGCGCCGGTGATTACAAAGAGGCCAGTGCGGTGCTGGTATGTGCGGTACTGATCTCGATTGTCGGTGGATTGTTGATGTGGCTGTTGGTAGTGCAATTCGGGCCGCTGCTCTACCACTATGCCAGTGACAGTCAAACTGTTGTATCGGCAGCACAGCGCTATGCGGCATTGGTGTTTCCGGCGATACCGGCCTACTGGTTGATTAACATGTTGTGTTCGGTACTCAGGGGCAGTGGAGATATGGTTAGGCCTGCTGCGACTGCCGCTGTGTTGTTGCTTTCGTATACGCTGTTTGCATTTGCGTTGATTCCCAGGGAAAACGTTAGCCTCGACATCGCCATTCCTGCTGCCGCATACGCGATGATTGGTTCATACGTGGTGACACTGCTGGTTGCCGTGTTTTTTATCTGGCAGCAACGCCAGCCCGTTCGCTTTGATGTAAGTGCCTTTCGAATGGCAACACTTCTGGGAATTCTCAAACAGGGATTGCTGGCGGCAAGTCAGTCGGTTATGACAATTACCTACACATTAATCACCACACTTTTGTTTGCCCGCTTTGGAACCGACTGGCTTGCGGGTTTTGGTCTGGCCGTGCGTCTGGAGCTGATAATGGTGCCGGTAATCTTTGGCATTGGTGCCTCGCTAATCGCCATTGTCGGTGCCTACGTTGGAGCCGGCCAGCGCCAGCGAGCGATATCGATTGCCTGGCGCGGAGTGTTAATCAATATGGCGCTGGTGGGTGCTATTGGATTTTTGTTTGCGGTGTTTCCGGGAAGCTGGTGCACGATGGTGGGCAGCGATACCACAGTTATCGATCACTGTAGTCAGTCACTGAGATTGATTGCACCGACTTATGCGTTTTTTGCACTTGGTCTCGGCTGCTACTTTGCCAGTCAGGGACTGGACACATTGCATTATCCGGTGCTCGGGGCGTTGCTTCGATTGATGGTTGTAGCCACCGGTTTGTTTTGGGTAACAGAAAACACCGGTGCAAACGTCGTGTTGTACCTGGTGGCAGGAGCGGTGGTCTTGTACGGTCTGTTCGTGGCGGCCGGGCTTAAATACGGCCCCTGGCGCCGGGTGCCTCTGGCTTAGTGCGCGCGCGATTACGGGAATAATACCAGGGGCCGTATATCTGTTTAATTTAGCCGTTGAATTGCCGATGAAGACTGCCTGGGCCAATGTTAAAAATCGTTACAAGTGAACGACAGGAACTTAAAAAGGGAAGGCCCGATTTAAATTATTGCGTTAGGCGACAGTTTGATATTGCAACTTTCACATGGATGTGGTGCCGGTTTTAATGAAATGTTCAAGGTTTAGGATATCGCTTATACCAGTATTCCTGCTGGTCATCAGTACATCGGTAGTGCTGGCGCAAGGTGCTATAGAGCGGAAAAACCCTGCCACCGCCTATTTGGAGTTATCTGCATTTACAGGCACGCTCGACCTGCAGCATCACGGATTACTGCGAGCGGTAACCCGGTACGTCAGCCGCAGTGGTTTGATTTCCAAGGCAGGGCTGTCCGCGAAACTGAGTGAATACTCTGCCACCATCATGAGCCTTGAATCCTGGTTGTTGTTTATACAGGAATCAAAGCGACAGCTGCCAGTAGATGACACTCCGGTTTCGCAGATCGATTCTAAATCAGCACACCATATCCATCAGCAGCTCATCGATTCGATGGAGAATCTTCTTCACAATGGTGCACCGACGCTTGTTTATACCGGGAATTTAATCGACTGGATTGATCAGGATGATTTTCAGGCACTGTCAGATATACTGGTCACTCTCTATACGCTGCGCGATGACGTTAACGATCTGGAGCAGGCATCGATTCAATATTCCGATTATATTAGCGGTATACATGCAGCAATGGAGTTAAGTCTAAAACACCGTCTGCGAGTTTCCTATTCTCTAATTATTGCCACTGTAGTTTTTATGCTGGTGCTGCTTTTACTTTACGTTCGAAACAAGCAGAAGCTGGCGTACGGATTAAAAAAGGCAAACGAGAAACTGCAACAGGAGGTTGAGTCTTCGCTGAAGTTATCCGCCAGACTGGAACATCATGCTACTCACGACTCATTAAGCAATGTGCTTAATCGCCGTGGTTTCTGCAATGAGCTGAACCGTTTACTGGAAGATGATCAGAGTCATCATGGTCTGTGCTTCATTGATCTCGATATGTTTAAAATCGTCAATGACACATCGGGACATGCTGCCGGTGATGAATTGATTCGCCAGGTGTCAAGGGAATTGAAAACGGTCGTTGAATCGAACGGGTCGCTACTAGCGCGGTTTGGTGGCGACGAGTTTCTGATTTTGATGCCCAATTGCACAGATACTGAATTCAGAGAGTGCATTGCCCGGGCGAACCATTCTCTGTCTCCGTTTAACTTCAGTTTCGAAGATCGGAGTTTTACTATTACCGGTAGCTTCGGTGCGGTACATTTTACCGCGAAGGACTATTGCGAGCCGTCACTTTTGTCTGCTGTGGATGCTGCCTGTTACGTTGCCAAACGTGCCGGTGGCAATCGCGTGCATTATCTGAATGATGATGACAGAGTTCTTAAAAGACGCAAAGACATGGAATGGGTCACGCGCATAAACCAGGCATTGAGCGACGGCTCATTTGCACTTTATTATCAACCGATTGTTAAGACTACAACAGATGCAGCAGATTGCGGAGGAAACGTACATTCGGCACACAGTTGGGAGCTGTTGGTGCGAATGGTCGATGCAGATGGAGGCATAATAGCACCAGGTTTTTTTCTCGAGATAGCCGAACGTTATTCGCTGGCTACCAGTATCGATTACTGGGTTGTGCAGTCTGCCTTTGAGTGGCTTGAAGCGAACACACATGTGCTGGACGAAATCGAGATGATCAATATTAATTTGTCCGGAAGGACTATTGGTGATTTGCGCTTTCTCGAATACATCGAAAACCTGTCTTCGGCATTATCTGTAACTTCGAGCAACATTTGTTTTGAAATCACCGAAACTGCAGTCATCGGTGAGCATTCACTGGAATTTTTGCAGCGCCTCAGGGAGCTCGGTTTCAAACTCGCTATCGATGACTTTGGAAGTGGTTATTCCTCCTTTGGGTATCTGGAAAAATTACCGGCTGATTACATCAAGCTGGATGGCAATTTTGTTCGGGATATTGATACGAACATCATGCACAGGGAATTTGTCAGAGCGATAAATACGGTTGGCAAAGCCATGAATAAAATGACTGTGGCAGAATTTCTCGAAAACGTCGAATCCCTGGAAGTCTTACAGGAACTGGATATCGATTTTGTTCAGGGCTACTACGTTGCTAAACCGGCTCCGCTCCCTGACGTTCGGGTTGGGCAATTGTCTAAAGCGGCGTAAATTCAGAGGACAGAGGACAGAGGACAGAGGACAGAGGACAGAAGTCAGATGACAGGATTACTCGCAGGCTAGCATAAGTGCCAACTACATCCAGTCTATAACGATCCCCGGTCACGCTGGACACTCGTCAGGTGTTGTCGGAAAAATATTCTTCTACCTCATCAGTATCGCTTTGATGTTTCTTGTGTTCTCCTGTCATAACGAACACTGGATCGATACTTTTCCAAAGGGGGGTAGACGCAAGAAAACTGCTAAGTAGCGCACCGCCGCGCAGTGCCCATGCTATGATCCCTGTGGTTACGCTGACCGAGAAGCCGAATGCAGTCTCTAGCGCCAATTTGTATGACTGCTCACTTGATTCGTTTGCGGTATTCAAGTCGTTGTCCAATTGGCGCAACCCGTCAAGAAACTTCGTGTTGTCCAGCTTCGAATTTTTAAAGACCGGTTCTTGTACTATTTCGAGGCCGGTGAAACCTGGAAGATACTGGTCAATCTCGTTGTCGGCAGCGGTAATGCTATTGTGTTGCACGAATGTGATTTGCTCAAATACATAGTTCACTTGCTGTTGTTTTTGTTGCTGCTGTAACAATGTATCAGCAATCACGAACTGATCACTATCTCCGACAATAGCCTCTTTCGCAGCCAATGGTGTGCCAGTCAATTCACCAGTTTGTGGCTGCGGTGCTTGCACGATCTCATTTAACCCCTCAGACAGCGGTGGTGAATCCACTATCCGGTTTTCTACTTCTGCCGGACTGCTTGTGGTCGCTTCTGTTCCTGCCTGAAATGGCGGCTCTATCGTGATAGAGACTTTGGCCAGCGTAGACACACCATCCTCATTGGTTACCTGAAATTCGAAACTATCCTGTAGTTGCAAACCACCATTGTGCTGATAATCAAAAGTACCATCGCTATTCAGTGTTAATGTACCGAAAGCAGGTGGCGTTACCAGTGAAACGGTCAGTTTCGGATTATCAAACAGCTGTTGAGCGGCAAGCGTTACTTCGCCGGAGTTTAATATTGCACCACTATTTTGCGAGTTAAATGATTGACCAAACTCTAGTCTGAGTGTTTCATCGCTTATTATCGGAGGCGGGTCGATAACTTCTTTGATTATGAGTGTAAGTCTGCCAGATAGTGGTGTTACACCGTCTTCGCCACCATCACTGACTTGAATATCAAAAGAGTCCGTACTGGTTTCAGAGCCGTCATGTGTATATCGCAATTGATTTTGCTGAATGTTCAACAGTGAAAAGGAGGTTCCGGAGGTAACCACCTCTCCACCCAGGATCAGCTGTCCGTGTTGCGGCAACGTAAGCACTGTAAAGGTTAATTCTTCGGGCTCGCTATCGTCGGCGTCAATGGCAGTTAGCACGTCAATGCCAATGACACTGCTGTCACCTTCGTCTACCGATTTTGATTCTGTAACAATCAGTGGCGCATCGTTGATTCCCTGCAAATCGAAGGATATATGATTTTCTGTCTGATCGGTGTCAATGCCGGCGTTCCGCGTTTCCCCATTGTCTCGAACAAAGAAGGAAAAACCTTCGTAACCAGCACCGGCAGCATCTGGTGGAGGGTTGTATGTGAATAGACCGGAATTAATATCAGTGACTGTGATTGACTGACCGACAGACACTTCGGAACCATTGATACTCAATTCACCAGCAGGTGGAATTGCTGCGATAATTATGGAATGGAATTCATGATTATCAAGCGGGTCAGAAAAGCCAAAGTCACTGGCGGAGAATACCAGCACGGTATCTTCTTTTGTAGTGACCGATTTGTCCGCACCGGCCGGTTCATCATTAACATTGTCAATGGGGCCGACAGGCGTACTGTTGAGTGGGCCTTCGTTCGTTCCCTGAGCGTCGGTATAGCTTACTTGCAATGTGATGGTGCTGCCAACATCTGAATCACCCAACGCGTAGGTGCTGCTTGTTTCACCGGTGATCTCGATACCAGCGCGGATCCACTGGTACGTAAAAATTCCAGTACCATCGTCGTCGGAAATGCCGCTAGTGTCGGCCGTTAGCACTTGATCTTCTATAGGCAAGCCAGTGATGCCTGGTATGCCGATTGGTGAGTCGTTAACATTGGAAACGGGTCCTGACGGTGTGCTGGTTAATGCTCCCTCGACAGTCCCCTGAGCGTCGGTATAACTCACTTGCAATGCGATAGTGCTGCCAACATCTGCATCACCTAATACATAGGCACTGCTTGAGGCACCAGTGATCGCGATATCATCGCGTGTCCACTGGTAGGTGAAAATACCAGTGCCATCGTCATCGGAAATACTGCTCGTGTCTGCCGTTAGCACCTGATCTTCTATGGGCAAGCCAGTGATGATCGGTATGCCGATTGGTGAGTTGTTAATATTGGAAACGGGTCCAACCGGTGTGCTGGTCAATGCGCCCTCGACAGTCCCCTGGGCGTCGGTATAACTCACTTGTACTGCGATAGTGCTGTCAACATCCGCATCACCTAATAAAAAGGTTCTGCTTGTGGAGCCTGTGATCGCGATACCATCGCGGATCCACTGGAACGCAAAAATACCAGGACCATCGTCATCTGAAATACCGCTGGTATCTGCCGTCAGTACCTGACCTTCTATTGGCAATCCGGTGATGAACGGTACACCAATTGGCGTATCGTTAACTGGAGAGATTAAGATTGTCGCTGTATCTGTCTCCAAACTCAGTGATCCGGTTCCCCCCTGATTTCCGGGCAGTGCCACGCTACCACCCTCAGTGCCACTCGTCTGATCCCAGGCAACATAAGAGAATTGTGCGGTGCCATGGTAGTTGAGGTTTGGAATGAATCTCACGAGAGCTGAGTCGCTCAGCAACAACGCCGCCGCTGATGTTGGATTACCAATACCTTGCCAGTCAGACCCGCCGTCGATTGAATATTCCCACGATCCGTTTGTATTGTCTGCAGCGTAAATACCGACACCTTCAACAGCACCTGCATCCACGTCAGTGATTGAGTCAACACCGGCGCTCGCTATAATGTCGGCGATTGCGGTACCGGCTGAACCAGTATCGTCTTCGTCGATCGAGCTTAAATTGGTGTTACCAGTATTGTTCAGCAGCGGGGCATCGTTGACAGAATCGACGTTCAGTGCAGCAATTTCTGTAGCACCACTGAAAGCGCTTGTGCCACCTGACGCTGAAATCGTTACATAGTCACCAGCGACCTCGAGCGTTGTACGATCCCAGGCTTTAAGCTGGATATCGCCAGAGGGCCCGTTATAGTTATTGTTCGGAACAAAGCGCAGCCATGATGATGGGTTGAGCAACAGTGCATTGCCGGTTGAAACGGGATCAAGGTCAGTCCAGGGATTGCTGCCAAAGACCTTGTATTGCCAGATCCCGTTGGTGGTATCGGCTGCAACAATAGCGATGCCTTCGACGGCGCCGGAATCATTGTCGCTAATGCGATTTCCGGTAGCGCTGGCGATGATATTTGAAACGGTATCGCCTGTCGAAGCAGCATCGTCTTCATTGATATCAGTCAGCGTTGTAGTTCCGCTGACATCATAGATCGGTGCGTCATTGATGTTGCTGACGTTGATTGTAAACGTCCCTGTTTGCACGATTGCACCGTCTTCGCCGCCATCGAACAGTTCCAGATCAAAACTGTCCGTTGTATTTTCAGCTCCATTGTGTGAATACGAAATAGTGCCGTCGATGATGTCCTGCATTATAAACGTGTCGTTCACATCAAGTAAGACAGGCGTGCCGTCGTTACGGACCAACCCGCCATCACTGACGTTTCCGGTAATTCGGAATGTCAGCTCGGTTGGTGCATCATCTATATCCACACCGGTTAGCATCGCGGATGTAATAACGTTTCCCGGTGAATTCTCTGCAATGTCCAACCCGTTGCTCGTCAGCGATGGAGCATCGTTGGCCGCCAGGACCGATACAGTAGCGGTGGCCTGACTGGTGCTGAAGGCGTTTGTGCCACCCGTGTTGCCAGTGGTATCGACAATGTCTCCACTTGTGAGTCCGTCGGTCTGGTCCCAGCCGTGAAAGATGATCGAGCCGGCTGTGCCATTGAAATCGGCAGAGGGCAGGAATCGAATTTTCGCTGAGGGGTCCAATAACAGGCTTTGCGTGATTGATACCGCGCCAAAACTATTCCAGTTATTTCCGTTATCGATCGAGTACTGCCAGTGGCCACCTGTGTCGTCTACGGAAACAACGGCGATGCCTTCAAGCGATCCTGCGTCAACATCAGAGAGTGTCCCGCCTCCGTTACTGGCTAATATATCAGCCACGGATTGACCGATCGGATTATCATCATCTTCAGTGATTGACGCCAGCAACAACACGGGGTTTTCGATCACGGGAGCGTCGTTGACCGGGTTGATATTGATCGTTGCGATAGCTGGAGTCGTATCGAAAGCGCCTTGATCATCCCTGGCAGTGACTTCGAACGTTGTTGTGCCATTCCAATCCGGATCCGGATCAAAGTACATCCTCAGCGCTTCGCCTGTCGCTGCATAGTCGACTCCGGATGCGACTTCATTCGTCAAACTGAAGTCGAGATACAACGTTCCGTTTGTCGGAAGACTGTTTAACCGGAAATCGGTAATCGTCCCGTCGTTGTCGTTGCCAGAAACCTGCAACACAATAAGATGAGCATCTTCACTGCCGCTGCCGCTTGCTGTACCGGTTGTTGGCGGGTCGTTAACGGCAGATACAGTGACGGTGGCAGATTCTATCTCGGCGCTTAGCGAAGTTCCGCCAGAAGCAAGGACGATTGAGTCACCATCAGTTCCGCTTGATTGATCCCACGCGTTGAATGAGATACTGGCGGTGCCGTTGTAGTTGGCAGAAGGGATAAATCGAATTAGTGAATCGGTTGACAGAAGCCTCGCGGCAATTGAAC
>CAYPCS010000126.1:0-7998 GCA_964409275.1 uncultured Granulosicoccaceae bacterium
TGACCTACGATCCGGCTACAACAGGAAATGATGAAGGCACCCTGGAGCTATCGTTCGAGAACGGCTTTGGTGAAACAGTCACAGTAGATGTAGCCGAGATGACCGGAGCGGCCGAAGAACCAGCGCCCGAACCGGTTGCGGCAGCACTTGTGGTAACAGCCAGTGAAGAGTCGCTGGACTTCGGAACGATTGTCATAGGTGAAGCAGCAGTAACTCTACCGTTGACACTGGAGATAGAAAATTCCTCAGGCGAATTGCCGAGTTTAACAGCCTCTTCCCTGACACTGTCCACAAATAACAACGCGTTTGCAGTATTACCGGTTACTTGTGAGGATGTTGAATCTGGTGCGACTGTAAGCTGCAGTGCAGAGATAACTTACAGTCCGGCGGTGGCAGGTCAGGACAATGGAACACTTGTGCTGACGTTTGACAACGGAGAGGGGGTATCTATATCCATCGATGTACTTGAGTTGACGGGTTTGGCGGTTACACCTGAACCCGTTGCCGCATCTCTGGTGGCTGATGTTGTGGTGGATTTTGGAACGCTGGATCTAGCCGAACTGCCGATTACTATCGATACCACTGTTGAGATTACTAACAGTGTTGTGGCACCCAATACCCGGACTGCCACCGGATTGATTCTTACTACGTCGGGCGTTTTTAACGTTGAGGCAAGTCAGTGCCCGGACGTTCCGCCTGGAGCAACAGTCGTTTGCGAGCTAACGTTATCCTTTAACGCAACTTCCAGCGGAGAGTTCTCATCTTCGTTATTGCTGAACTATGACGGCGGTACGAGTGCGTCCATTGATAGCTCATTGGTATTCGGATCAATCAATGGTAACGCCATCAGCAGAGGTGTGTTTTCCTTTGCCAGTGCCTCGTTTAGTGTGCCGGAATCCGTTGGGCAAACCGATATTCCGGTTGTGCGAAGCAATGGCAGTGACGGTACTCAGGAAGTAGTTGTGTCAATCACACCACAAACTGCATCCAGACCGCTGGACTTTGACGTGCTGGCAATTGATGGAGTGACTATAAGCGGCGAAAACCAGGCTTCGGTACTATTTGCCAATGGCGAAACGACCAAACTGTTGCGAATACAGGTTAATTCGGACACGGAACTGGAAGAGTCAGAAACTTTGGTAGTGGCGATCACCGATACAACGTCGGTGCTGCCAGCAGGTAATACAGAAGCGGTCGTTACCATTGAGGATAGCTCCGATGCGGGTACGCTGACAATAGCGAACGATAACCTGAGCGTTGATGAGTCGACAGGTGAAATGACAATTGAGGTATCTCGAAATCCATCTGCGGGTGGGGATGTAGCTGGCGACCTCACATTAGCCTGGACCGTAACTGATGGTAGCGCAACAGTTGGTGTAGATCTGCCGCAACAGTCTGGTGAGGTCGAATGGCTGACAGATGATAACGGTACTGCCGCGACCGGTGTTCGAACAATAGATCTGGCCGGCATAGTGGCCGACAGCCTGATTGAGGGTACAGAAACTTTTAATATAAGCTTTACTCTCGGTGGTGCAGCTGCCGATCGTATTGCATTGCCTGACGCATTAACGATCAGCATTCTGGACAGCTCGGTTGTAATACCGGTAGAGCTGTCTTTGACTAACGGTGGCGCTGTTACTGTGGTCGAAAATAGCGCCGGCATAGTACAGATTGAAATAACCAGATCTGGCGATAGTCAAAGTGAAGTAACATTACCCTACTCGATTGGCGGAGCTGATGACTCAGCGAGCGATGAGGATCATGGTGCAACCGATGGTGTGTTGTTCTGGCCTGCAGGAGATACTGATAGCAGGTTTGTTGAAGTACCAATAGTCGATGATGCTGCCGCTGAATTGACAGAAATTTTGTCAATAAATTTCGGTCAACTACAAAACCCTGCATCAACACGTTGGCCGTCGACCTTGTCGACACCCGATTTACCCGCGCCACCATTGGTACAGCATCCAGCAGGGGTAACACTGACAATCACCGACGACGATGCACTGTTATTGTCCGATGATTCAGACAGTTCATTGATATTTTTGCAAATTCTGTCTGACCAGGAAGTGCGTGCAGTTAACCCGCCGGTGTTACTGCCTCCTTTCGAAATTCGTGCGGTTCAGGTGACGACACCGGATTTACCGCAGTGCAGTGGTACGGATGTGGATGCACTGGTGGCAGCTGGTTGTACCCAGCCTGTGTCGGGCGCAGAGGTAAACTGGACAGTATTTCCTGATCCGGAAGGACGTCCTGGAGAAGTTGCAGAGTTTGTAACCCCTGACGGTGTAACACAGGGCAGTACAGTTACAGTGGTTGCCGATAATGAAGGAGTGGCGAGCGTACAAGCCAATGTGCTGCGCCGGGGGTTCATTGGCATACGCGCGACACCAACCCTGAATGTCATAAGCGGCAAGACAGTCGCTGACAGAAGAAGCATTCGTGCAGTAGCTGTTCCAGAGGTACCCAGCGGTATTGGCGATGTGGTATTTACCATACGTGGCGGTTTGCAGACTACGGTAGGCTTTTCAGACAATCAGGCAAGGCTTGGCTTCGCGATCGATGGTATCTGCGATGGACTTGATAGCGGTGCGATACCGGCAGCGACCAGCCCGGAGGAGGAAAGCCTGTTCTCTCTGTGCGATCTTGAGCTCGAAAGCGAAGCGGAAATACTCGGTGCAATAGATGCCCTGCTTCCGGAGGAATACTTCACAATTGCAGATGCATCTGTTGATTTAGCCAATCTGCAAATCAGCAATGTATACTCCCGATTATTGGCAATCCGCTCCAGACAACTGCGAGAAAGCGAGGCAACTATTGATTTGAGCGGCCTATCGCTGAAACTTTTCGGAGAGTCGATTCCATCGATTGTTGCTCATACCGCTGTCAACAAATCACTAAAATACGCGCGTAGCTTTACCGGTAACGACGATTCACTGGATAGTGGAATCTCGACCGGAACAAGCTTTGTCAGTCCGTGGGGGTTTTTCGCCAATGGCAGTATTGCGATAGGTGATTCCGACCGTAGCGAAACAGAAGTTGGGCAGGATTTCAGCACCCGTGGAATGACGGCCGGGTTCGACTATATGTTTAACGACAACACCGTAGCAGGTGCGGCAATAGGCGTTACCCGACACCACAGTGATTTTCGCGGACAACAGGGATCGAGCGATCTCGACGGCACCTACGTTTCGTTTTTCGCCAGTCGCTTCAGTCCGAAACGTGGTTACATAGATGCGATACTCGAACTGGGTAACAACCAGTACGATTTATCGCGGCAGATTAATCTGAACCTCACAAGCCCGGAGATTGGCAGTTCATTGCAATCGACAACTGAACTGCAGTTTGCCGATGGAAAAACATCTGCCAACTCTTTTGCGTTAACCATTGGAGCCGGATTCGACAGGGACTTTAAAGGCTATCAGGTGGGTCCCTACGGCAGGCTGTCAATCACCCATGCAGAGGTAGATAGCTTCAACGAATCAGCTCGCTTTCAGGACCGTGCCGGTATAGGCCATGTGCTGAGCGTTCAAGACTTTAGTATCCGCTCGACACGTCTTGCACTGGGAGGACAGGCGTCGAAAACACTCAATACCAAACGCGGTATATTCCTGCCTCAATTGCGCGTGGAAGCCGAGTTTGAAAATGAAGACAGACCAGACAATATCACCTCCAGTTTTCGCTTTGATCCTGCCGATACGGAATTTACAATCACCGGTGATGAGAATGACAATTTTGTTATCAGCTACAGTTTTGGTGTGTCAGCAGTGTTTAAAAACGGCAAGAGCGGCTTTTTATTCTACGAAGGTCAGGCTGCAAACGAATCTGTCACGCAGCATCGGTTGAATGGAGGTTTTCGACTGGAGTTCTAGATCGGAAAAAGGCCGGAACATTCATACTGTGACGTTCTCCTGCAATACCTGTATGTAGAACGAACCTGGATCAAATAGTCCGGCCTTCCGTTCTTCGTGCAACAAGTTGTCCTCCCACCACAAAAAAAGCCCCGGAAATTCCGGGGCTGTATTCATACATCTTATTTCAAATTAGAGACTAACGGCGCAATATAAAATCTACCCGGCGGTTTTTCTCGCGACCTTCAGCCGTGTCATTACTGGCCAGCGGTCTGGTATCACCGAGGCCCAGAGCGGACAACTTATCCGAACCAATACCTGATTTGGCTGCCAGGTAGCGAACCGCAGCTGATGCACGCGCTGTCGATAGCTCCCAATTCGTCGGGTACTTTTTTCGCAGCTCGGCGCCGATGCCCTGAGCGTCGGTATGTCCTACCACATCAATACTCCAGTCAGGATAATCCGCCATCACCGACCCGACACTGGATAGCAACGAATTGCCCTCTCGACTCAATGATGCACTACCCACACTGTACAGGTCTCCCGAGCCCAGTGTGATGGCAACCGCGCGATCATCATCAATAGTTTTGACTGACGCTGATGTGATTCCGGCATCTCCAAGCTTTTGCGCAATCTCGGTACTTACACCGCGAGTAGAGTCTCTGGCCTCCTGCTCACGAGCCGCAGCAACATCTATCTGACCTTGCAAGCTGTCACGCTGCCCGCTAAGTGCATCTACCCGGGCACTGCTGTCAGCAAGTTTTCCCTGAAGCATTGACACCTCTCCAAGCGCAGCATCTCGCTCGCCGATCAGGCCTGAATTGACACCGTTGAGATCACCCACCGAGCCTTCAAGCTGACCAATTGTCTGCCGGTCGTTTTCAAGCGAACTCTCCAGCGACGCCACTTGCTCTTGCAATTGCGCAACAGTATCGTTTGCGTTGTCTCGCTCACCGGTCAAGGAGGAATTATTCTCTTCCAGTGAAGCGACAGAAGTTTCCAGCTCACTGACAGAGGTTTGCTCCTGTTGTAGTGCATCCTGCAATGAATCAAGTTCCTGCTGCAAGCTCTTCGCTTGCGCTCTCGATTGATCACGCTCACCAGTCAGGGATGTATTATTCTCCTCAAGCGATGAAACTGAAGTTTCAAGCACACTGACCGATGTTTGCTCCTTCTGTAGTGCAGCCTGCAATGACTCGAGTTCCTGCTGCAAACTCGTCGCCTGCGCTCTCGATTGATCGCGTTCACCAGTCAGAGACATATTATTCTCTTCAAGCGATGAAACAGAAGTTTCAAGCTCACCGACCGATGTTTGCTCCTGCTGCAGCGCAGTCTGCAATGACTCGAGTTCCTGCTGCAAACTCATCGCTTGAGCTCTCGATTGATCGCGCTCATCCGACACTGCAGATTTATCTGCTTTGAGTGACTCAATCATGCCATTCAGATCAACCACCGTAGCCTGCTCTGATTCCAGAGAGTTGCGGGTAGAATCTATCTGTCCGGTCAATGTCGCAATTCTGGCCATTGCATCATCGCGCTCACTTGTCAGCGACGCACTTGTCTCTTGCAGTGAAGCCACGTTGCTCTGCAGTTCATCCGCCTGCGTTTCTTCGTTACTCAGTGCAGTTTGCAATTCGCCGGTCTGCTGTTGCAACTGATCAATGGCAGCCTGTGCTTCAGCTTTCTCTGCATTAAGCGCTTCAAGCTGGGCGTTTGCCTCTGCTACCTGCGTTCTCGCATCGTTGCGCTGGCTAGTCAGTGTTTCAATCTCGCCGTTGAAGGCCTCCTTGACACTTTCCAGTTCAGATATCGTGTTATCGCGTTCGGTCTGCATTGCAGCCAGAGCACTATCGTGTTCTTCCTGTGCACTTTGCAGGTTAGCTTCAAGACCAGCGGTGGTGTCTTTGAGGCTGGCCACTTCTATTCGAAGGTTATCAGCCTGTGTGCTGACTTCATCACGATCACCCGTGACCAGACTGAGTTTGTCCTGCAAGCCACCAAGCGTTGAATTTAACAGTCCAAGCTGGTCGCGAGAGTCAGCATCAGACGATCTGGCCGTTTCGAGATCGGTGTTGAGTGAATCAATTTGTGACTTCAGGTCTACCGTTTCGGCAACAACCGTTTCCTGCTCGGCCATCAACTCCCCCACACGGGATGACAGCGCGTCTCTTTTGTTAAGCAACTGATCGCGCTCATCAGTCAATGTAACAATATCTGCTCGTGCAGTATCGAGGTCGGCATTCACCGCTTCCAGTGACAGCTCCCGCTCTGACAGAATCGACTCGGTTTCCGTCACCCTGGCCTGGGTAGACTCAAGCTCGCCGTTCAGGTTATTGATCTTGTCTTCAAGCGCTGCTGCTTCCTCGCGAGCTTTGGCATTGGCATCCTGCAGGTTGCCCACCTCTGTTTCGAGACCGGTAACCTTCTCACCATACGCGGCTATTTCAGTATCACGCAGAGACAGCGTATCAAGCGCTTCATCACGCGAGCCAAGCATCTGCGACAACTGCGTTTGCAAATCACTCGACGCTGCAGACAAACGATTCACATCAGTTTCCCTGCCCGACTTTTCCTCGGCCAGTGCTGCTGTAGTGTCTGTGAGGTTCTGGTCAAGCTCGGCGCTTTTAGCGGTCTGGCTTTCAAGACGGGATTCCAGATCTTCAATGGTCGGCGCTATCGCGTCTACCTGACTTTGCAATTCACTATTTGCCGCCTTGTACTCGACGTTGCGCTCCATCGTATCGTCCCGACTGGCAGTAATCTCGTCGACTTCTGCCTTTAGAGCACCAATATTGGCAATCTCTTCTTCGTTGGACGCCACCGTAGCCATCGCATCGTCAAGCTCACCTTGCAACCGTACAACTTCACCCTGAGCCGCATCGCGCTCTGCTACTACATTTTCCAGCTCGGTACCCAGCTCGGATAAATTACCGGTTGCAGCATCTCGCTCGTCAGACACCGAGCTCAGTAATCCCTGCAGCTCTGCAGTATCGGTAGGCACGGATTTAACTTCCTGCAGCTCTGCGCTAACCGTTTCGACCTCGCCTTGCAACCGATCTATATCTGCATTGGCTGCTTCAAGCTCGGTATTCAAACCCTCGGCTTTGGCGGCAAGTGCCTCCGCCTCTGCTTTGGCGGCGTCGACATCACCCTGGAGCGTATTGATTCTGACTGTTGATGCTTCCGCTTCTTCACGCACACCTGCGAGTTCTGTTTGCAGATTGTCCCGATCATCAGCAACAACCCTGCTTTGCTCCACGTTACTGCAATATTTCAACGTTCCCAACAGCAGTGCACCAAGCAAGAGAAATGGTAGTGCGAACCGTCGCAACCACGAGGACTCAGGCTCACTCGCCACTGCCGCCTGACTTGCGTATGCCTGCCCCGACTGTCCCTGTGTTGCCTGAGTCGTCGCCTGAGTCGTCGTTCTTTGCCCCGCAACAGCTTGCCCCGCTGGCTGAGCGACAGCGGCCGCGCCCGCTTTAACGTCAGACTTCAACAGCTGAGCTACACCAGCCGCAGAATTGGTAATCGCACCGGATTTGATCTGGCTTTTCAGCCCGCCCAGAACGCCGGTGGACATATAGCCCAGTACGTTCTCGGCCTCACCATCAGACAACCCCGTTGTCTGCCGCAATTTCTCAGTCGCACGATTCTTGCGCCTGGCACCAATCAGGTTTACCAGTTGATTTTTGCCCTGGGCAATCGTGTCTTTGCGATCGCGTCCTCGCATCAAAATATCCGGATCATCAATAATCCGCTCATCACTTTGTCCGACTGCCTTGAACAATCTTTCACTTCCGGTTTTGTCTGAACTAACATCTGAAAAACTGTCAAGGATCACTTCAATGGATTTGTCAGCAATCGGACGAGATTTCTCCGTATTGCCACCCAGAATTTCGGAGATTACGCTGCTTGCGCCACCACCAAACCTGCTACGTAATAGTTCATAGAATTTTACATTCATAGATTTTTTTTCAACGATTCGCTCGTTATTTACCCGTATTGCCGAGAACCCTGTAACTGTAATGGTTTGTTCAGTTAATATTCATCAGTTCAGGTAAATCGATGTAAATTCCGAAGAAACTATGAAAATTATAAGGACAATTCAGATTAGCGATAGCGAGCAGGAATTACTCTCGATAACTCT
>CAYPCS010000126.1:8098-14151 GCA_964409275.1 uncultured Granulosicoccaceae bacterium
CTCTGGCTCGGTAAATTCGAACCAGATTTACTTGTTTGCACAACAATAAGGCGGAAATGTTCAGACACTGCTCTCTTGCTGTCTGCAAGTATCAATGAATCCGGTGTTTTGGTGAACACGTGCTTCAGTGTTTCACCCGGATTTTTATTTGGAAACGCGATACTCAATATTCGTATCTTTATCCTCCTTGAATGTATGATATCTGACAGTCAGGACACGATCACCGGCGGGTGACCATGTACCCGCCACCTCCCCGGTGTCGAGTGTCCAATCGAAGGTTTCCACTGTTCCTTCCGCACGATGCCACATTTTGCTGCCCGAACCCGTACCAGGCAGCTTTTGAGTAACAATCAACGGCATTGCGCCAGGCTGCTTTTCAAACGAGATTGCACTGGTAAAAAACGACGTCTTTCCAGGCTCGATAAAACGCGGAACAGGATCCATCCAGTTAAACTTTCCGGTTCTGTTAATAGAGAGAATAGCCAGTCGTTCTCCAGGCGGGATAACATCAACCAGAGCCTTCCATACTTTCTTGCTCAACGCTGCTCCGCTGACGGTTACCGAATTAACATACAGAGTTACGCCGGTTTCATTTGCAATATATATTTTGGATGCGGCCTGAGTCATTCCGCAAGCCAAAGGCAGGATCAAACACGCAAACAACATCTGCCTGAATAAATTACATGAAAGTCGGTAAAAACCGGCCACCTGCCGATAGCAGTACCGTTTGTAATTATTATGGGCCATATCATTATCTCCACTACCCGGCAGGTATCGTTGTATTTTCGGAGCTAGTGCCCGTCCATACAGGGCACGTAGCGAGGTTGGTTTAGGTGCAAGCGCTATCACGTGAGTTCAGGTGGCACTCCTTCATCAAATACAGGAGCACCTTCAGGAATCAACTCCCAGCGCGCCCTGGAACCAACGTAAATATGCCTGGCAATCACCACTTCGGGGTCGCCATTAACGCAGCCCAGTGTAATACCATGAACCACATTCTTGTATACACCGCATAGAGTTGACCCGCACTTACGGCAGAACTGCAGCCCGAATCCGTGATCACCAATATATGAGGTGAGAAGGTTTTCACCGGTTACCCACTCAAAATCATCCTTTTCCACCAGTGCATAAGCCGATGCCTGTGCGCTAAATGCCTTGCGACATCGGGAACAGTGGCAAGATCTGGCATCATGCAACTTGCCGTTAATCCGATAGCTTATTTCACCGCAAAAACACTCACCGGTTATGCTCACATTGCTCTCCAGTATGTAGATCGATTACCTGCACTGGCAAACATCGGCGAAATTATCCCACCCTGTACGCCCTTTAAGCAGAATATTCACAAATACGTTCACCGATGCAACCAGGCTCAAAGGCCTGCATTCTGTCTGTCAATTGACAGATGCGCCCCTATCTCTTGATGCATATTAAATTCCCTTTTATATCAGCCTTATAATGGCTCCATGCCCGGTTCTCTATCGTGTATACCAAAAACAACTGGAGGAGAGATGGAAATGCTGACCAGAAGGCAATTTAACACGGTACTAGGTGCCGCCGCAGCATCGCTGGCACTACCACTAAGAGCAGGCGCCGCAACAAAATCGAGAGTGGTTGTCATTGGAGGCGGAGCGGCCGGCGCCACTGCTGCACGTTACATCGCCAAAGACGCAGCAGACGAGATCGATGTAACACTGATCACGGCTTCCGACACCTACACCACCTGTTTTTTTTCTAATCTATATCTTGGAGATTTTCGCTCCCTCGAGTCCATCACTCACAACTACACCAGGCTGGCAGATAATTTTGGAGTGAATGTTGTCACCGGCCTCGCAACGGGTGTCGACAGAAACAGCAATGAGGTAAAACTTGCAGACGGCACAAGCGTTTCATACGATCGTCTGGTAGTCGCACCAGGCATAGATATGATCTACGACAGTGTGCCGGGCTACTCCGCTGAAGACGCAAAAATTGCCCCGCACGCCTGGCAGGCCGGTCCGCAAACTCAATTGCTAAAGACCAAACTGGACGCGCTTGAGAACGGACAAAATGTGGTGATGGTGCCTCCGATGAACCCTTACCGTTGCCCGCCGGGTCCCTATGAACGCGTTTCGATGATGGCACATGTGTTAAAAACCCGTGGCCTGACCGACAGCAAAATTCTGGTTATCGATCCCAAACCAAAATTCTCCAAACAAGGCCTGTTTGTAGAGGGGTGGGACAATCATTACAGCGGCATGATCGAATGGTACGGACCCGACGTTCACGGCGGCATCGTTAACGTTGATGCCACGGCGGGGACTGTCGAAACCGATCTGGACACATTTGAAGGCGCACTGTTAAATATCATTCCGGCACAGACGGCCGGAGCAATAGCGTCCGAAGCGGGGTTAACAAACGATACGGGGTTCTGTCCGATTGACGCCTCTACCATGCGTTCAACGGTTGACGAGAATGTATTTGTTATTGGCGATGCCAGTATTGCCGGCGCAATGCCCAAATCCGGCTTTTCAGCGAACAGTCAGGCAAAAGTAGCTGCCATGGCAATTCGCGGAGATCTGACCGACTCCAAGGTATTTCCGGCAAAATACAGCAATACCTGCTGGAGCCTCATCGCCAGCAACGATGGCGTTAAAGTCGGTGCGCAGTACGCTGCTGTCGATGGTAAGATCGCCTCAACTTCAACGTTTATCAGTGCTACCGGGGAGGAAGCTGCACTTCGCAAAACCACGTATGAAGAATCACTGGGTTGGTATGACGGAATCACAAGCGACATTTTTGGCTGAACCGGCGAGCCAATCGCAAAATAGTCTGCGCTCCCTGTTTTTTTGAGCGCTTGCCTGTCGCCCATGTGAAAATCGCCCCTGGTTAAACCATTGAAAGCTGCCTGTTTAAACAGGCGGTGATCAGAGGCTTGTATACGCTTCCCAGAGAAAAATCCCGCCGATGCAACGAGTTTTTATTACCTGTTTCTGTCCCGTGGCACTGTTGTGGGGAACGGCCATCGCGGCTGAACCAGTCAGCGCCGAAGTCAGGGAAGTGCTCGCTATCAGCGCAGATAGTGACTACGGCGAATATCTGGCAGGCGAATGCAAGACCTGCCATACCGCGAAAAAAACCGACACCGGCATTCCGGATATTCACTCAAAACCGGCCAGCTATTTGATTGATGCGTTAATTCAGTACAGGAACAAAACCAGAGAGAACGAAACAATGCGTTCTGTCGCGGGGGTGTTAAACAATGAAGAGATTGCAGCGCTGGCCGCTTACTTCAGCGCCCTGAAGTAGAAGGTCGCACACCCCTACTTGACCGCATCAATCAGTATAAATGCTATCAGACACGGCTCGGTTCCGCGATTTGACCAGGCGTGATTAGTACCTTGCTGGACAACCGTGTCACCCGCTTTCAATAAATATTCCTCGTCATCCATCATCATGTAGATCTCACCCGATAGAATGACGCTGTAATCCAGTGAATCGGTCCGATGCATAAACGGATGACGTGCATTCTCAACAATATTTGCCGCCGCACCCATTTCTGCAAAGGCAGCCTTGCCGTCGAGTTTGGCAAGTTCCTCAGGGTTCTCCGGATCAAACTGCACTACGCGAAACACCGAACCGTTACCTGGAGGTTGCAGCACAAGAGGCCCTTTTACCGGATCATCGTGGCGTTCCATTGCCGCCGGTGTCTTGTCATTCATCCACAGGTTCGTCAGCGTGACGCCGGGACGGTTGGGACGCTGCAAAATACAGCTTGCTTCAGTGTCAGACAAAACAGTTGCTACACCGTTTTCATCGTGACCGGTCACTACACGTCTAATTTTTCTAGCCACTCTTTAGTAATCTCCGGTTTATCGGGGTTTGCAATTTGACGATCAGTTACTGGTACCGGCGTCTATTACCGGCCGTTGCAGGTAGTACAATGCCGCGAAACCACACAGGCCTGCCAAATCTGTGAGTAACCCGGGGATCAACAGTAATACTCCGGCCAAAGCCAGCACGGCGCGCTGCCAGGGCTGTAGACTCTGCCGAAACTGCCCGACCACAAATGACGCAATGCAAAACACCCCGAGCAACCCGCTGATACCCGCCAGCACCACAGTTGCCACACTGCCCTGCATCAGTAACGCAGGTCCATAGAAAAATGCAAACGGTAAAATGTAGCAGGTAATGCCGTAAAGAAAGGCGGTCCAGCCGACACGGTTAATATCTGCGCCCGCTATGCCAGCCGCTACATACGAAGCAAGTGCGACAGGGGGCGTTATTGTTGAAACACATCCGTAAAAGAATACAAACATGTGCGCAGTTAGCAATGACACCCCCAGTTTTGACAGCGCTGGCGCAACGACAGTTGCCAATATCAGATAAGCCGCTGTCGTTGGCAACCCCATCCCCAGAATTATTGCCGTCAGCATTGTCAACAGAAGGGCAATAAAAGTAATGCCGCCAGATGCTGCAAAGATTAACCCGGAAATTTTAGACCCGAGCCCGGTGACTCCGAGTATACCGGCAATTATGCCCGCAGCAGCACAAGCTACCGCTATCGGTATAACCGCTTTAGCACCGTTCGTTATCGCTGTTGCCGATTTACGCAATATTTCCAGCGAGAGCTTTCTGGTCCACACTATGTGAGCCAGCAACAAAATAACAATAGAATAGAATGAAGATTTGAACGGTGAGTAACCGTTTAACATCATGCCGATCAAGGTAACAAACGGAATAATGTACTGGCCACCATTGAGCAGAATCTTCCACAGTGGCTCGTTATCATCGACGGTTCTGGTGGCACCGACAATGCCACTTTTTAACGCCTGCAAATGCACGACAAAAAACACCGAAGCAAAGAACAACAATGCAGGGATTAGCCCGATTTGCATTATCTTCGTGTAAGGCACACCCACAATCTCTGCCATAATAAAGGCAGCGGCACCCATAACCGGCGGCATAATTTGCCCGCCTGTCGATACCACCGCTTCAATCGCACCAGCCTGGTGGGGTTGATAGCCTTCCTTTTTCATCATCGGAATAGTAAGCGTACCGGTGACCGCCACATTACCCGCTGCAGAGCCCGATATCATTCCCAACAATGTACTGAAAATAACTGCAGTTTTAGCACCGGCGGCACGCATGCCCCGGGTTAGCCGACTGGCGACTTTAAAAAAGAAATCACCAGCACCAAAAGCACTGAGAAATGCCCCCGTAGATAGAAAACAGAATAATGTACGTTGAGGAAACCCCCAATGGAATACCGTAGATCCCCTGGGAAGTGGTGGTTAACAACTCGGCTATACGCTCGACGCTGTAACCCCTGCCGTACAATACACCGGGCAGCAGATCTGAATAGAAAGGGTAGGTAAAGAATACGGTGCAAATTATACACAGAGCCAGCCCGACGCCACGCCGGGCCGCTTCAAGCACCAGTAGAATCAGTAGCAGTCCTGTCCAGGCATCCAGTTGATCCGTGTCACCGCCGCTCATCGCTATGTCCTTCCAGCGACTCAGTATATAGATACCGCTGGCAACGCTTAGTGCGACAAAACCCAGACTCACCAGTCGATCAACCATGGTATCGGCATACCGCTTTAACCCCGGTTTCGTTAGAAACAGCAACACCAGCATCATCATCAAATGAAAGATGCGTATATCGCGTGTGGATAACACCACGATGCCACTGACATTGCATAAGTGAAACGCACCGACAACAAACGCAACAATGGCAACGGCGTTATCAAACAGCTTGTCGATTCGGGCTTTCATCCGGGTTTTATCGCGACCTCACACGCCACAGAGGCGTGCGTGTGAGGGAGTTCCGCAGCGTGTCACTATTTCTTGTGAAAACGCTCTGCACCGGGATGTAGAGGTATTTTTAATTCCAGCGAACGCTCAGGCTCAATCTGCCGGGCAAATGCATTTTCCTCCCTGAATTCATCCATGTGTTCATAAATTGCCTGCGTCACTTGATACGCTGCCTCTTCGTCCATACCGGCATCAACAATCAGCATATTGTTAACCCCCAGCACGATACCGTCTGCGTCGGTTTTGTAGACACTCGCGGG
>CAYPCS010000127.1:0-13930 GCA_964409275.1 uncultured Granulosicoccaceae bacterium
CTTTGGGCACGACGGCGCCACATGGCTAGAAACGCCATAGGCACGTAGTTGGCAGGAAATAAGGTTCCACATTAACGAGGAAGCTTTATGTCAACCAGCAGCGAATCGACTCCTTGGAACAAACGAAAATTAGTCGGTCAGAAGCTTCATTTGAAGCTCAAAGAAATTTGGGCGATCAGAGTCAGACTTCAGCTCGCCGACAACAAACGTGATTTAGCCCTTTTCAATCTGGCGATTGATAGCAAGCTTCGCGGAAGTGATTTGGTAAAGATAAAAGTGAATGACATCTCCAATTCGGGTGTTGTATCGTCACGAGCAATGATCTTGCAGCAGAAAACCTCACAGCCAGTTCAATTCGAAATCACAGAAGGGACCAGGGATTCGATAATGGATTGGATCTCTGTATGTGGTGCATCCGTGCTGACTACCCGTTTCAAAGCAGGATTGCAGCGTCACCGCACCTGTCGACTCCCCAGTACGCAATAATCGTGGAGCGATGGGTTTCGAATATCGGCCTGGACGGTGGGCTGTACGACACTCACTCGCTCCGTAGAACGAAACCAACCTTAATCCACAAGCGAACTCGTAATCTCAGAGCGGTACAGCTACTGCTGGGACACACCAAGCTGGAGAGCGCAGTTCGTTATTTGGGCGTAGAGGTCGATGATGCGCTGGAGATAGCCGAACAGACTGAAATATGAGGTAGCGGCGCGCCTTTAGGCCGCTAGGGGCCCGCCTGCCAAAAACCTGTTATTACTCATGGTCACCGAAACCTTGTCACCCCATTATATTGTATATACAATATAGTTATGGACTATGAGTGGGACGAGGATAAAAATAAGAAAAATATCTCCCAGCATCAAGTCGACTTTAGAATTGCTGATCATTTTGATTGGTATGAAGCCCTGATAATTGAGGATGAACGATACGAATATGGGGAACAGCGTTTTATTGCTGTTGGGTTTATAGATACCACTTTGTACCGGATGAGCTTCACCTACCGTGAAGAGGTAGTACGCATTATCAACCTGAGAAAAGCTACGCAGTTAGAGCGGAAAACGTATGCCGAAGAAATCTAAGAAAATAAAGTTCGTAGAGGGTGTTCATGATGATGCTTACGAGCTGACAAAAGAAGACTTCAAAAAGTCTGTGCGTGCTACTGATCATCCGGTGATTGGTGCGATGCTAAAGAAAGGCCGAGGACCACAAAAAGCAAAGAAAAAAGTGCCTACCTCAATTCGACTTTCTTCTGATGTTCTGGAGCACTTTAAGAAAGGTGGCGATGGATGGCAAACAAGAATAGATGATGTGCTACGCGCCAACGCGTTTCCAAAGCGAGGGGACTCTACAAAGCATGCAGGTAATAAAAAAACTAGCAAAAAAAAGAATGTCGGAAAAAAAAGAGCCTAGAATATTCTGTCTGGATTTAGGAGCGTGAAAATATGGTAGGCAATGTCACATCGGGCGACTTCACATTGACGGATGAACAGCGTCGATTTAAAAAAATGCTCAACGGCTATCCGCTCATGGCATCCTACTGGAACTTCGAACAACGCGAGTGTGACCTTCAAGCCATCAACGCCGATCTCGGTGTACTGTCGCACGGTGAGGCGATCATGCTGCGTTTCTTCGTCGCCGTCTGGCTCGGTGATAACCAACTTAACTTCGATCTGATAGAGGCCGCTCGAGTACTCGATGACGGCAACCTCGATGACATCAGAACGTGGCTCGCACAGCCGGAGTTCCCATGAGCGAGGTCAATATCGTTCTCTGTTGGTATCAATCCGATCAGTGGGAAATACTCAAACAAACGGCAGCCGACAAAGAGATTCTCGACGACAGTTACGAAGACTGGCGATTGAACGCTAATAAAGCGATTGCAGAGATTCAGTCACAGGGCAAGAACGTGCAAAAGATTTCCATCAACATCGAGCGCCTGGTTGCCTGGTGTGAGCAAGAGGGGTTAGAAAACACATCTGCCACCCGCACTCAATATGCCGTTGTAGTGGCAAAAGAACGGCATTCGAAATGAGTGCGTCAGCCTATGAGATTGAAGAGACACAAAGAAAAGCGCAATTTCTTAAGTTCTGGAAGATCGCCGTCAAACAATTGGGGCCTGAGCTGTTTGTTGTCGACTGTGCGAGCGTTGATGACGCCACTGATCACAATCAACTGTGTCCAGACTTTAAAGCTATTGAAAAGCATCTTGCTGATGTAATAAATCATCATCACTATTTTCTGTATATCGTAGCGTCCTTCTACTCAGAAACACTTATAACAGCGCTCTTTGCCACTGCCGGGATCGGGTCACCCACTATCATTGATTTGCAGTTTCTTACCGAGGCAGAGCGCATGATTGTCTTTTCACTGATAGAGAACTACGATGTCGAATGGTAGAGACACGACGTTAGTTTCGACTGAATGGACCCTCACTTGACGAATGCAACCGTTGAAACGAATATTCGCTAAATTGAAGTGCTGTTAGCGGTTGCAGTTCGGGCCACAACCAGCCGTTCTTCAATCGGTGACAATTTACATGGTAGATAAAAAAATAGTGTCTAGCGACTTTAGAAGAAAGCCGCAATTTGAAGGCGAAAGTATCTCGCGTTGGTACAGATACAGTGAAGTAGATCAAATCGACATTGTATGGTGTTCTGATATAGGTCGTGGTTGGTCCGCCTATGATGCTAAGCATGATCGAACTACAAAAGAGTACGATAGCAGGTCAGAGCTAACGAAAGATTTGGATAACGGCACTATCGAATGGCTCTAAAACATTCGACTCCAAATAGTCCGCTTAGGGCACTGTCTCCCCGTTCCCTGACGTTAATAAACAGCGAGTGTCAGTGTCCGCTTTGAAGTAAGCAGTCGTCGCCAACAATAACAGAATTGCATCAAAATCTTTGCATTGTTTTTGTGCTAAGAAAAAGTCCCTTGGTAATGACACTTCTACAAGTTAGGAGTTTTCATATCCAATGCTTCGTGTGATCTGTAAAAGTAAAAATCCACAACAAAGCTGTTAAACGTTCGTTTTTGAGCTGGATTTGAATACAAATTACAGCTTACATCTCACCGCGTTCAGCAAGACTCGCGGTATCGCCACCTGCGACGATGATGTGATCCAGTACACGACAGGTCATATACGATAAGGCGGTTTTTATTCTTTTGGTTATGTCTATATCCGCTCTGCTGGGTGTGGCAATACCGGACGGGTGACAATGAACCAGACAGCAACTGGCCGCGTTGGTCTCATAAACCGCAAACATGATTGCTCTGGTATAAACACTGGCGCTATCGATATCACCTCGGAAAAGAGACCGATATTCCAGTAGCCGGTGGCGGTTATCCATCAGGAGAATACCGAAGACCTCGGCGGGCTCTCTGCTGAGAAGGGTGAGACAGAGAGATTTAATTGCCTCGGGAGATTCCATAAAGTTACCTCGCATACAACGTTTGGTGAGTAACTCTTTCGCGCGCTCTATGATTTCATCATCGCTGAAGCGTTCGATCGATCGACGAATGGGATCGGTGCCGTTGATGGATAACTTGCCCAGATGATTGTGTACGATGTATTTGTGGTTCTTATAAGTCGCGATACCGTCTTTTACCACCCGTTCTATTTGTGTTTTCTCTGACATCACATCGTTGGTGTAGACGGTAATGGTTTGTTTTGTTGTCATGGTGAATAACCCTTCTGTTTGTGAATGTAAAACAAAGGGAAGTCAGCGATCAGAGACTAAAACAATGACGCGTAGCGCTTCAGACTGCGTTGTTTTTGACTCGCGCTGACTTAGTATCCAATTACATTCACAGCAGGGGAGTGATCAAAACCTGCGAGCAATCGATATCGATCTGTGAATAAAATCATTAGTCGATGCCAGAGGCGCTAACACCTCTGATCTGTCCTGGTGATTAATCCTGATATCTGATGAACTGACAGGTTTTGATCCCTGGTATTTCGATGAACAGTTAAAGCACTGACAGTTCCGTGCCCGGTTCCTCATGATTTATTTGATTAAATTTCATATCCAGACCGATATGGGTTGCGGCCCTCTCCAGCGCCTTGTTAAATGCTGATGATTCAGAATGGTCGTCATCGGCGCGTGGATTCATTAAACGCCAAACGGTGGTACGTTGAGTTAACGGAGATTCAATCAACACTTTTTGAAACTTATCTGCTTCGTTGTACTGACGCCAGAATGCATCGTTGTCGGTCGGACTGGTGGTGGGTGGTATCCAGTTGCGATACCGGCCGACCCACAGATTGAGTGTATCGATTAGTTTGGGATCCAGTGGATACAGGTGAATAGACTCGGAGTACATGCGAATCTCAAAGTGCCCTGCGGCAATGCGCGCCGATCCGGACTTGGCATGGGATTCAATCGTACGGCTGAGGGCATAAGTGCTTTGTTGATGACCGCTGAGCAGATCGAGCGCTTTGTCGATGTCCTTAAATTTCTCAAGTTCGGTATAGGAAACAGATCCCATGAATGAACGTCGCAACGGGAGAATGATTCGGCTTGATTTGATTCTAAAGGCAACCCGGTGTTTGTCGTTTGATTTCCAGCCTTTGTAGTAGATCTGGTTTTCATGACCGTAGCTGACCAGTTCCCGGTGTACTTCGCAGAGCATTTGCATCTGCATATCGGATGACTGAGCTGCCAGGCCTTGAAGGAAAGAAAGAATATTGAGCTCGGTAAATTCAAGGGCTTTCACCTGTTCAAATCGACTGGTGAGATCCTTGAGTACCGCGGATGAGAGGTTTTTACCGATATCAGTCTGGGTGAGTACCGTTGACCAGGCGCGTTCCTTAAGATCTGCCAGGCGTGCGTTGTAGTGGAGCTTCTGATCCTGTGAATCGCTGTAGAGTGACGCACGAGGTTGTGGCTTTTCACCGTCATCATCGACAGGTCTGAGGATCGATTCTTCCAGTAGGTTTGTGTAGTAGCGGGTGGTTTGGCGTAGGGATTTGGTGATGTCTATCTCACGACGCAGTGCGCGACAGGCAGCGTTGTAGACCACAACGGCATTTGTGATCACCGATTGAGGGATAGCGAGCTGGTTGTCGGTAGGGCAGGTCTTATCTGGCTGCTGATCTTGTGTATTCGGAAAGTCACCCGCGGTGAGATCGTCGAGGAATGAATAGTCCAGTGCCACGTTGCGTGTTTTAGTCAGGCTGATCAGTGCCACCTCCACAGTGGTTTTGCGCTCCACATCTTCGTGCATGAAAGCAGATTCGATAAACTCAACCTCGTTACCTTCCTGCTCGAGGAGCTTCACCAGACGACGCTTTTGTTTGTCATTGGGATTCTTGATGCACTCCGCGTTAATGATGGCGACGATCTGACCGTTCGACAGGATATTGTCCCAGGCATGCATCACGTGCGACACCCCTGTCCGAAATGGCGGGTTCATCAAAATATGACTGTACTGTTTAGGTGTCGTGAACGACAGGAAGTCGTGACCCACCACCGACAGACCTTTGGATCTTAGAATGGCTGCGTTGTCGAGATCGAGTTCAAGGCAGTCAACGTTGCGGTATTTGTTGCTGTAGTTTTCCAACAGGTTCGCTCTGCCTGCAGAGGGTTCCAGTAACCACTGTGGTGTGCCCTTAATCTTCTCCCACATTCGGTTCGCAAGAGCGTTGGGTGTCGGATAAAATTGTTTATTGATCATGGTGTCACTCCGGACTGAAAAGGAGCGACGGGAGACACAGTCCGAAAGCGATCAGTTGTCAACGTTGTGGTATGCCCGCCAGGGCGACGTTGACATCGTGAGCGGGACTGTTTTCCTGATGAGCGATTTGAAGCGGAGGTTGGTGATTACGAATGTCAGACCTTGTTCAGTCCTCGTAGCACAGAAAAGAACTGAACAATGCCAGGCCAGTTAGAGGTGACCTCGTCGGCGTCCAGCGCTTGCAGTATTTTCTCAGGAGGGACACAGACTTTACGATCAGAGACGGCATCAGGGTCAGCAATGCGATTTTCCACAATCCCGTACTGGAGTGAAACTTGTTCGCCTTTTAAAAGCGCTGAAAGATCTCGAGCTGCATAATAGAAGCTGTGCGCATAGAAGTAGATAGAGCGTGTCGTTTGCAGGGACAGCGTACCATCGCGGTGAAACACCAGAAACTCAAAAGTTTCGGGTGTTTGCTGCTTTGAATTTACTCGATTGTTTTTATCGATACTGACCACGACCACCGCGCATCTCCTGCGGAGTTAATGATTGCTGTCCTGTCTCTTACAGAATAAAGAATCCTCATCCGTTGCAACATCTAATCGCTTAGGACACCGATTGTTTCGACTGGTGTTATTGACGCGCTGTTGGCAATAACCGGACAACGTATTGCTTTGATTAAAACAACTGGCTTCACACTACTTTCTATTCATTTTCCTATGTTGCCTCTACTGACTTATTGTTACTGACACAGAGACTGCATCGGCCGTTCTAAAACGGGTTTACTAGTAACCCGCGTTACTGAGACGAAGGAGACATCGCGATCAGCGATCGAAGCAGCGCGGAGTCCGAAGATGAAGGGCCACAGGCAACGCCCAGTCATTTTGAAAACAATAAAACAGAAACAAATACAAAAAGCCGCGATTAATTTAAGAGAGGAATATCAACAATCAAAGGTAGAGAGCAGGCGGGTGGTATGAATACCAGGCTAACGCCAACAGAGAAACGCTGTATCGATGCGTTGCAACGTGCAGAGGGACCGGTCAACCGCAAGGATCTCCATCAAGCGGTATGGCGTATTGCCTTTATGCCTCAGACCAATCGACTGGACGTCCTGATCTGCAGGCTTAAGAAGAAGAACTTTATGATCGTGACACACAGAAACTTAGGCTATTCACTGGATAGCGCACAGCAAGAGGACTTATCTGGTCATAGCTGGTGTTCAAGTCCGCGTAAACCGACCTCGGTTCTAACTCAGGATGCGAGCAACGCTCGATTGATCCCGTGCTAGTTCTGATCGTTAGGGTTGTGTTGAATGGGTCAATCACGCATCGGATCAGAGGTTTTTCGTGCAGCCAGGTGTTTCACCGGCGGTCTTTTATTGTGATGCAGTTAACAATATGCAGTTGAGTAAGAGTGAGTGTTGGTACACAGAGACAGGTGCGATGCATCTATAAAGTAATTAGGCGAGCGCTGCAATTTGATTGGTGAGTGAGTATCGAATGACGATACACACTCTCGGTGCAGGCACGATGAGTTCGGTGGTAAAAGTTATGACAAAAAGAATGATAAGACGGTTTTTTGTGTCACTGGCGCTTATCAGTACGTTGATCTCCTGTTCGGGCGATAACGCGTCCACTAACATCGAGTTGTTTAACCCCGATTCACTGCGTTTCATCTTGTCTATAGACGACAGCGATCTTGAAGTGGAGATCGAAATAAACGACAGCCCGGCACAACGATTTCGCGTAAACCCCAACCAACCCCAGGTGCAGTTAGCCATCACCGGTGTGATCAGGGATCAGGAGAATCGCATCACGATAACCTGGTCTGAGGTCATCGATGGCACGCTCCTGAATCTATCTGAGCAACAGGACGCCTTCGTCGCTGACGGTAATACGGTCATCGATGCGGCCCATAATTTCGAGCGCTTTGACTACGACAATGATGGTGTTTCGAACTACGATGAACGCCTGGCAGGGACCTGCGTCTGGGTACCGGTCGGCACCTGCATCAACCCGGGTTCCAACCGAGCACCTAATGAAACCTTCGATGGGGATAACACCTTATGGTGGACAACACGCGTCGAATCACAAGCGGCTAATCCCGGTGAATACTGCGTTTCAACGCCCGCATCAGACGATGTGATTTTAACCTCCACCGGCACCCACACCACGCAGCTTGGCTACATTCCGAAGTTTGAAGTCGATGCCAATGACAGTTACCTGATTTCTTTTGATGCGCGCGCACAACGCGCAGGCGGGGTGAGAGTCGAGATGAATATTTTCGACAACGGTGTGTTCACGATTGTGTACGAAGCACGGGTTGAGTTATCGCTCGACTATCAGCGTTTCTCACTGCGCCATGACAACGGGAGCCGTGATTGGGAGAACGTGAATTTTTTCCTCTCTTTCGGCGAGAACGTCGATAACCAATATTGTTTCGACAACATCAGTGTTGTCAAAATTCCCAACAGCTAGAGTGAGTGATGAATAAATATGTCTTGATCGCACTGTCACCGCTCGCGCTGTGCTGTGGACTGTTTTCCTGCGCCGGCGAGCCGGATCCGTCGACCATCGCACTTAATTTCTCAGACACTATTCGACAGATACAGACGGTTGACAACGCAGAGTTGCACGTTGATATCCGGGTCAACGATTCAGCAACGCAAACCTTCAGTATGAGAACCAATGAACTGCAGGTACCGATCTTTATTGCCGGTGTGAAGCGGGAGCAGGAAAATTCCATTGAGATCCGATGGTATGAATACTTTGAGGGAACGCGCCTTGATTTGTCGGTACAGCGAGAGGTGTTTATCGCAGACGGCAATACCGTGATTAACACACCCCATGATTTTCTCGGTTTCGATTTTGATAGCGACGGCATATCTAACTTTGATGAAAGAATAGCCGGCAGCTGCGTATGGGCCACTACAGGTCCTTGTGAAAACCCGGACAATCTGCTGATGAACGGACAATTTAACCAGGGCTCGGAATACTGGTGGACCATCTTTGTAGAGCACTCGATTAACAACGCCGGCGAGTTTTGCTCTGAGTCTCCAGCCACCGCGACGAATATCCTGGATGCGCAATTTGGCTACATACCCACACTGTCTATAGCAGGTAACAGTGCGTACACGATTCGATTCGATGTCAGATCACGCGTTAAATCCGAGATCACTGTCATTTTGGTGGATTCGATGTCGGGTGACAATCCGGTCTGGGTTTTTGAACAGCGTGTCAGCGTATCCGAGAACTATGAACCTCAGACGCTGGTGTTCGACAACAACGTCGATGAGCTGCGAAACCTGGATCTTGTCGTTTTAGTCGGCAACGGTATGGAGAATACCTATTGCGTGGACAACTTCAGCTTCGTAAAAGTCGCGCAGTAATTATAACTTAAGTGGATTGATCACGAGTTACCTGAGTGTGATCAAAAACAAACCCTATTTTAATTTCGCAAACAAGTAGATAAAAAACGGATTAGTAGCTTTGTAGGAACCCTTAAAAAACACCGACTGATAACAGGAACAGCACACGTTCTGCGATCAGACGTCAGTGGGATCATCGCAAAGTCCTCGTTGGACAATAGAGATAAAGGCTGGATGCGGTGCATCATGACATCAGAAAATAGTAATCAGCTGGATCAGACCAGTGATCGGTTAATCGGCATACTGATCGATCGAGATAAATCATCAAACGAGCGCGCCCGCGCATCGAGAGAGCTGTATCAACGCCATGCCGCCTGGGTGATACAACAGGTTGGCAACCGGGTCTATAACGAAGATGACATTCAGGACATCGCCCAATCGGTGTGGATGTTCGTGCTGCATCCCGGAAAGCTTGAGAGGGAGTACAAAAACCACCACGGCAAATTCAGAGCCTTTATGCGTGCACCGATTAGATGGTGCATCTTAAAACACCTGGAGAAACTACCCTTCGCGATCGATGAACACGGAGAGAAGTGTCCGATCAAGTTTGTCGATATCGACGAGACGATGCTGGAGGAGTGTCTTGATAAGCACGTCGCGGACGATGTGATCGAGCGGATCATCAAACCGAATTTAAAAACGCTCAAGACCAGTGTCCGCAATGTCTATGTGGTGAACGAATACGAGACTATTTTTGAAACCGATCCCTCCGTTACTGAGGTAGCAAAAATAAATGGCATGGCAGACAAAGAAGCGAACGGATTGTTAAAAAGTGCGAGTGCAAAGACCGTACAGTCCTGTTCTGATGATGAACTCGCCGTCTACCTGCCAGTTGAGTATCGTCAACTGGTCGATCCGGTCAAGATTAAACAATCGAGCGGGCGGTATCTCGCTCACCTGATGGGTATCAGTGAACGTGCTTTCAGAAAACGTTTGCACAGTGCACGACGATTCCTGATCGACATTGTGCGCAAGAATCTCGACGCAGTGACCAGTCATGGATAGCTTTCGCCGTGAAATAGCCAGGTTGGTCCAACAACAAAACGCGGTTGAACGTCTATCTGATGAACGCATGCAAACGCTTGAAGACAGTGTGTATGCACACATCGATAGACTGTTTCCGAATGAAGTGACCGAAGAGCACACCGTCAGCAAACGTGAGTCGCGCATTAACGAGTGGCTATCGATCATGTGGAAACCCCGCACATTGGCGGCAGCCGCACTTCTGACGGTGGTGTTTGTCGCACTACTGATTAGCAAACCACACCCGTCAGACTTTCTTTTGGAACTGCCGGCCTCAGTCGCGCAACATCACTACGATGCGTATATCGACACACAAGCGCCCGTCTCACGGGCACTGATCGCCACCAACCCCACCCCTCGTCGCCAGGCATTTATCGCAGGCGTCATCCGCGCGGATCTCGATCTGTCTGCGGATTTTACAGAGGCGTGGCGCGAGCACATCAATAGTCGTATCACTGACTACGCTCAAAACGATGATACCCGGTACTGGCTGGAGCAGGGCTATGCCGTTGAAGTATTGTATCTTGCGGCCCGTCGGTCGATGCCGGATTTGGATGTGCGTTTGGTGGGTGATGCGCTCGATTTCTATCGACAGGAATCAGCTCGCTCCCAGGTCTTTAACGATGACGTAAACGTTCGATTTATCGAGAACCACCAGCGGTTAATCAACACCGCTGATCTGCAAACACCGGCGCAATTGCAGCAGATCATCGAACTCACACATCAAATGAAAGTGCTGGTGCACTAAGCGATGTTGATCCGGGCTCTTGTCAGTGTGCTGCTCCTCTGGATGCCATTAGTCGGTCAGTCGATTGAGTGCGCCACCCGACAATGCTATGCCGTGACCTACAACAGTGTGGATCCCGCCGAGTTACCGGTTCTTGATCGGGTACACGATATCTACGCTCGATTGACGCAAACCATCGGCACACAACAGGCCTACCGATCCACACTGATGGTGATAGACAGTGACGGCTTCCCGTGGGCTGTGGCACTGAAAGATAACTCTATCGTGATCACCCGCGGTGCGATAGAGCGCATGTATCAGGAAAGGGATCTGGCGTTGGGTGATGCCCGACTGGCGTTTGTACTGGGCCATGAGTTATCGCATCTGGGCACCGAGGATCTTTTTCATCATCGGGCCTTCCTGGTGAAGCAGAAGCATGCATTTGAGAATCCCTTGTTGCCTAAACCTGCCGAAGAACTGCGTGCTGATTTGCGCGGCTATACGTTTGCGACGATTGCAGGCTTTCAGACCGAGCTGCTGATTAGCGGGGAACAGGACTTCTTTAGAGACTGGTTGTCGCAAATTGCAACCGATAGCAGTCCGACGCACCCGAGTAACGAGAGTCGCCGAGCCTCTCTTCAGGAGGGCTTTGAACAGATACTGGATGATGTGCATTACTACTGGTTTGCGATCGCGCTGGCGCATTTTGGTCACTACAAGGATGCACAGGTGTTGTTGGAGGATCACTTAAACCTCGTCGAGACGGTCGAGGCGTTTGGCAATCTTGGCTATGTGCACCTGCAACGAGCACGGTCGTATATGTCAGACAAAATGGCCTACAAATACTGGATACCAACAATCCTGGAGCCCAACAGCCGTCTGACGCTGACGCGTGATAGAAGCCTCTTTGATAGAGAGCTACCGGCACAGGCGATGGCGCATTTGCGCTCGGCGGAAAAACTACTGAAACATGCCGTGAATATGGACGAGCAGGCACTCACGCACTACATCAATCTCGCCGCCGTCTATCTATATATGCCTGACAAAGTGCACAGAGCCTATGCAGCGATTGAAGATGCCCTGCAGACTCCGCTGGGTAAAGTACCCGCAGTGCGACAACAGCTCGAGAGCATCTATCAGCTTATCCGTATCAGTGATGATGCAGACCGTGGCGATCGATGGTCAACGGCCAGAGAGACTTTGCTGCCTGTTGCGAGTAAGCAGAGCGCGCCGGATAACCTGTTGTTTAACTTTGCCCGCATGCTCGACGAGCGTGGTCGCAACGACACCGCGTTACCCTACTGGGAAAGACTCTACGACCGTCTGCAAGCCTTACCACCGGCATACCAGACGCAGGTGTGCTTCAGACTGGAGAAGGATCGATGCGAAGTAGCGCCAACGCGCCACTCCCCCTGGGTGACAGAACGTTTCCCGCTCGGTCAGGATATTCGTTACCCGCAGGTAGTCGCCTATCTTAAAGAACACTGGAATAGTCGTGCGATACGCGAGAAGCGATTATCCGGATTGCAGGCACAGGTATTTACCAACGAGCAGGGCGATCTGCTGCTCGCACTCGACCATCAGTTAGAGATGATGATCTTTCGCAATGTCCCATCGCCGTATCAGGACCTCAACGAACTACTCAACCGATTCGGTACACCCCCCGTATCGCTGCCGGTATCCGGTGGACAACTGCTGGCGTTTAACGACCGATGGTCGGCACGGGTCAGCGACGAGCAAGTTGTCGAATTATGGATCGCAGACCTGGCACTGGATAAGAACGATGCAAACAGTGAGTCAACCCGATACCAGACAAGCCCCAGCCGATTTAAGGATGCCCCGCTATCAAACCCACAAACCCGTCAGTAGTGTGGCTCAACATAAAGTGTAATAACCATGTCATTAACTCTTAATACTTTGCGGCTGGCGTGCGTAACCCTCACTACGTTATGGATAATGGCGTTATCCACAGTCGTCAGTGCCGAGTCCCGACACGCCCTGGTGATCGGCAACAGCAGTTACGGTTCAGGTTTCGGCCTGGTGAACCCGGTCAACGATGCGAATGCGATTGCGAAGAAATTAACTGCGATCGGGTACCACGTTCACAGTGGCGGTGCGCTGCACGATTTGCAGATAGATGATTTCAACCATCAAATAGATTCGTTCCTTGAATCCGTTGAGGATGGCTCATCGACGTTAATTTACTACGCCGGTCACGGCGCAGCGAGTGCCGGTGAGAACTTTCTGATACCCATTTTGCCTGTGGGTGTTCGGTTGCAATCGGAGAGTGACATTAGAAATCGCGCAATATCACTGGGCAGCGTATTAGAGAGAATCAGTGTCACTAACCCGACCGGCGTTAACGTATTGTTCATCGACGCCTGTCGAGACGCACCCGTTGACATGACGTTTCGATCAATCAATTTAACCGGCCTGACGACGCTTGATACCCGATTGCAACCGCAAGGCTCTTTTATTGGTTTCTCCACCGAGTACGGCAAGGTGGCCGAAGACGATAACGGATCCGGGTTCAGTCCATTCGCCGATGCGATGTTGCAAAATCTGGAGCACCAGGCCAATGCACCGATTGAGCTATTTTATAAAGGCGTCAGCAATGCGGTGTATACCTCGACATCAGGCAAACAGTTCCCGATACAGGAACCGAAAATACGTGGCGAGTTTTGTTTGGTGGAATGTCAGCAAAACCAAAGCCCACAAAGACCGATTCAGGAATTCGGGACGTTGTCGGTGGTGACCCGTCCTGTCGGTGCCGAGGTTTGCTATCAAGCAGACGGATGGACCGACTGGAATTGTGGTCAACAAATGGTGTTGCCGTTGGGGAAACCTGTCAACATAAAAGTCACCGCAAAAAAACACAAACCCTATACCCGCACTACCGTGGTCAGCAGGGCACAACAACAGCTGGTGGTGGAACTTGAACCCAAACTACGACGCGGTTATAAAGTTGCCGGTGCTATCGCTGCGGTAGTACTGACCGGCTTGCTGTTATCGAGTAAAGATTCCGGTTCAGATGATGACAGATACTCGATCACACTGACGTTACCGGGGGCGGA
>CAYPCS010000128.1:0-4376 GCA_964409275.1 uncultured Granulosicoccaceae bacterium
GCGGCTGTGAACCAACTGACAAGCTCCTTAAAGAGCGGCAAACATAGTGGATAAACGACTGGCCAACAGAACAATCGATGCACTGATCATTGGTGCCGGCTTCGCCGGTCTCTATCAGTTACACAGCTTGCGCAATTTGTCCGGCATGTCAGCACGAGTGCTGGAAGCCGGAAGCGGTGTTGGTGGTACCTGGTTCTGGAACCGCTACCCGGGTGCTCGCTGCGATTCGGAAAGCCACGCATATTGCTATTCGTTCTCCGAAGAACTCACTGAAGAGTGGAATTGGTCCGAGCGCTATCCCGGCCCAGGCGAAATCATGAGCTACCTGAATCATGTGGCCGACCGGTTTGATCTTCGTCGCGATATTTGTTTTAACCGCACCGTGGTCAGTGCCAGCTTCAACGACAAAGAAAACCAATGGCTTGTCACAACCAGCGACGGCGAAGAGCACATCGCTCGCTATCTGATTACGGCAACCGGCTGTCTCTCCAGCGCGAATGTGCCGAAAATCAAGGGGCTCGACGAGTTTGGGGGCCAGTGGCATCACACTGGCCAATGGCCTCCGAACGGTGTCGATTTTACTGGCAAGAGGGTCGGCCAGATTGGCACTGGCTCCACCGGTATTCAGGCAGCGCCAGTGATCGCCGGGACCGCACACCACCTGACCGTTTTCCAGCGCACGGCCAACTACAGTGTACCGGCACGTAACACTGTAATCAGCGAGCAGCAACGCCAGACACTCAAGCGCAATGCGCGGGCAACCCGGGAAGTCATGCGATCAAACACCAACGGACATCCCTGGACCATAGATCCGCGCAATGCAGTAGATACACCCGGCACCGAAAGAGCGGCACAGTATCAAGCCAAATGGGCTGAAGGTGGATTGAGATTTCGCTCGGCTTTTGCTGACTTACTCACCAGCAAACCGGCGAATGACACGGCCGCCGAGTTTATTAAGCAAAAAATTCGCGACAAGGTGACCGACCCGCATACCGCTGAAGCTCTGGCCAACATCGATCACCCCTTTGGCGCCAAAAGACCACCAATCGACACACACTATTTTGAAACATTTAACCGCGATAACGTTGACCTGGTCGATCTGCGCAAGGAAGCAATTTCACACATCACCGAGTCCGGCATCGTTACCGCTGATCGCGAGATTCCGCTCGACATTATTGTTTTCGCGACAGGCTTCGATGCATTCACTGGCAGTCTTCTGCGCATTGATATTCGCGGCACCGGTGGTCAGTCGCTGGCCGATTGCTGGGCCGCCGGTCCCGATAACTATCTGGGCCTGCAAGTGGCTGGCTTTCCCAATATGTTTACTATCACTGGCCCCGGCAGCCCTTCTGTGCTGACCAATATGCCTGTTGCAATTGAACAACACGTCGAGTGGATCACCCGCTGTATCAATCATTTGCAGCAACACGGTAAAACCCGAATTGAAACATCGGCACAAGCGATGTCGCGGTGGACTGCCGAAGTCAACGACGCCGCCAACGCCACATTGCTACCCACCGTAAAACACTCGTGGTACCTCGGCGCCAATGTGCCAGGTAAACCGCAGGTATTTATGCCCTACCCTGGCGGAATGTCGAGGTATCGGGACATTTGTAACTCTGTGGCAGAGCGCAATTACGACGGCTTTGAACTAAGTTAATACCCTGAACGGTGCGTCAAGTCGTACGGCAGAAACAAGCGCTGCGAAAACAGGTGGCAAGCAGTGGTGTCTTGCTCAAAAGCCACCGTCCCTAAAACGACATTTGCGGTGTGACCGCTCGTCGCTTGCAGCAATAACACTTGACTCACTGATCACCTGCGCTTGAGAATTTCGCGTTACCCCGAGACTGGTTTTTACCACCGTACCACTGGAATCATTGTATGGCTGATTTACCCACACAGGCGCGCGTTGTCATCATTGGTGGCGGTGCGGTTGGCGCCTCTGCGTTGTTTCATCTGGCGCGCGCCGGCTGGACCGATTGTCTGCTGCTTGAAAAAAACGAGCTGACCTCCGGCTCCACCTGGCACGCGGCCGGCAATGTTCCAACGTTTTCGGCTTCCTGGTCGGTGATGAATATGCAGCGCTATTCCACCGAGCTATACCGGGGTCTGGCAGAAGCGGTCGACTACCCCATGAACTACCACGTCACCGGCTCGCTCCGGCTTGGGCACTCGGCCGAGCGCATGCGCGAATTTGAACGCGTCCGAGGCATGGGTCGCTATCAGGGTCTGGATATAGAAATGTGCTCGGTCTCCGACCTGAAAGATCGCTATCCGTTTCTGGAAACACACGATCTGGCCGGCGGTCTTTACGATCCTTTCGATGGCGATATCGACCCGGCTCAACTGACCCAGGCACTGGCCAAAGGCGCACGTGATCTCGGTACTAGAATAGTGCGCTTTTGTCCGGTGACCGGCATACGCCGCGAAGGTGATGAATGGATAGTGATCACCGACAAAGGCGAAGTACGTTGCGAGTACGTAGTCAACGCCGCAGGCTACCGGGCGCAAGAGGTCGGGCGCTGGTTTATACCATTCGGCGGGCGCGAAGTACCGATGATGACCATGAGCCACCAGTACATGCTCACTGAAGAAATTCCAGAACTGGAAGCCTGGAGTAAAGAGACGGGAGACAAGCTACCGTTGTTGCGGGACGTTGATTCGTCTTATTACTTGCGGCAGGAAAAAAACGGACTAAACCTTGGCCCCTACGAACACAACTGCAAAGGTCACTGGATGACTGCAGATGATCCCATGCCGGACGATTTTTCATTCCAGCTTTACCCTGACGACCTTGAACGCATTGAGTGGCATATTGAAGATGCCATAGCGCGAGTGCCGCTACTGGGTTCGGTAGGCGTGAACAAAGTGATCAACGGCCCTATTCCCTATACGCCAGACGGCAATCCGCTTATAGGCCCCATGCCAGGCGTGCGCAACGCTTTTGAAGCCTGTGTGTTTACCTTTGGCATTGCACAGTCTGGAGGTGCCGGCAAGGTGCTTGCCGAATGGATAACCGAAGGTGCGACCGAGTGGGATATGTGGTCCTGTGATCCGCGGCGTTTTACCGGCTACTGCGATCAGGATTACTGCAATCGCAAAGGCATGGAAGTATACGGTCACGAATACGCCATGCATTTTCCTCGTCACGAATGGCCACAGGCACGAGATAAAAAGCGCTCTCCGGTGCACGATAAAATTGTCAGCCAGGGCGCACAGCTCGGTGCCTATAACGGATGGGAGCGCGCCAACTGGTACGCGCAGGAAGGCGATGACACCAGTGAAGAATCAACCCAAACCTGGAAACGCGAAGGCCCATGGTTGCAGCGTATACGTGAAGAATGCCACGCGGTACGAGACGCGGCCGGCATCCTCGACCTTCCGGGCTTTTCCCGCTATAGCCTCAAAGGCGAAGGTGCCCGCCAGTGGTTGCTGGAGATGATTACCGGCAACGTGCCTAAAACCGGCCGCCTCGGACTGGGCTACTTTGCCGATGATCAGGGACGCATAGTCACCGAAATGTCTATTATGGCGCTGGCCGATGACTTTTTCTTTTTAACCACTGCCGCCTCGGCTGAATGGCACGACTTTGACTGGCTGCAAAAGCACCTGCCAGACAACCTGGAACTCGCCAATATCACCGACAACTTCACTTGCCAGATACTGACCGGCCCGAAATCGCGAGACATACTCGCAGAGGTTTCGGATGCTGATCTGGACGCCGGGTGGTTGAATCACCAAAGCGTGCAAATTGCAGACACCTGGTGTCAGCTGATACGAGTCTCTTTCGCCGGTGAACTGGGTTGGGAGATTCACACTAAAATCGATGATACACCGGTGATTTACGATGCCATTGTCGCGGCGGGCGCACCACACGGTTTGAAACCGTTTGGTATGTACGCACTCGACTCACTGCGACTGGAAAAAGGCTACCGCGCCTGGAAAGGCGATCTATCCACCGACTACACGATTTTACAAGGCGGCATGGAGCGTTTTATCAAATGGGACAAACCGGACTTTAAAGGCAAAGCGGCACTCACGGCTGAAAAAGAAGCCGGAGTGGAGAAACGCTTCGTCACACTGGTAGTTGATGCAGACGATTGCGATGCACCTTATATGTCCACGCTATGGCATGACGGTGAAGTCGTCGGTGAAACCACATCGGGTGGCTGGGGTCATCGCATCGACAAATCAATTGCTTTCGGCATGGTCAAGACCGCACTGACCACACCCGGCACCGAACTCGAGGTCGAAATATTTGGCGATCGAAGGCACGCCGTGGTGCAGGAAGATAAACCCTTGTGGGACCCTGACAACCAGCGCATTAGAGCCTGATCGATGAGTACTACAGACAAGCCTTCAAAAGCCATACCCTT
>CAYPCS010000128.1:4476-13641 GCA_964409275.1 uncultured Granulosicoccaceae bacterium
AAAGCAAGGGCTGTCATTATCGGTGGTGGCGTTGCCGGTTGCTCGGTCGCCTACCACCTGGCCAAACTCGGCTGGAAAGATGTAGTACTGCTCGAACGCAAGCAACTTACCTGCGGCACTACCTGGCACGCCGCCGGTCTGATTGCACAGTTGCGCGCCACCAAAAACATGACAAGGCTGGCTAAATACAGCCAGGAGCTCTACGGCGAGCTGGAAAAAGAAACCGGTGTCGCAACCGGTTTTAAACGCTGCGGATCTATCACTGTCGCACTCACCGAAGAACGCAAGGAAGAGATCTACCGGCAGGCCTCTATGGCACGCGCCTTTGATGTTCTGGTTGAAGAAATCTCACCGAATGAAGTTAAAAATCGCTACCCGCATCTAAATATCGAAGACGTCACCGGCGCAGTGTATCTTGAAAAAGACGGCCAGGGAGACCCTGCCAATATTGCACTGGCGCTTGCCAAAGGCGCCCGGCAAAAAGACGCCAAAGTAATTGAAGGCGTGAAAGTCACCGCTATTAACCAGACTGACGGACGCGTCACCGGGGTAGACTGGCAACGTGACGGCAGTGACGAGTCCGGTACTATCGAAGCAGACTTTGTTGTCAATTGTGCAGGCATGTGGGCGCACTCCGTTGGCCAGATGGCAGGCGTCAACGTGCCGCTACAAGCCTGTGAACATTTCTATATTGTCTCTGAAAGCATAGAAGGTTTGACCCAACTGCCCGTACTGCGTGTACCAGACGAATGCGCCTACTACAAAGAAGATGCCGGAAAAATGTTACTCGGTGCATTTGAGCCGGTCTCTAAACCCTGGGGCATGAACGGCATCGCTGACGACTTTTGCTTTGATCAGCTACCGGAAGACTTTGATCACTTCGAACCGATACTTGAACAGGCTGTTAACCGCATGCCTATGCTTGGCGAAGCGGGAATTCATACTTTCTTTAACGGCCCTGAAAGTTTCACCCCGGACGATGCCTACCATCTTGGTGAGTCGCCGGAACTTAAAAATTTCTTTGTTTGTGCAGGCTTTAACTCGGTGGGTATTCAATCTTCCGGTGGTGCCGGCATGGCACTGGCTTACTGGATGGAACATGGCCACCCGCCTTTTGATTTAAGCGATGTTGATATACGTCGCATGCAACCGTTTATGGGCAACAAAACCTATCTGGTCAATCGCGTCACCGAAACTCTCGGTCTTTTGTATGCTGATCATTTTCCGTATCGGCAGATGGCTACCGCCCGCGGTATTCGGCGCAGCCCGTTACATGAGCTATTAAAAAAGCAGGGCGCTGTGTTTGGCGAAACAGCGGGCTGGGAGCGTGCCAACTGGTTTGCCACTGAAGGCCAAAAGGCCGAGTACGAATACACCTGGAAGCGAGCCAACTGGTTCGAAAACAGCAAGGCCGAGCATTTAGCCGTGCGTGAGAATGTTGGCCTGTACGACATGACCTCGTTTGGCAAACTGCGTATTGAAGGTCGCGATGCCGAGGGGTTTTTGAACCGGGTCTGCGGCAACAACATGTCTGTGCCGGTTGGCAAGATCGTCTATACGCAAATGCTTAACGAGCGCGGTGGTATAGAGGCCGACGTCACCGTGACAAGGCTCTCCGAGCACGCGTATCTGATGGTCACGCCGGCTGCTACCGTCGTACGCGACATTGCCTGGATAACCCGCCAGCAACGCGACGAGAATGTGGTTATTGTCGATGCTACGGCCGCAGAGGGCGTAATTGCGGTGATGGGCCCCAACGCCAGAAAGCTGCTGGAAAAAGTCAGTCCGCACGACTGGTCAAACGACAACCATCCGTTTGGCATGGCCCGTCCGATCGAAATCGGCATGGGCCTGGCACGAGCGCACCGGGTGACCTATGTTGGTGAACTGGGATTTGAGATTTATAGCTCCAGTGATCAGACGCCGCATATTTTTGAAACGCTGTATGAAGCCGGGCAGGAATTTAATCTTGCGCTTTGCGGCATGCACATGATGGACAGTTGCCGCATCGAAAAGGCCTATCGACATTTTGGCCACGACATCACTGACGAAGACCACGTACTGGAAGCAGGTCTTGGCTTTGCGGTTAAAACCGACAAGCCGGAATTCATTGGCCGTGACGCTGTATTAAAAAAGCGGGAAGGCGGGCTCGATGCACGCATGGTGCAGTTCAAACTGCTCGAGCCGGAACCGTTGCTCTACCACAATGAGCCCGTGATTCGCGATGGCAAGATTGTTTCCTATTTGTCTTCCGGTAACTACGGACACGCTCTGGGAGCTGCTATCGGTATGGGCTATGTTCCATGCAAGGAACAAAGTGCAGAGGACGTGCTCTCGTCCGACTATGAAATTGAAGTGGCAGGTACACGTGTGAAAGCACAGGCAAGCCTCAAACCCATGTACGATCCGAAGTCCGAGCGTATTAAGGCATCGTGAACAGATGGCACAGAACAACATTAAATAGCGCTATGAATCCAGTCAGGTGAAACACCATAGCCAGGCATTGTCCGAGTTACTCGGGCTTCGACAGCGAGACAACGAGCCTGACACTGAAATTATCACCGGCCCCTCGGTGTATTCCGGTAAATTTAAACTCCAGCATACAATTACAGATGTTCTCACCGCTGTTGCCACTTTGGTGAACGACATCTGGCATTTAAAAACAGGCCGTCAGCAACGCTCAACTATCAATGCCCGGCAAGCTGCCGCAGCTCTTGATAGTTACCACTATCTGCAACATCGTGACCCAAGCGGTCACTATGTGCCACTGCCAACTTCGCCGGCCGCACTCACCGCCTATCAGATCACCCAACCATTCAGAACTCGTGACGGTCGCTGGTTTCTGCCACACTTCGGTCTGCTGCATTTAAAACAACGCATGCAGTCACTGCTGGACTGCAGTGACACTACCGGGTCCGTTGCTGCCGCTGTCGGCCATCATGATGCCGATGAGCTAGAACACAGCATCGCCGCCAACGGTGTATGCGGTGGCATAGTACGCACCGCTGACGAATGGCTTGCGCATCCACAAGGCCGGGCACTGGCATCGCAATCCGTCGTGGAGATTACAAAGATTGGCGAAAGCGATCCAGAACCGTTTAGTCCACACGGTCCGCCGTTACACGGAATACGAATGCTCGATCTCACGCGAATACTGGCAGGACCGGTAGCCACGCGTACCTGCGCAGAACACGGCGCCGATGTTCTAATGGTCGCTGCACGTCACACACCACAAATAAAGAATTTTGTAATCGATCTTTCACACGGTAAACGCAGTTGTTTTCTCGATTTGAATAATCACAACGAGCATAGCGTGATGCGATCACTGGTGTCGCAATGTGATGTGTTCTCTCAAGGTTATCGGCCAGGTGCGCTTGCCAAACGCGGATTTTCACCGGAAGACATTGCCACCATGAGACCCGGTATTATCTATCTCACAACGAGTTGCTACGGACAACACGGCCCGTGGTCGGACCGTGCAGGGTGGGAACAGATCGCGCAAGCGGTTAGCGGCATCTGCCATCACAATAACCCGCACCACCCTGCCCTGTTACCGGTCAATGCGTGCGATTTCCTGACAGGCTATCTTGGCGCTTTTGGAATTATGCTCGCGCTTTTGCAACGTGCCAGGGACGGTGGCAGTTACCACGTTAATGTATCGCTGTGTCAATCGGCGATGTTTCTCATGAAACATGCGACACTTAGCGAGGCGATAGCACCCGTTGATCTTACAGACGCCGAGATAACCGGCTTTCAGATGCAAAGCGACACCGCATACGGCAAGCTTCGTCATCTGGCACCGGCTATCAACTTCCAGCAAAGCAAAGCACAGTGGCAACACCCGACACCGGCGCTTGGTAGCGATCAACCCCAATGGCGTTGATCAACAAAACTCTGGCACCGTATTCGCGCAACGGAGTTGTGCTCCCACACCCATATGTGAAAAACCCGCATCACAACTGAAAGTTCTCCTGCAGAATTAAACTTCCCTGAGTAGTAGCTCCAGACACCCATTGATTGATTGGAGTGGAACTCGCGCCAGAGCGATAGTATTTCGCCGTAACCCACCAGATATACCAATCGCCATTTTCATGCTTAATCGGTGTGGCAAACTTGAATTCATCCCAATCATAGTTCCATGTTTCACGAGTACCTGACCAGGTAATATCTCCTGACAGGCTAACATCGACATCCTTGATGGTGTCGCGGTTAACCGTTTTAGTGCGTGTAATTATATCCGCAGTGGTGAGTACTACAGGACCATGTTCACCGAACTCATAACGGGGAATAGAGAGAATCTGCGCCGCTATTGCCATACGATTTTCATCACCACTAACCGGATTCGGTAATTTGGAATCACCGATCGCCTTCACCCGGTTTTCAGCGTACAGTTTGCGCAACCCTGCTATTTCATCAATGCGTGCCTGAACCTCGGCGGCAACCGCACCATCCATCGCTCGTTGCAGCGATGCCAGTGATGTTGGAACAGTCAGTTGACGATCCAGGTCGCTGTAAATTCTTGCTTCCGCACCTTCACTCAGGAAAGCGTTCGCCCGGTATTTGGGAATATCCGGGTCCATCTTACGAAAGTACTCAAGCTCGTGCTGATCCTGAAAGGCAAATTCGGCATCAAGCTGCTGGCGGGTTTTCAACAATGCCTCATCCGATTTTTTTATGTTGCTGTCTGCCCATTGAAGAAGTCGATTCATGTCATTTCGATCATAAGGCGCTCCCTGTTGCACCGTACCCGGGTTGTTGGTTTCCAGTCTGGCGTTCGGTGCTATACGCTGTATTTCGATAATTGCCGCACTGGCAACAGCTTTGGTTTTGGCGATGGTTTCGACAAAACGCATCGCATCCGAATCCCCGAATGGCTTCCACATCATTTTCGCAACCACGCTGGACTGCAGCGACGCTTCAATGGAAGCAAGAATACCCTGCACATCACCCAGATCGGCTATTTGCGCCTTTGCTCGTTTGAACTCGGCTGATAGTGCAGCATGCAACGCCTGGTATTCACGGGCTGCGGCGATCACATCCGGATCTGCTTTATACGCCGAGTAAGCGGAGAGTTCGTTCGAGTATTTCTGCATTGCTGCCTGATAGCGCTTAACCACCGAGGCATCCTGTAACGCGGACGGTCCGGTAGTAGTGATATCGGCCCGCGCTGAAGCCAGATTACGCACGAGTTTTTTCAACCGTACCCGTTGACCGGATACCAGTTGTGGTGCGTCGGTAGCTGATGCACCCGATGAAGTACCAGATGACGCAGACGAACCGGAAGGTGAAGGTGTGGCCGCGGTTGCTGAACCCGCTGCTGCCTCAGTTGTGGTCGATGGCTGCTGTTGTGCCGGAGTTGTGCTGTTTGCCAGATTGTTAAAATCAGCCACCAGGCTCGCATACGCCTGTTTCGCTTTCATCAGGACCGGATCGTCCTCCGAAGGCATTTTATCAAGCCCGGCACCATAACTGTTAATTCGATCAAGAAGTTGCTTCGCTTTAAAATCATCAGCAATGGCGGCTCTGCCTTCGGTAGCCAGTCGCTTCCGCAATTTTTCTATATTGTTAGCTAATTTCCCTACTTTAAACTGCAAACTGGAAGAAAGTGCCTGGGCGTAAGCCTGAGGTACGAGGCCCCCGGTGTTGGCGATGACCAGCAATGCTGTTAACGCTATCGTCCTTGAATATTTCAACATAGAACCGTCCTTGAGGTGGCTGAACCGACCGGATTTTATAGCCTGCCACCAGGGGCGCGGCTATCGCCGATATCAGGTATAAAGAAGGACAATGTGAACTCCATGCCATCTCCTGGCGAAGAAGTCACCCTTTGACAAAACGCGGGATATCCAGTTTCGCACGTTCGCGGATCGGAGATCGTCTCCCGTATGCTGCTTTTACTTACCAGGTGATTCGCATGTACAGACCAGAACAGTTGAATCTGGTAGCGCAGCATTTGGGCTACCTGGAAATTGGAGCCTTCGCTGCAAAATCCTGTTTAGAAAATTTCGGAACACCGGCCTCACTTGAAGAATTCGCCAACCACAACTTTGTCGGCTACGACCGCAGCGAGCAGATTGTCTCGGGTATGCGCGATGCGGGCTTAAACGTGGACCGGCACTTTTTCCATACCCGATGCGACAATCAGATCGTGTACCGGGAACTGGTTCGGCAAGGCTGTGGCATAGGATTCTCGCAAAAATCGATCGCCGACAATGATCCACTGGTAGAACAGATCCCGATTGATTTTCCGATTGAACCGTTACCGGTATGGTTAACTGCGCATGAGGTGATGCGAACTACTCCGCGTGTACGACGCGTCTGGAACTTACTGCGGGAGAGTCTGCAGCCACTGTTTACAACCCGTGACACGCAGCAGTCAACTGTGCCGCACGAAGCGTAAAAGAGCATTCCGACATCCGTAAAAAGGCAGCCTGTTTTCTCCATAAACTCTCCCTGATAATTACGATCTAACTACCAAAACCGTCCGTAAACTGTATCTGCATGGTTCACCGTATACGACTTGACTACTTCACAGGTTCTTTTTGAATTAGATATTACGACGATGATCCTTGCTTTCTGCAACTTGAACACTCAAACCGCAATATCAATCTGCGAATTCATATTCTAGTTGTAGAGCCATTGCACAGACATATACTCAACTCGCTTATCGCTGTTACTGATCAACACAAACAGGCTTCGATAATCAGAATACCAATATTCCTTCATGGGCCTTGATTTTGCGAGAATTCCAAATCTTGCACCAATACCAGGTTTTGAAAATGGCCAATACCTGGCAAAACAATAACTTACATCCCCAAACGTACTGTAGTTTTTAGGATTTCTTTCATTGAGCGGTGACATTCTCCATGGTCCCACCCACTGACTGTTGCGATCCAACCTTAGCGCCATGTTCCCTTGAACGTCACCATATGTGTCCACGGACAAAAACTCACCATGATCAACCCATGTTAGGGACACATAGGTACATTTGTACTCCGGCCCTCTCGACAATGAACCACCTATGTACCATTTAGTTCCTTCTATTTTGTCTATTTCCATATAGCCACCTAGCCGCTCTCTGATTTGAGTAATATCCTTGTTATCCAGATTCTGAAATGTAAACAGGTGGTATAATCCAACGGGAGTAATAATCACCGAGCAGATAATTGCTAATCTATATAAAAGCCTACGAGTTTTTCCACACACTGCCGTACCCACACTAAATTCAGGAAACACTTAATCTTTTATTCTCCACTCCCGACTTGATACCACAAAAATAATGGCACAATTCCTACAACATCCCGGTTTTTCGAATTCTGGTGAGCATCTGTCCATCTACCAAATTTGTTGATACTACTATCTGGCAAGTACCGCCTTACCACATTTATCAACAAAAACTCTTTTGGTTGCTGTCTTTCCCTGAACCCCTGGAATAGGCCGATAAATGGTGTGCATCTCGAATGTATGACCTGAATACACCTTTGGCATTAAATCAAAATAACCAGGTGTGTTTACAAAACCTGGCATGCAAATGCCTTAGAGACTGCCTTCTTAGTCGCGCAGGGCAACAGACAAGTACTCAACGGTTCTGGTTGTGTTGGAAATAACGATAACTCTGCTAACCTCATCTACCTGCCAGGTATCTTCTTCTTTTGCCGATTTGAATACATTTGGCTTCCTGCCGAAACCAGGCCAATAACAGTTGCCGACATCTCCACGCCACGACCTTAGACTCGGCTTTCGCTTTAATACTGGCCCCTTCACCCATCGCGCGCCTCGCGTCGGCTTCCATGCTTTGTTTTCTCCCTGCACCAACGAAAACTCCTCCACCACTTGACCGGAAGAGTGTTGTACGATGAAATCTTTATCACCAGCCCATATTACCTTATGGTAGAAACAGTCATACTCTCCTGCTCTCCATTTCATTCCAGCTATGTCCTCTACTTGCATAAACTGGCCATAGTACGACCTTCGCTGCTGCTCCATATACCCATCTGAAAGTTCATATATTGCCGTACAAGAATATAACTGTACGCTTACAATTATTACAAATAACGAAAGTATTACACCCAGTGTTTTCATAATCGTTTGTTGTAGCGGTCAGCAAGTGGTTTTGCCTCACTTTTATCTCGAAACACATGCTCATTTAAAATCCACCGTACCTCCATAAACTAGTCAACCCAGTGCGAACCGGCAAGCTTCAGTGTTTTTTCCACTCTTTTTATATTACTTGTGTCATGAACCCGAAACGTCAGCTCCACGGGATTGCGGTCCCAGTGAATATCAATGAAACTCGCATTCAATCCGAAGTAGCTATTTTCAGAACCGTAGTAATACCTGAATACCTGTGACACCCGTTTACGAAACAGGTAGTGGGTGAGACCGCTACTCATGAACTCATGGTAAGCCCGACCGTTTACCGACTCTGAAAGATGTGATGAAAAATGCCGGTCGCCGGTCAGGAAGATAACACCCGGCAGCCTGTATTTTCGCAACAGGTTAAACAGCTTCTTGCGCGGCCATTTGAAGTCGTTCCATTCCTCTGCAAGTGGCATTTGCTGTGACAGCACAGACACTGAAGAAACTATAAAATTAATTGATGCGGTGCTGTTTTTTATCTCGTTCTCAAGCCAGAGCCATTGCTCATCACCAAGATTATCAGCCCGCCCGGTACCCGGTCGATCCCGGTGGTATCGTGTGTCCAGCAGAATGAACTTAACGGTTCTATCTCCGACTCCATAAGTGTAAGACGTATAAATGCCGCTACGCTTTCGGCGGTCAGAGGTCTCGGGTTCACCCAGAAAATCCAGAAATAGTTGCTGCCCCTGCGATTTTACCGGATTGTCCTTGCCACCATCGTTGATACCAAAATCATGATCGTCCCACACACCAATAATCGGTGTTGTTGCAGAGAAACGACGATAATCGGGTTGATTAAGCTGTTGCTGGTATTTTCTGCTCATCTCCGCAGCGTTCACAGTATCTGCATACACCACGTCTCCCGTCCAAAGAAACAAATCAGGATTGTGGGAGTCGATCACAGACCACATTGGCTGAGCCAGATGGGAATGATTACACGAGCCGAAGGCAAAAGTATCAAACGTCTCGGCAGCTAACGCTGTTGCAGACACTCCAATGGAGCACAATAGAATTGCTAATTTCGCA
>CAYPCS010000129.1:0-13438 GCA_964409275.1 uncultured Granulosicoccaceae bacterium
CGGCTGCACGCGGGTTATAGATAGCTTCCAGATTTTCCGGTGCAATCTGCTGCCATCGTGGCTGGCTGTTCATTCTGTCCCCAATTCAAAAGGCGAGATTCGGGATAATACCATTTGTTGTTTTTGCCACAAACTCACTGTCGCCTAATCCCGGCGACTCGCTTATCGAAGGTGCACCTGAAGCAGTTTGCAAAAACAATTCAAAGATTCGGTCTCTATCTACCTGGTTAGGTTAGACATCTTACATCGACCATCGATCTAGCCGGAGATAACCAGGTTCACAATAAAACGTCGATTACCGGGGTCGACAGGTTCAATACATTCACTTAAAGCAGCGTGTTTTTGTACTGGACAGCGGTTATCCGTCAACACACCAACTAAATAATGCGACACATTCATGAACTAGCCACTTATGATCACTATCCGCTGTGCACAATATCACAAGCCGGGTTTTGCACGGTGCCAGTCGGTGACTTGTTGGTAAGCGCGGCCTGTGCGTACCAGCAGTTGTTCAGAGAAGTAGCGTCCGATCAGCTGGAACGCCAGCGGTGTTTTACGCGCTCCGAAACCACCTGGTAAAGTAATTGCCGGATGACCGGACATATCAATTGGTGCAGTAAAACGAATTAACGCTGACAACGCAGACGGGTCTTCACCGAGGGCTGCCATCTCGGCAATGGTTGGCGATGCGTGCGTCTGCGCCGGTATCAGCATCGCATCGACGCTATTCAACAGGTGTTCCAGTTGTCCTGAAAAATCCTTTCTTCGCAACAACATTTTTTGATAGCTTGATGCGCTGAACCCGTCGGCTGACGACAGAAACTCTCGCAGCGTCGGTCCATATTTGTGCTTCTCTGATGGCCAGGTGTGTTGATGTGCAACAGACGCCTCAATAGCACAAATTGGTCCCCAGTCTTCAATGCACGATTGATAGTCAGGAAACTGCACAGGAACGATCTCTACGCCCAACGCACTTAGTACGTTGATCACGTCATGCATCATTTGCTGCGTGGTGGTGTCGACGTCCCTGGTATTGAACTGTGAATCAATACCAATACGGAGGTCGCCTGGATTTTGAATATCGCCATCCAGATAGTTGGGCACAGGCGCTAATGAGCAACGAGGGTCCTTTACATCGGCACCGGCCAACTCTTGCAGCAAAATCCCGCAATCCGCCGCACTGCGCGCCATCGGACCAAGATGATCCAGTGACGCTGCTAACTCAAAAGCACCATAGACCGATACCCTGCCCCAGGTCGGTTTAATGCCGGTGACGCCATTGGCGGCGCAGGGAAAACGAATGGAACCACCGGTGTCGGATCCTGTCGCGCCAAAGCAAAGATCGGCAGCGAGTGCCACGCCAGAGCCGGTGGATGATGCACCTGACCAGGTATCTTCACCCCATGGATTAACAGGTACATCAATGTCCGGGTGATGTTCGGTGAAAGCACCTTCGGTGAGTTGCAGTTTGCCAAGCAGAACCGCACCTGCGTTCGCCAAACGACTTGCTGCAGTGCCATCGTAGTCAGGTATATTATCTTTATAAAGCGGCATACCGGCTGATGTTGCAATGCCTTGTGTATAGCAAAGATCTTTCAATGCGATTGGCACACCGTGCAGTGGACCGAGATACTGGCGACGCATCAACCGTTCTTCAGCCACCCTGGCCTGACTCATTGCGTGCTCTGGTGTCACTAATGCGTACGCGTGCAGTTGCGAATCAAGTTGCTCTACACGATCAAGCATGTGGCGGGTAATTTCAACCGGCGATATCTCCCGACGCTGTATCAGTCTTGCAAGAGCACTGATTTCCAAAGTATGTATGGCGTCAGTCATCGCAGTCGGTTGCTCACAAAGATACTGGCTGCTGCATATCCAGAATCATTGCATTTTGCATTTTGTGCTTTTGCGGCTTACCGGTAACAGTCATGGGAAAATGATCAACCACCCGGACCAGCTCAGGCGTCTTGAAGCGTGCAATTTTCCCTGAACAGTAGGCGGCAATCACATTTACATCCATTTGTTCGTTGTTACGGGTGATCAGCCATGCACAGACCTGCTCACCGAGTTTCGCATGAGGTACACCGAATACTTGCGCCTCTACAATTGCCGGGTGCTGCATTAGAAACTCCTCGATCTCGCGCGGGTATACATTCTCTCCTCCACGAATCAGCATGTCGCTAATTCGCCCAACGATTTTGCAATAGCCTTCGTTATCGATAACCGCAAGATCGCCACTATGCATCCATCCGGCAGCGTCAATCGCAGCACAGGTAGCCTTTGCGTCATCCCAGTAGCCGCGCATCACACTGTAGCCACGGGTGCACAATTCACCTTGTTCACCGGGCGCAACTATTCGATGTTGCTCGTCGACAATTTTCACTTCAACATGCGGCTGGATGCGACCCACCGTGGATACTCTACGCTCGGGAGAATCGTTTACTGATGACTGAAACGATACCGGGCTGGTTTCTGTCATGCCGTATGCGATAGTGACCTGTGTCATGTGCATATCGTTCATGACATGTTGCATAGTTTCTATCGGACACGAGGAACCTGCCATAATTCCGGTGCGTAAACGACTTAAGTCATAGCGCTCAAAATCCTCGTGCTCCAACATACCTGTAAACATGGTCGGTACACCGTGTAGTGCAGTACAGTGGTAGCGGCTCGCGACCGCAAGCGTAGTACCTGCATCAAACGATTCACCAGGAAACACAATCGCTGCCCCAACGCTCGCACAGGAAAGGACTCCAAGCACCATGCCGAAGCAATGGTACAAAGGAACTGGAACACACACACGATCGGAGGCCGACAGTTGCATGGCATTGGCACAAAACCGCGCATTATTAACTATGTTAAAATGTGATAGTGTGGCGGCTTTCGGTTCGCCGGTGGTACCGCTGGTAAACTGAATATTAATTGCATCATCGGGATCAAGTCTGGCAGCTAACCCGTCTATACGTGCGCGTTGCGCAGGACCTGCGATTCGCAGTAAATCAGACCAGGCTATCGCGCTGGCCGGAAGCTCGCCATCCCCGAGCACAACAACATGCTTCAACGCAGGCAATCGGCGAGCGTAGAATTCACTGTATCCTTCGCTCTGCGCAATTTGTCGATCAATTTCCGGCGCTAACTTTTTTAGGATTGCAAGGTAGTCGGCGCTTTTCGCACCGCGTGCCATGATCAATACTCGTGCGCGAACCTTGTTAAGTGCATAGTCGAGTTCATCGGCCTGATATGCAGGATTAATATTAACCAGGATGGCACCGATACGCGCAGTGCCGAACTGGGCTATTAACCACTCTTCACGGTTCGGTGACCAGATTGCTACCCGATTGCCTCGCCGTATCCCGAGTGCCAGTAACCCCGCGGCCATTTCATCAGCTCTGTCACGTAAACTGTACCAGCTAAAAGTAGCATCTGTAGCAGCAAAAATAGCAGCATCACCAGCGCCATTTAGCTCGCAGGCGCGGTCGAGTAGCTGTGAAACTGTGATGAAATTTAACGCAGGTTCCTTGTTGCCGGACACATACGATAGTTTGCCCTGCGGTTTAACTGAGTCGTAGCCTGGGCTTTCCGTATCAGTAGAGGCAAATGGATTATGTCCCATACTAGTGCACTGAAACATTCAAACAGCACAAATGAGTCGATCGATCAAAGTGCTTCATATCTAAAGAAAACTTATCTGACTAATAAAATTCATAGCTTTATTTAACAATACCCTGCACTTTAATCGTCGCCCCTTCGGGAACTCGTCATTTGCACCACATCTGCGTTGCAGCTCTTGAAAAGGGAAAAGCCATTCCCTGCGAACTGCGCCTTGCTGTGAACCAAATGACAAGTTCTCATTCGCACTGTTTGAACGTTTCAGTACACAAGATTACATTTCACGCCAGTCGCCGAGTTGCTCGAAGGCGTGCGCCGCGCGGTAGATAGTTGATTCATCGTATCGGGCCGCAATCAGCATCATACCGATTGGCAGCCCCTGGCTTAAGCCGCAGGGTACACTCATAGCCGGGTGTCCGCTGACATCAAATGGCGAGGTATTAGCGAGCATTTCAAATGCACGCTGACAGTACAGCTCCAGCGGCGCATCCTGTGGCGGCAATGGAGTCGCTTTCATCGGCAGTGTTGGCATCAGTAGCAGATCATAACGTTCGAGTGCTGCGTTATAAGTATCGCGCAGCAGCCGTCCCAGATTTTGCGCCTTGGCATAAAAGTGCCCGCGATGGTGCTTAATAAAATACTCGCCTGCAAACATTGAAATTTTCAGGGTTCGAGATAGTTCGTCAGCACGTGCACGCCAGTTGGCGTGAGCATCTAGCAAGCTGGTGGTGTACAAACCTTCCCAGTTAAAACCCATGCCATTGCCGTGCATCATCTGAGACATCAGTCCTTCAAGCGCAATCGGTGTCCAGATAGATTGCCCGTCAAGATGCATCGGTATGGACACTTCTTCGACGCTTGCACCAAGCTCACGATATCGATCGGCCGCTTTACGCACTGCCTGGTCGACGTCAGCCTCGCTATTTTCGTGTGCAAAGCCCTCTGTAACCACACCGATTCGAAGCCCTGCAACACCACGACCAAGCGCTGCTGTATATTTATCCACTCTTACATCGTATTGGCGCGGATCGAGTCCATCGTGCCCTGCCAGTACTTCAAGCATCAGGGCATTGTCCGCCACCGTGGTGGTCATCGGCCCGGTGTGATCAATGCTAGCTTCGATTGGCATGACTCCCGTATAAGGGACCAGGCCATGGGTTGGCTTCATGCCATAACAACCACTCCAGCCCGATGGCATACGGATCGAACCTCCCTGATCACCGCCGATGGCAATTTTCACCTCACCGCTGCCGACCAGTGCTGCAGACCCACACGAAGACCCACCCGCTGAATAGCCAAAGCGATACGGATTATGCACCGGTGCAACCTGCGTGGTGTGGCTACCACCCGAGAGACAGAACGATTCGCAATGCGCCTTGCCAACAATGGTTCCACCGGCGTCAAGAATGCGGGTAACAATAGTGGCGTCGATGTCCGGCACATAACCATCAAGTGTTCTGGCGCCGTTCATCATTGGCACACCCGCCAGACAGACGTTGTCTTTAAGTACTATTTCTTTGCCGCTTAGTGGCCCGTGCGCAGCACCCTGTACAACAGATTTCACCGCCCAGGCATTAAGGGAATTCTCCACTTCCGTCGGCCTCGCACCCGGTGTCCGAGGGTAGCGCACCTGCGGCAGATTGTCGGGCAACTGGGCAACACGATCGTAAGCTTTAAAAGTACCTTCCATTACGTCGAGATACTCTCCGACTTCGCGATCCGACATACTCATATGCAGCGACTGCACAATATCCTTGAGTTGTTCGAGAGTGGGACGCTTGACGACTGACATGTTCTCTCCCCCCCTGGCCGAAGCTGGTTCGGCCGAGGTTATGTGGTTTCGGGTGACGACTTCAGGCCGCGCCGCTGGAATTGAATGTACCGGGCCTGCGCTACGCGCTGCAGGAGCGCTGCCAGAACCCGGGTTAACTTTTATTACTTCAATACCAGGTGCTGCATTGCCACGCGCTTGTCCGGATGATGCAGCAGCGGCATCGCCAGTCGTCACTGTGTTAGCACGAGTAATTCGCGCGGCCCCCATACCGAGCAGATCAGCAATGGCACCGCCATGCAGTTCATTAGCTGTAAACTCACGTTCCACCCGACCACGCTCGAACAGCAGCACTCGCTCTGTAACGTCGAGCACCAGATCCAGATTTTGCTCGACAATAACCAACGACAATTGATGTTCACTGTGCAGTTGCAATAGCGTTTGCCCGATCTCTTCGACAATAGATGGCTGTATACCTTCGGATGGTTCATCGAGTAATAACAGCCACGGATCGGGCATCATGGCTCTGCCGAGCGCCAGAATTTGCTGCTCCCCACCAGACAAACTGCCACCCTTGCGATCGAGTATGGAATTTAGCCTGGGGAAAGTAGCCAGTATGTTTTCCAGTGCCTGCTGTTCAGTTTGACCGCTGGCGGGTGTCCAGGCGATGCGCAAATTTTCAAGTGCTGACAGGCCCGGTAAAATACCTCGCCCTTGTGGCACATAGCCGATGCCCAGGCGCGCACGTTCATGGGCGGCAGTAGATGTCATGTCGTTACCGTCAATGGAAATACGCCCGGCAAGTGCCGGTAGCAGACCCATGATAGTTTTAAGCAAGGTTGATTTGCCGGAACCGTTATGCCCGACAATTCCAATGGCTTCACCTTCTTTAAGGCTTAACGAAGCACCGTGCAATACCGGAATTTCACCGTAGCCTGCACGAATATCTGCGACCTCCAGTACCACATCGCGGCGGGTAGTATCACTGCTGTCTGTCGATGTTCGATCTGTGGCAACAGCGTTCATGCAGCGCGATTCCCGATGTAGACTTTGCGTACTTTTTTATCTGACAGGACGTCATCAGGTGAACCTTCGATCAATATCGCTCCCTGATGAAAAACAGTGATAGGTGCGTTGAGCATACGTACAAACTGCATATCGTGGTCGACTACCACCAGGGCCGCATCCTCGTTCATACGATGGATTAATTCGACCAGTTTTTCGGTCTCAGAACCGGTAATACCAGCGGCCGGTTCATCCAGCAGAACTAACTGTGGTCGTTGCGCCATAACGATACCAAGCTCAACAATCTGCCGTTCACCGTGTGCCATTTCACCCACCAGGCGGCGACTTCTGTCACCGAGATCCAGCTGCTCAAGCACTTGCCGAGTTTCGTTATCAGCAGCTCGGCGCTTGTTAACCCTGCGCGCCGAAAGCCAAATGTTCTCGTACACGCTCAAGCCGTTCATCACCGATGGCACCTGGGTTTTGATCCCTATACCGAGCCGCACAATTTGGTATGGACTCCAGCCGGTGACATCCTGACCATGCAGGTAGACCCTGCCGTTCTCGTGACGCAGCAGGTATTGCCCGGTGAGGCATTTAAAAAATGTACTTTTGCCCGCACCATTGGGCCCGATGAGGCAACGAAGTTCACGCTCTCGCAGTGTGAAATTGACGTTGTTAACCGCGGTCACGCCACCAAAGCGCATGGTCAAGTCACGCGTTTGAACAATCGGTTCTCTCATGATGAATTGTTTGATGACTGGCGCGATGAATTTCGACGACGCCGGCCAGACGTCTGGCTGCGGGAAGTCAGATAGCGTTGCAGGTGGTGCCTGCGCCACGCGGCTAACCGCGGAGCAATTCCACCGGGAATCAACAATACTGCAAGCACCAATATGGCACCCATAACCAGAGTGTTGTCTATAGCGGTCTGCTCGCCAAGCAACAACTTGGTCATACCGAGAATCGCAGCGCCGGCCATTGGCCCGGTCAGTGTGCCAAGCCCACCGACGATGACCCAGATAATAACTTCTGCCGATTGCCCTAACGCAAACAGGCCAGGGGTGACAATCTCCGACCACATGGCGAAAAAGGCCCCTGCCAACCCGGCCATCGCAGCGCTGATTGAAAATATAGCGGTCTTGTACAACGGCACGTTATAGCCGAGTAACTCGGCACGCAAATCGTTCTCGCGAATACCCACCAGAGTGCGACCGAAACTGCTTTGCAACACCCAGCGCGCTATCAAATAACACAACAACAGTGATACTGCCACGACATAATAAAAAGGCGTACCCCAGATCTGCGCTGATGGATCTCCCGGCACATTTAGAATCGGGAAACCCGGAATCCCGTTGAAGCCACCCAGACGCGCTTCACCAATCTTGTAAGTGTCACCGGCAGTAGCATTCATGAATTTAAACAATATCAGGCTGACCACCAGCGTAATAACACCGAGGTACACATCACTGATTCGCCCGTAGAACATCATCGCTCCGATCACGGCAGCAACCATCGCCGGAATCAGCACAGCAAGAAACAATGCACCCGTGCTCTCTCCCAGATTGATCGAGGAAATTGCGTAAGCATAAGCCCCCAGGCCAAAGTACGCTGCGTGACCGAAACTTAGTATGCCTGCGTAGCCCCACATCAATCCAAGAGATAAAGCCAGTAAGGACCAGATGGTTAACACGGTAAGCGTGTAGGTATCTTCAAGCAGTAAAGGCAGGAGCAACATGATCAGTGCCCAGAGAATAAACCAGCCCCACTTCATTCGATCAGCGGCAGGTGCGTCATTGATCATGTCGAGTTCCGAAAAAAACGACCGGTAATACCCTTCGGCATCAACCTCAACAAGATGATAGCCAGCGCCAGCATTGCAATTTCACCCATTACCGGATTACTGCCGAACGAAACTATTTGATTGATTGCGCCGAACAGAACACCGCTTGAAAGCACTCCGGCTATAATCGCCGCACCTCCGGTAATTACGGTGATAAACGCTTTAGCGATGTAGGCACCTCCCGACGATGGCAGCAATCCGGTCAAAGGAGCCAGCACGCCTCCGGCCAGTCCGGACAACGCGGCGCCGGCGGCAAAGGTCAGCATATAAATTCTGCTCGGGTTATAACCCAGTGAAGATGCAACCTCGGGGTTTTGCATAGCCCCTCGCGCTATCAAACCGATTCGGGTATAACGCAGCACCAGCCACATCAGCAACACCAGTAAAATGGTAATTGCAATAATAAAAAGGTTATAGCCACCCATTTGGTATTCACCCATCTGGTAGCCGGGTATCGGGGTGGGTACTCCTACCGCGGAGCTGCCAAATATCAGGGTCACCAGGCCGACAAACAGCAGGCTCAAACCCCAGGTGGCGAGCATCGTATCGATCATCCGGCCATACAGCCAGCGCACTACCAGTCGTTCCACAACAAGACCAACAATTCCAACCACAATAGGTGCGATAAACAACATAGCAAAAAATATATTCACACCGGCGTTGTGGCAGGCCAGCGTGGTGTAACCACCCAACATAACAAATTCACCGTGTGCAAGATTGATCACTCGCATCATGCCAAACACCACGGCGAGGCCGGCGCTGACAAGCACCAGGAAGGAAATCATATAAATGATTTCCAATAGAACGACAGCTGCGTAGTCCATCGATACCCTTAATCTGTCAGTAAGCGAAGAATGTTACGCATCGATCACTGAATACTGAGCGGTTTGTTTGTAAAAACAGCCGCCCGACTCATGAAGCAAGCAATACAGGCCTTCCGGTCGGGCAGGCTGACAAACGTGGAAGGAAAAGCGCGCTAGATATCAACCTCATACTGCTTGTTGGAATCAGGGTTCTCAAGCAGGTTGCAATACCGCGCAGTGTCTGCAGGCGGGCGCTGATTGACGGTCTTGATGATATTCAGTTTCTGATCTCGAACTTCCATTAGCTGGATATCAAGAGCTGCGTGATGGGTTTGTGGATCAAGCGCTACTTTACCGGTCGGACCATCAATCGAAATACCGGACTCCAGTGCGCCAAGCATTTTGTCACGATCGAGTGAGCCTGCCTTTCGTACCGCTTCAGCCCATAGCAATACTCCCTGATACTGGGCAACGGCCAGTTCGTTGATTACACTGGTATCACCGTTCTTTTCTTTCCAGCGAGCCAGAAACGCCTCATTGGCAGGTGTAGCAAGCTGCTGACTGTAATTGTGAGCGACCATAATGCCGTCGCCCTCTTCAGCCGACAATGCACGCTGCTCGTTACCGGCACCAAAGGTGGTTGATGCAAGAGGAATTTTCTTGTTCATACCCGAAGCTGCCCACTGCCGATAGAACGACATGTGCGCACCACCGACCAGCGCCGATGCTACCCAGTCAGGCTTTTCCTGCTGTATTTTTGCTATGGTCGATCCAAAATCAGCCACGTCTAGCGGGAAGAAATTGGTTGCGGCAATACTACCGCTACGCTCCTCGACGTAGTATTTCAACCACTTCGCTGTGATATGACCGTAGTTGTAATCTGCCGCGATTATGTAAGTCTTATTGCCCCACTTTTCCATAGCGGCTTCGACCAGCGGTTCGTTGGCCTGAGCCGGTGTGCTGCCGGTACAAACAACATTGCGATCGCAGACCCCACCTTCGTAAAGAGTGTTATAAAAATACAATGTGTTGGCGCGTTTAAAAGTTTGCCTGATGGCTTCCCTCGAGGCTGAGGTTATACCACCCTGCACTACATCAACCTTATCGCGACGCGAGAGTTGTTGCGCGAATTTTGTATACAAAGCGATGTCGGACTGGGTGTCGTACTGGATAACTTCCACTTGCTTACCCAGCAGACCTCCGGCTTCGTTAATTTCGTCGACCGCCATACTTGTGGCCAACACCATAGGTTTGCCGTAAATATCGAGGTTGCCGGAATTATCCAGCACGCTGCCAACCTTGATTGTATCGGCGGCGTTACCCGAAGCCCAGGGTATTGCGCCAATTGCACCAGCACCAGTAGCTAACAGAAAATTGCGTCTTGAAACACTCATTTCAACTCCTTCATTGTTTACCTGCGCAACGCAGGCGGCCTATATGTTTATTAAGTGACCGGTTGATAGCCTGGATTATTTATGGCTTACCCGGCATCTCAATTTATCTTCGAACCCACCGCAGATTTTTATCTTGAAAAATCAATAAGCCAGGTTGAGCTAAATCAGGGATGGGAGAACAAAATCCCCGGTGAAATAAATATCTGCGCGATATACTCGCCACACTATATTCAATCCAGGCTGCAACGGTGTCGCATTAGTCATCGAGTTGCGATCGGTTCGAGTCGTCCTGGGACTTTGCCGTCGGGCCACCATCCGATTTACCTTCAAGCGCACCCGGCTGAATACTGTTCATCGCACCTGAGAAGTCATAACCGATCGATTCGCCAATATTTTTTAGCGCCGGTAACTGCAGTGCCATACCGAGAATACTGTCCATCACCTGATTAACCGGAGGTGTGTTACCACCACCGTTTCCCGCGCCAGGCTCGTCGCCAGTGTCTGAGGTGCGGCCGCTTGACGCGCCAAAACCATTAACCTGATTTATACGAATGCTCTCGATTTTCTCTGCTGGCTTCATCATCTGGCTGATGATGTCCGGCATGCTGTCGAGACGATATTGCTCAAGGTTTAACGCCATTAGCGCCGGACTGCGTCCGTTCTCGGCATCGATTTGCGCCTGTTGTCCTTCAGATTCAGCCAACAATCGCTGACGTTCTGCATCAGCTCTAACGCGCACTGATTCAGCCTCTGCTTTAGCCTCCTGCAGCAAAACATTGGTAGCGGTGGCCGCATTTGCCTCAGCAACAGATCCGGATTCCTCGACCCGTTTCATGGCTATTTCGCGTGATCGTTCCGCTACAGCGCGCTCGCGTTGTGTTTGCAGTGCTTCTTTCGCCAACACTATATCCGTACGCGCCAATTCCGCTTCCGCAAGCGCCTTCGACTCCTCCGCCTGTTTTGCGGCCAGAGAAATTGCACTTTCAACTTTCCGGACTTCGGAATTTAATTGCGCTTCGATTTCCGCCTGACGCAATTCGCGTTTTTTATAGACTTCTGTGATTCGGGTTTCGTGCTCTCTTGCGATGCGTGCTCTCTCACTGGCGATCGTTGCCTGCTCACGCACGGTTGCACCCTCGGCATCGCTTGTCGCCTTGTATTTTTCTATGTCCAGTGCCTGCGCGATCTGGGCTTCCTCCTGCTCTCGCGCCAGGGTCAGGCGCTGTTTGGTAGCATCGAGTTCGGTGTTCAACACAGACACATCTGCATCGGCCTCAATTTCAGCGCGCTTTTTCTTGTTAACCGCGATGATCTCGGCCAAACGCCGCATACCGACGGCATTAAACGCATTGTTTTCATCCAGCGATCCAAACGGTGTCTGATCCATGCTTATTAACGAGACCGAATCGAGTATCAAGCCATTCTCGGCTAAATTACTTCGCAGCAACGCAGACACACCTTCGATGAATTCGGCACGGTGCTCATGTAACGTGTCCATGGTTTGCGTCGCTGCAACGGATTGCACAGCGTCTACAAATCGGCCTAACAAAAGATTTTGTATGCCTTCGGAATTTAGAATCTTTGTACCGAGTGCCTGTGCGGCAATGGCGACACCGTCAATAGTTGGTTCAACCCGGACGTAAAATTCAAGACGCATATCGATGCGCATTCGGTCCTCGGTGATTGAGGATTCATTGCCGACACGATTGACGTCAACGCGTATGGTACGCATATTAACTTCGTCGATTTTATGAAGAAAAGGCAGCGCCAGGCAGCCACCTGACAAATAAATGCCCTGACCTCCAAAGCCGGTTCGAATAAGCGCAACGTCACGAGACGACTTTCGATAAAACCGATTCAAAAAAACAACAATCAGCGTAACAACAACTACAACCACAATTACGCCAAACAAGACAGCTAAAAATGCCATTGCCGCTCCATTGATTTCATATTGCCCGACGATCTTCAGGCAAAATACGCCAGCATGCAAAGATACAGACTGTCGTGCAACAGCGAGAAAGTCAAGCGCTCAATTCGCCTGCTTTAGCAACTCAGGTTCATACGCGACATGGATAAACTCGCCAACCACCCAGCCAGGAGAGCATCGCTGGCGCAATCTACTAGCTTGCAATCTATAGCAGCGAGTTTCCTTCGAATTTACCCGGATATCGGGTTCGGTGATTCACATAGTTTCTAAGCCACAAAGCGAATCCTGCCGTTACCACTGCAAACAAAAATGCAGCTCTGTGCTGCATTAGTCGCATCGCGGCTATCCCGTTCAACTCCAATGCATCAGCCATTGCCCGCTTTTTCCAGCCGTGAAGGCTGAACCAATCGCACCCCTGAACGCTGAAACAGGTATGACCGAGATTTGGTAGAACGACTGCAGGAATTGAAACAGCTCGAAACCGGGAACCGATTCAAACAAGAATGTTAATGTCAGGAAACATGCAACGCTGCAACTAACACACGGCGCGCAAGTACTTTGCGACCAGACTTGACGCAAATTCACAAATATCCATAACAAAAAAACTAACTGCCATATTATTTATAGCGCACGTAGCTCTTCTCAAACCAGGTTAATACTTCCGAAATTCTATAATTCGTCGAACAGCGATGCGAACGATATAGTGCGGCTGCACTAGTTAAAGCCCGAAACAAGTTTCGAGGCAGCGCACAATGGACCTGACCCTACCCGTCTGCCGCGACTGGTGGATAGATTTAGGCTTTACCTGAATCACTGGTCTTGCCGTCATTTCCCCGCTCCAGCGGATTGGAAACAAGTTTGTCCAAGGTCGTGATTGCGGCTTATCCTGTTTCTACCAGGTCCTTCGCATGCTGATAAAACAGCACCAGTGCGCCACAGTAAAAACGCATTCCGGTAAAAATTTTGGCCACCTGAGTAATATTCACCCAGGCGGCCAATACGCCAGAATTCTAACAGACCTCACTGCAACGGGTTAGTTAGCGTAGACTCCAAAGGTGGTACCAATCACCGAGTCGTCCGGTTGCA
>CAYPCS010000130.1:0-13066 GCA_964409275.1 uncultured Granulosicoccaceae bacterium
CGTCACGTGCAAAAATCCAGAGAGGCCAGGCACTGACAATGTAACAGCTAGTTAACACCATCAGGCCTTGACCACCATTGATTTTCTCTTTGTCTCTTTTTTAGCTTTTTGCCGCACATGGATTGCACGGATTACATGCGTTACAAGGGTTCTTGCATGCTTCAACGGCTTTAACCGCACAGGGATTACAGGGATTGCACGCGTCGGCTACACCCGCAATGCAATCTTCAACCGTTTTCTTCGCTGCACAGGGGTTGCACGGGTTGCATGCCGCGCGGGCGACACCAGTGCTTCCGATTGTTGCAAGCGACATTGTAACCGCAAGCGCCACCGGGTTGAATGCAGATCGCTTTGACTGAGCTTTCTCTTTTTTTACGAACATTATACTTTTCCCAAGATTAGTGTTAGCTGGATTGGATTATCTTACGATTCGGGAGCACCGCATGCGCGGATTTTGTAGCCGCCTGAAAAGGACTCGTGTCCCACTTGCACGTCCCCGAGATCTGTAGCTATTGAATACCAATTCAGGCTAAAGTTTCAAGCAAGAAGATAAAGAAACTATCACAAAATTGTCACAGGAAACGAAAGCGGCGTCCGGAACAACGCAGAGACGTCAGGCCCGCCGATTAATCGAGAGAAAAATACAATGACAACCACCGTCATGTATGATACCCATCGTCATTTAGGGCGTTAGATCTACGCTCACATGAGTTTCCTGCTCACTAGTCTGTCGCTTTGCCAGTGGCTTCCTTCAGACGCAACCTCGCGGTAATGCCCTTGCCATTCCTGGCAGTTGCTATCTAACAACAACTTTTGACTGTTACCGATGATCCTCCCGATAATCCTCTGCAGGGGACTTTCACCCCGCTAGATCCTGCCCGTGCCGGTCACACACACAAGAAGTTGCAGGTCGTGCGTTTCAAAATAGAGAACACTAATTTGCAAGTGGTGTTGAAAGAAATATCTTACGAGCACTTTCACGATGTTATTGAACTGGAGCTTGAAAGTGAGCAGGAAAAGCATCTCCCATCAAACCTTTATTCCATAGCTAAGTCCAGCTTTTCTACTTGTGCTATTGGTGCTGCATGTCAAGTATGCTCATACACATGTGTGCGGCATTTTCTGCTCTTCTTAAGTTGAGGCAAACCTGAAAAAACCAACCCGGAAAAGCCAGAGGTAACCTCACACCAATCAATCATTAACAACTAATTTTGACCACTTGTATAACTCGAATGCACTTCTAACCTGTATTCGTTTCACACAAACTCACGCGCTCCAGATATTTCTTATGAAACCACACACTAAAAAACCTCGCCAGCCGATCGCGGATAAAATACTGGGGCGAATACAAAAAGAGCTAAAAAAGAATACCGTTGATCTGGCAGCTGTACGCATCGGTCGCAAACAAGCCGCGAATCTGCAAGAGACCGTCGTCACTCAAGAAGATCTGGTTGCGTTGCCAAAATCACTTGCAGCGTACATGTGGGTTCAAAATCAGTTGTCGGTTATGGTGGAACAGCTGCTGGCATTCAACGCATTACATCGCCACCACGAAATATTATTATACTCACAAGAATTGTATACGCCTGAGGGCCCGCCTGAATCTCCACTTACCGCAACCTACTATAGCGGATGGTCAATGTTTGATATTGGTATCGGTATTGGCCGGGAATCGCTGGGGTCCATCGCTATTGCGGTGAACAAAAAACTTGGTGCGCACGATGTATTCGTCAAACTTGCTCAAAATATGGTGGACTCCCGCTGCGGGATTTATCGAATTCTCTATACCGATGGCGACCTGATTTATCTAAAAGAGGTTTGGACAGAGACAGAACTAACTGCGCGCAATGCATCCGGCTACAACGGCAAGAAAGGCGAGCTTTGGTACGCCCGAATCTTGCCACCCAACGACATGGAGCCAGGTGTTCATGTGGTCTTCAATACGCCGTACATCATGCATCAGACATCCATAAATGCCTGGCTACAGTATTTTGAACGGACTCTCTCAAGCACTAGCGATAGCCAACGTGCCGATGAATTCCAACAGCATATGAAGTATGGCCCTGAACCATACTATTGGCCGGAATACGTATTCTACTCGTACTTCAATCACACACCGAGCTTCATTTGGGCAAAAGGGCTGCCAGATATCGCAGAAAGTCTGCCGCATAAGGATCAGTACCAGCGTACACGAACCTGGTAGTGGGCGGGTACGGCGTCCGGTTCTACCTGGACCTGAAAAACTCGCTTCTTTAACTTGTCGCGCGCATCAAAGAACTGCCGCCAGGTATGCGTCCGGCACCGTGCAAAGGAGGTGTCTGAGGTTTTCTCAATGTAGGTGGCATAGGCGCTATAGCCGTCACGGATCAACGTTGCTCGTGAACAGTTCATTAAACAGTTGCTCGACCGGCTAATTGTCAACGCTCAATACGCGACAGTTCATCCCCACGGGGGGTGGGGAATACTTCTCCATCACTCGTATTTTTCTCACTTTTCACGGTTCATCCCCACGGGCGTGGGGAACACGAGCATTGACAGTGCGTATAGCTGTGCCTCAACGGTTCATCCCCACGGGCGTGGGGAACACAGAATGCCGGAACATGGATACTGTAAAAATCCCGGTTCATCCCCACGGGCGTGGGGAACACCTCCAATTCAGCACTACAACCATTCACTCAACCGGTTCATCCCCACGGGCGTGGGGAACACGCCGATCCTCTGTTTACGGACTGAGACAATTACGGTTCATCCCCACGGGCGTGGGGAACACGTTGTAGAGGAATAGTGTTGGAATGCTTCGTACGGTTCATCCCCACGGGCGTGGGGAACACTGAATCAGCGTCTAGCTGGTTACTTGATGGATCGGTTCATCCCCACGGGCGTGGGGAACACATTATAGATCCTTCTATTTTGTCAGTTATCACCGGTTCATCCCCACGGGCGTGGGGAACACACCGGTGCGATCCTCAACCCTCCCACTGTTTCCGGTTCATCCCCACGGGCGTGGGGAACACTGTACGCCGACACCAGACGCGCTGTCCGTGTTCGGTTCATCCCCACGGGCGTGGGGAACACACCCGTTCAGTTTCTTCGGCGGCCAAACGTTTCGGTTCATCCCCACGGGCGTGGGGAACACCAGAGTAGCAAGCGCAACGACTCTGGCATCAACGGTTCATCCCCACGGGCGTGGGGAACACCGATAACGTGGTTAAACTGATCTTTCGGCACACGGTTCATCCCCACGGGCGTGGGGAACACATCATAGAGGTCGGCGACCGCTTTAGTGACCGCGGTTCATCCCCACGGGCGTGGGGAACACATGATCTGCAGTTGCTGATTATCAGCGCCGGGCGGTTCATCCCCACGGGCGTGGGGAACACTCCAAGTGTAAACTATTGTTCTGATGCCATTTTTTTCAGTCGTCAGAATTTACCAGCTCTATCCACAGAAACCATTGTGCTAGTTGTTAAAGAGCAATATCAGTCCCGCTCGGGTTCCGGCGAGAACGAAACCAGGCGCAGGCCATCATATTCGATTGGCTCGCGCCGGTTTTCTCCCAGCGTTTGAAAGTCATACCCTGAAGAACTGTTATCCTGCCAGGCCATAACCACGTTGCCGTCTTCAGCCAAAACTTCACAGTGCTGCCAGATAGTCTCCCGCACACGCCGTGAAACGTTGCCAATATAGACTCCAGCACGCACCTCCAGCAACCAGACCGCAAGTCGCCCGCGCAATCTTGCTGGCACCGCTTCCGTCACTACCGTGATCATTGCCATCTGCGTTATCCAGTGCGATGTCCGCTGTCACCGATGGAAGCAGGTGACGGGATGGCCGGTGGTACAGAATCGACTGGCGGCTCGGGCGGGTTTATTTCGCCTGCGGACAGTACCTCTTCAATTGTCGGTATCAATCGTTTAAGAATATTAGTCTGTCGAAAACTGTCGCGACACGCCGCGCGTACCGCCTTATCCGGATGTGATGGTTGGTCGGCAGCGATTTTGAATGCAACAGGTACTACGGTTTCAAACTTGAACAGATCAGCTATGTCATAAACAAATGACAAAGGTTTTCCAGTGTGTAGAAAACCAACCGCTGGCGCATAGCCTGCTGCAAGTACTGCGGCTTCGGAGATCCCATATAGACAGGCGGTAGCGGCACTCAAACATTGATTGGCAACATCGCCCTTGTCCCAGTCTTTCGTATCATAGCGTCGGCCATGCCACTCAACACCGTATTTCTTCGCCATCAGCTGATAGGTTTTGCGCACTCTGGCCCCCTCGATGCCTCGCAACTGATCAACGCTTCGACGAGATGGCGCTTCCTCGCCGAAGCGAACTTCAAACATCTTTCGTACGACTTTAAGCCTTAGCTCTTCATCGAGCGCAAGTTTAGCCTGATAGAGCAACCGATCAGAGCGTGCACCTCCAGGTTGGCCTGAGGCATAGAGCCGTACGCCTGCCTCCCCCACCCAAACAAGCAGTGTGCCGACGGTCGACGCCAGTTTGACAGCCGCGTGTGAAACCCTCGTCCCTGGCTCCAGAAGAATGCAGGCCACAGAGCCAACCGGTATCAACGTGCGCACTCCGTTTTTATCGATTACGGCAAACGCACCGTCCTGTACATCAATTCGCCCATAGCTGACAAAAATCATTGGCACTCTATCTTTGATGGGGATTGGCTTAAGCGGAATGAATGCACCCATTCAGGCTCGACTCAGTAACATCAAACCACAGCCGAATGATCGGGATCGCCCGAGCCCCTTCATCACCGTTTTCTGCACAAATATAGTCGGGTCAGTAATTTCAAGTACACCGTTGTAATCCATATGCGTGAAACGTATTTGTGCTTTCGCACCCGGCTTACGCATACTCACAAACTGATGGTTGCTCACACGTATCGATACCGGCGCAAATCCTCCACGTGTCCCCTGCGCCTCCAGCCATTCAGCCCCTGCGCGTTGCCGTATCTCTTCGCTGGCAGGTGGGTCATCGCTAATACGACGGTGAGCGTCAAGCGCTGCTTCGACAATGTCTCGACGATGCCTGCGCTTGCTCCTACTGCCATCATGTGTGGTGCGTACGGCATTGGCTCGCAATTCAAAGCGCAATTGATCACCGGCCAGCAACTGTGGATCAAATGGCTTGCTTTGTACCAGTAAGCCTGTATCACCCACTTGCGGTTGACGTTGCGACAGCAGGTAAAAAAACTCCCTGCCATCACGGTTTTCCCGTCGATAGAGGAAATCACGAGTGGCGTCAGGCTGCTCAGGAAACAGTCGCCACAGGAGTTGATGCTCTGAGTAAAGACCACCGCTCAATATATTCGCGGTACGCTCCAGATCATCCAGCGGCAACTCTACTCGGCTCAGGATCATGTCACCTCCTCTGACTTCGCCAAGCGAACAAATTCTTGCCTCTCGGCAAACTGCCAGCGTACGCGGCTAAGCGGCTGGTCATAACGGCGCTGCTGAAAACTGGCCTGCATGCCGGGTTCGTCTGTGTTATCCCAGTAATAGCTGGCCGGTGCCTCAAATAACTGGCGCAGCTCCCTGGGCAAACGATCATCTGTGCGCAATCCATCATGATACGAATCCAATGCTTTTCTCAAGTCTGGTGCTGCAATGATTTGCGGCGCCAGAGGCAAAGCCAGTGGACATGACTTACGACCTAGGTAAAGATTGAAACCCGGCCGCTGCATTGCCTGGGCAATAGCTTCAAGATCAACGGCATCATCGTCATGCAACAACCATAATGACGCTATAGCGGCACTGTCCTGGCGGTAGGCACGGTATGAGATCACCGTGTCGATGTTATCGTGGGCGAGTTCATCTCGGCGTGTATGCAGATGCTTTGCACGGGCTATTGATTTGGCACGCTGCGCAGTGTGAAAATCACGCATGCCAAGTCCGTGTGCACAGAGCTTGATACCCAGACCAAGCGATTGGGCAAGCCACGCTTGTTCAGATTCCTGTTCACGGTGCAGACCGAGCGATGCCGCGACCAGACCAAGAATCGCCGAGCGAGAGGGTTGTGGCGATGCGTCGCGCTCCTGCCCCACTGCCTGCTCACCCCACGCAGCCAGCGGCCCGTAGAGCTGAAATGTCAGATACTGTCGCATGACTACGCCGCTACGAAATCCAGTACAGCTTTCAGCGTACCTTCACCGCTCTCGACATTAAAACCGCAGCGCTCATCTGCACATTCACCATAGACCTGATCAAAGTTTCGCTGTTGTGTTTCAAGTGCCATGATAGCGTTGTTAAGAACACCGTCTTCACGTTCGCGAATGGCATTGAGAAACGCAACGGATAGTGATCGCGGTTGTTGTTCGCCACGTTCTGCCAACAGGTAACTTGTACGTGCGCGCGAAGCGAAGCTGTTTTGCTTGCCAGATGGAGCGACCGTCGCCGCTGCTTCAACAAGGCTACGCAATGCCTTGTTAGCCAGCTCGTTATCCGCTTGTAAATTATCTTGCAGCAGGCGACGGTCGACACACAGGTACAGATAAAACACACCAGACCCGAATCCGGCCTCACCAATGTGCGCTGCGCCTGAGTCTTCACGCGTATTCAAATCATCTACGGCGGTGAAATAATCATCTTCGATCCTGATCGGGTTCACGCTGATAGCATGTGCTACCTGAACCGCTGCATCAACATTGTTTTCAGGATGGTTGGCAAGCATGCGGCCGAACAAAGCTAGATCAGCAGCCTTACTGTGCTGACGCAAAGCCCCAAGCTCATCGTCTGTTGCAGCTCTACTTTCACTAATGAGCGTATCGGCAAGCTCCAGTGCAGCGCTCCATTCATCAGGCGCGTAATGAACCAACTGACCTGTGCTGAGTTTGTCACTGTCCAGCTTGGCGAATTGTTCAGCTATCTTGCCGGCCCATTCTGTGGCTTTTTTATCGGCCACCCCGCCATCGATTAATTTCTTCCGAAGCGTCGGACCCAACCCCTTGGTTCGGGTGCCGACGTGCCCTGCCAGTGCAGATTCAAACACCTCCGAGGTACGCCACGCACGCTTAAGGCTCTGCGAAGAAATACGCAATCGTTCGGTGCCTCCAACCACCGCGGTTTTAGGGCGACCCAAATCGTCGCGGTTGAGATTGGCAGGTGGATATGAGGTCAGTAGATGCAATTGAACAAAGCGACTCATGCCTTGGCCTCCTTAAGATATTTAAAAACCTGGTTGTAATAAGTGCGCGACCAATGGTATTGCCATTGTTGCGCGCCGGTGTATCGATCAGGATTGGCCCATTGGCGGTGACATTGGGTAATCGTGTCTACCACATGTAACCAATCACCCGCGCCTTCTGTTTGCGCCAGTGCACGGCGCAGCTGTTGCAGCAGTTCATCACTGTCACGCGACTCAAGCAATCGCTTGAAACGCAGTTCACTGAAACGCGGCCTGTCCCCCTGTGCAGATTGCCCTAGAATCATGGGTAACTCAGTTTCTTTGGGTGGCGGCTTGTTTTCGGGAAGTCGCTTTAACCAGGGCGCAATACCTGCGATAACGCCAACCGATTCGGCGCGTGGTCGCCAAGGATGTTCCAGCAACTGGCTGTGCAACCGCAACGCAGCAGGCTGGCAAAGTACCGAACCAACCTTCGAACAGCGTTTCAGTTCAGCACGTGCTCCGCGCTGAGAGTCATGTTCTATCCAACTACGCCAGCGCCCCAGTGTTGATGCCCATTGCTGCTTTAGCGTTGACAAGGGTTCGTCTTCGGTAGTCATACGCTTTCTCCGGTTGCCTTCAAAGCTTTCATTGCTTTACTTCGATTCAGACTGTGCACCAATCCACCCTTGCCATCCCTTGCCTGAATCGCTTCTCGATAACCGCTGCCTGAGGCGCTGGCATCGTGAATGGTGTAGCGTTCAAACAGGGCAATAGACTCTCGCCTCAGTGCAGCTTGCCAGTCACGTGCAGCTCCCTCTCTCTCACCAACTATCAAGCGTTGCAAGGTGGCGTAGAAAGGGGCTTCGGTAAGCTCCCAAAAGTTATTGCCAATCGCGCTCATATCACCCTTGGCATCTCTTGGGCGGCTGAACCACGCCTGTTTGACACTGGAAACCAACGCACGCCGGGCGTCATCGGCTGCATTGATGTACAAGCCTGCCTCGTGCACCAGGGCATCTTGTTGCTCAGCATCGGCGGTCAGGAGCGGCAGCATTGTCTCGTACCAGCATCGCGCTTTCATGTTGTCCATGTCGTAGCCGAACACCCATAACTGCGGGTAACTACTCATTGCTTCAGCGGTGAAATCTGCATCCCCTATCCACTTGCGACGCTGCTGGTAGTTCGCGACAACCCGGGCCACCACGCGTTTTTTCTTGTCATCGCCAGTGCTCAACACAGTGCCCAGCCAGTGACGGTACCCCAGCCCGCCCGGCTGACCTTTCAAAGTTAACGTGTCCTTACCAGTTTCCATGATGTGAGGTGTCAGCGGGTGCTGCCAGTTACCGGCATAGTTGTGACCATAGCTTATAGTGGTGTAAGCACGTACCACTTGATTGCATGGCTCGCCACTGATATCGCAGACAAAAGTACCGGACTCCGGTGGCGCCAAACGAATACGGCGTGGCATGCTCCAGTACATATGCAGCGGGTGGGCGAGCTCGGGATAGGTTTCACTCCCCTTTTTCTCACTGATGCGAACCGACCCTGCCCATGGGTAAATCGCCGCAGAATCATCCAAATCAACATTGCCAGTGCATTGATTCAGTTCGTCCAATGTCAGAACATTCAACCAAAGCCGGTGCCACAGGGTGTCTTTGTGACTGACGGTTGGCGGGACTACCAGAGTTGTCAAAGGGCCACCGCCACGCAGCGATACACGATGCCCTCGTCCACCAGCAGGCGCGTTTATCTGCAGCGTGAAAAGCGCCAGTGCAGCCCACTGTGGTGCGACCGCCTGCACCTTTCCGGGTTTGTTGAAATGCCCTTCGCTGGCGTCAATCAACAGATTAGCAATGCCAACATCATCGCCTGGCTCAAGCTCACTATCCTGCATGAACACCGGGCCTTGATCACTCAATATCTCAAATAAATGCGCTATAGGTGAAAACGCTTCAATCAACACTTGCGCATCTGGTGGTTCTAGCCAGTAACTCTCCCATTGTTCCTGATCTTCTGGAGCAAAGCGACATTGCAACAACGCTAGCAATAATTGATAAGTAGCGCCTTTGAAATCTGCACGTGGAGCGTGGAGATCTACTACCGGCTCGCTATCGACTTGTGTGAGTTGATGCAATGCAACTGTATGTGTTTTTCCCGACCGCGTTGTGATTCGAAGCCAGGGGTCGGTAAGCAAATTATTCAATCGGTGTTTTCTCCATTAGCTCTGGTCTCTGGATGTGGAGACCACTGGAAGATTGATACACGACCACGCACGGTTTGTTATTCACAGATAATCCGCCACAGCGCCACTGACCAGATTCATCGGGCCTCAGCGGTACAATCAAATCGTGTTCATCAAAGCGATTACCGGTGTCAGTGACTAACGAATCAAGTGCTTCTTGTGCACTGGCAGACGGCGCCTCGATAGCGACAAGCTGCTCAGCACGCACTCGTACGCTACTCATGTCCCAGGGGAAGTCCTCAGCTATACACCATGGAGTCAATTGCTCGTCCACCCAGCAAGCAAGATAGATCGTTCGACTCTCATCGCCCAGGCGTGTCTCGACTTTGGCATCGTCATCCCATTGAGCCTCGCGTCGATAACCACGCTCGAATGCCAGGGCAGAGAATTTCCCCATGTCACGCCGACTCATGTCGTCGCCGATGTGTACGTTCTCAGAATCAACAAGCCCCTCCGGAACATCCCCTTCTTCATCGTAGACATACTCCAACATGGCACGGGCATCATCAGGCATTTTCCAACCACCATTAGCCTGCAACCATCGCAGCCCTCGCCAATTCACGAGAGTATGTGGGTAGACTGCGTTGGCGCCGGGTAAAAGACGCTTAAGCCAATCGTTTTGCGGAGTGTCCACGGGCGCGGGACCATAGATATACAGACAGGCACCACCGCGTTGCTCTTGATCAGAGTTGTCACCTGACACATTGCGCACATGGCGCTGCAAGCGACCGGCACGCTGGATCATCAAATCAATAGGTGCGACGTCTGTGATCATTACATCGAAATCCAGATCCAGTGATTGCTCTACCACCTGGCTCGCTACCAGTACACGCCCCGCCCGTTGTTGCGCAGTACTGGACTTCCCAAACAGAGTTAACATCCGTTGCTCGATTGCCAGACGCTCACCCATCGCAAAACGACTATGAAAAATATGAAGGCTGTCATTGTCGACTACAGAATTGTTCGACAGAAGTTGTTTCCCCTCGCGCACATCCGCAACGGTATTGCGTACCCAGCAGACACATCGACCTGTGGAAACCGCTTGCCCGATAATTTCGATCACGGCATCGGTGTCGTTCAACAACACCACCTTTACGTGACGTTGCACGCTCTGTCTTGTAGCCACATGCGTTTGCTCCAGACTCTCGGCTCCGGCATGTGTCAGTAACGGGTATTCATCACTGCATTGCAGGGTATCTTTGCGACTGCCTCCTCTAAATGCGGTGATGAGTCCCTGCTTTTGTTTTGCTGTTAGCGTGGCCGATAACAACACCGCACTGCCCCCTAACGCAGCATGAAAACGTAGCAAGGCATGCAGCAACTCGCGAGTGTAGCAATCATAGGCATGTACCTCATCAAGTACTAACACCTTGCCGGTTATACCGAGCAACCTCAAAGACTGATGCCGGGCGGGCATTGTGGCCAATAGTGCCTGGTCAATGGTGCCCACACCCACGTCAGCCAACAGTGCCTTTTTACGGTTATCCGCCAGCCATCGGTTGCACTGCGCGCTGACGTTTTTTTCACTGCCGTAGCCAACGCCCACCGTACTGGCATTCAACAGCGAAGAACGAAACGCATCAGACAAATGCCGTGCGCTGTGACTGAGGATTAGACTTGGGTCTGCATTGTCCGGGAATAACGCACGATACCCACTCGCCATGCGTTCATACATAGCATTGGCAGTTGCCATTGTCGGTAAACCCACATACATACCGTGGCCCTGTACCGCTGCAATCAAGCGCTGCGCCAGAACCATGGCCGCCTCAGTTTTACCTGCCCCTGTCACATCTTCCAGAATGTATAACTGAGGCTCCGGGTGTACGGTGGCTATATCACAGGCCAGTTGTAACGGTGTTGGATCGTAGGCTGGATACATAGACGCGAACCCGCTTGATTCAATCGATCCATGCGAATAAGCACCGACAATACCGGCACCTTGCAATGCGACAGAGGCTTTTGGCAGTGCTATATCCTGCCAGTAAGAGTTCATGCTCTGTGCGCTGTCCACGAACTCGAAAATTTCGCGGTTGGACCCCAGCCAGTCGCTGAGTACTGCAAAACCAGCCAGTAACCAACTGGCGGCTTCAGGTTGAGCTTTGGCTTGAGCCAGGGAATCAAACGGAGGATTAACTAAATCTGTCCATTCGTGCAGAAAGCTAGTGGCTGCCGTAATGTCGACAGGATGAAAGTAACTACCTATCGAAGATGCCTCAACGGCTGGCGGTGATCCATGATGCCCCGTGACCGAAAGCATCCAGACATCCAACACTTCGATAACAGCACGGGCGTCTGATGGTGGCAGGGTTCCAGCCAGCTCCCGGCGGAGTTTTTCGCTCCATAAAATGTGTCCAAGCTGGTCGTGCCGTATGTCATAACTCTTACGCTGAGCGGCTATATCAGGGAAAAATCTTTCGCGAAGTTCGGGCCGCAAGTACTGAAAGCTTTCGGCGAATTTACCAATGTCATGCAGACCGATCAGCCACACGGCAAGCGAGCGCGCTTCGCTGCTCTCCAAACCGGATACTAAAGCCCATTGTTGACACCAGTCGTCACGACTTCGCAATAATTCATCAGCGACCGCCGCAACATCCAGACTGTGCCAAACCAAACGATGGAAAGCAGCGTCATGCCTGTCCGCTTTACCCCAATATGCAAAAAATTCTAACACTGCTCGCACTACGATAGATTTCTGACTAACAATCTAACGATATCAAACAGGCTCTTTGGTTACCTGTAAGAAATTCCTGTCTCACATATGGAACTAAACAAACCAGGAACACCTGATCAAATAGCCGGACGATATAAAACGCACTGTCGCTATCACCTTCTTTTCCAGGCTACCTCTGTAGACAGGGTGGTCATACAGGTAAAATCTTATGTATATGTCCAGGAATGTACAACATGACGAATGTAACGCTTTACGGACCAAAATGGAGCGCGTATACGCGAACAGCACGTTTGGTGCTGGCAGAAAAAGAAATCAGATATTGTTTAAGAGAAGTAGACTTTTCCAGTGGTATTATGCCCGCCGAACATTTCAAGCTAAATCCCTTCGGTAAAGTCCCTGTTCTGGCACATGAGGATTATATCATCTACGAAACCAGTGCAATTTGTCGGTATATCGATGAAGCATTTGGTGGCTCACACCTGCAACCATCTAATGTTCAAGAGCGTGGACGAATGTCACAGGTGATCGCTATTCTGGATTCCTGTCTGTCTGAGGAAATTCGAATGGGATTTGTAAACGAACTGCTAATAAAACCGAAGATCGGAATGGTTCCGGATAGAGATCGGGTAGAACACGCACAAGCCAGTATCAAAATGGCTATGGGTGAATTGGCCAGGCTAGCTGGAAGCAATAAGTTTCTCGCAGGCCAGAACATCACACTTGCTGATCTTCATGCAGCACCACTGTTCGACTATCTGGAAAAAACACCCGGTGGCGAAAAACTAACCGGTTCTCAAGTGAATTTGCAAAACTGGTGGAGTTTGATGAAAACCCGATCTTCGGTAGTCGAGACCGAACCTGACTTGACTGTATTTGATACCATCTAACTAATTTAAGTGAGAGTGTATGTATTACACCTCTGACTGACCGGTTGAGCATCTTTAATCTGGCAGTATTGTCGATCCCCACCCGGTTCACTGTAGATCTTACAGACAGCCCCAGAATTGATCCAACCTGACCACCTCAGATCGGCCA
>CAYPCS010000131.1:0-12864 GCA_964409275.1 uncultured Granulosicoccaceae bacterium
GTTACCACTAGCGAAGATCAGCCGTATACCTTGCTGGTCGCTGATTTCGGGTTTAGCGATATAGAAAACGATGTGTTCAGTGAAGTCCGGCTTATCTCTACACCGAATAATGGCACGTTAACACTCGACGATGCTCCGGTTGCAACAGACAGCGTTATCACGGTAACGGATATACTGTTGGGCCAGCTTGTATTCAAGCCCGCCGCAAATCTTCACGGCAACGCGTTGTCTACAATCGATTTCCAGGTTATTGATGCAGCAGGTTCTGGTGGCACACCCGATGACACTGGCAACATGCTCACCATCTCGGTTCAATCCGTCAACGATGCACCTGTCGGCAGTGATAACACGATCGAAGTCCCCGAAGACTCGATATACGAACTGAACGCCACTGAATTTGGCTTTTCTGATCCTGTCGATAATCACCAGCTCGCAGCGATTCAAATCAACACACTGCCCGAGCGGGGCAACCTGACACTGGATGGCATCCCGATCTCACCCGGTGACACCATAACCGAGGCTCAACTGTCTGCCGGACTTTTCACGTTTAGCGCAAATGCCAATGAGAATGGTCAAAGCTATACCACGCTCGGCTTTTTTGTTATCGACGACGGCGACACCGACAATGGTGGCTACCGGCAAAGCCTGGCAAGTAACACACTGACAATCGATGTTACACCGGTTAATGATCCACCCGCTGGCAGCGATCAATCCGTCGAACTGCTCGAAGACACTGAGCGGGTTCTGACGGCATCTGATTTCGGTTTCTCTGATCCTGTTGACAATATTGCAGCTGTCAATAACTCGACTGGCAATAATCAACTGGCCGATGTACGCGTGGTCTCACTACCAACAACAGGCCAGCTTTTGCGTGATGGCATAGCGATACAGGAAAACAGCCTGTTAAGCGCAGCCGAACTCAACAACGGTATCATCAGCTATACCCCTGCGTTAAACGCTAACGGGTCCCCGGCGGCAAGCCTTCAATTCCAGTTACGCGACAATGGCGGTATTGCAAATGGCGGCACCGACACCGATCCGTTAACACACACACTGGCGTTTAACATTGCACCAATCGCCGATGCACCAACGGGCACAGACGGCGTCATCAGTACAAATGAAGATACAGACTATTATTTCACAGAGGCTGATTTCGGTTTCAGTGACGCGGCTGACTCACCCTGGACAAATCAGTTCACCGCAGTACAACTCACCCGTCTGCCCGTGTTGGGCGTACTGCAACAAAACGGGGTTCCGCTAAATGTCGATCAGATAATTACTACCGCATCGATCACCAGTGGTGAACTGGTATACACGCCTCCGGGAGATGGCCACGGGCAATCATTCGACAGCCTGGCGTTTCGGGTGATAGATAACGGAGACTCTGTAAATGCGGGAGAAAATCGTGCATTGATCGAAAATAGTTTGATCATTGATGTCAACCCGGTCAACGATGAACCTGCAGGGACTGACCGCGTTTTATCAGTGTCCGCAAGCGATTCATACGCGCTTGCCATGCAGGACTTTGGCTTCACTGACCCCGCAGACAACGACCGCTTTATTGCCGTGACAATTAGTTCGCTCATAAACCAGACTTCATTGACTCTGAACAATCAGGCAATCACCATCGGTGAGAGAGTTTTAATCGAAGATATAGAAAACGGGCTATTGCAATACACACCATCCGTAAATACAGAGCAAGCTGAGGGGTTTGGATTTCTGGTACAAGACAATGGTAACCCTGCGTTTGGCGATAACACTATCGATGGCAGCGAGAACTTCATCCGTTTCGATTATTTCAACCAGCCCCCTGCGTTGATTATCGAAGGCGGCGTGCTGGATGAGGGAAGTCAGTTTATAGTGTCGTCGGCGGTACTCTCCGCTACCGACCCGGACGATTTTCCCACGGATCTTTTTCTCACTATAGAAAACCTGCCCCGGTTTGGCAAACTGAGCATAGACGGTCTTCCCGTGTCTGCGGGGGAAATATTAAGTATGGACCAGCTGGGCAATGGCACGATGGTATATCACCACGATGGATCAGAGACCAGCCAGGACTATTTTGATGTCAGCCTTAGCGATGGCGGTGAAGATAACAGCCAACCGGTACAAGGTCGTTTCGTGCTCAATATTACCGAGGTAATTGACGCTGCGCCGGTACTGGACAACGATGCACTCATTATTGAAAACGGACAGCGATTTGACACTGCGCGCGGGGACATACTAGGCTCTGGAAACACCACCCTGGTAGACAGCTCCCGACTACAGGCTAATGAGCTGTTGTTGAAAATCGAAACGCAACCGGATCACGGTCAGCTGAATTTTAATAGCGACGGTACATTTCGCTATATTCACGATGGCTCGGATACACTTGAAGATGAGTTCAGTTATCGGGTAACCAACACGGACGGCGCGTTTACCATCGCCCGGGTACTGATAGCCGTAGAACCGGCGATTGCTGCAGCGATTCCGTTAACCGCCGAACCACTGGCTCCGATGCCTGCCAGTGTCGAGTCTCCCGGCAATGAACCAAACGCGGAGTCTGCAACGGTGATTCAGACCATGGAAGGTGAACCCGAATCACAAGACGCAACCGGGTTGCTCGGAGATATTTTTGCACAGTCGTCACAACAGTTCGAAAATACCAGGGGTACCGAAACAGCAGACAAATCTCTGGTAATATCAACTTATGAAGAGGCTGCAGAAAACCGTTCCGGCGAACTGGCAAGGATCGTACAACCTCTGGCGGTCAAGAAACACAATCCGGTTGAAACGACCCACACCTTTAACGATGCTTCTACGCTAAGTACATCAACGTTCGAATTGACTCTTAACGTGCAATCCTCGTTCGCGGCGGTTACCGACAACAATAACTTCCTGCAAGGGCTCTCGCGTGTTAATGGCGAGCTGGATCGTGCAGAAGAGAACGCGGAAACATTCTACGGCGTCGGCGGTGATGTTGCCCTCGGCGTATCGCTTAGCACAACAGCAGGGATACTCGTGTGGATGCTGCGCGGCGGAGCCTTGTTCGGAAGCATGATGGCAATGACACCGCTGTGGGCAAATCTCGATCCCATACGAGTTATAACTAACGACAACACAGCAAATCTGTCAAAGAAAGACAAAGAGGTAGAAGATATTTTTGATGACGCCGCTTGAAATACACCATGGTGTGAATCCAACGACGGCAACAACACTGCGTCGCAGATCTTAACTGCCCTTGAACACAGGCGTCTCTTTGTTGAGAAAAGACTCAAGGCCGTGCGGACCATCGTAAGTGCGCATCATGCCCGAAATCCCCTGAGTCTCCCTTTCAAGTTGCTGTTCCATTGGCGCTTCATAAGCGCTGAGCAACAGTTTTTTCAACCCTCCGTAAGCTTTGGTGGGGCCAGCAGCAAACGTGGCTGCCAGCTTATTCGCTTCGGACACTAATTCATCTGGCGCTACCACCCTGTTAACAATACCCCACTCCATCGCTTCACTGGCCGTCAACAGGCGATTGGTCAGCAGCAACTCTTTGGCCCGCATCAAGCCAACGTGTTTTGCCAGAAAGTACGTAGAAGATCCATCCGGCGTTAATCCTGACGCTGTATAGGCAGAGATAAATTTTGCCTTTTCGGAAGCAAATACAAAATCACCCGACAGCGCCATCGAAAAACCGCCACCGGCGGCGGTACCGTTAATAGCCATGACCACTGGCGCATCCATCTGGTTCAGCCGAATAACCGCTGCATGTAGCTTTGTTGCCATGCGCACCAGATGAGCGGGCTTGTTATCGCCCTGAGAATGCATGTCACGCAGATCACCACCGGCACAAAACATCTTGCCGTTGGCTGTCCAGACAACAGCCCGAACTTCAGGATCACTGCTGCACAACACCGACACCTCAAATAACTCATCGGCCATGCGCGCATTTAGCGCATTGGCATCATCGGGGCGGTTCAGGGTGATAGTGGCGACATTGTTGACGATATCCAGCGTCAGCGTTTCCAGTTTCATTCAGGTATTACTCCGGCAATGGCAGGATAGTATTGTTTTCGGGTTTCAACCCGTGGCGAGCAGTTAATTCTGAAGCAACGCAGGCGACTACTGCAAGTAGCAAAACCAACTGCCTGATTGACTGCGGCCAGCTAACACATAGCTGCAATCTTCGACCACGCCACCGGATCTATATTCGATTCCGGCCTCTGCACGAAAACTACGTATTTTCTCAACATTCCGTTGTTACAATCGCACTTCCACGATCTGTCATAAGGATAAACAGCGTATGAAATACTCGCCTGCTCTTATTCCGGCATTTTTTATCGGCAACATGGCGCTCATCGCCGGTTCAGAGTTGACAGCTGCAGCATCAACAACCGGTGTGGTTAAAATCACCAATACTGTTTTTACCAACCGAAGTGCTGATTGCGCGGACCACGCACACCAGTACACAGCATCAGTGACTGATATAAAACGGCAATTGCCATTTGAATCCACCGTATCTCTGGGCAATGATGCAACGTCCTGCTTTATGCAGGCCGACTCCATACCAAATTACGATTTCAATGACGATTCAGCGCGCTTTGTTGAGCCGGTAGCGGAGGCAGACATCTCTGTCAGCTGGCCCCGCGTACCGGTGGCAGCCGCGGCAACCACATCGCTAAGCCAGCGCAGCTATGATGCTATCCTGCTAAACGGTGTAGTGCTCGATCTACTCTCCGCCGGCTGTTACAACCCTTCCGCACCGAGAGCAAACGCCGACGGCAATACAGCAATCGGTTGTAAATCAGGAGATCGCTGGCTACTCGACCCGCTTGGACCTGGTTCAAATTTTGGCACCGATTCACACAACGCCCACACCCAGCCCGATGGCACCTACCACTACCATGGCAATCCAAACGCGCTGTTTGACGACAACCCCGGAGCGCAAGGTTCTCCGCTTATCGGGTATGCAGCCGACGGCTTTCCGGTTTACGGAAGCTGGATTATAGATCAAAGCACTGGTCAGCTACGCAAGGCACAGTCCGGTTATTCGCTAATTTCGGGAAAAAGACCGGTGAGCCAGACAGATCCGGGTGGGACCTACGACGGTACCTACATCGACGACTACGAGTTCACCGGTTCCGGTGACCTCGATCAGTGCAACGGCATGACCGTAGATGGCCAATATGCCTACTATGTGACCGACAGCTACCCATGGGTGCTGGCGTGTTTTACCGGTCGACCTGACGAATCATTCGGCAAACGTGCAATAAGAGCAAAGAGCCGGAATAAATAGCATTCGACCATTGGCTTACCAGTTCGGTCAAGGCAGTCGTTCAATAACATTGAGTACCTGATTTTGCAGCGTCACAGTCCGGTTCTATTTTGCTTAACACTATTAGCTTTCATCGCCACTGCCAATCTGCGCGCGCAACCCAATGTGCTGCTGATCATTGCTGACGACGCAGGTCTCGACATTTCACGTTGCTACAATGTTGGCACTCAACAGGCACCAATGCCGGTACTCGAACATATGTGCAAAACCGGTATGGTGTTCGATCACGCCTATTCAGCACCGGTATGCTCACCAACCCGCGCTACCATCATGACCGGTCGCTATGGATTCAGAACCGGTATAGGTGCCCCTATTGCAAAACGCGGAGGCAAAGGACTTTCGACCAATGAAACTACCCTGTTCGATATATTGAATACCACCGATTACGCAAGCGCACTCATTGGCAAGTGGCATCTGGCGTCCTCCATAACAGACTACCAGCACCCCGCTGATCTCGGTGTTGAGGAATATTTTGCCATGATGTCAGGGGGTGTTGCGGACTATTTCCATTGGGAGGCAAACGACAATGGCAAGAAGGTTCGGGTATCCGGATACAGTACCACGGTGCTTACCGATCGATCCATCGACTGGATTAATTCGCGACAGTCGCCATGGTTTTTGTGGCTTGCCTACAATGCACCCCACACTCCTTTTCACCTGCCACCAAAAGAACTGCACAGCTTTGACCATCTGACCGATGAAAATAACGCCATTTCCGGCAATCCACTCGCCTACTTTAACGCCTCCCTCGAGGCGCTGGACACTGAAATCGGTCGATTGCTTTCATCCATTCCCGAAGACGTAAGGAACAATACATACGTCATATTTATTGGTGATAATGGCACACCGGGCAAGGTCGCGCGAAGCCTGTACGGTGGCAATGGAGCCAAAGGCAGCATATTCGAAGGTGGAACTCACATTCCCTTGATTGTTACAGGCCCGGGTGTGGCGAGCGGCAGAACTGAAGCACTGGTTAACAGCAGTGATCTCTATGCAACCATTGCATCCATAGCCGGAGTCAGTTCCGACGCACAGGATTCAATTGATTTTGCTCCCGTGCTGCAAGGGAATGCGGGTCAACGCGCCTTTGCCTATGTTGAGCACTTTAGCGATGGCAAAAAACGCGGGCCGGACAAACACGGCTGGGCAATTCGCGACAACCGCTTCAAGCTGGTCGCCGAAGATGGTCAACCACAGCGACTTTATGATCTGAAAACCGACCCGCTGGAAACGATGGACCTTCTTGGTGGTCAATCAAATGAAGCCTCTCGCCAAAAAGCCGGGGAACTCGAAAGCGCTGCAGAATCTATAATCAGTCGTTGAATTGTAAAACTATAACTATCCGGGTGTAGTTTACAACTGACTCGAGGACACTGGCCTGGTGAATTCCGCAAGTGAATATTCGTTGATCGTTGCACTATGGTCCCTGAACCCTAGATTGTTACCTGATGGACCACTTTGTAGCAATCCGGCAGCGCGCAAGAATCAAGAACCAACTCGGCATAGACGTAATCCGGCAAGCGATAACTCGCGTACAAAATCGGCGTGTTGACGTGTGTTTCGGTGGCATATCGACAAATCTCGGTGTAGTCTGTATCAATCCGGTAATATTTCAAAGGTACCCTTCCGGCCCTACCGTTTCTCAACCAAGGCGAGGTTTTACTATGGACAATAAAGACGAAGTCTCATTTGACGATTTTGACGAGCAACTGAATCCAAAACCAGCGGAAAATGATTTCGACCGAATACTGGAATCGGCACTGACCCGGCGCGGGTTGCTTAAAAGCATCATGGCATACGGAAGTGTCGCAACCCTCGGAACACTGGGTGCCGGTAGCGCACTACTTCCGCGTGATGCCGCAGCAGCCAAGGACCGCTTCGCTTTCTCACCAATAGATGCCAACACGCTTGATGACATCACCTTGCCAGAAGGTTACAGCTCGCAAGTCGTGGTTCGCTGGGGAGATCCTCTGTGGTCTGACGGCGCAGAATTCGACCATGCCTCGCGCGGCGATGCCGGCAGCCAGGCAAAATCCTTTGGCGACAACATAGACGGCATGGAAGTGTTCTCCCACGAGGGCAAGACGCTGCTGGTGGTCAACAATGAATACACCAATCGCAAGATAATCTGGGGTAACCGGGAAGAAGGAAAGTCAGAAACGGACGACGACATTCTCAAAGGGAAAATGGCCCACGGCCTGACCGTCGTTGAAATCACCGAAGACAAAGGCCAGTGGTCTATCGTCAAAGACAGCCCGTACAATCGCCGGGTGACCCCGGACACTGAAATGACGCTGACAGGACCGGCCGCCGGTCACGATCTGCTAAAAACAGCTGCCGACCCGGCCGGTAAAACGGCACTGGGCACCTGGAACAATTGCGGTAATGGTTCCACCCCATGGGGCACCTATCTCGCTTGCGAAGAAAATTTCAACGGCTACTTCTCTGCTGCCGACGAAGACCACAAAGTCTCTGCAGAGCTAAAGCGCTACGGTGTGTCCTCCAAAGACTGGGGATACGGCTGGGCGAAGATTGACGATCGCTTTGATGTTTCAAAAAATCCAAACGAACCCAATCGTGCCGGCTATGTCGTCGAACTCGACCCGAATAATCCCGATTCCACACCTAAAAAACGCACTGCGCTGGGCCGTTTTAAACACGAGAATGCCGAGTTAGTGATCAACCCGGACGGACGCGTGGTTGTCTATATGGGTGACGACGAGCGAGGCGAGTTTCTCTATCGCTTTGTCTCTACCGGTGTTTACGCACCAGGTGCCGAGACCGATTCACTGCTTGAAGACGGCAAGCTGTACGCCGCCAAATTTGAGGACACCGGTGCCGGACATTGGCTGGAACTTAGTCCGGAAACCACTGGCATGGCAAGTATGGCGGAAGTTTGCGTGCACACGCGTATCGCTGCCTCGAAGCTTGGCGCCACCACTATGGATCGGCCTGAGTGGGTTGCTGCCAACCCCAATGCACCGGAAGTTTACTGCGCTCTGACAAACAACAAAAACCGTGGTGTAAAGCCCAATGCCGGAGGTGACCTTACACCGGCAGGCGGCCCGAATCCTCGTGACAAGAACCTCTACGGCCAGATTGTTCGCTGGCGTCCCAACGGCGGTGATCACACCAGCGACGGGTTCGCCTGGGACCTCTACGCGCTAGCCGGTAACCCGGCTGTCCATACCGATCAATACGGTGGATCAGACAATATCTCCGTCGCCAATATGTTTAATTCCCCTGACGGCCTGAAATTCGATTCACAGGGTATTCTGTGGATTCAAACCGATGGCAACTATTCCAACGAAGAGGAATTTGAAGGTCACGGCAACAATCAAATGCTGGCCGGTGATCCGGTAACCGGTGAAATTCAGCGTTTCATGGTCGGCCCAAAACAGTGCGAAGTGACCGGTCTGACCTGGAGTGCCGATAAACGCACCATGTTTATTGGTATCCAGCACCCCGGTGAGCGCGGTAGCGGAAACTGGCCTGAAGGCGCCGATGCTGTGCCACGCTCCGCAGTGATAGCGGTTCGGCGCGACGACAGCGCCCCAATCGGCTAGCAACACACCCAAACAACATGCCCACGGGTTTCCCGTGGGCATGGCAGGCCTCCTGAAACCTCCTGGCACCTTGATGCACTACGGTTAATGGTTAGTGTGAAACACACCCTTCCCGATCAGCAAACTGGCAAGATTTCGTGAAAACTCACGTGCCGCTGCCGAGTTGATATGAATATCATCAACATAGCTCTCGTCCGCAGGCCGTATTTCATCGATGCGAACAAACGGAATACCTGTTCGACCAGCCAGTGCATTCATCAGGCTCAGATAGTTCTCCCGCCCGTCAGCGCCAACGTCAGCCCAGGTGATTGAATCGGATAAACCTTCAAGAAGCACTACGCGGGTACCTTGCGCATGAAGTATCGTGGTAAGCCTTGTCAGTGCCTGAAATAATTCGCCGTTTTCATCAAACTGAAACTCATGCGAATAGCGCCTCTGTTTTTCGTCTACAGGTACATGACCACGTTCAGCCACACGCGAGGGTTCGGCTACCCATTTTTGTTTCTTGAGAAAATCTTTAATCTCCGCCCGAAACCCGAACAGCCAAATGTGCCTGAACGTTTCCAGAAACCATTTATCAAGCGGCTTGCGATCAAATGTATCCATGAACTGACGTGAGCGCTTTTTACCGAAGTCATGAGCCTCGTTGATGTCTGCCGGTCCAACCACCAGAATTACTGTGTCACTTATTTTCCTCGCCCAGTACAGCTCCATAAAACCCTGCTCGATACACGTGTATGAGCAACCTCTGATACCGGCATTGAACGATACGGAACGGTTTCCCGCTGTCGCGAGCCCTTCGTCAAACGAAAGCGGCGCGATATTTACAGCACTTATCGAACTACCGGTGAAATAGACATCAACCGTATCCAGTTCCTCAAGCTGGCGTACCTGGTCCCGCATCTCGGCGTTGTGCCACGAGCCACCCGGACTAAAGCCTGCAGGTACTATCACACGCAAGGCAATCTCGATGCCGACAACAAACACAACCACTATCCCCAAAACCCTGCTCTTCAGAATCTCGGAAAACGGGAACGTCAGCGTATCAAAACTGAAAATAGATGAACGGGATTTCATTGCCACTTTGCATAACGATAGAGATAAGCATCATGGTGTACACCATACTGCGCATCGGGAGAGGAAACGAGCCAAGATCAGTGACTTCCGACTTTCGGTACTGAATCCATTCCAGCGGCGCCAGCAACACAACCAGCAAGACAGGCAACGCCAGTGATTTTATATCGAGACCACCTCTGAAAGACAAAAGCCCTTCAAAGTAAACAAGAGACTGACTCATGGATTCTGCACGAAAAAACACCCATGTCACCGACACCAAATGGAAGGTAAAAACCACACCACATACCATGGTAAAAAATCTGAATACGACAGAGGAGCTGGCACGCGGTACAGACAAACTACTTATCATTCTGTGTATTACGAGGTAGACGCCGTGCAAGCCGCCCCAAACAACATAGGTCCAGGACGCACCATGCCAGAGACCGCCAAGCAGCATGGTTAGCATCAGGTTCACCAGGGTTCTGATTTTTCCTTTGCGATTGCCGCCGAGCGAAATATATAAATAATCTCGCAACCACTGTGACAGTGAGATGTGCCAGCGCCGCCAGAACTCTGTGATGTTGCGCGATAAATAGGGCGCCTGGAAGTTCTCCATCAGCTCTATTCCGAACAAGCGGCTTATGCCTCGCGCCATGTTGCTGTAGCCGGAAAAATCGCCATAAATTTGAAGTGAAAACAGTAGTACCCCGGAGTAGAGCAGTAGCGAAGATGCAGCACCCGGGTTTTCATAAATTCGGGTAACATCAGCACCGGCAGTATCCGCAATAACTATCTTTTTAAACAAGCCGATCAAAATAAGCAACACCCCCGACTTGATCATATCGAGGTTTACGCTGCGCTTGCTTGCCAGTTGCGGAAGCAATCGACTCGCTCTTTCTATGGGGCCTGCAACCAGCTGCGGGAAGTAGCAAACAAACAATGAAAAATCGATAAATTTCCCGACCGGATCGTGCTTGCCCCGGTACACATCGATGGTGTAGGAAAGCGTCTGGAAAGTATAAAAAGAGATGCCTACCGGCGGAATCAGTCGTAAAATCGGTGTATCAAAATCGAGACCGACAGTCGCACCCATTGCGATGAAGCTGTCAACAAAAAAATTGAAGTACTTAAATATACCCAGTAAGCCAAGATTTACCACGAGGCTTATGATGAGATATTTTTTTCTACGGAACGGGGCTTTTGGCATCTGCACGGGCTTGTGAAAAATGTGCCCGTAAACCATCAATCTTGAGCAGGCGAAATCAACAACCGTGCTGGCAAAAATCAGCGCCAGAAATCGCCAATCCCACCAGCCGTAAAAAAAATAACTGGCGCCGACAAGAAATACATTTTGATACCTAAAACCAAGTGCGTAATAAATCCCCAACACCAGCGGCAGGAAAATAAAAAACTCCCATGAGTTAAACCACATTCCAGCCCCTGACCTGCCTCATCACGATTGCCAAAAAATCTTTCGTGACTGGAATTTTACCATCGCAGGGCAGGCAGACAATGCGAACTCAGGTGCATTCGCAGCTATTCCCAATCATGGCCAGCAAACCGCAACGACGGTACTTTTTCTTTCGCCAGCCTCAATACTACACACTGGCAAACCGGATCTTCCTGCTACAACGACTCGCGTGCGGAATCCGGGCTGGTATGGACGTCGAAAAACCGGTTCTTGAGCGTACGTTGATTTTCATAGATTGATCCCTGATCCGGCGCTTGAGGCAACGGAATGCGAACAGGGACATCGGTTAACCGTGGCTCAAGTGTCGGGGCGCCCGCTACAATGTTCGAGTTATATGCAGCCATGTCCCTGACCCGTTCGATCAGCGGCCACGCATCGTTAGCAGTAAACTGATACAGCAAAAAATTGCGCGACCGATCAGAACGGTTGAGTGCTGACCCGTGAATCGAACGCACATGATGAAAAGTGACTGCCCCCGCCTTGCCCTTTAACGACACCGCAGATTCAAAATCGACATCGGGATCCGACGGATCAATTGCCCCGCAAAAATACCCGTCCGCATGGTGATTAAATATTTTGCCTTTGTGACTCCCGGGAATGACCTGCATTGGTCCGTTTATCTCATCGACATCGTCAAGCATCACCCCGACGGCCAGTAAATCGTCATTGGTGTGAGGGTAAAACGCCCAGTCCTGGTGCCACTCCACTGCCGCACCAAAACCGGCCGCTTTCATATTAAGCTTGGCAGTTTGAAACCGTACGCCCGGACCGATTAGTGACTTTACAATAGACAGCAGAGCGGGTTGTTTCATCAGCGCCTGAACGCTCGGCATCACTTTGTGCGGTTCCTTGATGCGGCGAACACGCGGCTTGTCTGCTGTGTGAGAATCTTCAAGATCGTATATATGGTTACTCTCGGTAACCACCGAAGCGCCCTGCACAATACCTTTTAATTCACTGCGCAATACTGCAAGTTCACTGGCCGACACTACATTTTCAACGACCAGATAGCCACAATCCCGATAAAACTGAATATCACTTTGACTGACCATCATTCCCCCGCTCGCATTACGCACGCTTTCGTCAGCCCGCACCCGGGCTGCCTGATTCTCACCGCAGTTTTTCTCACCGCTATTTTTCTCAACGCTATTTCTGGCGCCGCCATCGCAAAAGGCTCGCAGTGGCTTATACAAGGGCCTGACCCTGAAATACGGTAAACGATTGCATTATCATCCTGCACGCTGCACCGGGCAATGCTGCAATCACCACGTAACCTGGCGACCGCTAACAGGCGGGCAACGCGAGCACCAAAAACAACCCCGGGTGAGACCAGCGCCGCAATGCCAGATCCAGGAAATCTATAGTTCCGGCATTCAGTTGGCCACATCCGCCAATAGCGAAACCGGTATTCACACCAGTTGTCCCAAGCCTACCGTACTCAGTACCGGCCAGCCAGCCACAACAGAACCGGC
>CAYPCS010000132.1:0-12851 GCA_964409275.1 uncultured Granulosicoccaceae bacterium
CGCAACCCTGAGCCGCGACCCTGAGCCGCGACCCTGAGCCGCGACCCTGAGCCGCAACCCTGAGCCGCAACTATGGCCCGCAGGCATTTTCAACCGATCTTCTCAACTGGAAACGATGGTAAATGAACAAACCGCAAGTCACCGCCTTTTTTGACAACGATACCAATACCATCAGCTATATCGTCGAGGATCCACAAACCGGCAAGTGTGCTGTTTTTGATTCACTACTCGACTACGACTCCGCCTCTGGAAGAACCAGCACCGAATCAGCTCAGGCACTTATCGACTGTATAGAGGAGCGATCCCTTACAGTAGAGTGGATTATAGATACCCACGTGCACGCAGATCATGTTACTGCGGCCCACTACCTGAAAAAGAAGCTCGGCGGTCGCACTGCCATTGGTGAAATGATTACCGAAGTGCAAAAAACGTTTGGTAAAATTTTTAATGAAGGGCAGGCATTTCACACCGACGGCAGCCAGTTTGATCATTTATTTACTGACAATGAAACTTACCAGCTTGGTGAAATAAGCTGTCGAGCTATTCATACGCCCGGGCATACTTCCGCCTGCATGGTGCATCAGGTTGGCGATGCACTTTTTGTCGGCGATACACTCTTTATGCCCGACTTCGGCACGGCCCGTTGTGATTTCCCCGGCGGTGATTCGGTACAGCTTTACCAGTCCATCCAGAGAATATTTGAACTTCCTGATGACTTGCGTATGTTTCTTTGCCACGACTACAAAGCACCAGGCAGGGACGTGTTTGCCTGGGAGACTACCGTCGGTGAGCAGCGCAATAACAACGTGCAAGCCAGGCAAAGTGTCACTGAAAAAGAGTTTGTGGCCATGCGTAATGAGCGCGATAACAAACTCGGCACACCGAAATTGATGGTGCCATCGGTGCAAATCAATATGCGGGCCGGTGAATTTCCCGATCCAGAGAACAACGGTCAGCGCTATATTAAAGTGCCTTTAAACACGCTGTAGCACCGGGGAACACGCTGTTTGTACCGGGAGTATACGGTAGCATCCGCGTGACAGTAGAGCGGAAAAACCGGTGTGCGGCTGCACCTCTGGTGGTCTCGTTGTGTAAATAATTGTTTCACAATGTCCACACTTATGAATCGCATACCGCAATCTGTTCTCGCGGCCGTGGCGAATATTTGACGTGTCATTACTGAAATAGCAATTGCCATTGCCTTGCATAACACGTGGAGTTTCATACGTTTATGTGCCCTGTGAATGTGATTGCCAGTCGGGATTGTTGACCTGGGTGGCTGAGTAAATTAAGGGTGTCGAAAGCACTCTTTTCGTGAAAACTGCTGTATTCCCGAGGCTTTAGAAACGCCCGCTGTTTCCGATGAGTACATCATAAAACGACGTTTTACACTAATCCGCCGAGCCGGTTTTTTTGCCCTTTCAGATGTTTGTGTGCTTATCAATGCGTTGAACCGTTCTTATGACTTATCCAGGTTCGCAACCCGCTTCTCATCCGGAATGAATTTTGTCAGATAAATGGCAATTGTACCCGTGCTGCCTGTGCGTTGGTGTCAACCGGAATACTGCAGGGGTGCAGTATTTTTCTACACTCACAGGTCTATATTGGTGAATACAGTAAATGTCCGTACCGACAAATCGTACACCGCGAGCTATATAGCGTTACACGCTGACACTGATACGGTGTTGTACAGCGGGGAGAGTTACCCGGTGAATCCATTACTTGCTGAGAGTTCTTTTGACAATTTTGAGACGGCCAGTCGCGCCGTGCTGGAATTTTTGCACCAGCGCATGGGCTTTAGTCTCTGGATGGTGACCCGCGTAGAGGGTGGTCAGTGGATAGCGTTGCAAACGATTGATAACGGCTATGGAGTCAATGAGGGTGATGTATTTCAGTGGGCGGATTCTTTTTGTTCGAGAATGATAAACGATGAAGGTCCGAGGATCGCCTGTGACGCCCAAGAAATACCCGCTTATGACTCAGCTCCAATCAACCGGCAGATGCCCATTGGTGCCTACGTCGGTGTTCCAATTTCAAAAAGCAACGGTGAGCTGTTCGGAACCCTGTGCGCCATTGATCCCGTTCCGAAAAGCCGGTCTATAGAAGCAGATCTACCACTACTGGAACTGCTGGCGGGCTTGCTTGGTACTATCCTCGATCGCGACATTGAAGCGATAGATCGGACGAAGGAACTGGACGTGTGCCGCAACGAGGCGGTGACTGATAAATTAACCGGTCTGCTGAACCGCACCGGTTGGGAAAATTTTGTTTCTATTGAGGAGACTCGTGCAAAGCGTTATGGCATATCGTTAGGTGTATTTGTGCTGGATGTCGACGACCTGAAAGTGGCCAACGACACGCACGGACACAATTGCGGAGACGATTTGCTGCGCTCTATCGGGGATTGTTTGCGAAGTGTATTGCGTAAAACAGACATTGCTGCACGCATTGGTGGTGATGAGTTTGCCATTCTATTACCGGACTACAGCGCCGTTGATATAGATGCAATCGGTGTAAAAATATCGCAAGCGTTTGCAGAGCGAGATATTCCGATCTCACTGGGATGGGCCATGCGTTCCGGGCACGGTAGCCTGGTGTCTGCAATTGCAGAGGCGGATCGCCGCATGTACGAAAATAAAGCGGAGCGAAAAATTCGGTGGCCGGTGGCGCGCCAGAGTCGTCAATAGCTGTTAAACAGACCCGGTCAACGGAAGACACGATGCCCGATCCAGTGGTATTGTGTTAGCTCTGTTGCGCAGAAGTTCCGCTACCTCTCTTTTCCCGCATTGCATACCGTTGCCAATCCCCGGCGCTCACACAGAAAGGGGCCGATCAGGCAATTTTATCGTCAGTCGGTAGCAATTCACGAAAAAAAAGTGGCCAGGCATGCGCTGTCTATGTTTTGAACCTGAAAGTGTCACCTCGCCATGCATCGTCGCCAATTGCTTGATCTCCTGCATCACTATTCAAGTGCAAATAAAGAAGAAGCGGCAACCGTCAGTCGCTTCATAAAATTTGTCGAATCCACTACTGACTGTTTTCTTCGCAGTCATCTTCAGGGGCATGTAACAGGATCTGCCTGGCTCGTGAATGCTGCCGCCGATCATGTGCTTCTAACGCACCATAGAAAACTGAACATTTGGGTGCAACTGGGCGGCCACACTGATGGCAACAGCGATGTGCTGCTGTCAGCACTTCGCGAGGCACGCGAAGAATCCGGTATAGAGGGCATAGTTGCGATTAGTGATCAGATATTCGATATAGATATTCATGCCATTCCGGCGCGTGGTGATGAACCTGAACATTTTCACTACGATGTGCGCTTTGCCTTCAGCGCAACCGACTCGGAGCAGTTTACGGTAAGTGATGAATCACATTCACTTGAATGGATCGAAATTACCGGGTTGCATGAAAAAACGCAGGAGGAGTCAATGCAGCGTATGGCAGATAAATGGTTAAACCGTACAGGAACCGGTACGTGAAATATCATACGCGCAAGAGTAGCCCCGTGCGTGAGGGTAACAGCTATGGCCACTAGAGCTGTCTATGAACTGCTTGCCGATGTATTTTCTCAAGAAGAGGTAAGCACCTGTTTTGCGCTACTGGGTGATGCCAATATGAACTGGGCATCGGCAATGGCCGGCAATGGCTGTCGCTTTATCTATGTTCGGCATGAGCACTGTGCAGTTTCTGCATCGATGACGTGGGCACGGGCCACGGGCGAGGTCGGTGTTGCTACGGTCACCTGCGGTCCCGGATTAACCCAAATTCTAACGGCTCTGCCGGCCGCGGCCAGAGCGCGTATTCCGCTACTGGTTTTTGCCGGAGAAGCGCCGCTGAAATCGGCCTGGTATAACCAGGCAATTGAACAGCGCCCTTTTGTTGAGGCGTGTGGTGCAGTCTATCAGCAACTGCATCATCCACAGCGAATGCCGGTGCAGGTGCGCGATGCGTTTTTGCAAGCGCGTACCGAGCGCAGACCTGTTGTTCTTGGTATTCCGTTTGATTTACAGAACGAAGTTTGCACCTTTGATACGGCATTGCCATCTCCATCGAAGCAAGTGCTGCCGCGGGTTGGTGCAATGCCGCCGAACCCGGGGGATATAGATCGGCTGATTCCATTGTTAGCGCAGGCTTCAAAGGTAATTGTGATGGCAGGCCTGGGGGCGGCTTCTGCCGACGCGGGTGACGCCTGTCGTGAGCTTGCCCGTTGTCTGGACGGCTTGTTGGCTACTACGTTGCCTGCCAGAGGCCTGTTTCACGACGACCCGTTTTACATCGGTGTGGCTGGCGGCTTTTCCAGTGAGGTCGCCATGGAATGTTTTGCGAAGGCTGATCTGGTTATCGCCGTTGGCACCAGTCTGGCCAGTCACAATGCAGACAGCGGTCGGCTGTTTGCTGCGGCCAGTGTGTTGCAAATCGATATAGCTCCTCATCGGCTAAGTCAGGGCAGGGAAGCTGCTACCTGGCACTTGCGCAGCGACGCCTTGTTAGGTGTTTCCGCTTTAATCGATGCACTGGATCAGCAGCGATTGGCGCGTGATTCCGGTTGGCGCTCCGATTCGCTTGCAAAACGTATTGCAACCGAGCCACCGGATTCAGCGGTTTTCCCGCTACAGGCAAATACGCACGATCCGCGTGATGTGGTCAGAGCACTGGATACGGCACTGCCTGTTGACTGGGAACTGGTGAACTCGTCGGGTCACAGTTCCTGGTTTACCTCACATATGATCCGGCGCCCGATCGAACGTTTTCATACGATTCGCGAGTTTGGTGCCATTGGCAATGGTATAGCCTACGCAATCGGTGTGGCCGCTGCCCGACCCGGGCGTCCGGTGGTATTGTTCGACGGCGATGGCAGCCTGCTGATGCATATACAGGAGCTCGAAACCATCCGTCGGCATAAACTCAATATACTGATCTGTGTATTGAACGACGGTGCTTATGGATCGGAAATACATAAATTGCGCGCCGAAGGTTTACCGGAGCAGGGCGCTGTATTTGGTCGCCCGCCATTTTCTTCAATTGCATCCGGATTTGGAATCAGTGCAAGCCACGTCACCGATCTCAGTGAGCTTGCCGGGATGATCGAACAGTTTGCCGGTGACCAGGCTGCGGCAGTCTGGGACTTTCACATCTCGGACCAGGTGGTATCACCGGTCATGCGTCGTTCGCATCCACCGGCCACCTGACTCGCATCCACCGGCCGCGTGGCGCCCGTTAATTGCCACCTGACTCACTAAGGCTTTTGTTTCCGGCCGGGTCGAAAATTTTGACTTTGTTGTTGCAGGTGGACAATACTGCAACAGGATTCCGCAACAACTTCATTCTTTACCATCGCCCCCGGCGACAGGACCATTGACGACCAAACATGCCGGTCATCGCCATTAAATATGTCCGATTTATTGATGCGATAAATTATCGCATTGGCCGCTTTGCCATGTATCTGGTGTTTGTATTGATTGGCATATTGTTGTGGTCATCAATTTCGAAAACCTTTTTTCTGCCGTCACTCTGGACACTTGAAACCGCGCAGTTTTGCATGGTGGCCTATTACATTCTGGGCGGCCCGTATTCCATTCAACTGAACTCGAATGTTCGAATGGATTTGTTTTATGGCAGCTGGACACTAAAGCAAAAAGCCTGGGTAGATGCATTTACCGTATTTTTTTTGTTGTTTTATCTGGCGGTTCTCCTCTATGGCGCTATCGACAGCACAGTTTATTCAGTGACCTATAGCGAACGCAGTCCTACCGCCTGGCGGCCATTGCTCTGGCCGTTAAAGGTTGGCATGTGCATCGGTATCTTTTTGATGCTGCTACAGGTGATCTCGGAACTCATCAAGGATATTGCGCGCATACGCGGGGCAGAACTCTAGTGGTCCGTCCAGCTAATAATTTCGGGTTCAGAGTTCAGGAGCGGTTTCACAGCAAGGCACAGCTCGACGGGAAGGGTCTTTTCCTTTTTAAAAGCGGTAACGCCGCTGTGGGACCGCTCCCGAACTCCCTTCGGGCGTGGCTGTCCGCGCCCGCAGACTGCGTTGCGCTTTATCAACGTAGAACAACTATGTTTTCTAAAACGCGCCTTGCTGCGAACACAGACAGTCACGCTGAATCCGATATTATTAGCTGGACGGACCACTAGTGTCTCAAGAGATGATTGCCATACTAATGTTCTCGTCCATGATGCTGATGCTCATGACCGGGCAGCGTGTGTTTGGTGCTATTGGAGCCGTGGCGGCAATAGCGGCGGTTACCCTGTGGGGTGTGGGCGGTACAGATCTGCCTTTTTCATCGGCCATGAAACTGATGAAATGGTATCCACTGTTGACGCTTCCCATGTTTATTTTTATGGGTTATGTGTTGTCTGAATCAAAAATAGCCGACGATCTCTACCGCATGTTCCATGTCTGGATGGGGCCGGTAAACGGAGGCCTGGCGATTGGCACTATTGGTCTGATGGTGCTTGTCTCTGCGATGAACGGTTTATCCGTTGCCGGTATGGCCATTGGCGCGACTATCGCCTTGCCGGAGTTGTTGCGTCGCGGCTATGACAAACGCATGGTGACGGGTGTTGTGCAGGCGGGATCATCGCTGGGTATTCTGGTGCCACCCTCGGTGGTGCTGGTGTTGTACGCGATGATAGCCCGTCAACCGGTGGGTCAGTTGTGGCTGGCCGGAGTGATACCCGGTCTTATGATGGCGTCTATGTTTGTGCTGTATATCTATGTACGCTGTCGTCTGCAACCCTCACTTGGGCCCGCCTTGCCACCTGAAGAGCGGCAGGTGAGTCGCGCTGAAAAATATCGACTGTTGCTGGCAGGGCTGCTGCCGGTTGTGATCTTCGCTGCGATGATGGTGCCGTTTGTCAATGGCTGGACTAGCCTGGTAGAGAGTTCTGCTATCGGCGCGCTAACCGCGTTTGCAGCGGCGGTGCTCAAAGGCCGTATGACCCGCGAGGTATTCGAGGTATCAGTGAGGCAGACTCTCGCTATATCCTGCATGTTTATGTGGATCATACTGGCCGCGCTTTGTTTTGGCGCGGTGTTCGACGGGCTTGGTGCGGTCAAGGCGATTGAAGGTCTGTTTACCGAGCGCCTCGGCTTGAACCCCTGGACCATACTAATAATGATGCAGTTGTCCTTCATACTGATGGGCACGTTTCTCGATGATACTGCCATGCTGGTGATTGTGGCGCCGCTGTACGTGCCACTGGTCGGCTCCCTGGGGTTCGATCTAATCTGGTACGGCATACTCTATACAATCACCACGCAAATTGCCTACATGACACCACCGTTTGGCTATAACCTGTTTCTAATGCGTGCAATGGCGCCGCCGGAGATTACCCTGAAGGACATTTACAGTTCGATACTGCCCTTTGTTCTGGTGATGGTGGTGGCTCTGACCATTATTATGCTGTTCCCGCAAATTGCGTTGTGGCTGCCAGAGTATGTTTATGGCAAATAGCTGGTGTATTTAATCTGGCAACAATACCGTTCCCGGAAAACTAATGACAAGATAGTGCACAACACGTCGTAATGCGTAAGCGGTTGCTGATTAAACCCGTCGTTCTATCTGGATTATGTTTTCTAAACCACGCTGTATCTAATGGAGAAGAGTGAGATGACATCAAGACGCAAGTTTTTAACCAAAGCCGCAGCAGTCGGTGCAACACCGGCAATATTAGGCGCACCGGCAATTCACGCGCAATCAAAAATTAAATGGCGTATGCAAACCTACGCCGGACCCGCGCTGGCTGAACATGTTATCAAGCCCGCCGTCGATGCTTTTAACAAGGTGGCCGGTGATGAAATGGAGATCGAACTCTTTTTCGCTGATCAGCTGGTGCCGACCGGTGAGCTATTTCGTGCGATGCAAAAAGGCACTATCGATGCCGTACAGTCTGACGATGACTCCATGGCGTCACCCACAGAGGTCACGGTTTTCGGTGGCTACTTTCCGTTCGCCAGTCGCTACTCACTGGATGTGCCGGTACTGTTTAATCAGTATGGTCTTAACGAAATCTGGGAATCGGAGTATGAGAAAGTAGGTGTTAAATTCCTTTCGGCCGGTGCCTGGGATCCCTGTCATTTTGCCACCAAAGAGCCTATTCGCAGCCTCGATGATATGAAAGGCAAGCGTGTATTTACCTTCCCGACTGCCGGTCGTTTCCTGTCGCAGTTTGGCGTGGTACCGGTGACACTGCCGTGGGAAGATATAGAAGTGGCTGTACAAACCGGTGAACTCGATGGCATCGCCTGGTCCGGCATCACCGAAGATTACACCGTTGGTTGGGCAGATGTGACCAACTATTTCCTCACCAACAATATCTCCGGCGCCTGGGCAGGTTCGTTCTTTGCCAATATGGATCGCTATCAGGAACTGCCGGACCATTTAAAAACACTGCTTAAACTGACTATGGACAGTTCCCACTACTACCGTCAATGGTGGTACTGGGGTGGTGAGGCAGACCTGCGCGTCAACGGTCCAAAAATGGAACTCACCACAATACCGGATGAAGAATGGGCCAGTGTCGAACAGGCGGCGCTTAAGTTCTGGGATGAAATAGCCTCGGAGTCAGAGACTAAAGCCAAAGTGGTCGATATCTTTAAAAAGTACAATGAGACCATGACCAAAGCCGGCCGTCCCTACCGTTACGGTTAAGGAAAAATACCCGGGTATTGCGGGTGTGTGTACTGAAGCCGCCGGATTGGAAACAATCCGGCGGTTTCGTGTTTTATGGCGGTGAAGGATCGCATGCATGAGTGGATATCAGCATGAGCAAAACAAAAAACAGCGGGATCGCTATGCCACTGCAGAAAAGCGTGCGCGCAATCAGCGCCGAGGGCTTTGGCAGCACCAAGCTCTTGCTCCATGGGACTATCGGACGCGGAACCGCTAATAGTGCCGAAAAATATTGAGGCTATTCTGTGGGCATTGCTTGCTACTGCCTGTTTCTCTGTGGCAGCGGCGATGGCGAAAGTTGCCGTTGTTGACTATCACGTATTGCAAATCCTTTTCTTCAGACAGGTAGTGGTGTTTCTGTCATCACTACCCGCCATTGTGCGTTCTTTTCCGGCAAGCCTTAAAACCCGGTACCCCGCATGGCACGCGCTGCGCTTGACGGGTGCTTTCATTGCGTTGTCTTGCGGTATATGGGCAGTGGCTGTGTTGCCGCTAACCACTGCCACCACGGTCGGGTTTGCGCAGGTGTTTTTTGTTGCCGTACTCGCGTTGTTAATTCTGAAAGAGACAGTGGGATTGCATCGAATGGCGGCAGTCGTCGCCGGTTTCACAGGGGTAGTGGTGGTGATGCGCCCGGGTATCGACGGCATCATCGATATACCCACGCTTATCCCGTTACTGGGCGCGGCGGGTGCGGCAATGGCAGTGATATCGGTACGCAAACTGTCGCAGACTGAATCCACCGCTACTTTGCTGTTGTACCAATCGGTTTTTGTTGGTGTGCTGGCAGGCATACCGCTTTTCTGGTGGTGGGTAACGCCTGATTTGCCCGGCCTGTTGTTGCTTCTCTTGATGGGCGTTGTTGCAGCGCTCGGTCAATGGACCGGGATCAAGGCGTTGAGACTTGGCGAGGCAAGCGTGGTTGGCAACGTTAAGTATGTCAGCTTAATCTATGCAGTGCTTCTTGGTATTGTGTTTTTTGGTGAAGTTCCTGATCGATACACGCTGGCGGGTGCAGCTATCATCATTGCATCGTCAGTCTATATTGCCCACCGTGAATCAATGTCTGCAAAAAGAGTTGGCTCCAGAGCGGTATGAGCAACATCGGTGACTGACGAAAATAACAACGCAACCATGCTGTCGGCCTTGCCACCCCAGGTGCTGGTGTTGATGGCTATCGGCGGCATTCAGTTTGGCGCTGCACTTGCCACTTCTATTTTCCCGGTACTCGGCGCTGCGGGTACTGTAGCAGTACGTATAATTCTGTCTGCCGTGTTGCTGCTGTGTGTGGCACACCGCAGGATTCATACGTTCAAGCGTGCCTTTGTAGACAACTACGTGTTATTGATTGTTTTTGGTTTGTGCGCCTCGGCTATGAATCTGTTTTTCTATATGGCTATAGACCGCATACCTCTGGGTGCCGCTGTGGCACTTGAATTTATCGGGCCGCTGGGGCTCGCAGCGATTACTTCCAGAAAATTTGGTCATTTTATGTGGGTGGCACTTGCGGCGTTTGGCATTGTGCTGCTGTCACCACTGTCCGGAGTCGATCTGGATGTGACCGGTATGGTTCTGGCGTTGCTGGCTGGTGCCGGCTGGGCGGTGTTTATTGTAGTTGCAGGCCAACTCGGCAAACGCATGTCCGGCAACGATGGTCTGGTCATCGGCATGGCCATCGCAGCGCTTGTCATGCTGCCACTGGCCGTGCCGGTGTTGCCCGCGCTGGTGTCCGATCCCCTGGTGTTGCTTTCGGCGCTCGGTGTTGCACTGCTTTCGACCGCTATTCCGTTTACGCTGGAATTTGAAGCGTTAAAAAGATTGTCTGCACGTGCCTATGGAATACTGGTAAGCCTTGAACCGGCTGCCGCGGCTGTTGTGGGTGCGGCATTACTGGGTGAGCGTATTGGTGTGCAGGGGTCGGTTGCTGTTGCCTGCGTAGTGGTTGCAGCTATCGGGATTAGCGGTTCGGAGGACAGGTGACAGGGTACAGATGACAGGGGACAGAAGACAGACAACGCAGTTGGTTCAGAACCGCAGATTTCTCTTTCTGTATTCTGTCCTCCGTCCTCTGTCCTCTGAATCTACCGCGCGGGTTTTTTTCCGCGCAGCCGGTTGATCAGACGGCCATCAATAAACAATAAACCGGAGCCGATCACCAGCGCGCCTATAATTTCTTTCGCCTGTATAGCCTCACTCAAAAACACATTGCCAAGAATCATTGCCGATACCGGTATCAGCAACGTCACGAGCATCACATTGCTGGCACCGGCACGCACCAGAATATTAAAAAATACAATGTAGGCGAGTGCGGTACCAAAAACGGCAAGTGCGACAATTGCCAACACCGTACTTTGGCTCGGCATCGGCAGTGTCCACGGTCGATCAACCAGAACAACGACAAAAGCCATAATCAGTGTGGAGCACAGTAGCTGGCAGGTGGCTGATTTAACCGGTGGTATTCCGCTCAGGAAACGCCGCCCCCAAAGCGCTGCAGAGGCATAGCTGAGTGCGGCGACCAGACACAGTGCGATACCCAGCGTCTGGCCTGCACTGACAGACCCGTCAATACCGCGCAGTATCGCTACTCCAACGACACCCAACAGCACACCGGTAACCCGATAAGTGGTTAAACGCTCTTCGCGGAAGCCTGCCATCACGATTACTGTGAACAACGGGGTCATTGCGTTGATAATCGACGACAGGCCAACGGTGATGTGCAATTGTCCGGCGAAAATAAAACCAAACGGAATGGCATTGTTAAGTAAGCCCATACCGATAAAAGGCAGCCAGTCGCGCAGTGTGTTCGGCATGCGCAAGCCCAGATAATAAAACAGTGGCAGCAGACAAAGTGCCGCCATTGATACGCGTGCAAGTACCACCGTCAACGGCGGCAATTCCCGAACCGCAACACCGGCAAAGAAGTAGGCGCCACCCCACAGCAGCGACAGCAGGATCAAGAGTCCCCAGTCGCGTATGTCCATTGTTTTGGGTGCAGTAACGGTCACAGGCGTGCTCACGCGGTGTTTTATCAACATAACAGGAGAGGGAAGCGTATAGAGATATGGTCCCGGATAGCAAACGTTTTATTGCTGTATTGAGTCAAAACGTCAAGGGGGACGCATACCAGTTGCCGGACCACCGGCAGTTTTTCTATGCCTCTAATGACCTGGCGATGTAGTATTGCATGGTACTAACAGCCGGGAAGTCTTCGCTACTCTTTAGCAGGCAAATCCGGACAAGAGACCGTGTGAGAAACCCGCTATGAAAACCCGAATTACCGAACTCCTCGGCATTGAGCACCCGATTATCCAGGGTGGCATGCACTACGTCGGCTTTGCAGAGCTGGCAGCCGCCGTATCCAATGCCGGTGGCCTTGGCACCATAACCGGTCTCACGCAAAAAACGCCTGCAGACCTTGCCAGCGAGATAGCCAAATGCAACGACCTGACAGACAAGCCCTTTGCCGTCAACCTGACGTTTCTGCCCACGGTCAGCTCTCCAGACTACCCGGGCTATATCAAATCCATTATCGAAGGCGGCGTGAAAGTAGTGGAAACCGCGGGTCGCAATCCCGCCCAGGTACTGCCTCATCTGAAAGACGCCGGTATCGTGGTGATTCACAAATGCACCTCCGTTCGCCACTCACTCAAAGCTCAGGAAATTGGCTGCGATGCCGTATCCGTCGACGGTTTCGAGTGCGGCGGCCATCCGGGTGAAGATGATATCCCCAACATGATTTTGCTGCCGCGCGCTGCAGACGAACTGGAAATTCCGTTTGTCTCATCCGGTGGCCAGGCGGACGCACGTTCACTGGTGGCATCACTCGCTATGGGTGCTGACGGCATGAATATGGGCACGCGCTTCATGTGCACCAAAGAGGCACCAATCCACCAAAACGTAAAAGACGCCATCATCGCCGCCACCGAACTGGACACCCGCTTAATTATGCGTCCGCTGCGCAACACCGAGCGCGTACTCAACAACGACGCCGTTGAACGCGTGCTGGCGGTAGAGCAGGAGAAGGGCAGCGACATCACCTTCGATGATGTGATGGAAGACGTCGCCGGTGTCTATCCCAAAGTAATGATCGATGGCGATATGGACGTCGGTGCCTGGTCATGCGGCATGGTCGCCGGGCTGATCAACGACAATCCCACTTGCAAGGAG
>CAYPCS010000133.1:0-12613 GCA_964409275.1 uncultured Granulosicoccaceae bacterium
CTATTAGAACCTTACTCCCGCCTGTCTGAATGTATTACAGTTCTCGATTTTTCCGTTGCGCAGCCCCTCGGTAAACCATTGCTGCCTTTGCTTGGCAGAACCGTGTGTGTACATGCTCTCGTGTGGCGTGTGGCCGGCTTTTTTGAGCAACACATCATCGCCAATTTGGGCAGCTGCGTTTAAACCCTCCTCAAGGTCTCCCTCTTCGAGAAATCGGGTGCGGTTTTGCGTGTGGTGTGCCCATACACCAGCGTAGCAATCCGCCTGTAATTCAGTAAGGACAGACAGGCGATTCGCATCTGTTTTGGATACTTGCCGCTGACGCCTTTGCACTTTCATCGATACTCCTTCGAGATTTTGTACGTGATGCGCCACTTCATGACCAATCACATAAGCCATCGCAAAATCTCCGGGTGCACCCATTTTCTGTAACTCACGGAAGAATGCCGTGTCAATATAGACCTGGCTGTCACCCGGGCAGTAGAAAGGACCAGCGGCAGAACTCTGGGTACCGCAGGCTGAGCGAACAGCGCCTTCAAACATGACCAGAGTTGGCGGCTTATAGGTCGCGCCATAGCCTCTGAAGATCTCGGTCCAGGTATCCTCGGTATAACCCAGTACCGACGCCACAAACTGCCCGGCCTGATCGTCCTTGCTGCTACTGGCATCGTACTGAACGCCGCCACCGGCAGGTGCTCCAAAACTACCACCACCACCGCCGGTGAGATTACCCAGGCCACCCGTCATATTGATCAGTTTCATCGGGTTTACACCAAACACCAGACCCGCGACTACCAGACCAATAGTCATCAAACCGCCGACTTTTGATCCGCCTCGACGAGCCACGGTACCACCACCGCGTCCCCCGCGACGATCTTCGATGTTTCTGCTTTTCCTGCCTTGCTGCCAACGCATCTATTAAGGTCCCCGTTCCTGTAATCTGGTGTTGAAAATTCTCCTGGCGATCGTCTGCCAGTGCAAAAGCCCGATCTGGAGGCCGTGGTTTTTCGTTCCGCCCCCGCAATCGACGACGCTGTGCATTATAAGCCGGTTGATCGATGGTGAATGCTCAAATGACTGTCAGAATACCTGTTTAGTGGCACCCTCGATAACGCTACAATATTGCTAACCACAGCCTGCAGCTATGTTACTGCTTGATAATAAAGAAATTACAAGCCTGGATATAGTGTTTGCCGGCGGTTTTTCAGGATTGTTCACTTAAATCCGGAGCTTGAATTTACAGCCATGACAAATCACCGTGGATCTACGGTGTCTAAAATGGTTGCCTGTTCCGCCGACCACAGCACCTGCCTTGACCTGTCTTTGCAGTCCTGATTCACCCTCTACTTACCGTAAAACGGCCATACAATGACATCTGCTATTGAATTGTTGAAATCTCACAGATCTATCCGATCCTTCACATCCCGGAGTGTTGACGACTCTGTTTTTAACGAAATCATCAGTGCGGCCCAGGCGACAGCGAGTTCCAGCTTTATTCAGGCCTGTACCGTAATCAGAGTACGCAATTCTGCCACCCGGGAAAAACTTGCCACGATTGCGGGAGGACAATCCTACGTCGCCTCCGCTCCGGTTTTCGCGGTTTTCTGCGCAGACCTCGCACGGGCAGAATTGTGTTGTCAGATGAATGACAAAACCATGATGGCCGGACTTGTCGAGCAGTTTATTATTGCGACAGTCGACGTTGCATTGATGGCCCAAAGTGCTGTTATCGCCGCCGAATCCCTGGGACTGGGTATTTGTTACATCGGTGCTATGCGCAACGATCCCGAGGCAGTCTCCAATTTACTGGAATTACCGCATCAGGTGTATCCGGTGTTCGGTCTGTGTATGGGTTACCCGGACAGTGACGCCGAGTGCAAACCGCGGCTACCGCTCGCGATTACGCTTAAAGAAGAGACTTACAATCAATCTGGCGATCTGGCAGCGATTAGCGACTACGACGCGACCATGAAATCATACTATGCTTCTCGCGCCAGCAATCAAAAGTCCACGGGATGGAGTGAGCAAATGGCCGGATTAATGACCCGCGAGGCACGGCCACACATGCTTGAATATTTGCGCTCTCGTGGGTTCGCGTTAAAGTGAAATTCCCTGACAGCTTCGGACAGATAAAAACTCACTTCAACGTAGACTAACAGACTGCTTAATCCGCTTTGGGTAACCCCGCTCTGCGTCAAACAGCCGTGGCTAATCTGGAGCGAGTTTTAATCCGGCACGGGCTAATCAGGTACAGGCAGCAGTGTTATTGCACCTTCCGGACAGGCTTTTACACACAAGCCGCAAGCATGACAATTCTGCGCGTTCGTCGCATAGGCCTTGTCACCGCCATGCACCCAGTTTTTGAGCTTGCCACGCAAGGATAAACCGGCTTTTTCCTGATCACTGATCGGCTGTATCTCAAACACTTCGCAAGGACACACGCGAATACAGTCTGCTTGCGCCTCGCACCGGTTCAGATCAATTCGTGGAATTACCCTGCCGGGCTGCTTACACGAAGAGCCCCTGTTTGTCGGCTCTGACATGAAATAAAACCCTCGTAGTGAACAACGACTCTTAAATTGAGTTTGGTGTGAGCGTTTTGTACAGGCAAACAAAACCTGTTCAGCTGCCCGAGAATCAGATCGTCACTGTTATTTGGCAGTAAAGCCGCCATCGACATAAATAATCTGACCGGTGATATAGTCAGATGCAGCGGACGCCAGAAATACCGTTATGCCATCCAGATCACTCAACTGTCCATTGCGTCCAATGGCAGTTTGTCGCGCGTTGCGTTCCGCTATTTCCGGATCTTCAAACACTGCAGCGGTCAGCGCTGTCGGAAAAAACCCCGGACCTATAGCATTGCAGCAAACACCATCAGATGACCATTCCTCTGCCATCGCACGGGTAAGCTGTGCAACGCCACCTTTACTTGCACCATAGGCGATACTGTTCGCGAACGCGCGCTCTGACTGCAGCGAGGCGATATTGATTATTTTCCCGCCGCCACGCGCACGCATACCTGGCACCAGTTCACGGGCCAGAAAAAACGGTACGGTCAGGTTAAGCGCTATCGTTTCATCCCAACTGCCCCGACTGACTTTTGCGGCAGGTTCACGCAAATTGATGCCCGCCGTATTGCAGAGAATATCGACGGGACCTGTCATCGCAATCGCCTCGGAAAGGATGTCTTCAATTTCTGCAGTGACCAGATCGGTTTGCACAGCAACGCCGTTGGTGGGCAAATCGCCCATCAAGCGTTCCAGCGCCTCTGCATTTCGGCCGACGGCAATAATCGTTGCGCCTGCATTCGCCAGAGCCATTGCCTGCTGCCGCCCGATACCGGAAGTGGCTCCGGTAACTACAGCAGTCTTTCCGTCAAGCGAAAACATTTCTGCGCCAGTCGAACCACGATTCATTGCACTGACGGCTCAATCACAGGGTTCGGAGACATCCAACAATCGGGCTTCCGGCTTCATCCCTAACCTCCCATCACTCTGGGTAGCCACAGGACAAGCTGCGGGAATATGAAGATCAGAATCAAGCCGACAAGCTGCACCAGCATGAACTGCATCATACCGAGATAGATGTCTTTCAAATCCCAATTCGGCACCACGCCTTTCAGGAAATAAGCCGAAAGCGCAACCGGTGGCGAGAGCCAGGCCGTTTGCAGATTCACCGCGACAAGAATTCCAAACCAGACCATCAAATCATAGCGCTCCAACCCATGTACCGCGAGTGACTCGACTGTCGGCAGCAGAATGGGGACCACGATCAGTACAATCGGCACCCATTCAAGAGGCCAGCCTAAAAGAAAGATCAGGCCCATCACCAGCAGCAGGATCAGATAGGGCGACATTTCGAGGCCCAGCAGCACCTCTGTCATCATCTTTGGCGTTCCAAGTGCGCTGAACTGGGCGCCGAAAAAGTTGGACGCTGCGACCAGGAACATGATCAGCACCGTGATTTCCAGAGCTTTGACCAGACAGTCAAAAAAGCCCGGGATAGTGAATTTGCGATAGCCGATTGAGAGCAGGATTGCACCAAAGGCCCCCATGGCGGCGGCTTCGGCCGGTGTCGCAAAACCCAGAAGAATCGAGCCCAAAGCGAAGGTAATCAGGATGGTGGGCGGCATCAGGCCTGCGAAGAATTCGTTCCAGAGATCGGAGAAGTAGAAGTCATTGCCGTTCTCTTTGTCATAGATGGGTCGGCCCAGAAACGCCAGCAGGGCAATGAATGCAGCAAAGACGATCGACCAGATCGATATGCCGTCGCCCATGTTTGCAAAGATCATGTAGAGGTGGAACAGCACGGCGATTGGCACCGCCATCCGCAGAATGCTCAGGTTTCGATAGGCGGCATAGGCAAACACCATGGCTACCAACATGACTACCAGCCCACCGAACGGCATAAGGCCTGCAAATGCACCGCCTATGGCAAGCCCGAAAACGCGGCACAACGTCAGAATGCCGAGGCAGATCAAGGCGACTTCGGCACCATAGAATCTGGATGTTTCCGGTTGATCTTCATCGCTAAGGATCGGCCCCAATGAAGGGTTAAGCCAGCAGCGGCCCAACGTGTAGATCAGGTAGAGCGAAGCGAGCAGTGCACCAGGGATGAAAGCGCCGCGGAACAGATCAAGCGTGGAAACTTCCAACACGGGCCCCATCACAATCAACATGATCGACGGCGGGATCAGGATCCCCAGGGTGCCTCCTGCGGTGATTGTACCTGCAGCCAGTTTCACATCGTAGCCGGATCGGGTCATTGTCGCGCCCGCCATAATGCCGAGCAATGTCACCGATGCACCAACGATCCCGGTGGCAGCGGCAAAGATAGTTGAGACAATCAGAACCGCAACAAAAAGCGAGCCGCGCACGCGGGCCATAATCATCTGGATTGACGCGAACAGACGCTCCATCAATCCGGCCGCCTCCATGACGATGCCCATCAACACAAACAGTGGCACAGCCATGAGCTGATCGTTCCACATGGTTGAGTTGGTGTTCAGCGTTAACAGAAGCGTGGTGAGTTTGAAATTTGCACCCCAAATGCCGAACACAAAGGCCAGAAATATCAGTGTGAACGCTATTGGAAAACCAATGAAGATTACAAACAGCATCACCCCAAGCATGATCAAACCAATGACGGGCTTGGGAAGGTTTGGCCGCGCTTTCATTACATCAGTAAACCACTCACCGCCGGGTACGGTGTCGGGTGCAAATACTGCCAGCACCAGCCACAGCAGAACAATCAGATAGACCGGCATTGCACGAAGAAACCAGCGTTCGCGCGCTTTGCCCATTTTATGAAAGGCGCGGAAAATCTCGGGAATGCCCTGCAGCATCAACAGGAAAGCGCCGACCGGCATAGCCAGGCGCGCAGGCCAAACCAATGGACCCCACGCGCTGTCGGCTTGCCTGGTTTCACCGGCAGTTAAAGTTGCCTTGAAGGCCTCCCACATGCCGATTGGCTCATCACCCGCGCTCGCCGCAATACGAAGAGCTTCCCACCACTGGTCTACAGAAACGTTTGATCCGGCAAATGAAGTCCACCAGTATTCTGCCGCAACGATGGTAAAGAAAAGCATGGAAGGGATAAAGAACAGCAGGTATAGCGATGCATCGACGGTTGCCTGTGTCTTGTTCGACCAGTACCGATAGAGGAAGTCCGCGCGAATATGAACGCCGCGCATCAACCCGTAACCTGCGGCAGCCATAAACAGCACACCGGCAATCATGCGGCTGATGTCGTAGACCCAAAGCGTCGGCCCGAGGTTGAGGGAACGCGCCAGGTCTTCGAAGCCCGCGTTTTGCAGGATCGAAAAGGAGTTGCGGGAGATCACCTCGAACACTACCACTGCGATCAAGGGCACCAAAAGAAGCGCGATGATCTGACCCGCACGATAATTCAGAATGTCGATAGCGGCTGTGATCGGGCGCTGCCAGGCCGTCATGTCCTCAGGCGTTTCACCAGGGGCATCGCTGCGGCGCTCGGCGATGAGCTCGTCCGCGATTTCCAGATCTTCCGGATTCGGTTCTTCAGCCATTTGGTGTTTCCTTCGCTAGATCTGGATCTGAAATCCGCATTCTCTTTTCCAAACGTTAGTAGATGGCGCCTGGAAAGCAAGAACGCACGGGCTAAACAGGTTGCCCGGGTGCACTGCCATAGTTGGCAGAAAATTACGTCATTTGTAAAGAACACGGGCTCCAAAAAAGAGCCCGTGATGAACTAGTCAATATTAAAGAGCGCGGGGTTAAAGAGAGCGGGGTTAAAGAGCGCGGGCTCCGTTAAGAGCCCGTGCCCAGCCACCATACCAAGTCAGGTGCATTCTTTAACTTGGATCCTACTTTAGAGTGTCGGCGTGTGCCTTACCCAGACCGGCGTTCGAAGCCTGTGCACCAGCCCAGAATGGAACCGCGATGTCCGCGAAATCTTTTTGCGACTGCCAGACTTCTGCAAAGAACTCGTTCTCGTCTGCAGCTTTTTGCAACGCGTTCTGTGCAGCGGCCATGTACTCGGTAAAATATTCCGCTGGAGTGTCTTCCAGAATAACGCCGTGATTGTCGGTCAGATCCTTCAGCGCCTTACCGTTTTCGTAGATACGGTAAGACATGGACTTGGACAGCGATGCGTTTGATGCAACTTCCAGAGCCTTCTTCTCTACATCAGTCAGGTCGTTGTAAACATCACCGTTTACATACAAGTCTGCATTCACGACAACCTGGTGCAGGCCTTGAAGGTAGTAGTGCTTTAGAACTTTCTGGAAGCCAAAGACAGAGTCAGGCTTGGGGCAACACCATTCAGCCGCGTCGATCGTGCCTTTTTCAAGCGCAGGCAAGATGTCACCACCGCCCATCGCAACAGCTGGAACACCGATGTCAGCGTAGGCGGCACCAACCATACCCGGAGGCGCGCGGAAGCGCATCTTGCGGAAGTCGTCCATAGACTCGATCGGCTTCGGGAACCAGCCCAATGCTTCAGGACCCACAGGCTGTAACATGAAACCCTTGACGTTCACGCCCATTTCATCCCACAGACGATCATAAAGCTCTTTACCGCCGCCATACTGGAACCAGCTGAGAAACGCGATGTTGTCCATGCCAACACCTGCGCCCGCGACGGGTGCACCAAAGAGGTTAGCCGCAACGTGCTTGCCACCCCAGTAGTGTGTCCACGCAAAACCCGCTTCGACAAGGCCCGCGTCAACCGCGTCTATAATATCGCTGGGGGAGACAACGGCGCCGGCTGGCAGCACTTCGATGGTCAGCGAACCACCGGTAAGCTCACCGACGTCTTTGGCGAATTCCTTCAGCATGACCACTTCGTCGGACGAATCTCCGAGCACCGATTGCACACGAATTTTGGTTTCAGCTTGCACCGATCCCACGGTCAACGACACACCCAATGCTACTGCACTAAGGGTTTGGATTAGTTTCATAATTCCTCCACGAGCGGATTAAAGAGCGGATTAAAATGGATAGTTAATAACCCGCCCACAAAGCGCTAGCGAGTATCCCCCGTACTATGCGCAGCAGTGATCGCCAAGTCAACAGAACTCGGGAATGACATGGCAATTACGTCGCTTGCGGACGCTTTGACAAGAAAGGCAAAACCCAGATTATTTACGCGGGCTCAAATCGATCGCAAGCCACCGTGTGAGCGTCAGCGAAACCGCGCACAATCGTTGCAGAATCAGTGGAAAAGCGAAATAAATGAAAATCTGGCAGCGACTTCAGAACCGCAATAATTTCTCCGAATCGATCTTCAAATTCCTGCAATACACGGGTCCATTCTGGATCATCACGGGATATTGAACTGGCACCAGCCCGGAAGGTGACCCGACGTCGGGCATGCAAATTCCGGCTGTCCGATTCATTCTCTATGAACAGCAGGCTGGCACGCGGGTTGTCATGCAGATTTCCCGTGTGCACGGACAATTCGCTGACAAAAACATACAGAAACCTGCCAACAGTTACGCACGGTGAGTAACTGATTTCGGGATCACCGTCTCGCGAACATGTCCCCAACAGCACAGTTTGAAAACTGCCCGTCAGCCGCCCGATGTCCTTCAGCAATTGCTCCCGGTCATTATTCCGGCGTTGATCGTCGGTCATAGAGTCACCAGCCTTGCCAGCGAATATCGCAGTTACGGTATTGGGCACCAAACTTCCATTCTGACATCCCGCTTGCGCTATCGCCAACGGCATTGGCAGCAACGGCGCGCGCATAATAAGCACTACCCTGCCGAGCACTACGGGCAACGGCGTTGTGCAACGTTTGCAGTCAGAGTATTTTAGAGCCTGGCTGTCCCTTGCAATAGTTAAGGATCGTCTGACATACATCCGTCTTCAAGTAACCTGTCGTTAAACAACAGGACGAACCGACCACTGCGGAGAAATTCCTGGCTATGAGAAACGCACACGCTGAAACTGACAAGCAATTCGTTTTGCATCCTTACACCAACTTGCGTCAGCACCAGGAAGTTGAACCATTCATTATTACCCATGGCGAAGGCATCTATGTTTGGGATGATCAGGGAAATAAATTAATTGAGGGCATGTCCGGGCTATGGTGTGCTTCTCTTGGCTTCAGCGAGCAACGGCTAACCGATGCCGCAACCCGCCAAATGCAAAAACTGCCTTACTCGCACCTGTTCAGCCATCGCTCCACCGAACCCGCGATCGAACTGTCACAGCGACTCGTGGATATTGCACCGGACAACATGGCCCGGGCCTTTTTGGTGAATTCCGGCTCGGAGGCGGTAGACATGGCCATCAAGATGGTCTGGTATTACAACAACGCACTGGATCGCCCGCAGAAGAAAAAAATTATCGCCAGAAAACGCGCCTATCATGGCATTACCATCGCTTCGGGTAGTCTTACCGGCTTACCCTATGTGCACGACGGATTCGACTTGCCCGCGATTCCCGTTATGCACACAGAGACACCGCATTACTACCGCGAGGGTCATGAAGGGGAATCAGAAGAAGCGTTTGCTACCCGACTGGCCGCCACCCTCGAACAGGAAATTATCAGTGAAGGACCAGAGACTATCGCCGCCTTCATCGCAGAACCCGTGATGGGAGCGGGCGGTGTGCTGGTTCCACCGGCAGGGTACTTTGAGAAAATACAGGACGTACTTGATCGCCACGATATTCTTCTTATATGTGATGAAGTCATTTGCGGGTTTGCCCGTACCGGTGAGATGTTCGGCAGCCAGACTTTTAACGCCACACCCGATCTAATGACAGTAGCCAAGCAACTGTCCTCTGCCTACCTGCCGATTGGCGGTGTATTGCTCAGTGAAAAAATCTACGATGCACTGGAGCGTGGCAGCGATCGGCATGGCATGTTCGGCTCCGGAAATACCTATGGGGGTCACCCGGTCGCTGCCGCAGTCGCGGTCGAGACACTCAACATTTACGAAGACCTGGACATCGTCAATCACGTCAAGGGATTATCGGAGCAGTTTCAACAACGCATCAACCAGTTGGTTGATCACCCGCTGGTTGGACACAGCCGCAGTGCCGGGTTAATTGGCGCTGTTGAAATAGTCAAAGACAAAAGCACAAAAGCACAGTTTCCGGTGGCAGACAAGATTGCAGCACAAATAGCAGCCTTTGCGCGCAACCACAATCTGATTCTTCGCCCCACCCCTGGTGACAGTGTTGCTCTGTGCCCGCCGTTGATTGTAACCGCCCCGGAGCTTGATCTCATATTTGACCGTCTGGAGATGGCGCTGAACGATATGCAGAGGCAGTTAAGCAGTTAAGCAGTTAAGCAAAACTTGCACAAACAGAGCTGACAGCAATACAACCCTGCGATCGCTGCAAACATCCTGCTGAAAATGGTTCAGCTACACAGCCCAGGGCATGGGAGTCATCGGTTCAAACCGGCTGTGAATTTCATGCGGGCAGCCGTTTTCGGTCGGGCGTTCTATCGCCAGCACAACCTCATTGACGTGCAGGCAAAATCTGGCAGACAGACGACAGTCGCGTTTCTCGTGGATCGCATCGGCCATGTCGGCTACCCCGCGTGCAAAATCCATTTGTGTGGTGCCCTTGTATCGATGTTTGTAGTCTGTTCGTTTCACTGATGCACATTTTTTAGCACCCAGCCCCATCACCCGGGTTAGCAGCGGGTATTTTTCCGCCCACAGCGCAAGCCTTGTGCGACGTTGCAGCATCACCGGATTTCCATAGTTCCAGCATTCACTGGTTGAAAGAATTCCGTCATCCCCGAAAATTCGCAAGCTGTGGTCGTGAGGTGCCACAATACTACAGGTCAGCCTGGCGACCACCCCGTTTTCAAATTGCATACACACCACGGAAAAATCGGGCGCGTTGTTATCGAGGGGCACATCGGTTTCCTTGTCAGTCACAAGGCAGGCAGCAAACGGAGTCACACTCTTTACCGGGCCAAAGAAGGCGACCAGCCATGTTACATAGTAGCCTGCGTGCTCAAGGGTACAGCCAACTTCAAACTCGTCTTTCCAGGGCCATGGTGTACCTGATTCACTTAACCATTTTCGATAGCGCATTCGATGCACCAGCCCATCATCCAGTTCAGCATAGACCAGCCTGACCTCACCAATAGTCTGTTGCCGCAATTGCTTCCACATCGATTGCGCACATTCGCTTAATACGCTGCAGGGCGCACCGGATAGACGCAGTTCTTTCTGCTCAGCCAGCTTTACCAGTTCTTCCGCTTCGTGCATATCCATCGATAGCGGTTTTTCCGAGTACACATGCTTGTCCGCTTCCAGACAGGCTCTGGATATTTCATAGTGGCTTTCAGGGTTGGTAAGATTCAGAACAATTTCAACATCACTATCCGCAAGGATTTGATCCAGAGAATCATACTCAGACACCGAATAGTGTTTGGCGAAACGTTGTTGCCGGGGTCGATCGCGATCAAAGACACCTTTTACCGAGATGTGCGGATAATTGGGCAGAGTGATCATGTAAAAGTCGGCTACAAAACCACAGCCAACAATAGCTATTTGCATGCTTGAAATCTCCGGCACCGTAAAACAGGCAACTCAATACCCGAACCGATAGTGAACTCTGCATTAAATTGACAGAGGCTATTCGCCGGCATAGCGCAAACCCCACTGCTCACGAATTTCATCCATAACAGCCAATACACTGCAAGTCTCATCAAGCGGCATAATTCCGCACTCAAGCTTGCCTTCCCTGAGACACTCGTGCACGGCAGTTGCCTGGTAGTTATAACCATTACCGGCAAAAGGGATTACCTTTGTTGCCAATGCATTCGAGAAGGGTGCAAGATAACTTTCGACATTTAATGCAACACTTTGCAACACCGGTACTTTCCCGAGAAGCGCCTTTACCCTCGAGGGTGTCGCGTTAGTGTCCGGGGTTGCCTGCACCAGGGGGTAATTTTGCAGCCGGATTTTATGCGGCCGATATAACGGCGACTCTATTACCAGCGAGCCTGTTGAGCCCGTCACCAGTGCCTGCGGTATCAGTTCATGCCGAATGGAGCAGCGAATGGTAGACATCTGTCCGCCGGCGTGTTTAAGAATTATACAAGAGCCTTCATCAACCCCTGACTCGCCGAGGTTTGTTGTCGTTAAAATTTCCACCGGTGCTCCGAAGATTTTATACGCCAGTGAAACCGGGTACACGCCCAGATCAAGCAACGCCCCTCCAGCCAGTTCGGGATCAAACACTCGCCCCTTCGGGTTAAAGTCGAAAGGCACTCCGAAGTCGGCCTGCAAAAAATGCGGCGTACCTATAGCGTCGTCATCCAGCAATTCAGTTAGTTTTCGCATCGCAGGTATGAAGCGCATCCACATGGCTTCCATACAAAACAGGTTTTTCTCACGGGCCAGATCAATAAGCTGTCGGGCCTGTTCCGCGTTTATAGTAAATGGCTTTTCACACAAGACGGGCTTCCCCGCCTGCAGTGCCATCACACAATGCTCATAGTGCACATGGTGAGGGGTGGCCACATACACCACGTCAATATTGTCCTGCGCCAGAAGCTCCTCGAAAGACCCGAAGCTGTGCGCCACTCTGTGCTGTCGGGAGAATACTTCAGCCTTGCCCGCGCTACGTCCCGCAACCGCGTATAACTCAGCGTCGTCAACGACAGCCAGACCGGCGGCAAATTGCCCGGCTATTTGTCCGGTCCCAAGAATCCCCCAACGGATTACTTCCTTCATCGTCGTGCCCTCTCCGCGTTCAGGATGCCCCGGAATTTCGGGGTACGGCACCCGCCGGGGAATTCCCGATCATTGCCTGATAAAGCTCTGTGTAATCAAGCGCCATTCTTTTTCCGGAGAATTTGTTGTGCACTGACTCCCTTGCCGTGACCGATAGTTTGTCGGCTATGCCCGCCTCGTAGAGAATTTTCTCCCAACAACTAACTAACGCCTGCTTGTCACCCGGCGGGGCCAACAGGCCCGTTTCACCATTAGTGATCAGTTGGTCAACGCCGGGTATGTTATAAGCGGCGACGGGCACGCCCATTGCCATCGCCTCCATTAAACAACGCGGAATACCTTCCAGAGTAGACGTAAGCACGAAAAGATCAAAAGTTTTTAGCCACTCTAGCCGGTTATCAAGAAAGCCCGCAAATTTTA
>CAYPCS010000134.1:0-12351 GCA_964409275.1 uncultured Granulosicoccaceae bacterium
TGGTAAGCGTTGTGAATCGAGCTTACAATTTGTTCTCCAGAGTGTACCTCTATAGTGCGTTTGGATACCGAACCAGTGAGCTGTGCGACGTCGAGTCGCTGGAACGAATCCTGATTACTTCCAACAACCAACACTGGCCAGCCGTTGTCACTGGCTACCAACAGGCCTGTCATCGCGTTGCTGACCGCCGGTCCGGTAGACACCATCACCGCAGCAACCAGTTTTCCAGCCTGGTAATTTTGCGCCAGCGCCATAGATACGGCAGCGGACTGGTTATAAACGCCAATCGGTCGGATTTGTTCGGCAGCACAAGCTGGAGGTAAGTTGTCGCTAGGCACGGCGCTTACGCAGTAAAGGTGCGTAATTCCGCAGCTTCTCAATCCGCGGGCGACTTGTTGATAGCCGTAAACGCGTGAAGCGTTGCGACGCTGATCCAGCAGAAGGCGCTGTGCCGGAGTGAGACTGGCGATGCGCTCTTCGAGTTTCAGATCGCTGCTCATTGTAGCGGTGCAGGTGATTCGTTTAACAAGCGTTGTGCCTCGTCATCAGATAACGCTTCAATTTCGTTTAGCAGCTCTTCCAGCGAGTTTTCATCCTCGCTCATTTGTCGAGTGATCTCGACGCTGAGATCAGCAATAGTTGGATTAAAAAACAAACTCACTGCCGCCAACTCAATTCCGTATTCTGATGACAACTGTGCGAGTACGCGCGTAGCGGTTAGCGAGTCGCCGCCGATTGAAAAAAAATTATCTTCGGCGCTGATCGAACTTGTTTCCAATACCTGTTTGAACACCGCAGCGACTTGCAGCTCCAGGTCACCGGAAGGGGAGCGTCTGGTCTTGTCATCGGATTTGCCCGGCCTGTCGGCGAAGGCGTCGTAGAGAATCCGGCGTTGTAACTTGCCCGTCGATCCCTTTGGAATTTCGGTGACTGGCAGAATCTGGCTCGGTATGTGTGCCAGCGGTAGTTGCCCGCCCAGAAAATAGCGCAACTCTTTTTCACTGGTGGAAGCGCCAGTGCGCAACACAACGGCCGCGTGCAGGTCTTCGCCCAGAGTGGGATGCGGTGCTGCGAACGAAGCGGCCTCGACCACATCGGGGTGTGCATCCAGCGCTGCATCGACTTCGAGTGGAGAGATGTTTGTGCCGCCGCGTTTGACGATATCTTTGCTGCGGTCGGTCAGGAAGATATAGCCATCTGAGTCGATCCAGCCACGATCGCCGGTGAAAAACCAGCCATCTCTATAACCTCGGGGTTTGTATTCAGCACTTAACTCGCCGTCACTGATGTTTGCGCCTGAAATAGCAATCTCACCGATTTGATTAACTGGCAAGTGCTCACCGTGTTCGTCAAGGACAACGACTTGCGTTCCAGTGGGTTGTCCAACCGAGCCTGGTTTAGACGCTAGCGGAGGAAGTGGATTGCTTGCGATTTGGTGCGCGGCTTCTGTCATACCGTATGCTTCAATCACCGGGATCTCAAAGGCAGTCTCGAGCGCCGCCAGCAATGGTTGTGGCAGTGGTGATGACGATGATCGAATAAACCGCAGACCTGCATTTGATGCGAGATCTGGTTCCTGTTCGACAAGAGCCAGCACCTGCCGATGTATCGTCGGTACAGCGGTATACCAGGTGGGTCCGGTTTCACGCAGCAACCTGGCAAAGTGCACCGGGTGAAATCCCGTAGTGCAAACCACAGAGCCACCACTGTGTAGCGATGCCAACAGAGCACCTGCCAGACCATGGATGTGAAACAGCGGCATTACATTGATGCAGCGGTCGCTCGGTGACAATGCCAGCGATGAGGCAATTTGTTGAGCCGAGCACAGCAAATTTCGGTGTGAAAGCACTATTGGTTTTGGTCGTGCGGTGGTGCCAGAGGTGTGCAGTAACAGCGCTGGATCATCTTCACTGCCAACGTCATCAGGCATTGCCGGTTCAGCACCAGGGTCAGCTAGCTTCAGCTCCGGTATGCCCGCAGATATCGCAAGGTTGACTACCGGTAGATCGAGCTTTTCCGCTATTGCACTTACTGAAGATGCGTCTTGATCACCGCTATCCATCAATAATGCTGCAGCGCCTGTCTCGTTTAGCAAAACTTCCAGTTCTGCAACCGGCTGTGCGGGATCGAGTGGAACACAACACGCAAACGCCGATACTCCGAGAAACGCTGCCGCCATATGTGGGCCATTAGGTAGCAAAACCGCAACGCGATCGGTTCGGCCTATGCCAAGCCCGCGCAGCGCACCGCCTAGATAGAGTATTTGGTTGTAGAGCTGGTGGTAAGAAAGTGGTTCAAAACCAGGTGTCAGTAGTGCAACCGAGCCTGGCTGGCTGCGGGATATATCGTTAATCTTAGTTAACAGTGTGTGTTTATTTTTGTTACAACTTTTAAGTGCAGTAGTAGCCATTGCTTTCACGAAAAAGTAATTAGTATCATTGCAACACCACAAATTTGAAATGACAAATCTCTTTTCGAATTTTCCTTGCTCACCGGCGGTTGGACCAATGGAAACCTTAACATTGGCGAAGTCAATGTTACAGTAACCAAAATCTAATTTGTATTTCTGAAGGCTGTCAACGTATAGCGGCTTTTCGATCGCTGACGGTAGTCATTGAGATAATGAGCAATAATGGTCTCAACGTTTAATTAAACATTCACACGCTAATGTGGTTGATCAGACAGAGGATGGGTATGAGTCCGTGTCTAAACGGATCTGTTTATGTGAGCTGAGTGGGTCTATCGGGGTAAGCTGCTAGCCTGCATCATAAGCTGAAACGCGCCATCTAAACGCTGCATACCGCGAACTGCGGCGAAATTTCTGAAAGCCTTCATTTAAACTGAACGCCAATCCCTGGATACGTCGCTACTAAATTTACTGTTGTGGCAATAAATGTGCGTTGTCACTCTGCCAGCTTAAATAGAACCTGCCGCCGCTGGTGTGATTAAGTGTAACCAGTTCGCGCTCTTGCAGCTGTACCTTAAACTCGGTGCCATCGGCAGTTTCCAGAAACAGGGTAACTACCGAACCAATAAATTCTTCAGAGATCAGTGTACATACCACCTGATTTTCAGCGTTAGTTTGTACGCGTGAAATTTCAACCAGATCGGCGGCGATTACAAACGTTACGTGGTCATTGTGCGATGGTACGTTGTCGCTATCGGTGACCAGTGCAAACTGGCCGACCGGTGAGTCGACAGTGACGCGCTCGTTGGTTATACCTGATACCGAACCGCTAACGATGTTGTTGCGTCCGACGAATTCTGCGACGAAACGGTTGGCAGGCTCGCGGTAGATGTCGCGTGGTACGGCCGTTTGTGCAATCTTGCCATCAGACATAATCACCACTCTGTCGGCCATGGCAAAGGCTTCGGATTGGGAATGCGTAACGTACACAAAGGTGATGCCCAGGTCTTTCTGCAGTCTGGTTAGCACCGATTGCATGCGTATAACCAGATGTGCGTCCAGCGCGGACAAGGGTTCATCGAGCAGTAACAGTTGTGGCTCTGTGACCAGTGATCGCGCCAGCGCTACGCGTTGGCGTTGCCCACCGGAGAGGGTGTCGACGTTGCGTTCGGAAAATTCTGCAACCCCTAGACGCTCAAGCCAGTCCATGGCTTTCGCTCGTCGCACACTGGCGTTCTGGTTGCGCATCTTGAGGCCAAATTCTACGTTTTCACGCACATTCAGAAATGGAAACAACGCCAGTGATTGCCACACCAGTGGTGTGTCGCGCTGGTGGGGCTTTACCTCGTTCATCAGGCGACCGTCAATATGAATAGTGCCCTCGGTTGGTGACTCAAGACCTGCAAGCATCCGCAGCGTAGTGGTCTTGCCGCATCCGGAAGGCCCCATGATGGCAATAAACTCACCAGCATCGATTCGAATATCCATGCCGCTTACGGCCTCAAAATCACCGAAGCGTTTTGTTACCCCGTCAAAGCTTACCAGCGGCTGGTTCATGCGAAAGCCCTGCTGTGGCGGAGGGTGAAAAATACCTGGGCGATGATGACCAAAGTCATCGATACCAGAAACACAAACGTGCCAATGGCGTTTACCTGTGGATCGATGTTGCCCTGGACAATTTCAAGGATAAGTACTGGCACGGTTTTGTTCAGGCCGGACACAAACCAGGCGATAGCGAATTCATCGAATGAAACCGCAGCAGTTAAAAAGAGCGACGATATGATTGCCGGTTTGCTAAACGGAACAATAACCTCTCGCATGGCTCGCCACTCACTGGCGCCCAGATTCCATGCCGCAGCCTCCAGATCAGAATCCATCTGGTTGAGTCGCAGGCGGCATATCGCCATGGCAAACGGAGCGGTTAACACGCTATGTGCGATGATGATCGACCAGAGCTGGCCGGATGCACCAATCTTTGAAAACCAGGCGAGCATGGCCAGCGCCATAATGATCAAAGGGATAGTGGGTGGTAATAACACAAGCGCCATATAGGCACTTTTAAATCGAAAATTGTAGCGATAGTCAGTGTAGGCCGTGCAAAAGCCGAGCACGGTGGCTATGACCGATGCACACAGCGAAACCACAACGCTGTTGCGAACAGCGGTCCATACATCCGGGTCTTGCCAGATGGTTTCGTACCAGTGCAAGGTGAATGATTCGAGTGGTATGGTGGGGAAGCGCGCCGAGTTAAAAGAAAACACCACGCTAAACAAGATAGGTGCGAATACAAATACAAACATCAACAGTGTGTAGCCACGTAACAGACCAGTGACAAGAAACCCTGTGTTCATCGGCTCACCCGATTTCGGTAGGCGAACGCCAGTGAAGCAAAGGCAATGCTTATCAGGGTGATCATCATTACGACTGCAACCACTGCAGCCCTGGGCCACTGCTGACCGGATTTGGTCGTGTCGATAATCAGAATAGGCAGCGTCGGCGGCTTCGAACCACCCAGATAATAGGGGCTGACAAAATCGCCAAACGAGAGAATAAAACAGAAGAGTGCCGCTACTACCAGCCCGGTTTTAGCCAACGGAATAATCACCGCGTATACCGCGCGCCAGGGAGAGCAACCCAGGTTGTGCGCTGCCTGCACCAGGTTGCGATCAATATTGGACAAGGCAAACGTTTGCAGCACCAGCACCAGTGGCAGGGTGAGTGTCATGTAGCCCACCAGCGTACCGAACGGAGTATTGAGCATGGTATAGGGGCCAAGACCGATGTGCGATAGTAAAGAGTTAACGACACCGCTCTCGGCCAGAATCACGTACCAGGAAAATATCCGTACGAGGTAGCTTGTAAAAAACGGGATGATCAGCAGGAACAGCGCCCATCGCCGCACCACAGGTGATACTTTGAACGCCAGCGCAAACGCAGCTGGAAACGCCAGCAGGCTGGTGACGGTTGTCGCTATAGTGGCGAGTGTCAGAGTGAAGAAGTAGCTGTCCCAAAAATAGCCACGGCTGAACATCTTTTGCCAGTTGACGAATTCAAACGCCTCCTCCATTCGGTAGTTCTTGACCAAAAAGAAGGACATTGCCACCATGAAGAGCAGTGGCCCCAGAAAAAATAGCGACTGCCATATAATAATGGGCAGGCGCCATGTAGTGGCAAAGCCGTTAAACCACTGGCGGCGCGATGGGCTGTTTTTGCTCAACAGGATTAGGTACCCGGCAGGTTGCGGACGTCCTTGTCCGGCGAGGGTTCAATCAGGCATTTTTATATTCAGACCAGTAGTCGTTCCAGTCTTCGAGGGTTTGTTGCTGTGGAATGTCGCGGTAGTGAATTCGCCCTTCGTTAATGAGTGCGATGGGCTCATTGGCCATGCCTTCAATCTGGTGCGAACGTTCCGCCTCTTTGCGATCGGTTTCGATTAGTTTGGCGCGACCGGCTTTGGTCACACAAAAGCCCGGGTAGGCCGCCATTTGTGCAGACTTTACCTGGCCTTCAGGTGACATCATGTACTGGATAAACTTCTTCACTTCGTCGGCTTTTTCAGAGCCCCTGCCGATGCTGTAGCTCTCGGTGAACTGGATGCCGCCCTCTTTGGGAATAACCGAGGCCACCGGCGCGCCGTCTTTTTCCAGTACGCCGGTGATCCAGTCACCAATGCCGCACATGGCCAGCATCTCGCCGTTTTTCAGTGAATTGAAGGTACCGCCGTAGTCAAAAAAACCGCCGACTTGGGGGCGCAGGCTGGTGGTGGTTTCCTGCACTTTGCCCCACTGGTCTTTGTCGAGATCCCACAGGGATGCGCCATTACCGTTGTACAGGCTCATCATGCCGAGGTTGGGCAGGTGCCAGTCAAAGTGGCCAACTTTGCCTTTGAGTTCCGGTTTCCAGAAGCTTTGGTAGCTCATGGCTTCTTCTTCGGTGACGGCAGTTTTGTTATATGAGACGCCGAGATGGCCGCCGCGAAGAATCATGGAAAACAGTTTGCCGTCACTCCAGTGACCGGGAAACTGTGTAAAGTCTTCGTGCAGCATATCGTCAAACGGGTAGTCAGCGGCGTTCATCTCCTCGATGTAGCCTGCCGCGTTGAGTTGTTGGACAAACTCGGCGTCAGACAGGATCAGGTCATAGGTGCCCGGTGGAGACTGTGCAATGAGCGCGAGCATATTGTCACCGCCAGCGTAGTACTTGGGCTTGAATTTGACGTTGTTTTTTTCCTCGTACTCGGCAACGATGTCCGGTTCGCCATGGCCGTACCAGGCCAGCATGTTGATTTCGGTTACATTCGCCCAGGCGCGGCTTATGTAGGGTGCACCGAGAATAGTCGCACCACCGTATTTCAGCAGTTTGCGGCGTCCCGGTGATAGTGGACCTGTTTCTTTCTTTTGCATGAGTAGCAAGTTTCCCGGTTGTGAATTCACGTGGATACAAACAGCGCAAAGCGTCTTTTCACTATAAGTTTTCCAAAACCGGAAATCCATCTTAAACTGGGGAAAATACAGGTGGGATCGTGAACAGAAAACAGTTTGGAAAAATATTCAATACGAACGGATTGGTGGTTCTTCCGGTAATCCATGTGCTGGACAACGCGCAGGCCGTTCGCAATATCGAGCGAGCGCAGCAGGGTGGTTGCCCCGGCGTGTTTTTGATCAACCACGATTTCCCGCGCGAGCGTTTTTTACCAATTATCAGGCATGCCAGGGAATGCTTTGCGGAATACTGGATCGGGGTGAATTTTCTTGCGGTGACCGGCAAGGAGGCATTTCCGGAGCTGGCGCAACTGGAAGCGGAGCAGGTCAGGGTGGATGCTTACTGGGCAGATGATGCGCGTATTGATGAAAGCAGCGCAGCAAACATTCAATCGGAGGCAGAAGAAATAAACGAAATCCGGTCTGAGTGCGGCTGGGGCGGTATGTACTTTGGCGGTACCGCATTCAAGAAGCAGCGCGAGGTCCATCCCGACAACTATGGCACGAGCGCGAGCATTGCCGCGGACCATATGGATGTAGTGACGACGTCCGGTGTTGCCACCGGGCATTCGGCTGATCTTGAAAAAATAAACACGTTTCGTCGCGCTTGCGGCGACAGCCCGCTGGCAGTAGCCTCCGGAATTACACCGGAGAACGTGAAGCAGTATATTCCGATGGTAGACGCGGTGCTGGTAGCCACCGGTATTAATTTCAAAGACGATTTCTATAACATCGATCCGGTCAAACTGGCGTTGCTAATGGAAAATATCGGAGGCCAGACTGGTGACAGATAATTCGGTGAATCAAAACAGACGGCCTGAAGACAAAGGCCCAAGAGAGAACCGCTGGTATTTTCATTTAATGGCGCCTAACACCAAAGGCGACAAATTTGCCTGGCTCGACCCCACCTCAATCTATATCAATGGCGCCGCCTTTCACGATTTGCTTGACGACCTGTGTGCCGAACTCAAGCCGCAATCTATAGATGTAGTGGCTGGACTCGATGCGATGGGGTTTGTACTTGGAGCGGGCATAGCAACAAGGATTGGCAAAGGCTTTCTACCCATAAGAAAGGCCGGGAAACTTTGTGTAGAAACTGACAATGCAGCTTTTACCAACTACTCGGGTAGAAAGCAGGATATGGAAATGCGACTTCCAGCTTTTGCTGCTGGTACCAGAGTGTTGCTGGTAGACCAGTGGGTAGAAACCGGCGGCACCATGCACGGTGCCGTGCAACTGGTGGAACAGCAAAAAGGAGTGGTAGCAGGCATGGTAGCGATTGTTATGGAAGAGAACGAACAAACCAGATCGTATCGGCACAACTACTCCTGCGTTACTGCCGTGCTTCCTGACACGGAAATGCAACGCCAGTGCAATGCACAATACCTTGAGAGTTTTAAAACCTATAAGCCTGAGCAGGCTTTTCCGCAGCAGATGTGATCGGAGGGCAGGGGACGGACTACAGAAGACAGTTAACCACAGACTAGCCGTATCATCGTAGTGGTGTAGAGCATGCGGCCAATGGCGGTGGCGCCTGCGACGTGGCTCTAACAGATCTACTGATTGAATTACGATCGAACTTTATTGGTTTCTCTGGTAGAACTAAACACTCTGCAAATGGACCAAGACTTCATCTCGAAGCACTAACACCGTGTGACGAAGAGCAACCAGACACACTCAAATCACCGGAAACAAGCATGGAATTTACTCTTAAGCGCAACGTCCAGATCGTCACGTATTTACTGCTCGCGCTAGTGGCCACTCAGGCAGTGTATACCGCTCTCTTCACCATGGAAATTGCCGGTCCACGCCCGCTTCTCTGGGGGTTGGAAGGTGTTCTTTTCACAATTCTTGCTGCAGTTGCCGGGGCGGCGTTGGTGCAAACCAGGAATTATCACCTTGGATGGTCCGCCATTGCGTTCAGTGCAGTACTTAATGTGGTGCAGGTTAGTATGGGCCTCAAACTGTTTGGGCCATTTGGCGGTGCTGCCCAGCAAGTCGAGGCGATGGCGCCACTGATCGGGGCAGTCGTTGCATTGTCCTTTATGATTTATAATGCGGCAAAGATTCTGTTGGGCCTCGCCGCGCTGGTTTTCGGAATGGCCAAAATGAATGCAGGGTCCAAAACACTGGGGGGATTGACCGCGGTGGCTGGTGTTGTGACCATACTCGCTAATTCGATTATGGTCGTCTTTGGACGTGACTCTCTTTTGCCACCGCCTGTTGCAGGTGCGTCTGGTGTAGTCGCAACGGTGCTGTTAGCTCTGTGCCTGATAAATATCGCTCGCGACGATTAGATCCTCCGGGGTGATTCTTCGTGATTGCCTCTATACCACCTTCACAGATTCGCGTTCTCCATTGTTCTGCCGCATGGCTACTCAGATTGACCTGCAGGGCTGCTTCGAAATGGTTTAACCCTTCGTCTGCCAACAGCTAACCCGACACCGCTGGCATTGTCAGCGGGCAATCCTGTTCTGCCGACAAAATTGTTATTATCAGATTTCCACTCTCCGGGTTGAGTCGAAATGAAAAAATGTGTGCTGGTAACGGGATCGCGAGGACTTATCGGCACGCGATTTTTCGAACAGTTTGGTGAGGTTTGCGATTTGATATCGGGAGATCTCGATGATGGTTTCGATTTACTTGATCCATCGACGTTCTCAACGGTAATCGCTGAGCGATCTGTGGATGCGATAGTTCACCTGGCAGCCTTCACGGATGTTTCGGCGGCCCACGCTCAACAAGGCGACGAGTCAGGCCTTTGTTATCAGCTAAACGTTACCGGAACTGCCAATGTTGTGAACCTTGCCCGTCAACTGCAGGCGCATCTGATACACGTATCCACCGATTTTGTTTTCGATGGAAAACAGAATCGAGCCATATCGGAAGATGATCTTCCAGCCCCAATCGAGTGGTACGGCGAGACCAAATTGTTGGCTGAGCAGCTGGTCGTTGATAACGCAGAGGCCTGGACGATAATTCGAATTGCTTTTCCGTTTCTGAGAGAAGAGGGAGTTCGCCCTGATCTAGTGGCTAACATAGCCTGCAAACTCAGAGCAGGGGAGCCGCTGTACCTGTTTGGTGATCAAATCATCACACCAACACTGGCCGACGATGTAGCAGCTGCCCTTTTCAGGATGATCGAAAGACGGCCGGAAAGTGAGATTTTTCATGTGATGGGCCCGGAGTCCATGAGCCCCTGTGAACTGGGCCACTGTGTTGCCGGATGCTTAAATCTCTCGCCAAAGAACATAGTCGAGACTTCATTAATCGATTATCTTAAAAAAGATCCTCGTCCTCGCCAGCAGTACACCTCCATGAACACACAGAAATATCGTTCTTTTTGTAAAGAACATGGCTATAGCCTGCCGGTTTCTGTGAGTGAAGCCCTTGGCTGATGCGAATCGACCCCTGGAAAACAGGGCCTGGAAAACAGGGTCCGAATAACCAACGGTGAACCTACCTGAAGACAACGAAGACGATCTTCAGCCGGCCTGTCTTTTCTGTTTGCGAGCAACCATCGGCAGCCGATTCCCTGAGGTCCAGGGGTATTTTGTTTGATTTACCTGAATACATTCAACTCGTAGTTTGGGCAGAGCGACTATTACGGAAAGACAAGCGCAGTTCTATTGCCGCCGACTCCCCGCTTATCATCCAGCGGCTCGATATTTCACCGGATCACCGGGTAGATTTGTGTACCCGCTTTGAAGGCCGGTTTAAAGTTTACAGGCATCATTGGATCCGCCCATTCACTGTAAATGCTGTGTCATGAGTTTGGGCTGCAGAGAAGATCAAGCCATGGAAATTGCTAGCTGCTGTTTGGTTAACTTTTTCCTGCAGCACGAATTTTAGAGCTACTAGAACACTACGGCGGTATAGCGAGGCCGGCTGCGTGACGTGTACTGGTGTGCGTGAAAAAAGACCAAATCGAAATTCTGACTGTGTATCTTGACCTGTTTGGCGGAAAACAGGTCCAACCAGGCCGTTCATATGCGGTTATCGCAAGAAAAAATTTATCGTGAATCTATTTATAATCTCGTTTCTTTTTTACCCCGTCTGAAACGTGATCGTGCTCTTCGAAAACGACGACCGATAGTGATAGGCTGGGCACCCCTCAAAATCATAGAATTCACATGAAAATACCTTATAAAATTGTAGTTGCTGCCTCGATCGCCTTCCTGACAGCCTGTTCGAGCAGTAGCAGTGTGAACGAAATATCAGACGAATTTGACGAGGTTTTAGACGTCAGTGACGACGTAGATGACGACGACGCTGACGATGAATTCATGGTCCTCTTTGCTCCTGTCAGGATTACTAACTTTAATTTTGCCCTGGAAGTCGAGGGTGGCACTCCGCCTGATTACCCTGCCAGTGGCACCGCGAGATTCGAGTTTGAGATGGACACCTACACTGCAAGCGGCGACGGTGTCAACACTGGCGCTAGTTTCGGGAACTACACCTATCGCATCGACGATAACGATCCAAACCTGGCATTTATCGACTTCACCGATGAACGCAATGTTACAGGTGTTTTTTCAACGATCTGGACGACCGCACGTGACGGCACATTTACAATTACTTCCGGTGGCGTGGTCCAACAGTTTGGCACGTTCAGAGTTGTGCTTTAGTCTGATTGTGAATCCATACCTCACACGGACGTGAGGATGGTGACAATCCTGGTGCGTATTCCGGCCACGCTGATCAGCCATTCCGATTTTAACTGATCACCACAAAAGCATCTAACGCTCAAGTGTTCGATAACAACGATTATTCAGTCTGTCCAATTGAAGTAACCATCAAATATAACCGGGTGTTCACCCGCCAAATTGCTCTCTGTTTTAATACTATCAGGCATCACTTCGTCAAGTTCAGCAGAATATACACGTTGGTATACCCCATCCTCCAGTATTTTATGAATAGCTGTTGCTATGGCTGAGCTACGATTTGTTGTAAACTGATCCACTGCGTTAAAGGCCGGTAAGATGAATCCGTTTTCATCAAAGTATGTATGCTCGCCAATAACAAAGATATTCTTGTAATGGCAGAACAATATAAAAATACATACCTGAGTTGGAAATTCCGCGCCCTTTCGGGGCTCTCGATAACATTCTTTTTTCCCGATTAAGCAATCGAGAAAGCTGGAATATCCGTAGTTGAAACCTAACGAGAATATCTCCATGTCTCGCGAGTATTTTTTTCCCAATGCAGTAATAGCTGCATTCTGATCTTTAGAGGCCCCTTTATACTCGTACACGAGGGAGCCGTAGTCAAAATGCTTACCTTGTGCATAGAGATTAACAAGATCTTTTCGTAGTTCCTTTTTTTTGTCTGAACTCATACACATCCGAAATTTACTGTATTGCCTTTTTTATCCTAACGCCTCCAGCATGCGCGAATAAAGAGCATAGCTTTTTGTTTGGTCGGAACCGTTTAGCAGCGAACCGTATTAGGACAGACACTTCA
>CAYPCS010000135.1:0-11828 GCA_964409275.1 uncultured Granulosicoccaceae bacterium
CGCCCGCGCACCTTGCGCATCTGCTCTTCATCCAGGCTGGCCAGATCGGTACCCTTGAATTTGATGTGGCCATCCACTATGCGACCTGGCGGGTCCGGAATTAATCGCAAAATTGACAGAGCACTGACCGATTTTCCGCAGCCTGATTCGCCAACCACCGCGACAGTTTCGCCTTCGTCAACATCGTAGGTAATGCCGTTCACCGCTCTGACAACACCCGAGGACGTGAAGAAGTGGGTATTCAGATTTTGAATTTCGAGAAGCTTTGCCACCGGGAGCCAGATTTCCTGCGTTTTCCTACCCGCCCATTTCCACATAATTGGAGATATATTGCAACAAAATCTCTACAAGCCTGCGAAGCAAGGGGCCGCCACCGACCAACGAAAGCCGGCTTTTCGTCTGGTTACGGCAGTTGAAAAATTCGAAGACAAAGTCAAGGGTTCATCGATAAGCAGTCTTATTTAGACTTGTCCCTCTCTATTTTTTTTGCGCGCCAACCTGCCAATGACGACAGGACCGCTATTGAACCCGGGCCGCGGAGTCTGACATTGCTGCTGCCTGAATCGGTACCACCGCCTCCTGGTAACATTTGAAACAATAAACCAGAACCCTTGACACAAACCAGATACAGGCCGGGCCGATACTTTTAATCGTGCAGCAGGGATAGCACGAAATTAAATTCAACTTCAAAAGGAAACTGATCATGAAAAAGATACTGGGTACATTGTTCGTTATTGCTTCATTCGTTTCAGCTGGAAATGCGTTTGCCGGTCCACCGGCGTTTTTTAAAGACACAATGCCCCAAACGGAAATGGGGGTAATACTTGAGGGCTACAAAGCAATTCAGTCTGATAACGAACTGGACAAAAAGACCAAAGCTCTTATTGGTATCGCTGTGGCGGCTCAAATTCCGTGTCAGTACTGCGTTTACACTCATCAGGTTGCCTTAAAGAAAATGGGCGCTACACCGGCTGAAATAAAAGAAGCGATCGCCATGGCCGGCTATATCAGACTGATGAGCACGATCCTGAATGGAAGTGGCTATGATTTCGAGAAGTTTGCTCAGGAGTATGATCAGCTTGTAGCCGACAGCTGAAACTGACCGATCCGGCGGCCTGCTCCAGATGGAGCAGGCTCGGTCTTGTTATCTGAACAAGTCCCCGGTTTTATCACACAGGGTTTTCAAGAGCCTGGCGTCGCAACGGGAACTCTACCGGACAAGTTGGGTGGACAACCAGTTCAAACTACAGGTGTAAAAAATTAAATAAATGCAAAGCCGTGCAGATAAGACTGTTAACCAGCAGTAAAAAGAGCTGTCCGACATGAAGTTAAATCAACTACTCACACTGACAACAATAGCCGCATGTACTGTGTTTTTGGCGAGCTGCAATCAGTCCCCCGCACAAATAAAACAGAAAGTACAGTCCTCACACCAGGCTATTGACGGATATATTGTCAACGCCGACGTACTATGTGATGACATTCCCAATGGTGTTACCGGCAGAGCCGGAAGGTTTCAGTGTTTCGAAGACACCTCGCTTGTTACTATACGTGGCGGTAGTGATGTTGGCTTTAATGATCTTGCTTTGTCAGGAGGCACACCATTCATCGGAGAACTACAGGGCTCGGGAAGTTCTCCCTTTGTTACACCGCTAACAACCGTTGCAGTGAAAATGGCAACGCAGAATGGAATATTCACTGAGGCAGGCTATCAGCAGGCATCTGAACTCTTAATCAGTGCGTTTGATCTAGCCGATCTGGACCTGGCAATGAATCCGCTCGACAACCTTGAACTGCTAAGAGCGAATGCGCAACTAAACACCTTGATTATTCAGTTCTCCAGCACTATAGACGAATACGCTTTGGTAACAGATGAACTGGCCACTATTCTCTCAACAGGGAACCCGATCGACCTGAACGATGACGTCAATACCGTTGTAAGCTTGCTCAACCAGCAGCTTCTGGTTTCATCGCCCGAACTTGCACTCACATCTACATCAGAAGCGGAAACGGTAGCGGAACTGGTTGATACCAACGCGGAAATCAAACAGTCGAAATCACCAGAAGAGATCGCGACAGTTGTGACTGAAACATCTCAAGTGGCAGCTACGGCTTTTTCTATTGATCACGATGCACCACTGATTCGATACTACCCTGGCGGCACTGCACTGGGACAATTTTCACTGGAAGAATTCGAAGACCCCATTCGATACTTTGGAGAACATCGAGTTACGTTCACAGATTACTGGAATGAACGTCTGGAAATCTCAACATCTGCATTTACTATAAATGAATCACTGACAAATACGACTGTCGATGCAGGTATTGAATTTAAGTCGACTACCGACGACAGACAGCTGTCAGTTACGCTTGCTGGCGCGAAGCTCTCAATGACCGAGGATGACTCTCAAAGTGTTGAAATTGTTGTACCACAGGATTCGTTATTGCACGCAACAGGCATTGATGCACAGGGTGTAGTAACTAACGTTACCACGCTCACCGACCAAGATCAGTTTGCCACCAGCGAAGACGGTATATTCAGTATTAGTATGTATGATGTTAATCGGAGACTACATAACAACGGTCACCCTCCCCTGTTTGATACTGTCGGTCATTTTCAAACAACTCTGGTTATTAGTGGTATTCGATTTACGCTAAATAAGTCAGGCAACCTGGTGCCCGCGGATGATTACACCGTGACAAACAGTGTCGCTTCCATTAGCGGTCATGGCATTCGCGGCTACATTTCAAGAACGTATTGACAAGAAGTCCGTTGCCAGATCAGTTTCGCCGACTGTTTCATCACATCAATGCAGCTTATCACTCGGATAACCTTGATGTGGATATGGGCGAGCCTGCTGTATTTTCCCCAGGCCGCCGCTGAAGTACAGTTAAGTTTCACTACCGAAACGGTTGGCGACACCGCCACGTACTCTCCCAACCTGCCCGACGGCGGCTTTGCGACCGCGAGGGAATTTTCGAGATATAGTGGCAGGCGCGTCGCGATTGAATGGAAGACAACTAAACGGTTAACACTAGAGACAGAGCTTTCTCAATTTGAGTTTGTATCACTGAGGGATCGTTTCAACACCACCGGCTTCTCGCTGCTGGCACGGCAAACGCTGGAAAACTCAACGCCGCAAAACACTACTACTCTCGAATTCAGAGTGGCTTCTAATTACGCAGACGCGATCAACAAAAACTCCTACACCAACGCGGGAGACAACGTAATCACGGGCCTTACTGTAAACAGGCCAGGCGACCTGACGGTACAAGCCGGGTTCAATCACCAAACAGAACTGACCTCGACCAGCAACTGGCGGATCTACTCGTCAATTGGACACCTGCGTACCCGACACAGCGGTGTGTACGGCACTGCCACCAATGGCAATTGCAAATATGACTTCAATTTTGGCAACAACGGTGGCCAGATAACCCAGGCAATACCTTGCGGGGATGTATTTTCGTTCAGCCGACAATACCCGGATGACAACTCCCTTGAGCAAGATCTTGGTATATCACCGACAAAAGACATTACATACAGTGCCACAATGTTCAAAGCGGGAGGAGGGTTTTCAATCAGACGAAACCTCTGGCTACTTAATGTTAACGCTTACTTTCAACAGTATTTTCGCTCCGCTATAGATCAGCGAATTAATGAGAGTGGCAATACAAGCTACGACAGCAATCGGGTATTTTCTACCGAGCTAATCCATCAAACAACATCGCGCCTGTCATTCAGCGCAAAAGTAGAATACAACCGTCGCCAGTTTCTGAATCACACACCATTTTTATACAACAGCTTCACCGCTGGCGGATTTGGAAACGATGCAATTTTCTTTGCTTTTGAGACTCGCTATTATCTCTTATAGTATTACGGGTAACTGATGAGATTGCAGCACACATTGACCGAAGAGTTTTCTATTGAAAACCGCATGGGAATTTCCATGTTGGACTTGTTTCGCTGAATAGACGCAATCAACGCAGAGCTCCGACATCCGCGAAGGACACCGTGGGCTAAAACCGGAAACCGATTCCAACACCCAGTGTGACCGGCTGATAATCAATATTCGTGACACGACCATCACCACCCGCCTCCTCGCTTAGGTCAAGCCCGGTAAAACTCGTAAAACGCAATTCACCGGTCAGGTAGAAACGATCAGAGAGGTTGTAGTCAAGACCCGCCAGCAGTTGAATTCCGACCGCACCGGAATCTGAAAAAGAACGCTCACCGGCCGAACTTTCGCTATCAATATCGACTTCCTGCACCACACTTAAACCGCCACCAATCCACGGGGTCAGTGCCGCACCTTCCGTCAGCGCGTAACGCCCGTTGAGATAGAAAATATTGCTTGCATAATTACCTGAGGGTAGTTCTGATCCGCTTGCATCGTTGAACTGTGTATCGTTGGCGCGGAATTCCCATCCAACTTCTGATGTCCAGCGAGAATCGCTGTAGTCGTACCTGAAGCTCAAGCCGCTCGTGAATCCCGTGTCTACGGATACATCGAGTTGCCCCGGCGCTATGCCGTCGGCTGCAATACCGGGTGACTGATCACCCAGCACGCTTACGCCGACGTAGGGAACAATCGACCAGCCGGCATCGGCGGCATGGGTGGTTTGCGATGCGCCAATCAGGCAGCCGGCCATAACGGCAGCGCGAACAGCGCGAGTATGAATTGCATATTTCATATTAGTTCTCCATGTAAACGGGGATTGGAATAATTAAAGTGCAGTAGCGTCGGTCTCTAAAGACACAGGAAACGACCTGGCGGCTTGTAGAACCGCAATCCTGGAACGTCCCGGACAGTGCCGGGTGAAAACCGGTTTCAGCCAGTTAAATATACGAATCGAATTGATTTTCGGGTTTCGCACTTCCGTTGTTTCCATTGCAGGTGTGGTACTACATTCGACTCGTGAGGCAGGTTCGTCCAGCGCAAATGTACCGACGGTTGCTTTTCTGCATCAGTGGTTGCCACTGGCCTTATCATCGTTTTTAAGGAGCCCGTTAGTGCATTGCCCGGAGAGCAATCGCACCGGTCACCACTGGTGTAACCATTGGTGCAGCGGCTGGACCTGGTCAAGCGAGAGTAGCCGCGAATGCGCCAAAGGCACAGCCGTTAATGCGGGGAAGTGACCGCAGGTGCATAAAAGGCTTAATGGGCGTGCCGTCAGACCGTAAGATTCAACAACGCTTTCACGAACGAGTAACATCCGATGATCGACAGTACCGGCAGGAGAGCAATGCGCGCAGACGGAACCATTCTTGACCTGGTGCCAATCGGCAAGTTAATCGCTATTATCGGGGCACTGCTGGTCGCGTTGTTTACTGTTACTAAACCTGAGGCCAGCAACGGGCTCGGACCGCTCGGTCGTTTACTTTTTTGGTCAATGCACACAGGCCTGGGACTCGGGGCTCTGTGGCTGGCAGGACGTTGGCTGGCACGCGGTGAGCGACTACCAACCGGCACCCTGCCCGCTGTGCTGCTTACAGGTTGCGCAGCTATCCTGATCGCCGCACCCGGCTATCTGGCTCTCGACGCGCTCTTCGATCCCTACCTGATAGATCTGGATCCTGACCCTCCCCGAGCCTTGCCTGCTCTCCTGATCGCAGAAATTATCGAGCTTGCTCCCTGGTTCATGATCGCCTGGATAATTATCAACCTCCCGGTATTGCTACCACGCCCCATCGGCGGCGTGAATATGGATGATACGGTGATTCATGGCGCAGATTCAGGTTCATTGACTAAACCGGCTACCGAGGCGTCGCCGAATTCCTCCAGCTTACCTGCTGCGTTGCAAGCGGTGGTACCCGGCACCTCGGGCGCACGATCGCCGCAGCGCGAGGACACACGACAACAAAAATTTCTATTGAGCCTGCCTGGTGTGATAGGCACAGATGTCATCGCGGTATGCAAGTGACCTTCACTACCTAAACGTGTGGACTATGGCGGGGCGCAGCACAGTCCCCGGCAATCTGCGTGATGTGGTCTCTGACCTTGGCGACCACGGTATGCAAGTGCATCGTTCCCACTGGGTTGCACACTCCCACGTGCGGCGCATTTTAGGCACTGCAACCACAGCATCCTGCATCATGTCAAATGAATTGCGTATACCCGTCAGCCGACGCCGCTGGAAATCCGTGAGGGAGCAATACGGGCGAGGTGTGGTGCATTCAAATTCGGGTAGCAATCATAGAGAGCGTTAATAGACAACAACCCTGACGCGACAATAGACTGCACCTGATTAGAATCGCATTTCAGGCAATACACCAGCAATCACTATTTTCCCATTCAACTCGAATGTCATTGCCACGTTTCTACGTTGATTTTCCTGTTATATTCACTTTCGATCAGTACAAAACCTATATCTTTCATCCAAAAAGGGGAAACTACCATGGTGGAGATTCTTCAGCCCTACACTTCTGCGCTCGTCGCGGTGGCTTTGTTGGTGTTGTTAGTTGTTGTACAGAGTTTTCATTCGACTTTTATCAATGCGATTAAACGGGAAAGCACGACAGGTATGCCGGTTGACGGTACCTATGCCGACCAACATTGGCGAATTTACCGGGTGCACCAAAACTCTGTGGAGAATTTCAGTATTTTTGCTGCTGCCGTTTTCGCTGCCGTTCTGGTTGGAGCAAGCGCTGGCTGGCTGGCCACTTTAGCGTGGGTTCACCTTATAGCGCGTGTGGCCCATTGGGTAATCTATATTATGGGAATCGGACCAGCGGGTGGTGGCCCCAGAACCATTGCCTTCGTAATTGGCTTTTTTAGTACCGGCCTAATTGCATTGATGGTGGTTTTTTCCGGCCTGTTTTAATCAATAATCGATTCTGCATCTACAGGCCGGAAGTATAGACAGGCCAAACACTCAGGAAAGAGATGCAGGAAACATCACTTCCATACTTTATATTATGGCAGTGACTGGATTACCGGCACGTTTGTGTCCCCGGTGTTTCGCCATGATTCGAATAATTGTTCTATACAGCTTCATCGCGCTTTCAGCCTGTTCAGTGACATCGGAGGGAGAACGAAAACCGTCAGACCAAAAGACTGATCCAACACGTTCAGACACAGATTCAGAATCGAAGAGCAACGTTGCATCCAAAGCAGATACGTCTAAAGAGCTTGCTAAATTACTGGAGACTTTAACAAAAGAGTCAATAACCAGACACAAGTTTGATCCGGCGGAACTCCAGTCATTGTTCACCCAATCCGTAGTTCAGGCTGAAAATACGCTTGATACTGAATTGTCCGGGGTGCGTTTGATCACTCATGATCGTCGTGAATTCATGACAGCTATCTCAGCTCAGGTCAGCAAGTCCGTCCATCTACTACCCCGAAAAAAGCAAACCGCATGGATCTACAGTGACGCTGTTCAAGCGATATACGACCCGGACTCAGACATAATAATCCTGAACCACAGAATTGATAGACGTTTTCCTGCAGTGGTCGGAGAATCCAGAGAACTGGCACAGCAATACCTCCGCTTCGTGATGCTGCATGAACTCGTACACGCTGTTGATGCCAGAAAGGGGCGCATTAAGTTCAACTGGTCAACAGTTCGCGAAATGACCAACGCTGCTATCGTCAGAGAGGGTCATGCGCACTACCGGGCCAGAATAATGTACAGCGACGAAGGGTGCAGAGAATTTGTGCGCAAATATCAAAAGAGCGTAGCTGCAAAGCACGGCGAACCTTCAGATCCTGCCGACACTTTGATTTACTACGAAGTTGGTGCAAAATTTATCGACCATTTATACAAAAAGAAAGCGAACCAGAATAAAGCAGGCGAGGAATTGATTGATCTGGCGTTCGACGAACCACCAATAGATGAATATCAAATTATATTCGCCGATCTATATCCGGATGAGTCCAGAAATAAAGTTAACAAACACATTATTCAGTCCATACAAGCAATACCGATGCCCTGGAACGACAGAGGCTATAAGGAGATTGTCACCAATACCATTGACCAGAATGGTTTTCGAAACGCGGTCGGTCAAAAACCTTCATCTCAGCTAACAGAAATAATCCAGGGCGACGGAACAGTTTCCTATATACGTCCAGACGAAGACTCCGAACAGAATACTATAAATACAAATATATTATCTAGATAAAGCGGTAGCAGACAGCGTTAAAAATAATTTTCGATTTTCGGCAACAAACCAGTCTTACACAATTATCGGGGCGCTATCCTCTCGTCCAAACCACTTCAAACAGGAACATAGTTTCGAACTTTTTAATTCAAACGTTCTCTAACCACATAGCACCTTTGACAAGAAATACAAAAAACAGCTCACCAAAAGGAATTATCTCGTGGCCACAACATTTAGAAAGAACGTTTTCCTCTCAACGTTAGCTACAGGACTGTTCGCACAGGCAACTACTGGTCTGGCACAGAACACACATTCAGGAGCAAAATCCCACGTACTTGAAGCGGAGATCGCCAGACTAAACACACAAATATCCAGTCTTCACCGAGGTGGCGACATACTTGAAATTGCCGCAAAGGACATTGGCTCAACACCATCAAAAGGATATAAAGTCGGCGATACGACATTGAAATTCAGCGGACTAATTGATCTGGATATTCATTTCACCGAGACGTCCGATGGCGAGATTAGCCCGACCGCAGCAGGGGGTGGCGGTTTGGATTTTTATATTCCGTCTCTTACACCTGTCGGTGACGGGCGTTCATCAGACGGTTCCCTGCAGACAGACTTCACCGCACAATCCAGTCGCTTTGCGCTCAGCACCACGACGCCATCAGCGGCAGGCGATATCAACACACACGTGGAACTTGACTTCCTGTTGGGACCTGGCGGCAATGAACTCGTTTCCAACTCGTTTAACCCGCGACTGCGAAGAGCCTATATAGATTTTCGTGGCTGGCGCATCGGTCAGGAATGGTCAACCTTCCAGGGACTTCATGCGATTCCCGAGTCTGCAAGCTTCTATACACCTGGTGAAAGTCAGGTATTTGTACGACAACCAATTATTCGCTACACGCTCGGGAACTATCAGTTTGCAGCAGAGAATCCCCAAACGTTCATACAAAATCCACCCGATGGCGCAGCAACTATTGGCGATGACGGCCTGTTACCAGACCTTATCGCACGTTACAATTTTACCGGTGACTACGGGATCGTTTCTGTTTCCGGTATTGCAAGGCAACTCGCTGTTGAAACAGAATCTATTGACGAGTCTGTTTTAGGGCTAGGCGTGTCCGTGGCCGGTCGTGTAAAGGTTGGCAGCACAGAGGATGATGTGCGCTTTTCATTTCAAGCTGGTGATGGTCTGGGGCGCTATGTCGGACTGGGTATCCTGCGTGACGCGCAGTTTAATGCTGACACAGGTGACTTTGACGCAATTGGAGCAATTAGCGGCAATGTTGCCTATCGGCATGTAAGAGGCGAATGGAGTACTAATGTTGGTTACTCTTTTATCGATATAGATCTTGACGAAGGAAACTCCGCCAACCTGACAGAAACACAGCGCTCGCAAAGCGCCTATGTTGCGGTGGTGAAAAAGGTAGCGCCGAAGCTTTCGGTTGCCGGTGAATTTTTGGCTGGTGAACGCGAACTGGTTAATGGCGACGACGGTTCAATCAGTCGTTTTACATTTTCTGTAAAGCAGGCTTTTTAACAAGGATGATCCTCTGGCGGGCTTTGAATAGATGCAGGCATTCGCATCGATTTGTTCAAAGCCCTCCATCGCTTCAGCAGCGTCAATTACCCTGCCATTTGTCCTGCCACAGGGAACCGCGGTTACTAATATTTATCTCACTTCAAAAGTTAAAGAAGCCCAAAGCGTCTCCCACACAACATTCTTTTCCTTTGCCAGAGCTTTCGACGGTTCCCTCAGTACAACCATGTCCACCAGATAGCTGTGTTTTGACTTAACCGGCAATATAACTATCCCCTGATTGTCGGTGCGATGCAGGCTGATCATTACATCCCCGTCCGGGGTTTTCTCAAATAACTCTATCTGTGCATCCGGGCGCACCTCTTCCTGGTAGTAACCCGCTACTTTCATGCCCTCGCTGATGTCACCTGTATACGGATTTTGCAACGCTACCAGCTCTATCTCCAATCCTGATTTCTGATCACTGCCCGCGCCATCTCCCACTGCTATCAGTGATTTTGAATACCTGGAATACGCCTCTATGAACTGTTGCTCTGAGAGCCTGCGAGCCTGATGACGTGCAAGTACGTCTTTAAAGTCCTTGTGATCCGCAAAGCGCTGAAATTTTTCCCATTTGTTATAGGTGAGCGTTGACACCGGACTTTGATGAACCACCACATGCAGACCGTCTCGTCGGGCTTCCAATGCCAGAGCCGGGTTGTCACCGAGGCGCGGCGTTATCGTTTCAACGTCTCCGTGACTAAATAACTCAAAGCGATTAGTGCTACCCTTGTAGTACGATTGCGTTGATCCGGCAAAACGCTCACCGTTGCGCAGAAACGCTTCCATAGTTGATTGCGGCTCTACCTGATATTGTGTGGGTTCAATCCAGAATTCGTGGGCAACTGCAACTGGTGCGACAACTGACACTAATAAAAACAACGGTAATAATTGCCGGATTTTAAGACATACCATTGAGCATTTCATGAAGATCTCTCTCGTAAAATTTCAACGACCTGATCGCGGCCGATGCTGTAGATTTTTCATGATAGCAGCATGGGTTTTCCTGTCTAGCAGCCAGTTCACCTACGCTCACGAGATCTCACCATCTGTTAGTGATTTGGAGATTAACGGCAACACGGTCAGACTTAACATCAAGCTAAATATTGAATCCTTCGTGGCACGCATTGATTTACAGTCACTGAATGATACAGACGATACTGAAAACGCTAACGACTATGATCTGTTCAGGGCCATGGAGCCAGATCAGCTTGAGGAAGCATTTCGACTATTTTGGCCAGATATGTCAAAAAAGCTACAAATCAAAGCACCCGATGCTCTCGAACTCGAGCTGACCGATGTTATCGTTCCTTTGACGGGTGATACCGAGCTGCCACGCCAATCCGAAATAATGATACGCGCAGAACTGGATGAAGCAGACTCAAGTGTGCGGCTGAGCTGGCCCGCGGATTTCGGTACGTTGATTGTGCGCCAGCAAGGTGTTGATTCACCCTACACAGGCTATATTGATGGCGGCGGAACCACGGACCCCGTTTTCCGCTCAGGTAGCGTTGAAAGATCCGCCTGGCAAAGTTTTATCTACTACATCCCCGTAGGCGTTACACATATTATCCCGAAAGGCCTTGATCACATTCTATTTGTGTTGGGTTTGTTTTTACTCGCAAACGGCCTTAGACCACTGGTGTTGCAGATCACAGTATTTACTCTGGCACATAGCATTACATTGCTTCTTGGTGCATTGGGTTGGGTAAGTGTACCGGCGGTAATTGTCGAACCGTTAATAGCAGCATCAATCATCTTTGTTGCCGTTGAAAATATACTGACCGACTCGCTTAACCGCTGGAGAATGGTGGTGATATTCTTTTTTGGATTACTGCACGGGCTAGGGTTTGCGAGCGTGCTTGGGGAGTTTGGATTACCCGCAACGCAATTCATACCTGCACTACTGGGGTTCAATGTCGGTGTTGAGCTTGGACAGTTAGCGGTGATTGCGGTCGCGTTTTTCACTATTGCCATCTGGTGTCGAAAGAGACCCTGGTACCGGCGACTGGTTGTTATTCCGGCCTCGATTATTATTGCGCTAATTGGCTGCTGGTGGCTTGTCGAGCGAATATTCCCGATGCATACGATACTCGGCGCCATATGATTTTTACACACCGACAATCCGGCGTTCTCCCC
>CAYPCS010000136.1:0-11802 GCA_964409275.1 uncultured Granulosicoccaceae bacterium
CTGAGACTCCAGGAATTAAACACACCGGTATCGCGGCTAAGCCTGTCTGCAACATGAAGCTTCCAGCTACCACTACCCTCTACGTCTGCTTCCGTCAGATTCGCCAATCCTGCGCTGTTAGCGGCCGTATAGGTACGCTTTAAGTCATCGGCGCCACCGCCTTCGGTAACACGGTGTAGAACGGCAGTGAATCCCTGCGGGCTAACCAGCGTTAACTCCAGATCACCCCGGTAGGTGTGGGTAATATCAACACTAACACTGATAGCCAATACCGAGCCCGCCTGTGTTAACTCGATTGAACTGACTATCCCGGTTTGGTTGTTGTCAGGAATTGCACGGTTTACGGCAGCGAAGCCTTCGCGTGTGCCACCCGAACCGGGTATAACGAATGCTCTGGCGCGGGTGACTGCTCGCAATGCGTTAACTTTACCGCCACCAAAAAACAGCGACTTGCCCGCGACAAACTCACCGGTCTTACCCTGCAGGTTCGGGTCTGATGGCAGGTCAGGTTCTATATCCAGATTGCGATCAGCCGTGGCGATCAATATATTTCGCACTTCTGCAGCAGACAACGCCGGATTAATTGATAACATCAGACCAATAATTCCGCTTACGACAGGTGCTGCACCACTGGTGCCGCCAAAGTCGTCGGTATAAAAATCTTCTCGCACCGAGGGAGTAGTAGGATCGTCACGCAGAGGCCTGCTACTTCGACCGTGTCGGGGACGGTTGGTGGCCGCAATCTGACCCAAACCTCTATAGTTACCCACAAAGTCGGAATCCATACCACTTAGCTCATGACCATTACTGGAAGGCGCAGTTACGGTAATTTCCGGACCCCAGTTTGAGTAACCGGACTTTTTACCCAATGAAGACAGTGACGCTACCACGACTGTTTCAGGAATCGCAGGATAGGCCGAAAAAACCGCTTTGCCAGCGCTTATAGAGCGTACAACAAAATCATTGTTGTTATCCCTGCCAAGAAAACGTACGCCGTTAGTGTTGTCACTGGCAGCCAGACTGGTGGGCGCATCATCGTTTCCTGCAGAGAACACAATGACCAGGCCATTGCCGCGACGGCCACCGGAACGGGTGAGCTCGGTCATGCGCTCTGTGAAGCCCGGGTCAAACAGGTTAACAGGCAGTGGCGGGAAACCGAAACTGCAATTCAATACATCCGCATGCCGCGACGCGTACTCAAACTCACGCAGTGTCTGTAACTGGTCGAGCGGTCCGAAGCCGATTCTCAGCGGCAATACTGTACACAGCGGTGCAACCCCTATCATCGCATTGCCTTGCACCCCTGCCGCTATACTCGCTACCGGTGTTCCATGAAAATCCCGTTCACCGGGAGTTGGAGAGTTGCTCCCTGTGACGAAGTCTCTGGCAGCACTGTGGAACGACTTGCCGCTGAACGCGGGGTGTTCCATGTCGACACCATCATCCATCACCGCTATAACAATATTCCGGTCACCCATGGTAAGCTGCCACGCCTCGGGCGCCTGAATATCGGATATCGGATCTACCTCCGAATGCGAAGATAGCTCACCGGCCAGATACCATTGTTCCGGAAACAATACGCTGCCATCTGAAAATGACAGACGGTGGCGCTGCCGTTGAGGCATTAGCTGGGGAGAGCAATACTCCACATCGTCTCGCTCGTTAATCATGTTTGCTGTTTTTACGGGGTTCTGACCTGTGGCGGCAGTTACTTTCAACACGTGTGTGCGGCCCATGCTACCTGCGTCAACCAGGTTGAATTCCTCTTTGATTTCCTCGAGCGCCGAAGGCGTTTTAACGCGCAGGAATATCCTGTCGTTTATAACCAGTTCCTGCTGCGTTTCCTGCTCTACATACACATGATGAGCGACATTCTTCTTTCTAACCTCATTCATTGATCGGTCACGTGACGTCTGGTTTTTAGCGCTGGCTCTTGTATGGCTTGCCGAAATGCCCTCGAGGTCTGCGTCGACCGATTCGCTGTCAATGGAATCTGCTGTTGCAAGAATCGAGAAATCGGTCTCGTGTAGCTTGAGTTCTATCCGTACGCCGTTGACAATTGCGTATTTACCGTAGTCCTTTTTCTTTCCGGCCATCACTCTATCCTCTGAATTGAAATTAAACTGTCCGAACTATCGCAACCGGGTTGCACTGAAAATACCGGAGTGTTGTCCGACAGTTCCCGTGAGTTACCATAGCCCCCGCGCGCAAAGCCAAAAACACCTAACTCCTGAAAATAAACCGGGCTATAGTTTACTTTTATAGAAATCAAAGTTAGCTGCACCCTCGCGCCCGGGTATGTGAACTAACACCAGACAGATACGGTAATATTCCACTTTACACGCCAGTTCGCGTTTGATAACAAGATTCTAGAATTTGTTCGCGAACTCTGGATATCGGTAATATTACCTGAACTCTAACCCGGTCTATAAGTAAGCTTCGCAAGAATTCAACAAACATATAGATCAATCTGCAAGCTTTCTACCTTATCACCCATTAAGGTTATGCAGGTTCACCGGAAATACGCTACTCTTCAAAATACGGGAAGGAAAAAAGGGATGGATGTTGATGAGCACTGTGGCAGAGGCGAAGCGCTGGAATTTTTTCAGACGGATTATAAAACTATTACTCCTGATTGCGCTGATTGCGCTGCTGGTGTTTTTAGCCGGGCCAAAATTCGGCGCTATCTATACCGCCTTAACCCCGCCAAAAATGCGCGCTGCAGATACGCTGGCCGCACCGGTACCGCTTGAGCAGGGCTGGAGCGTAGCCACCAGCGAGAAATTCCACTCTATTAGTCAGGGCACTCGCACACTACCGCTGCCACTGGCCTGGCTAAAGGCGCTGGAGGCACCGAAGAGCAGCCCGCTATTGGTGCCGTTCTTTAAAAACAAAAAATTCCTCCACGACGACTACATTCTGCGATTCGGCTTTATAAAGAGCGACGCACACCCGCACCAGTTACCACTCGGCTTTGCCGTAACACCGGCACAAAAGCTTCCAGGTATTAGCGACATTGAAGACGCGGTAGGTTTTACCTGTGCCGCTTGCCACACATCGCAGATTACGCATGGAGAACATCATTTCCTGGTTGACGGCGGACCCGCTATCACTGATCTGGGTCGCCTTACAGAAGCGCTGGCAGCGGCGCTTGGGCAAACGCTGGTCGCGTCGAAAATTCCGTTCTTTAACGGTCGTTTTGAACGCTTCGCCAAAGACGTTCTGGGTGATGCCTGGTCCGATGCCGGTGTTGTCCAACTTGCAGGCGAACTCGAGTCACTGGTTAAGTACCTGAGTTCAATTCCGGCGGGCGTAGAGGTCATAGAAGGATTCGCAAGACTCGACGCACTGAACCGTATTGGCAATCAGTCGTTCGCCATCGATTACAACCGGCCGGAAAACTATGTCCCGCCGAATGCTCCGGTAAACTATCCGCACATATGGACTGCCAGCTGGTTTGACTGGGTGCAATACGATGGTTCTATCATGGCGCCACTGGTGCGAAACGCCGGTGAAGGGCTTGGAGTGAGTGCCTATCTCAATTTAACAGCTCCGCACAATGAGGGGCGCTTCTCTTCTTCAGTTGATATTAAAAATCTCGTCTGGATAGAGGAAGCGCTTAGTGGAGCGGCACCCCACCCGACCAAAACACTCACCGGACTGTTATCGCCAAAGTGGCCGTCCGAGCTCGGTGAGATAGATACCGGTCTGGCGCAACAAGGCCATGAACTTTACAAAGAACATTGTCAGAGTTGCCATTTACCCGCTGTGACAGATGATGCGTTCTGGACAAAATTTTCAAAAGTCGAATACTACGATAAAGATGGACAACAACAGCAAACGCCCGAAGCCCTGTTGCGGGTTAAAACAATCTCGCTCAACCAGATTGGCACAGACCCGGCGCAAGCCGATGTTCTGGTGGACCGACGCGTAAATACCGCCGGAAACGCCGGGGGCACGCTGGACAGTTCCACCTGGGGTATGGGCCTGAATACCAATGTCTGTGTGGTAGAGCAAACACGTTATCCACACCCCAAAGACGTTGGCTACCCGTCAGTAGAGGCCGGTCCATACAAAGAAAAGTACAAATCAGAGAAACTGGTTGAAGCGCGGGTTACAGATGGTCCCAACGTGTTGTTCGCATATGCGCTTGGCGCGATCGTACAGCAGGTTAACGATAAGTGGTTTGCCAATAACAATATCCCGGAAGCCCATCAAAAAGAATACGAGGCAGAACGCCCTAACTGTCTGCGTGCAGGCGCTGGCTACAAGGCTCGGCCGCTTAATGGCGTTTGGGCAACTGCACCCTATTTGCACAACGGTGCAATAGCCACTGTAGACGATCTACTCGGTCCGCCAAATGAGCGGCCCGATTACGTACAACTGGGAACGACCAGATTCGATGTCGAAAAAATGGGAGTACACCAGGATTCAAAACTGACAAAGAAAGCGACAAAACGCCCTCATAAACGATATATCGATGGTTATTTCATAGTAGATACGAGTCTTGCGGGAAACAGCAATCGCGGACATGAATTTTCGAATGAATGGAACGCCGACAAGAAGTGGGACGAACAGGTAAAAGGCGTGATTGGTCCCGCGCTTGACGAGCAAAAACGCAAAGCCATCATTGAATTCCTGAAGACACAATAAATAAACTCATTTTTAAAGACGCAACAAGCAACCACAGTGGCAACCACAACGGAGCCGGTATAGCGATGAGTACGGAAAACAGCCCGACCAGCAGTGCACCAGAAAAGGGGCTTATTGCCAGAGGCCTGCGGTGGATGATCGACAATAAACCCGATCTGCTATTCGCCATAATAAGGAATACGCGCCCCAACCTTGGTTTGCCCGGGAAAGACGGCCCGGTATTTATAACCCGATTCCGCGATGTGCAGGAAGCACTGCAGCGTCCGGATATTTTTAATGTCCCCTACGCACCAATGATGGATCCCTCGGTCGGGCCTTTTATGCTCGGTCGTGACGATACCGTTTTGAACCAGCGGGATAAAGGCATTATGCGCTCGCTTATCCAGCGCAAGGACATGACAGACGTTCGCCAGATGGTCGCACGCCTTGTCAAAGAGGCAGTGGATCCTCAACGGGACAAGCGACAAATTGACGTGGTCGCTACTGTCTCAAGACATGTGCCCATGCGCTTAACCGGTGAATATTTTGGCTTTCCAGGGCCAGACATCGACACCATGCTGCGTTGGTCACGGGCTACTCAACACGATATGTTCCACAACCAGGACAATGATCCGGCAGTGCACAGTGCAAACGTTCAGGCCGGTGCAGAAATGAAAGCCTGGCTGAAGGACTGGATACCACAGTGCCGCAGCAGGTTGCAGTCAGGTTCCGGCAATGGAACTTCGGATATATTGTCTCGATTGCTGGAATCGAACTTTCCGGCGGACATTGAATTTGACGAAGACCGAATTACCACCAATATCATGGGCACACTGGTTGGTGGTGGTGAAACAACATCACAGGCACTGGTTCAGCTGCTGGCACAGTTGTTTAAGCGGCCTGAACAGCTGGAAGGTGCAATTGCTGCGGCGAAGGCAGATGATGACGAACTTCTTTACGCCTATTGTTGGGAGGCATTGCGCTTTGATCCAATAAACCCTTTTGTGGTTCGAAATTGCGCAAAGGACTATAAAATCGCCAGCGGTACTTTTCGCCGCGCAAAAATCAAAGCGGGCAAAACCGTGCTGGTCAGCACCCGCTCTGCCATGCGTGACGGGCGCGAAGTACCGGTTGCCAGCGACTTTTGTATCGACCGTCCAGCTTATCACTACATGCATATGGGATACGGCATGCATACCTGCCTTGGCGATCAGGTCAGCCGGGTTCAATTACCGGAGATGGCCAAGTGCCTGCTGAAGTTACCGGGCATTCGTGAGGTGAGTCCAATTGATCACAAGGGCGGACCCTTTCCGGAATCGTACGTTATCGGTTTTGACTGAGCACCACTTACTTTGTACGCGCAATCAGCACACTCACCCGACGCCGTTGATGGTTGCTTATGATTATGCGCGGACAATAAATTATGTTAAAAACCAAACCGCTTTAGTGACTCTATTATTCGATAGATTCAAATAGCTTTATGATTTCACTGTAGCCTCTGGACACAGCATGCTCCAGCGGCGTTATCCCTTCAGAATCAGTGATTTTTCTACCTGCCCCCGCTTTCAGTAGCAGGCTGACAGTTTTTGTGTGGTCCGGTCCACCGTCGCCCAGAACAACGGCTTCCATAAGCGCAGTCCAATGTAAGTTGTTGATATGATCCAGCGGTGCTTTTGCTTCAATAAGCCGTGCAACAACCTGATGATGCCCGAGATGTGCCGCAGCGATAAGCGCCGTTCCATCGTACGGACTGGTGACATTGCCGGAATTTGCCCCCAAATCAAGAACAAGATCAAGTACGGGCAGGTCGTTTGCTACGGCAGCAATGGTTACAGCATCATAGGCCCGGTGCTCCAGCGCATTCATGTCTGCCCCTGCGTCACTTAACACACGAATCATATCCTCGTGCGAAGCAAAAGTTGCGATGATAAAGGGTGTTCTACCGGCGCTGTCACGTACCTCCAGATCTGCGTCTGCTTTGATTAGCTTCCTCGCGGCACTAACGTCACCTTGATGTGCTGCTGCGAGAAGCCCTGTATATTTTGATGCCTCCATAGATGTTGGGGCGGTTTGGGCTAACGCTCCCTGAAAAAAGACACTCATAAATACCAGACTGCATAGCTGTGCCAGTTTCTTCATAATCATAATCTTTCGAACTTTACTTATCATTGTATTTGACCGAACCACGCATCAATCGTGGCCCTCTCTTCGTCTGTAATCCCCGTCAGATTTCCGATAGGCATCGCCTTTGTAACCACGGTTTGCTGGTGAATAGCAATTGCCTGGCGGATAACATCCTCTTCAGCCTCAAATACAATACCTGCTGGCGGTGCTGAAAATCCCGCCTGTGTCGGTACCTTTGCATGACATGAACTGCATCGCTCAGTCACTATGTTATGTACGGTAGCGATTTCGACTTCGCCTGATACGTTTGCTGACAGACGATCAGACTTCCGCGGAGCTACCAAAGTGACAATACCGGCAAGGATTACCAGTGCGGCAACTACCGGAATCAGCGATGCTTTGCCCTTGTGACGAGCAACATAGTAAACACGCACCAGAGCACCAATGAGTGTGAGCGCAATCAGTATGATCCAGTTGTACTTGTGACCGTACGTCATTGCGTAATGATTACTGATCATCACAAACAACACGGGTAACGTGAAATATGTGTTGTGGACGGAGCGTTGCTTGCCACGAATACCGTGTATCGGGTCTGGATCGCGACCTTCTTCTTTGGCACGGACCAGATCTTTTTGGCCTGGAATAATAACGAAGAAAACGTTACCCACCATTATCGTGCCCAGCATGGCCCCGAAATGCATATACGCGCCTCTACCACTAAATACCTGACACAACACGAAAGCAATGATAGACAGCACCACAAACAATATTGCCGCCATGGTATTTTCTTGTCTACCAATATCACTTTCACAGAGCCAGTTGTAGGCAAACCAGCCCACTGCGATTACTGCGATTCCAATGATGATTGCTACAGGCCTGGAGAGTTCCAACACACCTGGATCGATCAGATAGATCTCGGCACCGTACCAGTACATGAGTGCGAGCATAAACATACCTGAAATCCACGTGGTATACGCCTCCCACTTAAACCAGTGCAAATGCTCTGGCATCTTTACTGGTGCGATCCGGTATTTCTGCGCGTGGTACATCCCACCGCCGTGTACAGACCACACCTCTCCGGAAACACCTTTATCTACGTCATCTGATGACCTGGGTGTTTCGAGTGAATTATCCAGCCAGATAAAGTAGAACGATGCTCCGATCCACGCTATGCCGGTGATCATGTGAACCCAACGGCCAAGCAGATTCACCCACTCCAGTAGATAAGCGGCCATTGTTAACTTCCTCTGTAAGTGCTGTAGCTGTAAGGAGACACCAACAGGGGCACGTGATAGTGAGATGATGGATCGTTGATCCCGAATCGAAGAACGACCCGGTCTACAAACGGGTGATCCATACCGGTATTGAAGTATTTGCCTGCTTCAAATTCAAGCTCATAAGAGCCTGCCTTCATGTCAGTTCCGTCGAGCAACGGCTTATCACAACGACCATCACTGTTCGTTTTGGTTTCGACAAGTAAATCCCGGTTGTCACCATCGACTCTGGTCAGTCGCAATGTCATGTTTGCAGCCGGCACACCGCTGGCAGTATCCAGTACATGCGTGGTTAGTTTAGTCATGAGATATTCTGTACCCGGGTTCTATATGTTTTTAATGAACTATGGTTAGAAAGAACAATGGCGACCGGCATCTTTGTAGAGTAAATACTTGTAGGTGGATTGAGCAGCATATTACCAACTCCGACCGACAATCGTTCAGGATCGATGTTAGTTTTAGTCGTGGTTATTCCCGTTCACATGAAAAAACTAGCTTGCAATATTTTTAATCGCCGAACCAAAATCGATCATATAAGGCGATTGAAATTCGAACTCTTCAAGGTTGTTGCCATTGCCGATGTAATCGACCACGACGAATAAACTCTGTTTTATAATGGGCGTTAACACACCGTGCCAGGTATTTCGATGGTAGTTGACACCCTGATATCCGTCAGTGACAAAGGCTTTAGGATTTTCTGCTCGCCCCTCCACATCGGTGGCTACTACCACCAGATACGGGTCGTTGGTTGTGGGTAGAAATGCTTGTGATCCCAATGGGTGGCGTTCCACATAATTTAGCGTCAATGGGTTGGTATACGCTTTGGCATCAAAAAGACTAATACCTGTTTCCCCGCTACTGCAGATGTCCAGTGAAGCCAGGTCGGAGTAACGTTGGCAATTTCCGCTATTGATTGAAATCGGTTCGTGATCCTGTAATTCAATCACATCACCGTACGCTTCAAAATGCTCTTTAGTTAACAACTCCGGAGTAAGTTTGTGCATGTCAATCAACTCAGTCGGCAGAGGCTACGCCCGTCGCAAATTGATTCGGCGTGTCTTATCTGGTTTTCCGCGCTAGCGGGCCGCTTGACAAATAAGGTAACACGGAGCGAAGCTACTGCCGCCATTGCTGCGTTGGAAAAACTCGACGTATTCATTCGAAATAACTACATATGTGTCGGTGAAAGACCGCGTACATGCGTGGACCGCAGTAGCGCTTGTTTCTGGATGGGCACTACCAGCTCTTTTGGTATGACGTTGAAGTATCTCTGGCCATTTTAGCCAGTTCGATGACCACGGAGGATGCTGTTTGCGCGTCATAGCGGGCAAAAAAATCAAGTGGTTTGGGCACCCATGGGAACCTAACAGCATTCAAACTCCCATTGGCGATATATGGTCGGGCTATGGCCTCTGGCAAAGCGCTAATTCCCATGCCCTGCACTGCCATATGAACGCAGGGAGCCATAGTGTTAGACACAGCGATGTCAGGTGCATTATTACTGTGTTTGCTGAAGTAGGTTTCGATCTGCTGGTACTGATCGGATTGTTTGCCATGTGAGAGAATTGTCTGCGCAAGCATTTCGTCTATCCCGGGTTTTCTGGATCGGGTGATTTTTAGCCCGGGTGCGCCTACCCACACATAGGGAAACCGTCCCAGTTTCTCACAGCCGCTCATTTGCCGCAGGAACGGACCATTCTGGAACGCCATATCGATGGAGCGAGAATGCAACAGAGGTTTCAAATCCGCTGACATATCGACGGTCAACTCAACTTTAAGGTTTGGGTAATTCTCATTCACAGATCGGAACCAGTCCGGCAGCCAGGTATGTACGATCATCTCTGTGACACCGAGTTTGATGGTGCATTCCGTTAAATGTGAATGGCCGGCAGTGCCAATAAATTTTTCCGCTGAACGGATAATGTGTCTTGCATCTTCAAGTAACTCCCGGCCTTTGGCGGTGAGCCTCACAGAACCTGCATCACGCTCCATTACCTTTACGCCAATCATTTCCTCAAGTTTTGAAATTCGTGTAGAAATATTCGGCTGTGTTGTATTCAGGCGCTCTGCAGCAAGCCGGAAGCCACCAAGGTCGGCTACCAGTACAAAGGCCTCGATTTGTTTGTAGTTTATGTTTACGGTTTTTGCATCCTGCTCTGGCTGATATCGCGGGTGCTAATACGGGTTTGAAAAGACAATCTCTAACATAACATTTATTTATTGAATCCATCAAATAATATAATTTTAAAGTATGATGAATTTTTGCTAGCCTGCTGTCAACCGATTAATCGCGATATTGCGTAAGTTACGGAAACAGGAAAATCTGGATGGGTCAGTCACCTGCTCGCCTCGGCGTCGACATTGGCGGTACCTTCACTGATGTGGTGCTCGAAATCGACTCTCGTCAGTATTCTACCAAGGTACTGACCACCTATACCGCACCTGAAGATGCGATCCTCGATGGTATCCATCAGGTGTGCAAAAAAGCCGATATCAACACCTCTGATATCACTCAGATCATCCACGGCACTACGCTTGCCACCAACGCTTTGATTGAACGTCGTGGTGCTAAAACCGCACTGATCACCACGAAGGGCTTTCGCGATGTGATCGAGATGCGCACAGAATCCCGCTTTGAACAGTACGATCTGAACTTGAATCTGCCAGCGCCTCTGTTACCAAGAAATATGCGCTACACAGTAGAAGAGCGCGTCGATGCATTAGGCAATGTGCTGATCGACATCGATCTTGCCGAGGTGGAAAAACTGGCAGATCAGATAGCAGATGCCGGTTACGAAAGCGTTGCTGTCGGTCTTATTCATTCTTACGCTAATGAAGACCATGAAAAAATGGTGCGCGATGTTCTGGCAAAGCGATTGCCAAATGTCATGGTGTCATTGTCGTGTGAAGTATCGCCGCAAATGCGTGAGTATGAACGCTTTAACACGGTGGTGGCCAACGCTTATATTAAGCCACTAATGAAGTCATATCTCAGCAGGCTTGAAGATCGCTTGCGCAATGAGGGTGTCGACTGCAGCATTTTCCTTATGCACTCTGGTGGCGGGATCATTTCAATTGATAGCGCTGCCGAGTTTCCGGTACGACTGGTTGAATCGGGGCCTGCTGGTGGTGCTGTATTTGCCGCCAACATTGCAGCGCGCTATGGACTGGATAAAGTCCTGTCTTTCGATATGGGTGGAACCACGGCCAAAATCTGCCTGATTAAAAATCAAATGCCAAAAACCAGCCGGGTGTTTGAAGTGGCGCGTACTTACCGATTTAAAAAAGGCTCTGGTATGCCTATTTCAATTCCGGTCATCGACATGGTCGAGATTGGTGCAGGCGGCGGTTCACTGGCCCATGTAGATTCCATGCGACAAATTCGCGTTGGGCCTGAATCTGCAGGTTCTGAACCCGGTCCCGCCTGTTACGGACGCGGTGGACAGAAACCCGCTGTCACCGACGCCGATCTGGTACTGGGTAAACTCGATGCAGACAACTTTGCCGGCGGCACCATCAAACTTGATAAAGCCGGTTCAAACGACGCACTGAACGAGGTACTTGGTAAGACGCTGGATATGGATTCGCAAACAGCGGCCTTTGGCCTTGCTGAAGTGGTTGATGAAAACATGGCTAACGCTGCGCGAGTTCATGCGGTTGAAAACGGTGAGGACTTATCCGAATACACGATGATCGCATTCGGAGGTGCTGCACCGTTACATGCCGGTCGGCTGTGCGAGAAACTGGGAGTTGATCGCATGCTGGTACCACC
>CAYPCS010000137.1:0-11270 GCA_964409275.1 uncultured Granulosicoccaceae bacterium
TTGACCAAAGAAAGTTTGCCCCGGGAAAAACATGTCGCTTGAACTAAAAAATGTGTCACTCAAACGAGAAGGTAATACGCACATTTATCCGACTGATCTCGTGTTGGCCGATGATCAATTTAATATATTGCTGGGTACCACCCTTGCAGGAAAAACAACCCTGATGAGGTTGATGGCCGGTCTTGAAAAGCCCGGCACCGGGGAGATCTGGTTTGGTGGTGAAAACATCACTCATTTACCTGTGCAAAAGCGCAATGTTGCGATGGTCTACCAGCAGTTTATCAATTACCCCAACTTTACCGTCTACGATAATATTGCCTCGCCAATGAAGTTACTCGGGGTGAATAAAAAGCAGATGAATGAAGCCATAGAAAGGGTAGCGGATCTGCTAAAACTGACACCAATGCTCAACCGTCTGCCGAACGAACTATCTGGCGGCCAGCAACAACGCACGGCGCTGGCACGAGCTCTGGTAAAAAACGCGCGGCTTGTATTACTCGATGAACCTCTGGCCAATCTGGATTACAAGCTGCGTGAAGAGCTGCGTGAAGAATTGCCCAGGCTTTTCAGAGACACCGGAGCTACCGTGGTGTATGCCACAACTGAACCCGTTGAGGCATTGTTGCTCGGCGGCTACACGGCAACACTTCATGAAGGGAGTATCATACAGTACGGTGTGACGCCCGAGGTTTACCGTAAGCCATACAATCAACGCAGTGCTCGCGTGTTTTCCGATCCACCCATTAACACTGCAACTGTGCAAAAAAAGGACGGAGTGTTTTCCCTGAATGCAGATGTCAGCTGGCCGGTCGACGCAGAGGCCTCGTCCCTGCCTGACGGCAGCTATACACTGGGTGTCAGGCCCCATCACCTCACGCTCGAAGCAACCGCCAATCGCAGCATCGCGGTTGACGCTGAAGTTCTGCTTACCGAGATTAGTGGCAGTGAGAGCACCGTGCACACCCGCATTGACGGGGGCAACTGGATATCCCTGAGTCACGGCATTCACCCGCTGGATAGTGGCCAGAGTATTGTGCTGCATCTCGATATCAGTCAATGCATGCTGTTTGACGAGACCGATCGACTGGTGTGGTCATGAACAGCGTCGACTGTCCAGTGGTAAAAAGTTTTCCAGTGGTTAATTATTTATCAAAGGTTAATTGCTGATGGCTACTATTACGCTTGAGAATTTACGCCACAGCTATCTCGCATCACCCAAAAAAGATGAAGACTGGGCGTTAAAGAATGTCGACCTCACCTGGGAAGATGGTGGAGCCTATGCCTTGCTCGGGTCGTCCGGCTGTGGCAAAACCACGATGCTCAATCTGATATCCGGTCTGCTGGTACCCACCGAAGGTACTATCCGTTTTAACGGTAATGATGTCACACGTGCCAGAGCTGAAGATCGCAACATCGCCCAGGTGTTTCAGTTTCCGGTGGTGTACGACACCATGACCGTTCGGCAAAACCTGGCGTTCCCGCTGCGTAACCGCGGTGTCCCGGGTGCGGAGATTGATCAAAGGGTACGTGAAATAGCCGCCATGCTCGATCTTTCAGACTCACTCGACAAGCGCGCGGCCGGGCTTACCGCCGATGGCAAACAAAAAATATCTCTGGGTCGCGGCCTGGTGCGTTCCGACGTAAACGCCATTCTGTTTGATGAACCTCTCACTGTAATCGACCCTCATCTTAAATGGCAGTTGAGGTCAAAGCTTAAAGAACTGCATCAGCAATTTGGCGCCACCATGATCTACGTCACCCATGATCAAACCGAGGCGCTTACCTTTGCCGATAAAGTAGTAGTGATGCACGAAGGTCAGATCGTGCAAAGCGGTACTCCCGTGGAGTTGTTTGAAAATCCCAAACACACATTTGTGGGTCATTTTATAGGGTCACCCGGTATGAATTTATTACCGGGCAAAATACTGCACGGTAAAGCCAGCTTCGCCGGAATTGCAGTTGACCAGACTGACCGGGGAGGGACTCTTGCCGAAAACAAGCCGTTTGAAATTGGCATTCGCCCCGAGTTTGTGCACTTTGCCGATGAGGGCATTCCAGTGACAGTTAACCGGGTAGATGACATAGGCCGTGTGCGTATTGTGCAAACCACTCACGATTCGCAAATCATTAAAGTAATTGTTCCCGAGGGTGAAGCGATTCCTGAACACAATGGTTTTCTGCAGTTTCAACCCGAAAAAACAGCAGTCTATGTTGATGGCTGGCTGCAGGAACGGAGCACTCGAGGATGACCGCAAAAACGGAAAATCAGAAGGCGTGGCTTCTGGTGCTGCCGGTAGTTGTGCTGGTAGCGTTTAATGCTGTGATACCACTGATGACGGTGGTGAACTACTCGGTGCAGGAAACGTTTGGCGACAATGTATTCTTTTTTGAAGGGCTAAAATGGTTTGAGCAAGTGCTGCATTCCGAGCGCTTTCACGCAGCGCTTGGCCGGCAGTTTTTGTTTACCGCAATGATTCTGCTGATCGAAATTCCACTTGGAGTGGCCATCGCGCTGGCGATGCCGCGCAAGGGTCCGGGTGTGTCAGTATGCCTGGTGTTGATGTCGTTGCCATTGCTTATCCCCTGGAACGTGGTTGGTGCAATGTGGAACATATTCGCGCTACCGGACATCGGTTTACTCGGCAAGTCGTTAAACGCATTGGGGTTTGACTACAACTACACCAGACAACCACTGGCCGCCTGGTTTACTGTAGTGGCAATGGATGTCTGGCACTGGACATCACTTGTCGTGTTGCTTTCTTACGCTGGCCTCACTGCTATACCGGATGCGTATTTTCAGGCTGCCCGTATTGACGGCGCGAGTGCGTGGTCAGTGTTCAGGTATATACAACTGCCCAAGATGAAGCGTGTCCTTACTATCGCCATTCTCCTGCGATTTATGGACAGCTTCATGATCTACACCGAGCCATTTGTGCTGACCGGTGGCGGGCCGGGGAATACCACAACTTTTCTGTCTATTGATCTTGTAAAAATGGCACTGGGCCAGTTTGATCTGGGGCCGGCAGCGGCCATGTCACTGATCTACTTTCTGATTATATTGCTGGTATCGTGGATGTTCTACACGTTTACCATGCGGGACGAGGAGTAGCGTATGCGTTTCAAGTGGTTGATACCGGCTTTCTATATCGTGTTCCTGCTGTTGCCGATCTATTGGCTGTTGAACATGTCGTTTAAAAACACCAACGAGATTCTGGGCACATTTTCACTGTGGCCGCAGACGTTCACGCTTGAGAATTATAAAACGATTTTCACCGATGCTACCTGGTATAACGGCTATCTGAATTCCCTCGCCTATGTGGTGATCAACACTATTGTTGCTGTGCTGGTGGCATTACCGGCGGCTTACGCTTTTTCGCGATATCGTTTCCTCGGCGACAAACACCTTTTCTTTTGGTTACTCACCAATCGTATGGCACCGCCGGCGGTATTTGCCTTGCCCTTTATTCAGTTGTATTCGGCGGTGGGTTTATTCGATACGGTGTGGGCTGTTGCACTGGCTCATTGTCTGTTCAATGTGCCGCTGGCGGTATGGATTCTCGAAGGGTTTATGTCCGGTGTACCGAAAGAGCTTGATGAAACCGCCTATGTGGATGGCTATTCTTTCCCGCGTTTTTTCGTCCGAATATTTATTCCGGTGATTACCTCGGGGATTGGCGTAGCCGCTTTTTTCTGTTTCATGTTTTCCTGGGTCGAGTTGCTGCTGGCCAAGTCGCTGACCTCGGTGGCGGCAAAACCCATCGCGGCCGTGATGACTAAAACCGCCAGTTCGTCCGGTTACGAACTCGGTCTGCTCGCCGCTGCCGGTGCATTGACACTGATTCCCGGCGCAATCGTTATCTGGTTTGTGAGGCACTATATTGCCAGAGGGTTCGCTCTTGGACGTGTTTGATCGCAGCCCGGTGCGCAACCGAAGGCTTGACCCGGATGATGCAATATGAATTTATCGTGGATGGCATGGACCTGGCCTACCGCCGGTTTCTTTCTCTTTATTGCGATGTGTCTGGTTGGCATGTCGGTGTGGGAAAAAATCAGTCCCGGCGGCGCCCCTCGTCGAGGTGTGCTCGGGCTTGATACCACCAGAGGAGATCGCCTTTTTATCTCTTTACTGGGCAGCGCTTTTATTCATCTGGCCTGGTTAGGCTTTTTTGGTACACCGGTTTGGTGGGCAATGGTGGTTTCGGTCATATATGCGCTTGTGGTGTTTCGCCTGGTGTAGCCGGTCAGCTTTATTGATAAAGGTGTTGTTGATCAGGTAGCCCAAAGCATATCGGGCATGAATAGTGTTTTTTCCGTCAGATTACTAATGCAAGCTGGCGACACGGGTAAAACCGGGGCGCGGTTTTTCTATGAACCCCGAACTCGAATGCGTGCGCATGGTCCGTTTGGTTATCGCATATAACAGTGAGTACAAAGCCAATGGCGACAGCTGGTGGAATTAAATTATGAGTGATGTCGACTATGATCTGCTGGTGATTGGCGGTGGTATCAACGGGGCCGGAGTTGCGCGGGATGCTGCTGGCCGTGGACTGCGTGTGATGCTATGCGAAAAAGATGATCTGGCCATGCACACTTCATCGTCGAGCACCAAACTCATACACGGCGGACTGCGTTATCTGGAGTACTACGATTTCCGGCTGGTGCGCCATGCCCTGAAAGAGCGTGAAGTTTTACTGCGCAGCGCGCCACACATAATCTGGCCGCTGCGATTTATTCTTCCGCACCACAAAGAACTGCGCCCTCGGTGGCTTATTCGAATCGGGCTTTTTCTATATGACAACATTGGTGGCAGAAAAATGTTGCCTCGATCCAGTTCGGTCAACCTGAAAAAACATGTCAGCGGGCAAGCGCTTCAGGAACAGTTTCACACCGGATTTGAATATTCCGATTGCTGGGTACAGGATTCCAGGTTAGTGGTTTTAAGTGCCCGTGATGCTGCCGACAAAGGCGCTGACATCCGCTTAAAAACCGAATGCACCGATTTAACCGCTTCCGGGGATTGCTGGGACGTGGAACTCACTAATAGCCAGTCGGGAGAGGTAGAGCAACTCAAAACCAGAGCCGTCGTGAATGCAGCGGGCCCCTGGGTTGAGAATATTCTCGATCTGCAAAAACGAAACAAAAGCGAACATGGAGTGCGGTTGGTCAAAGGCAGTCATATCGTGGTTAAAAAACTGTTCGAGCACGATTACACCTATATTTTCCAGAACGAGGATGGTCGTGTGTTGTTTGCGGTTCCGTACGAAGGCGATTACACATTGCTGGGTACTACAGATATAGAAGTGCAAGGAGACCCCGGCAAAGTCGAAACCGAACAGCGCGAGATTGACTACATTTGCAGTTCGGTGAGTGAGTATTTTCGAATCCCGGTGACAGCCTCGCAAGTGGTCTGGTCTTATGCAGGTGTGCGGCCTCTTTACGACGATGCCTCTGCCAATGCCAGTAAGGTCACACGCGATTACGTTATTCATATGAGTAAAAGCGGGCCCGCTATGGTGTCTATATTCGGTGGTAAAATCACCACGTTTCGCAAGCTCTCCGAAGAAGTGGTTGATATGCTGGCCGAGCCGCTGCAAATCCGGTCAGGTGCCTGGACCGAAGACTCCTGTTTACCCGGAGGCGATATCCCGAATGCCGATTTCGACGCCTTTGCCAGGCAGGCTGGTGAAAAGTACCCGTGGCTGCCGGCTTCCGTACTGCAGGATTACGCTCGCAACTACGGAACAAAAATCGAGGTATTACTGGCTGGCGCCCAATCAGTAGCAGACCTTGGAGAAAGTTTTGGCGGCGGTCTTTACGCGGCAGAAGTGAAGTATCTTGTAGAGCATGAATGGGCCCGCAGTGCCGATGATATTTTGTGGCGCCGTTCGCGCAAGGGATTGCATTTACCGCCGGAGGGCATTGAAAAACTGAGTCTATGGATGCGCTCCCACTGCGATCATATCGCAGCCTAGACAGGTTCGTTTTATTTGCCGGACAATGAATTTTTTCGTGAACTCTTGAGATTGCGGAATATACCCTTAACGTTCGCAGATAATCGCAATAAAATATCAACATGTATTGTGTTAAGTCAGTCAGTTTCAAAGCCACGCGTATTGGCACCAGGCTGTTGCGTGTCGCGTATTTGCTTTTATCACTTGCCTTTTTACAGCAGGCAATGGCGGGCGGTCTGCCAGCGATTGTTGATGGCCAGCCTCTTCCGAGTTTGGCTCCGATGCTGGAAGTCACCACACCTGCAGTGGTGAATATCGCAACTCGTGGTCAAGTGCCGGCAAGAAATAATTCACTGTATGACGATCCTTTTTTCAGGCATTTCTTTGATCTTCCGGGACGTTCGCAACAACGGCAAACCCAGAGCCTGGGTTCAGGGGTAATCGTTGATGCGTCAGCCGGGTTGATTGTCACCAACCACCATGTAATCGAGAACGCCCGCGAGATTCTGGTAACACTTACCGACGGTCGGGAGCTTGAAGCGACCGTTGTCGGCCAGGACCCCGAAGCCGATGTCGCGGTGATTAGCATCAAAGCCGACAAGCTCACCGAACTCAGCTGGGCAGATTCTGATCAATTGCGCGTCGGGGATTTTGTCGTCGCTATCGGCAACCCCTTCGGCCTGGGTCAAACGGTTACCTCCGGAATTGTCTCGGCGTTGGGTCGCAGTGGTTTGGGTATCGAGGAGATCGAGGACTTCATTCAGACCGATGCATCGATAAACCCGGGTAATTCCGGCGGTGCACTGGTCAATCTTCGCGGCGAACTTATTGGTATCAATACCGCCATTGTAGGTCCGTCCGGTGGCAACGTCGGTATCGGTTTCGCCATACCCGGCAACATGGCCAGGCGATTGATGCAGCAATTGGTCAGTGACGGAGAAGTGCGTCGTGGCAAGCTCGGCATCTCGGTACAGGAACTCGACGATGAACTCAAAAAGGTTTTCGGTGTTGAGCGTGGCGTGGTGATCTCGGGCGTTGAACCTGGTTCTTCGGCAGAGCTGTCAGGTTTGCGACGAGGTGATGTGGTGACATCCATCGATGATCGTCTGGTCCGCCGTATCGGTGAAGTGCGCAATGCCATCGGTTTGCTCTCAGTGGGTGAAACCGTCAACCTGCAGTTCTACCGTGATCGGGAGCTCTACGAAACGCAGATAAAAATTGGCGAGTCCGAAGACAAATCAGTGCGCGGTGCCGAGCTTGCCGGCCACCTGCAAGGAGCTCTGTTTGAAAACGCAGTAACATCGCAAGGCAGGCGTTACGTTCGAATCACGAGCATTGACCCAGGCAGCCCGATGGCAAAGTACGGTTTTGAATCTGGCGACGTTGTGCTGTCAGTGAATAGTGTTGTTATTGGGACGGTGCAGGAATTAACTGCTGCGGTGGCTAACCGTGGTACGGAAACACTGTTTAATATTCAGCGGGGCAATTTTTCGCAGTTGGTCCTAGTGCAGTAAGGATGTCGGTAGTTGGATGTGTTTGAAATACGGTATTACCCATATGTATTATTGAGGCTAGGTGCCTGAATACGTTCTACTAGAACCGTGTTTAACGACAGGGACTAGAAAACATGTTCAAAGGTAAAAGTACGTTGCTTAAAATTTGTGGTCTGGCGCTGGTGTGGATCTCGACCAGTGTTGCAGCCGCTCCCGTTGATCATCCATCGTGGCCATGGCAGTGCGGGTCGGGTGATATAGGCAAACCCTACGAAATTGTTCGCTATCTACGATTTTATCCCTCAAAGGCCACTGCGATCCGAAATACTGTTTTGCATCTACCTACGCCAGATATCGAGCTTCCGTTCGATGATAAACACGATAACTATGACATTCTCACCGGTTTTTCCACCGCAAATGAAACGGGGTCATTTAAAAACGTTGTCTATATTGCCGAACCCGTAGTCGATGATCAACCGTTGTCGATTGTTGTACCGTTGTGGTTTCCAAACGATATTGTGGATTTTGACGACTTCAAGCTGAGAAATGCAGCGGGTGTTGTACCAAATCCGTTTGATCCGGATATTCCGGGCAACTCTGATCTACCCAGGGGTGGAGGAATGCTTCAAGGGGCGACCAACTATCCCTGCGTAGTCAGAATTGGCGATATGAATGCCGATGAAACAAAAACACTGGTTTATATACAGGGTTATGTACATCGTTCGGCAAATCTCGCGGACTATTTTTCTCCGCTGTAGCCGAACAAGTCAGTTTATGCCCATTAAAAGCAGGCTCTCTTCAACAGGAGTGCGGAAATTGGGGAGCCTGCTTTTGCTGCACGTCGGAAATTCGGCAGGATCAGTGGATTGTTTATCGGGATTTAAACGGGAAATAAATATCCCGATAAATTGCATTCCCGAATTGCCCGTGTATACTTCCGGGCATGAAGGAAAAACGCAGGCTCAATGGCGACTCACTAAATCCCTACGTTAGTAGAGTTATTGGTGAGCTTGGCCCGACAAATCAAAGGCGGTTGCAGCAGTTTGCGCAACTGTCGGCAGACAAAGAAAGCCGGTATACGCTGGAGGTTGTGTGCGACGCACTTTTTCCCGGTCAGGAAAAAGGCAAAGCCCAGGAAAGTTTTAAAAAGCTGCGCCAATCTGTAAACCAGGCAGCAGAAATTACCGATTGCAGCCTGCGCTTGCTGACTGACGGCAGTCGTCCCGGAGATTTGACTCGCAGATACTGCTGGTTTGAGGTTGATCCGACTGATCTGCCAGAGCTTGCCTTGTTCGCAGACCAATCCAGTTTGCAGGGAGGTTCAGGTACCGAGGCGGAACGCTCTTTTGCGGTCGTAGCGTTAAAGCCTGTCATCGACATTTTTGTCTCTTACGCCAGCGATAACAGGTCGGAGGCAAATGCGTTGCTAACGCTGTTGCGCAAACGGATAAAGCTGTACACCGCTGACAGGCCCTACGATGCAAATATCTGGATAGACTTTGAAGCGATAGAAGTTGGTAGCAAGTGGCGGGTTGAAATCGAGAAGGCGTTGCTGAGCACTCAGTTGGGAATATTGCTACTCAGTGTCGATTTTCTTGCCAGTGAATTTATCACTAAAGTTGAACGCAAATACCTGATTGACAAAATAGACGATACCTCCATTTTCCCGGTCATGTTGTGCGACTTCTCGTTTGACGATTATTCACAGGCTCTTGGAGAAATTTTGCAACATCAGTGTTACCGCTACCAGCATACCAACAAAAAACACTATGCATGGAATCAGTGTCACAGACAAACTATAAAAAATCCCTTTGCAGACAACCTTGCTGCAAGTTTGATACGAAAGCTCGACACCTTGTTTGAGCATAAAAAAAATTCGAAACACACTATTGAGTACGGCGCTGAAAACCTTGATTCCAAAGACATAGAGACTCGGCGTTTCGCTAAACAATCCGCGGTACTGGATGCCGATATTGATCCTTCGCACCTTGCAAAGAGTTTTGGCCGATCTACAAATCTCAAAGACATTAGCACCATTGACGATCATTCATCGGGCAATGAAGTTAAAGCTGTGGATCACCTGTTGCAGTGGGCAGCTAGCAAGCCAACTTTTAAAACCGAATTTTTTGCAGTACTGGGGGAATTTGGCATTGGTAAAACCACAACACTTCGGCAGTTCGCACAAGCCTTGTTGAGTGCAAGGGCTAAAGATGCGGATATGCCGTTACCGTTGCTTTTTGATTTGCGTAGTTATACACCCGTCGAAGACATCACACTGGAATCTGTACTCTCTGCCTGTATCCGCGCAGTCAAGTCCAGCGATGGTAGCGAGTGGAGTGTGAACACAGATACGCTAATTCATGCGGTTCGCTACGAAGGCGCAATTGCCATTTTTGACGGACTGGATGAGGTGATGAACAGTCTTGATACGAAACAGAGACAATTGTTTATCCGCGAACTGTGGAGTATTTTGCCTCCGGTGCCAAAGCGGGATCTGAAGTCCCGGGATACCGAAGTAGACGAGAGGCCTGCAAGTCGAGGTCGGATTATTATGTCATGTCGCTCGCATTTTTTTCGCGATGTTTATGAGCAACACGGTATCTACACCGGTAACGCGCGTGAGGGGATTGAAGCGGATGAGCGGCAGCTATTGTTGATACTTCCGTTCACCGGGCAACAAATATTATCCTACCTGCAGAGCTGTCTTGGAATGCAAGAAGGAAGCAGAATATTCGAACTGTTGTCCGGCATCCATAATCTGCTCGATTTGGCTAAGCGGCCGGTGCTTGCGAATATGATTCGAGAAATCGTACCGGATCTTGAGCGAATGATGCTTGACGGAAAAACCGTTCAAGGGGTCGATTTGTATGACCGCTTTGTTCGTCAGCACCTGGAGCGCGACGAAGGCAAGCACGTCTTTTCGAAAGTACACAAACTCCGCATGATGGAATCGCTGGCAGCAGATATGTGGACAGATGCGGCGCGTACCTGGAGCTGGGAACAACTGGAAGAATGGCTGGACGGCTTTCTGTGTGAGAATACCGCCATTGCGAGGCGCTATGATAAATCTTCAGAGGTGTTGAATCAGGATTTTCGCAACGCCACAGCTGTAGTACGGCGCGCCGAATCGAAAAGTGACTTTCGATTTGCGCACACTTCACTGCAGGAATATTTTCTCGCCTGCTGGATGCATCGTGCTTTAAAAAACGGAAACACAGAGAATGTACAGAAGTTACCGCTACCGTCTGATGAAACCCTGAATTTTCTCGGTCAACTTATTCTTCGAACTAACACTACTGACACGCTGGAGTGTATTGCTCGCTGTATGGAAAGTCCGCAAGGTAATGGTGCACTCATCGGCTTTCGCTACGCCTTAATGGCATCAGAACACAGCTATCCTCAACCGGATGCTAACAAGCTGGCATTAGCAAACGCCAAGCTCTATCGCTGGAGAATTAGCGGACTAAAGTTGCGAAACGTAGATTTGTCCGGCGCTCATCTATCTGAAAGCACCTGGGAGAATGTGTCATTGCAGGGCGGCAGTCTGGCGGATGCAAGAATTACACAATCACGCTGGAAAAACTGCCAGATGATTGAAGTCAATACTGAAGATGTGCAATCTGCCGGATCGATTTTCCGCTACTGCCAATTCGACAGCATGCACTCACTGGCTGGGTGGCATGTTCATAGTCGGGGAGATGCTCACCCTTCCAGAGCGATCCCTGAACCGACCCTAAAGCTTTTAAAGGAGGGGCATACGGGAAGTGTAATGAGTGTGACGGTAGACGCTGAGCGAGGACGTTACGTAAGCGGTTCAGATGATGGA
>CAYPCS010000138.1:0-11253 GCA_964409275.1 uncultured Granulosicoccaceae bacterium
ATGACTATCAGATGGCTGGAGTCAGTGATTCCGACTCGCTCCGTGAAAAAGTGCTCGACACCATCGATCTAATGGGGCTTAGCGTCGCGCTGTTTCGTTTTGGCATGGGCAGTCGTCTAAAGAGCAAAGACGATCCGGATATCATCAACGATCTCAAAAGAGCGCGTGTTGAACTACGTCAACGTCTTACCGATAGTGATTTACAAAGACTGGTAGAGCCCTTTGATATAGATAAATACAATCCGAACATGAGTGTTGCAGAGAATTTGTTATTCGGTAACTTAACCGATACAAGATATCGTGCCCGTAATTTGCACAGCATGCCCTTGATGAATGAAGTTCTTGCGGAGACCGGGCTAGATACAGAATTTTTGCGAATCGGTTTTGAACTCGCTGAACTCATGGTTGAGCTCTTTGCGGAAGTCGAACCTGGTAGCGAGGTGTTTGATCAATACAGTTTTGTGGGTGCAGAGGAACTTGCAGATTTTCAAAAAATTCTAAATCGCCGCAGTAGTAACAAAGAGAAATTTGCCCTGACAGAGGCGGAAACTTCCAGCGTTCGATCTCTGCCTTTTAAGCTGATTGTTTCAAGGCATAGACTCGGTTTGGTCGATGAAGAATTACAGTCGAAAATTGTCGCTGCCCGTAGTGTGTTCGCGTTAAAGCTTAAAGAGGCGGGAACCGGCTATGTACCGTTTTCCTCAGGCGAGTATCAGCCGTCTATCTCTATTCAGGAGAATATTTTATTTGGCAAGATTGTCTATGGCCAGGCCTACGCGGAAGAGAAGGTTATCGCAGTTATAGATGAAACTGTACGCTCGCTTGGCTTGTACCGCAAAATTGTGACCCAGGGGCTTGCTTATGATGTGGGTGTTGGGGGAGCGCGGCTGGGACCTGCGTTGCGGCAGGGTGTGGTGCTTTGTCGGTGCCTGTTGAAACGTCCGGATATGCTGGTTGTTAATGGCGGAACCAATGCACTTGACGAGGAAGCTGAGGACAACGTGGTGTCTATTCTACGGGAGCAACAAAAAGGCAAGAGCTTTGTCTTTGTTGCTGACAGCGACAATGAAAACACTGCTTTTGATCATACAATTCGGCTTGTTGACGGGCGAATTCAGGCAAAAGTACCGACAGCGGCCTAGATACGCGTAACTATCTGCCGGGATGGCCCATGCTGGACAGTTAATGTTCAGCACGTCTGATGGATGATTCGGGCGTTAAGCATCCATGGAGATAAAAATGCACTTAAAATCATTATTTACTGCGGCCATACTCGGTTTGGCTGTCATCGCGACTAGCGCGTTAGCTAACCATCGGGACCATTTCCCACGTTCCGATCAATCCCGACAACATCAGGTTCGAATTTTCTCTCCCTATCTGGCGGGCGGCTTTGGTGTGGGTGGAGATGAGGTAGGTCGATTTGAAGACAGTCGCGGTGATATTGAAACCGTTCGAAGTGGTGGTGGGCTGTTAATCGAGGGGGGGCTTCGTGTTGCTGTCGACCCCTGGAGTCATTTGAGATTCACAGCAGGTTATCAGGCTGATGGAGTTAGCCGTCTGAACGGGGATTCAGTTTTTGAACGTACCAGGTTTGATCTCACACTGTTGCGTAGCTTTGGTTATCATGAATTTGGTGTCGGCGTAACGGCACATACGAATATCAATTTCCGATGCGATATCAGTTCCGTTTGTGCGGGTGATGTCGAGTTTGATCCCGCGGTCGGGTTTACGGTTGAATATGCACTGCGTGTAGCCTCTCCGGCTTATTATTCTTCGCGTGGTCGTGGAGGCTATAACTCACCGGCATTGCGTCTTGGCTTGCGGTACACCGGAATTGAATATACACCGGCTTTGCTGGACCTCTCAACTAACGATGTAACCAACGCTGACACACTGATGGGTTTTGTGGGTTTTTCCTTTTAGATCATTCGGGGAATCGTGTAAGGTTTGCCGCAATGATCTGAACGGGAAATCTCTTGAAAAGCACCCTCCAGTATACCGGCTTGCAAATTGATCGGGCCGATCACCTTAGGCGTGATGAAAGCGATATCGCAGATATGTGGCAACAGCCAGATACAGTAGTAGTGCCTCTTTACCTGCTAAAAAATCTGATTGATGCCTCTACTTTTATGGCGGTAACGAAAACCCGCTCTGAACTGGGGTCCGCTGCAATTGAGCATGCTGGCGGAACCTTTCTCGGGCTCGATAGAGATAAACCGGTATTTGCAGTTAACTGTAACGAAGGTCAGGCTCAAGCGTGGATCGAGAGTTATCCAGGTACCGAGTTTCTGGATCTCCGTTCTGTTGGATTTTCCTTATCAACGGCTGAAGCCTCGATGCTTGCCTACTCCAGGGGTATTTCGTTTTGGCAGCAACAGAATCCTTTTTGTGCCTTATGCGGTTCTGTCAATCGCCTTGCCGGCGGTGGTCATGTGATGCACTGCACTTCGGGGTCCTGCAATAAGCAGACTTTCCCCAGAACTGATCCGGCAGTCATCATGCTGGTGGAGCGTAGAGGCGAAAATGGCGAGCGGCTCTGCTTGTTGGGGCGCAGTGCAGCATGGCCAAAACATGTGTATTCAACGCTTGCCGGTTTTGTTGAAACCGGTGAGTCACTGGAGGCGGCGGTGGCCCGTGAAGTGTTTGAAGAAGCTGGAATACGTGTAGACAATGTGCGCTATCTAGCCTCGCAACCCTGGCCTTTTCCACAATCTATAATGCTCGGCTTTGTCGCCACAGCATTGAATGCTGAAATTACTATCGACGAAACAGAACTGGCGGATGCACGCTGGTTCAGTGATGTAGAGATAGCGGATTTTGGCAACTGGGGTGATGAATCAGACGGACCTAAATTACCGAGGCCTGACTCTATCGCCCGGTTTTTAATCGACAGCTGGCGGAACAGCCCCGGAAATCCCCTGCCGTAGAACGAGCTAGTACGAGCGATTGTGATTTTAACTACATTTATTGTACGGGTTCCTGACGAACCTTTTTAAAATAGACGTGGGGCGCTCTGTATCGATCACTGAATTCCCGTTTTACGCTGCGCAGAAAGTGCGACGGGTTGTGACAACTAAGCCTGAATGGCGGGCGTAACGGTTCAAAGCCATTGGCCAGCCCAAACTTGACTAGTGCGCTTCGGGTAAAGGTGTTGATGTGTTCCAGCGGGTGCACCGCATTCATTTCCGGTTTCCATCCCTGTTTTTTAATGTTGCTACTGACACCGGATCCGTCTGGCACGCGGATCAGAATTACTCCTCCAATCGGCAACAGATTGTGCAGTTGGCGTAGTATTTTTCCCGGCTCTGGAATATGTTCCAATACCTGGTTGGTGTAGATGAAATCAATACTCTGCGGCGGGATATCTGCAAGTTCAGTAGTTACCTTTACTCCCAGCGCCTCTGCATGCCGGATTCTCTCTGGTGATAGCTCGACCCCGGTCACTTTAAAATTAAAAGCGGCCGCCATTCGGCTCCAGTAGCCCCAGCCCATGCCAAACTCAAGCACGCTGACTTCGTGTGGTGGTTTTTTGATGATACGGTTTATCGTTTCAACTTCAGAGGCGTATTTTCGAAATATCTTTGCTTTACCCTGTTGGCGTTTTTTGACACTGGCACTGGCGCTGATCCATTCGTTGTAAAGCTTACCCATACCATAGTCGTTTAAAATATGCTGCTGGAATAAAAGCCGGCAGTTTTGACATTCGCACAACGTGTAGTTGTTGTCTGATAGTGAAGTCAGATTAATACGCGATTGATAAAACCGGACAAGAAACCCGGCTAACCGTGTGTCGGAAAACGGAATGTCGGTAAGTGTGTCGAACTGCTTGCTCGCGCAGGCCGGGCATTGTGTTCGCGTGACAAACACTAGCCTGTGCTGTTCAGGAGGTGTGCCATTGAATTTCTTTATTTATACGGATCAGCTGCATCTCTCAAGCCATCGCCAAAAAAGTTAAATGCAAGAATGACAATTATTACATTGGCAACCGGCAGTATTAGCCAGGGATAAAGGGCAACCACGTTAATGTCTTGTGCTTCGTTGAGTAGTACGCCCCAGCTTGTAATAGGCGGACGCAAGCCGAGGCCCAGGAAACTTAGTGCAGTTTCACCCAGTATCATGGTGGGGATAGAAAGTGATGCTGAGGCGATTAGATGGCTGCTGAAACCAGGTAACAGATGGCGCAGTATAATCCGTTTTGGTTTGGCCCCCATCAACTCCGCGGCAGTGCAATAGTCCTCCTCGCGAAGCGCCAGAAGTTTGGAACGTACGGCTCGGGCGAGCCCTGTCCAGTCGAGCATTGCGAGTATCACCGTTATTCCAAAAAATATCAGTATCGGGCTCCAGTTGATTGGCAATATAGCGGACAGCGCCATCCATAGTGGTAGCTCCGGAAAAGACCGGATTATCTCGATACTTCGCTGAACGATAAAATCTACCCAACCACCGTAGTAACCAGCTAGTCCACCGAGCAATATTCCAAAAGTAAAACTGATAGCGATGCCGATCAGGCCAATCGTCAGTGATATACGCGATCCGTACATTATTCGGGAAAACATATCGCGACCCAGACGGTCAGTTCCCAGCAGATACATGTCTGTGTTCTCTGGCGGGCATATCAAATGAAAATTCGCTTCGAACAAACCCCAGAACCGATAGGTGTCTCCGCGGCAGAAAAACCGGATACGATGAGGGGTATCTTTGACTTCCGTATACTCCTGCAGGAACGTTTCCATGTTCAGCTTAACTTCCCGCCGGTAAACAAACGGACCAACAAAACTGCCTTCGTGAAACAGATGCACCGAGTGTGGCGGAGCATAGGTGGCGTCGTCGTTGCTTGTATGAAGATTATACGGAGAGATAATTTCAACGAATAATATCGACACATACATGCAAAGCAGTACAAGGCCGGATATCACTGCCAGACGATGATTTTTAAGTTTCCACCACATTAAACGCCATTGCGAAGCCAGGTAGATTTTTTCCTGCTCGGGCGTCAGTTGCTCTATGGAGTGCGGATCGAAAGGCGCTTTCGATACATAATGTTCGTCGTTGGCACTCACTGATTATCTCCCTGCAAACGCACACGAGGGTCCAGTGCAGCCAGCGCGATATCGGATACCAGCACACCGACGACGGTAAGAACTGCGAGAAACATCAAAAAAGATCCAGCCAGATACATGTCCTGGCTTTGCAATGCGTCAAGCAGCATAGGTCCTGTGGTGGGTAGCGACATTACCACTGCCACTATCTCTGCGCCGGAAATTACCTGGGGCAACAGGTTGCCTACGTCCGCTACGAAAAAATTCATCGCAACGCGCAACGGATACTTGCGCAAGAGTTTGCCTTGCGGTAGCCCTTTCGCCCGAGCCGTGGTGACGTACTGTTTTTGCAATTCGTCGAGCAGATTGGCACGGATACGGCGGATCATGCCGGCTGTGCCTGATGTCCCAATGACCACCACCGGTATCCACAGGTGAGCGAGAACACTCTTTACCTTGTCCCAACTCCATGGAGCATCGATGTATTCGGGATCCATTAGGCCGCCAATAGAGGTGCCGAAATAAACATTGGCGAGATAGAGCATAATAAGCGCGAGCAGAAAATTAGGCGTTGCCAGCCCGATAAAACCTAAAAATGAAAGGCCGTAATCGCCCCAGCTATACTGGTGAGTGGCGGAGTAAATACCGATTGGAAAAGCGATCATCCACGTAAAGAGAATAGTGACTATAGATATCAGGATCGTAAGAAACATACGGTCACCTATCACCTCGCTTACGGGAAGTTCGTACTCAAACGAATAGCCGAAATCACCGCGCAACATACCGGTTAGCCAGGTCCAGTACTGCTGTGGCATTGATTGATCGAGTCCGTATTCCTTGCGCAGATACTGTATTTTTTCCTCGTTGACTGATTCGCCCTGGCTTTGCAACTCTGCTATGTAGCTTTCCAGGTAATCGCCGGGAGGTAGCTGAATAATCACAAAGACCAGCATGCTGATTATCAGCAGTGTTGGAATCATGGTTAACAGGCGTTTGACTATATAACCTAGCATTTGGGAATCCGGGGCGGGAGTTTACGCGTGTGCGACTGGCTACTGTTGTGATGCGTAGTTTTAGTTTTAACAAACCGCATCTGGTGCATTGAGACATACTGCTGATAGGGCATTACAACAAGGGTCCGGGGCAGTTGCACGGTGTATATATAACCGGCGGCAACCCATCTGTCAGAATCAGGTTACAGAAGGGTGCGCCGGTTATTCGATCTATTGACGGTCTTTTGCAAACCAGAAAGTATCTGGATGATACACACCGAAGTAGGCGGAAACCGAGATATCAAATACTGCTTCCTCGGGAACGTTGTTCAGGTGTTCATTGATAACAACGGGTTGTTTCACGTCGTTAACCAGACCAATGGTAAAGAGCTGATCACTATGAATCTGTAGCATCTCGTGCCAGATTTTTTCACGCTCGCCACTTCCAGATGCCGCCACGCGCCATTCGTCATGTAGTTCAATTAAACGATTTACTTCGGCAATATCGGGTTGTTCACCTGCGCTGCCATTAGTGGCAATGTACTCTCCCCATTTGGGCCATTGATACTGGTATTTGCTGGTGGGAGCCATCCATTCCGGAATCGTGTCAGCAGATGGCATACCGTTTTCAAGTCCACCCCAGATTGCCATGATTGCTTCACCGGAGAAAACCCGGCTGCGAAATACATCTCTTTGTGAAGGCACACTGAAAAGTTTAATGCCCAGTTGTTGCCAGTTGTCATGAATGAGTTCCAGGACGTCAGTTTGTTCTGTACTTTCACCGGCTGTTTGCACAGGTAGCTCCAGCGGGGTGCCATCGGGGAATAAGCGAATGCCGCGGCTGTCTTTTTTCACAAGCCCCAAATCGTCCAGTAATTTATTGGCACCGGCTATATTAAACTGTGCCCAGTTAGTCGCGTAGTCTGCTTTGTAGAGGCTGCTCTTGGCGATCACGGTGTTGTTGCTTGGTTTTGCCAGTCCGAAATAAACCACCTGGTTTATTCGCTTGCGGTTTATACCAATAGAAAGTGCGCGGCGGAAATTAACGTCTCGAATCAGTTCGCGCCATTGCTCGTTATTGGTATTGAAGTTTGGATACAACGCCAGCTGTGAACCTTTGGCGGTCGACCAGAGGCTGGTTTTATAGTCGTGGTTTTTTTCGCCCTTTTTCAGGAACGGGAAGTTATCCAGCCTGAGATAGCGGGCCTGCAAATCAGTTTCACCTGCACCGGCTTTGGCCGGAATCAGCTTATTCGAGGCGATAGCGATAAGCACCCTGTCAATATAGGGTAGTTGCTTGCCCTCCGAATCTACCCGATGAAAGTACGGGTTTCGCTCGAAAACAAATCGTTCTGAAGGAGAGGCTGTTGTATTTCTCCATGGCTGGAGCGTTGGTAACTCTGGATTGGTTTGTTTATACGGTCGATCCTGACCGTGGTGTACTGCCATCCAGTTGCGTTTACCGGAATCGGCCACCATTTTTTGTAACGCTGCATCATCCATATAATTTTGATGGAATTGTTTGAGATAGTGAGCAGGCTTGTACAGGTATAGCGGACTGGGACCGGCGATGGCCGGTATGAAATACGGGTTGGGATTTTGCCAGGTATAGCGCACAGTGTGTTCGTCAATGACTTCAAAGCCCGGCAATTCACCATCAACCATCAAAGCGCTGGCCATTCGGCCTTCGACGAGATCTTCGTTGAGAATGATCTCTTCCCAGAAATAACGAAAATCCTCGCTGGTGAAAGGCTGGCCGTCTGACCATTTGTGGCCTTTTCTGAGTTTGAAGGTGAACGTGCTTCCATCTTTAACTTCGAACGATTCAAGGATGTCAGCTCTGGGTTTCTGTTGCTTATCGAAACCGATAAGACGTGCATAACCATAAATGGTCATCTGGCGAATATCTTTGGCCTTACCCATCAACATTCGCATGTCGCCACCGTACTGGCCAACAGTTTGCGGTGAGTCGATGGCTACTGTCATTGGAGTTTCCGGCAGCCGTTCAGCTACTGCTGGCAGTGCGCCGCTTGCTTCCAGCTCCGCAAGCATTGGTGCGCCGGTCCAGTTTTCTGCCACAGCAGCGTGTGGCGCCAATAGAGCCAGTGCAACTGGCAGACTGGAGACGAATACGGGAAAACGAAAATTCATAGATCGTAAGTTCCATTGCTTTGTTGAATTGTGGCACGCAAGCGAACGAAGTGATTGTCTTCGATGTGCGTCAGCTCGGTTGGTTGATCCAGTCGATAGTCGTCAGGCCAGTGATCGGGGTCTGAGCCAGAGGCGCTACTTAGCGCGGAAAAGTCGAGTGGCCGTGACGGATCCGGATGCGGTACTGCGGCCAAAAGTGATTTGGTATAAGGATGCAGCGGGTTTTCAAAGAGTTGTTTCTTTGGAGCAATCTCAACCAGATGACCTCGACACATCACCGCGATTCGGTCAGCGATATAATTGACCACCGCCAAATTGTGAGACACGAACAGGTAGGTTAAGCCGAGTTCCTGTTGTAAATCTTTAAGTAAATTTAGTATTTGCGCCTGTATGGAAACATCCAGTGCTGATACCGGTTCGTCGCAAATGATTAGCCTGGGCTTTAGAGCCAGCGCTCTGGCAATACCAATGCGCTGACGTTGTCCGCCGGAAAAACTGTGCGGATAACGATTGAGAGACCTGGGGTCCAGACCCACCAGGCGGATAAGAGATTTGGCCCACTCGCGTTGGTAGTCCTCGTCGCCAGTCTCATGGATGATGAGTGGCTCACGAAGAATGTCGAATACTGTCATGCGAGGGTTGAGGCTTGCGAACGGGTCCTGAAAGACAAACTGCATTTTTTTGCGGAAAACGGTTAGCGCCTCGCCTTCCAGTGATGCCAGATCAATAGCACCATCGTCTTCGCAGTGGTAGACGATGTCACCGGTATCCGGTGTAAGTGCCCGCATCAGCATTTTACTTAAAGTGGTTTTACCACAACCGCTTTCACCCACAAGGCCAAAGCACTCACCGCGCATTACGTCAAAGGAAACATCGGCAACTGCGACTGCACTTTTTGCGGTGCGCGAAAAAATGAATCCGGTGTTGCGCATAGAGTATGTCTTGCCAAGGCCCGTTACGCGCAGATGTTCCGGTGTTGCCTGATCGCCACTGGTGTCTTGCTTTTCGGTTAACATGCCATCCAGCGAATAATTGGCCTCACGAACTGGTGTAAGGCGCTCCCCGGGCTTCATATCAAAATGCGGCACCGAGTGCAGCAGTGCCTGTAAGTAGGGATGACCGGGGTTACTGAATATTTTGTTCACCGGGCCGCTTTCCGTGATGTGACCGTGGTACATCACCACTACAGAATCCGCCACGTTAGCTACAACGCCCAGATCGTGGGTGATGATTAGCACAGCCATATTGAGCTTTAACTGCAACTCGTTGATCAGCTCAAGGATGCGAGCCTGCATGGTTACATCGAGCGCTGTGGTGGGTTCGTCCGCGATTAACAGTGCGGGGTGGCAAACCATGGCCATCGCAATCATTGCGCGTTGCCTTAAGCCGCCGGACAGTTCAAACGGGTACATGCGCATCGCTCTGGCCGGGTTGGGAAAGCCAACCTGCTCCAGCATATGCTCTGTGGCTGTCAGACCTTCTGAGCGGCTGAATGATCGGTGCAGGAACAGGGCCTCACTCACCTGATCACCCACGGTGTGCACAGGTGACAGAGAAGTCATAGGTTCCTGGAAAATAATAGAGATACTGCCGCCGCGAATGGCCCGCATGCGGGCGCTGTCCCGTTGGAGTTTGGCGATATCGACAATCTTGCCATCCCCCTCGGGATCGTCGAACAGAATCTGACCGCTGGTGATATTCGCGATTTTCGGCAAAATCCCGAGAATGGCCTGAGCAGTTACTGATTTGCCCGAGCCGGATTCGCCGACCAGAGCTACGGTTTCTCCGCGCTCGATCGACAGGGATACATCGCGTATAGCGTTAATTGAACCACCACGAATATCAAAGTCGACGGATAGACCGGAGATATCCAGCAGAGGGCTATGAGGATTCCGGTTGTCAGGTGGCTGGTTGATACTATTTCACTCCAGAGGTGCGGGGGTATTTTAGCGCGAATTGCTGTGACAATCGTTGAAAATATGCCGGGTTAGACAAGTAAGTGACACAAAATGGAAATATGGATCGTTTGACCCCATATCAGTACCAATAGAGCTACAAGTTAAGGTGTGGATATGTCAATTAATCAATCAGACAGCTCGTCAGATCGCCATTCCGAACGCGGTCGGCGCAATCGCAGATGGAAACCTGATTCCGCAGAGGGGCTGGATTTTGACCATTTGTCCGAGGCCAGCGAACGAGCAGCGAAGGCTTTCGGACAATTCATCTCCGTCGCCACCGATATCACGCAGACGTTTGGTGACAGCGTGGTCGACTGGAGCGATGGCAGATCGAGAAACTCCACTTCCGGCTCGGTAGACCCTGAAGCTCTGCAACAGGCAGGTGAAAAATTGCGGGAATTTCGCGAAGCGGCAGGACATACGATAGAAAGCCTGGCGGAAGCCATGCAGAAAGAGGGTGCGCGCCAGGCAATTCTCGCCGCCGAAAGCGGAGAACGCGTATTCCCCAAAGAATGGCTCGAGCAGGCGTACTCGATTATTGGTGGCAGTAATCCACTGTCATTTTACGAGAATTTCCATGCCTGCTACTCCGATGATATGGAAGCCACGCCGGTATCAGAGACCGATGCAGCCAGTGAAAATGGCGAGGCGCAAAGCGAACGTGCTGGCAGACTGGCTGCATTGTTTCAGAATGACGCTGAACTGGAGAGCCTCACGGATCGGCAATTTGAAGTGCTGCTGCAGTTTGTAGACGATAGCTATCGGTCGGCGAAGAAGATGCAACGTTCGTCGGGGTAGTTGTGATCATATCCAGTAACTCCCGAATCTCCATTTCACGATCGTCGAGCTTGTGTCTTGCAGCTGGCCTTGGTGGGCGACCGAGCACCATGCCGGCCTGCTTACGGGCTGCCAGTGCTTCTTTGGTGAGTTGAGAGACAAACTCGCGTTCGATCTGTGCGGCCAGACCGAGGACGGTTGCCATGATGGTGCTGCTCATGTCCGGGGTTTCTGCAAACACCATGTCCTGCTTGACGACATGGACCGAGATGCCGGTGTCTGCCGCTATCTCGAGGATTTCGAGCACCTGCAGGGTAGAGCGGGCCATTCTGGAGA
>CAYPCS010000139.1:0-11137 GCA_964409275.1 uncultured Granulosicoccaceae bacterium
AATTAATCGAGCCCCTGTGTCTCGTGTGTAGGCACGTGCGGTGCTTTGAGCCGCTATAACGGATGGTCTGTCGAGCGCGGCAACCGCTACCGCCCAATCATCGATAATGCGTAGCGCCGCCATCTCTGCAGCGGCATCATCGGTTGGTATTTCTTCAGCGGCAAGCTCGGCTAGTTTCCACGCCAATTCATCTTCACGGCGATGACTTTCGTTCGGCATCCACGGATGAACGAGATGATCGATCATCTGTCTTTACTTGAATCAACAACGTCTGAATCGTCGGCCGCCTCTTGCTTGGCTGGCCTGAGTCGATCTCGAATCGCAGATCCAAAGATTAACAGAGCAGCGGTAATTAATAACCCTAGAGAGATAGGATCTTCAAAAAACACCCGATGTTCTCCACTGGTTAGCAATAGTGAGCGGCGGTAATTGGCTTCAATCAAATAACCCAATACCAAGCCGAGTACCAGTGGCAAAAATGGAAACCCCAGTCGGCGCATGACATAGCCTATCGCACCGGCAATTAACACAAGATAGAGATCAAACAGTGTATTGTCGATGGAATAGATACCGGAGAAAATTAACGCATAAATCGCCGCCAGCAAATAGGGTTTGGGCCGATTGACCAACCAGATGGCGGGCGTCAACAACATTATTCCGATGAACAGCTGCGATATATTGGCGATCATCAATCCACCGAACAAACCATAGATGACATCAGGATGCTGATCAAACAACAGAGGACCGGGCTGAATACCGTGAATTAACAAGCCGCCCAGTAGCACTGCCGAGGAGTTGGACCCTGGAATGCCGAACGACAACACGGGCACAATGGCACTGCCTGCTACCGTGTTGTTAGCCGCTTCGGGTGCGACAATCGCCTCGTCTGAACCTTTGCCGAACTTCTCGGGGGTTTTCGACCAGCGCCTGGCTTCGTTATACGCCATAAATGAAGCAACGGTACCTCCGGCACCGGGCATACAACCTTCGAACAAACCAATACCAGAGCCAATGAGTTGAGGTTTCAGCAATCGGCGAAAGCGCGTAAAGCTAGGGAGCACGATGCGCAACTGACGCTTGTCGGATTGCACGACCTGACTGGGTTGTCCTGACTGTACCAGCAATTCGGACACCGCAAAGACACCGACCATAACCAGGATAAAAGGTATGCCATCGAGTAACTCCGGTGCACCGTAGGTAAATCGATTGACACCCGAAACAGGGTCAGTACCCACCGTTGCGATCATCAGCCCTATCACACCGGCCATCAATCCTTTTACCACGGATTCCTTTGACAGCGATGCTATAACGCTCAATCCCAGAATGCCCAATGAGAAATAGGCAGGCGGCGTAAAATAAAGCGCGACACTCGCCAGTGGTTTAGTCAGCAAGATCAGGCAAAGTATGCCGATCAATCCACCGAACACACCGGACACCAGTGACAAACCGAGCGCTTCGCCCCCTCTGCCTTGCAGGTGCATCTCATAACCGTCGATTGCCGTGGCAGCTGCGGCGTTGGTGCCTGGTGTGCGAATCAGTATCGCAGGAATGGAGCCGCCATACTCAGCTCCAACATAGGTTGATGCGAGCAGCACTATGGCAGGAATGGGGTCCATCGTGTAGGTGAACGGCAACAGCAGTGCCATTGTAATCGATGGCGAAATACCCGGCAGTGCTCCGCCGAGCATACCCCAGGCAACACCGGCAAACGCGGCAAATAATGCCGGGGTCGTGGTTAGCGCTGTCCACGCGTAACTCAATCCTTCCATTAGTTTCCAAGCACCTTTTCAAACAGCTCGCCGATGGGCAAAGCAATACCGAGAAATTGCACAAACAGTATTTGGCAGAAAGCTGCTCCAATCACCGCAACGAGTATGGTGCGAAGATTGAAGTTTGCACCGCTGTACAATGAGACTGCGAGCAACAGCGCTGCAATCGCAAGGGTGTACCCAAGCCATGGAAGTAGAATCAGATACATCACACCGATAGCGAGCATACCAATCGCCCGAAGATGTGGTTTGATCCAGTCAGTAAACGAGCGAATGTCAGCTGTGTCAGGCCCTGCAGACTGCAAGCGAGACCTGGTTTCGCTGACACCGCGTACAATGAGCACCACAGACAGCAGAGCCAAAACGTACGCGAGGGATTTTGGCAGACCAGACGCACCAACGGGTCCATCCAGTGGACTGATGCGAATCTTGTTTGCTTCCAGCCAATACACCACCGCCGCGATTAACATCAAGACACCTATCCAGGTGTCGGCGGTGGTGTTACTGATGACCCGACGAAAAGAGCTCGGTTCAGGATTGATCACTTTTTGGTGATGCCGTATTCCTGAAAGAACGCCTGTTGTTCTGCGGCAAATTCTTCAATAAATTCACCATACTCGCCGCTTCCAAGGAAATGAGGCACCAGACTTTGCGCTTCGTACCAGGCCTTGAATGTATCGTCCGATAGAACGCCTTGAATGGCAGCTTCCCACTTCCCAATAATTTCTGCTGGTAAACCAGCAGGTCCGGCGATGCCACGAAATTTATTGACGACCAGATCTATACCTTGTTCCTTGGCCGTAGGTACATCGGCAAAGTCATCCAGGCGTTCGTCGGTGTAGGTAGTGATAATGCGTACTTTATTGCCTTCAAGCTGGGCGGCCAACTCTTGTATTTCCCCAATGCCCAGAGACACGGTGCCATTAAGAACACTGATCAGCAGTTCGCCACCGCCGTCGTGGGTGATAACCGGCGAGGTAACGCCAGTCAGTGATTTAAATTTTTCCATCACCTGACGATCGAGAGAGCCGGGAGTGGTAACACCAAATAGTACTTTTCCTGGATCGGCTTTTGCCGCTTCAACCACTTCTGTTAAATTGTTGAACGGGCTGTCAGCTTTGACGTAGACGATTTGCGGATCCAGAAAGACATTGGTTACACCCATAAGATCTTTGTAGGTGTGCTCGGGCTTGGATAACAGTGATGTGTTAATGAATGTTGGTGTGGTGCCATAGAAAATAGAACCATCGGCGGGCGATGTGGCTAGTTTTGCCATCGCTTTTGCGCCTGATCCACCGCGGACGTTTTCAACCACCAGATCGGCGCCCAGGTAAGGGCGAAGGTGTTTGACCATTTCACGCAAAAAGACATCGGTACCGCCGCCAGATTTGGAATGCGTTACGAGCTTGACGGTTTCGTGCGGGTAGTCTTCAGCATGGGCTGCGGTAGGTGGTAATGCCGCTACCAAAATAATCATAATGGCAGTTGCGAATAACTGTTGAAGTTTGACGTGCATGTCCTTCCCTCCTGTTAGGGTTATTCTATTTCGTGGTAATTATGAATCGTGGTGATTAGTGTTATTCCTTTTTGATTAAACTGCTTGCTTCTTTGTGTGTGTACCAATATACACAGCTTTGGTTCAATAAACGACGCCTAAAACGCATAATGCGGCAGGTATCTTTTTCGGTCAAACCGGGCTTGCGATATGAATGACGATAATCCAACCCGTCAGATGGCGGACTATCTTGCTGATGCAGTGCTTGCGCCCCTCCCGGCTGCTGTCAGCGCTAAAACCCGCCTGCATATCCTCGATACCCTGGCTGCGAGCATCAGCGGATCGTCTCTGAAGGCCGGGGAAGCTGCCTCGAGGTTTGTGCGGGAAATGGGTGGAACTGCACAGGCAAGCGTACCCGGCACGCCGATGATTACCACAACAATCGATGCAGCCTTTGCCGCCGCTATGGCAGCGCACGCCGATGAAACCGATGATTCGCACCTCGGCGGACGATTTCATCCGGGCTGCGCGGTCGTACCAGCGGCCATCGCTATGGCTGAGTACAAACAGGTGGGTGGCGAGCAGCTAACCAGGGCTGTCGCGGCCGGTTACGACATAGGAGCGCGGGCTACCAAAGCACTGGGCTTTAGCGGACCACGCAGCGGTAGTCATTCAACTCACTGTTTGGGTGCAAACTTTGGTGCCGCAGCGGCGGCGGGAGTCGTGGCTGGTCTGGATAGTGATGAAATGGAGTATCTGCTGTCGTACGCCACGCAACAAGCGTCGGGTATCCCCTATTGGCAAAGAGATACCGAACATATAGAAAAAGCCTTTGATTTCGCCGGCATGGGTGCACGCAATGGCGTCTTCGCCGCATTGTTTGTGGCTAGTGGCGCAACTGCAGTTAAAGGCTCTTTAACAGGAGAACATTCCTATTTGTCGGCCTTTGCAGAAAATGCCGATGTTAAAACGTTAACTGATAGTCTGGGTGAACGTTTTGAAATCATGTCAGCGTCAATAAAAAAATGGTCAGTCGGATCACCCATACAGGCCGTATTGGATGCCGTGATGGCATTGCTGCAAGCACACCGATTCAGCACCGATGAAATCAAGACCATCCATGTCACTATACCGGATGACCGCTTTACGATAGTGAACAACCGGGAAATGCCAGATGTCTGTCTGCAACATCTGCTGGCACTTGCGTTGGTCGACGGTGGTGTCAGTTTCGCTTCCTGTCACGATCACTCACGCATGCAGGATTCTCGAGTCCTGGCGGTGCGAAAAAAAATAACACCTGTACCAAGCCCTGAGTTGACCAGGGCCAGACCTGCTCGTCAGGCGATCGTTGAAATAGAACTTAATGATGGGCGCTCACTCAGGCATCATACACAGGCGGTGCTGGGCACTCCGGATAACCCCATGTCGCTAGCAGACGTAGAAAATAAAGCCGCGGAATTGATAGCGCCTGTTCTGGGAGAACGCCGCAGTGGCGAATTAATTGCTGCGATCGATAAGCTGGACGCAGTGCAGAATATCACCGAACTGCGAAAATACTGGATGTTGAGTCCAGATTAAGAAACAGATTCCTGCAAATGTTCAGGACCTATTGTTTAGGGCATATAAAGTCCACCAGACACATGCACTGTTTGTCCAGTCATAAAACGTGCGTGTGGCAGGCACATTGATACAATCATGCCGGCGGCTTCATCTATTTCACCCAGTCTATCTAACAGTATTTTTGATGACACGTCAGGGGACGCACCTGACGTCGCTGACCGCTCACCACCTATTTTACCCGGTGCAACGCAGTTCGCGGTAATCCCCTGATCAGCAAATTCCACTGCAAGAGCTTTGGTCAGTCCCACCAGGCCCGCCTTTGCTGCGCACACGTGGGCGCGTTGCTTTGCCCCCGTATGTGCGCTAACACCACCGATATTAATCACACTGCCAGCGCCTTGTTCCAGCATCAATGGCAGCACCTCGCGAGTCATCAAAAACGCACCGTCGAGAACCACAGCGGTGATCGAGCGCCATTCTTCCAGCGACATTTCTAGAAAAGATACCTGACGACGGATCGCGGCATTGTTGATGAGAATATCAACACGTCCGTGAGCTTCTTTGGCCTTATCAACCATCTGTTTAACGTCAGATTGCTGCGTGACATCCCCCATGGCAACCGTTGCCTGCTGCCCCAGGGCGCGAATCTCATTGGCTACTGCTTCTATCTCGTCACTTGCCGATTGAGCGGTAATGACCAGATTCGCACCATGCCGCGCAAGACCCAGTGCTGTTGCACGGCCGATGCGACGTGAAGCGCCAGTCACCATTGCCACCTTGCCGGAAAGCTCTTTATTCATCGATGAAACTGACATGCGGGTGTTCCAGTTAGGTCAATTGGATCTTAAAGACTAACCCGGAAAGATGCATAATCCAACCAATTCGCTGCCTATGTAGAATGGAGCCAGGGGATTGCACAATTGGGGATTGCACAATTTAGAGAGTAACAAGTATGGACAATGATGTAATCGAAACAACCGTTGCAGAGCACTTCGCCGATTTTCTCTGTGGTCTTGAAGCCGGTGCCTTGCCAACAGCGGTGGCTGACACGGCAACACTTGATCTTATCGACGCTTCCGGTCTCTGCCTCGCCGCCCGCAACATGCCCTATATGCAGCAGATTCTAAGCAGCGCTGAACAGGGTGACTGTACTGTGCTGGGTCATGCGCAATCATTAAATGCGCAGGATGCTGCATTAGCCAATGGGGTGGCAATTCACGGCGAAGATTTTGATGACACTCTGGAGGGCGCGCCGATTCGAGTCGGTGCCATGGTGATTCCAGCTGTGCTGGCCGTAACCGAACGGCATCAGCTTAGTGGTGAGCAAGCGCTGCTGGGTATTGTCGCAGGACTTGAAGCTGTGTGCCGATTAAATCATGTGGCTGCGGGTCATATGCATCGGGCCGGTTTTCATCCCGTCGGGGTGATTGGTGCTTTAGGCGCGGCGGCGGGGGCTGGCGTTGCACTAGGACTTGATCGCGAGCGCTTGACGGCGGCGTTCGGTATAGCGGCCAGTATGTCTTCTGGAATCCTGGAGTATTTAACGGACGGTGCCTGGACAAAACGACTGCATCCTGGTTGGGCTGCACAATCCGGATTAAAAGCCGCATTGATTGCCAGGACCGGTTTTTTTGCGCCGCGCACTGTGTTTGACGGAGCACATAATTTTTTTAAAACCTTTGCACCCACCGCAGAAGCAGACTACAGCCATCTGACCGAAGGTTTAGGCGATGACTGGTACCTCACGCGAATAGTGTTCAAGCCCTACGCCTGTGGCACCATGATTCATCCCTATATCGATTGTTCGCGCAGGCTGAGACAAGATGGCGTGTTGGCTGATGATATCCAGCAAATTATTTGTGATACTGGTGAAGGACTGGTGCATCGCTTGTGGGAGCCATTGCCTGACAAGCACAAGCCGCCATCCGGTTACGCGGCAAAATTTTCCATGCCCTTTTGCATGGCACTGGGCTACTATGAAAATGATGCGGGCTTGTCACAGTTCAGTGATGAGAAAGTCCTTGAACCCCAACTGTTGTCATTGGCAGAGAAAATTTTCTACCGCATCGATCCTGACAACGAGTATCCTCGCAATTATTCCGGCCACCTTGAAGTACAGTTAAAATCAGGTCAGGTATTAACTTACCATCAACCGCATATGCGCGGCGGTATGCATGAACCGTTAACGCACGATGAGATCGTTGACAAGTTTTTTGGTAATGCAGAATTTGGCGGCTGCGAGCAATCCCGTGCACAAGCGTTGCTAGAGGCCATTCAGGATTTGCACAATGCACCAGACATTGGCGGTCTGAGACAGTTTCGTGGCTAATATTCAATGAGCAATGATTATTACTCTGGAGTTGATAATGACAGATAACACACGTTCCACCGAACTGGCCGAATGGATAACCGAGTTGACTGTGTCTGATATTCCAGATGCAGTACTGCACTCGGTCGAGCACACTGTCATTGATACCGTAGCGCTGGCAGTTGCGGCTCTGGATACGGACTATGGCGTGGCCACCCGACAGGCTTTCAGTTCACCTGGCCCCTGTACCGTTTGGGGACTTGAAACGGGTGGTGATGTCACTGCGGCGGCAGTCATCAATGGAACCTGCGGGCATGGTGAAGACTACGACAATACCTATGAAGGTTGCCCGGTGCATTCGGGGGTCGTTATCGTGCCTGCGTTGTTTGCCGCAGCTGATGCGCTGTCCCTGAGTAATTCTGATGTAGTGAAAGGTCTGACGGTAGGGATTGAAATAGCCAATCGTCTCGGTCTCGTGGCCGGTAAGGGCGTGCACCAGGCTGGTTTTCATCCAACAGCGGTTCTTGGCACCATGGCCGCCGCCGCCGGCGTGGCCGCGGCAACGGGTCAGTCCGTGCAGCAAACAAAAGACACACTAGGTGTAGCCGGCTCCATGGCCTCAGGCATCATTGAGTACCTGGCCGACGGTAGTTGGACAAAACGTCTGCACGCCGGTTGGGCGGCACAATCAGGCATACAGGCCGCGCGTTTAGGCGGGGCGGGTTTTAGCGGACCAGGCAGCGTGCTGGAAGGCGTGCACGGCTTGTATTCTGCATTCGCACCATCCATCGAGCCAGACTTTGCGCACCTGTGCGATAAGCTCGGCGAAGACTGGCAAGCGGCAAGAGTCGCGTTTAAAGCCTATGCCTGTGGCACCATGACGCAACCTTTTATTGATTGCGCAGTTCGAATAAAGAACAGCGGTGTCAATCTTGAAGACATCGAAAGCATGGTCTGTGAAGTTGGCGAGGGCACGGTACATCGTCTATGGGAGCCATTGGCCCTAAAGCAAAAACCGCCTACTGCCTATGCGGCAAAGTTTTCTTCGCCTTACACGATAGCGGCTGGTCTGCTGCACGGCGATGCGGGCCTTGCACAATTTACCGACAAGGCGGTTAATGATTCCAAGGCCCTCGAACTGGCAGCAAAGGTCACTTATGTTGTCGATCCTGATAACGAGTACCCGAAAAACTACACCGGCCATATTCGTGCTCAGTTAAAAAATGGCTCGGTGATCGAGGAGCGACAGGCTCAGCTCCGTGGCGGGGCACAGCAGCCTTTAAGTCGAAACGATATAGTCAATAAGGCGCGGGCTAACCTGACATTTGCCGGGTGGCAACCGGAAGCGTGCGACAGTTTAGAACAATTTGCTGCCGAATTATTGAGTAATCCCGACCAGGCATTTAGCGCACGACCACTTGCTACGCTGGCAACACAGTGAAATCCCTGCGCAACAATTCGTCTATAAGTATGAAGATAAGAGGATGAAGATAGGAGGATGAAGACAGGACACGGAAAAGAGGGAAAACAGCTTCCCTGGCCCTCGTAGTGAGTTTGGATATTCTTATATTACTCACTGCAGCATTCATCGCTTCTATCGTCAGTGGGTTGGGTGGTTTTGGTGGCGGCTTCATTGTTATCATTTTTCTATCACCTGTAGTCGGCCCCAAGGGGGTCATTCCACTTATCGCCGTTTTTGCCGTGTGTGGAAACCTGAGCCGGATCATCGTCTACCGAAAAAGCATTAACTGGCCTGTGGTCGTTCAATTTACGCTCTCATCACTACCGGGGGTCGCTATAGGAGCCAATATTTACCATCTGATCAATGAAGCGGCACTGGGCGCTCTGCTTGGCGTCGCACTGGTTCTGGCCATTCCTACCAGGCGATACCTCAAAAAGCGCAACTTTCAATTTGGTCTGCGCACCATCGTGATCTTCGGATTTGTGTTCGGGATAGTCAGTGGTACTGCAGCTGGTTCCGGGATGTTTATCGTTGCTGCGCTGTCCAGCATGGGCTTAAGCGGCCCACTACTCCTGGGCACTGACGCCGCCATTGGCTTTGTCAATGCCATCGCAAGAACTTCAGCTTACTGGAGCCTTGATGCTCTGACACCGGATCTTGTCCTTGCCGGTTTGTTGATGGGCATTGTGACGCTACCGGGCACCTGGATCGCAAGCCGATTGGTGCATCAAATGGGAACACAGTTACATGACCGCTACATTGAATTGCTGGTGACTGCAGGTGGAATATTCCTACTGTATCAATCGTACACGGCCACACAAACCGGTTGATTGTTGCTCTCAAACCAAACACGGCCCCGAAAAGGGGCCTTTTTAATTTTGATCTTTTTATACGCGCTGTTACAAATTTGCTCGCCTCAGAAAAGTAGCGAACTTCTCCGGATTGCCTTCTCCCTCGGCCCAGTCTTTTAAATTTTCCAGATCAATTGACTGATCATTTGCAATCCAAACTGCCTGATCCAAAGATTGCGGATCGTTCCAGTGAAAATAAGCAGCCAATCTATCCATTATCATCTGAGTCGGTGTGAGTACTTGTACGACACCCGCACCGGTTTCCAGTTGAGACCACTCAACAACCAACTGATGTCCCAGGGCAAGTGGTCCTGACGGAAATTCAAGCACGTAATCAGTATTATCATGAACGAAGTACCGACTATTATCTTGTCGTTTGAATCCTATCGGTGCAAGCGCCGCTTCGATAACCTTTGTTTCTGCAGTTGATACAAAATCCAGGTCCATCGATTTATAGCGATTATCGGTATAGATGCTAACGGCGGCTCCACCAGATAAAACGGCAGTGATATTCGCACGCTCAAGTGCTGTACTGACAATTCCCGCAAGATCCAGAATAGAGGTCTGTTTCCTGATAACCGTCATAATTCAAAGTGACTTCCCTGCGCGCCGCGGCCTTCGTCTCTCACGATAGTACTTATCCAATTCATCATCAGGCAGACTCTCCAGCACCTTTTGCAACAAATCCCTTATAGCAACTATAAGTGGATTACGATCATTCCAATAATAGATGCGGCTGTTGCCTACCATTCGACTCACTAGAACACCCCCAACCTCAAATTTCTCCAGTTGGCTTTGTACTGGACTGACACTGGTGTCAAACGTACGAGCGATACCTCTTGCATGCCCCTCGCCATAGTTTTGTAAGTACAGTAAACACCGTGCCGCACCCTGACTGCCAAAAAGTGTTGTTAGCAGATTCATCTAATTGCTCTATTCCTAACGTAAACCAATAATATAGGCCATATGACCTATTTAATAGGCCATATGACCTTTATTTAAGGTCATTGCATGAAATAGGCCGGAATCTGAGCGATTATGCTTTCAGACGGGAGTACAATTCCCCCACCCCCACCAAATCAACGACAGGGCCTCTCCAGGCCCTTTGTCTTATAAGTATTTATTTTTGATCCCGGCAAATTGTCTAGCCACCGGCCCCAACCAAATAATAAACCCTGGCTTCGTTCACACACGATGATTCCGGTGAATCATCTAAATCACTCGTTTCGTGCGTGTCGTACGGCCCGTCCATCCAGTCCCTGCGGGAATACCCTGAATCCGGTATGGCTTTCCCATCCGCTCGACGAAAAAACACCTTTCCGTTTTGATCACGCTCAATCGTGAATCCACCTTCATGCACCTTTCGATGGTGAGCGCTGCACAATAACACGGTATTTTCCAGACTGGTCTCACCGTTATGTGCCCAATGCTGAATATGATGTGCATCCAGAAAGCGGGTATGCGAACAGCCTGGGAAAGCACAACCACCATCGCGTGTCTGCAGCGCCCGCCGAATTGCCGTAGGGACGATGCGTTGTTTACGTCCGACATTCAACACATTGCCATCCGCGTCTTCAACTAATGGCACAACACTGCCATCACAGCAAAGCCGCCGGATGGTTTCCACGGGTAATTGAGATTCACCACAATCACCAGACAATGCTTTTTCATCAACATGCAGAACAACCTGAT
>CAYPCS010000140.1:0-10867 GCA_964409275.1 uncultured Granulosicoccaceae bacterium
CGCGAGAAGTTAAAAGGTAAATGCCCTTTACCGCTTTCAGTTGACCATGGTCGTGGCGGTGGGGAACCGCATTTCATACAACCGATGCGCATAACATATGAACGGGTTAGACACGCTGACTGTATAGCTCAGGTTGCCATATAGCCTGTTTCGCCTCACCGCCATAAAAACAAGTTATGTTTCCGGCTTAAGTATCTGTGTTACGCCTGCTGCTCCAACTGTCGCAACCTGTTTACATATGCCTTGATAGCAGCCGGAGACTTTAAATGGACAACTGTTTTGGTATCTGCAGTTTCTTCGATATATTTGCGATACCTGGGAGTGAGCTTCCGGTGACACAGCCACAGCACGCGGTAGCTGGTGATCGTACTTCGAATGATTGGGCTGCGCTCTGGCCAGCCTTCCGGGTTTATGAAAAGCCCTTTAATGAAACGCTTTGTAACCCACATAAAATGGATGGGCAATGGTAAGTCAATATAGATAAGTGTGTCTGCAACCGAGAAGCGCTGCCACGCTGTTGGTACACAGCCGAACCCGTCAATAATCCATTCATCTGTGCTTAGCAAATCAGAGTGGATATTTTGATAATCAGCATGAGGAATCTTCTCACCTCCAGGCTTGTACATTATCTTGTCTATGGTGATCAGTGGGAGACCGGTTATCTCCGCTATTGTTTTTGCAAGTGTAGACTTTCCAGCCGCGGTATTGCCAAATACAGCCACCTTTTTCATATCGCTTCCTGTCGTTAGCCTGAAGCTCAAAAGGCAGGTACAAAAAACCCGCCTCCCGGGCGGGTTGTTTGAACGTTACACAGTCAACCCACCATTCCTATGGAATGATGGTAATAATCTGAAATGAATAGCGTGTGTAGAACCGGTTCATGGTTTTGATCATTGTCAGTATTACCCGGAAAGTCAACTACTACTGCTCTTTGTATCAAATATGTATATTAGAAAAGGAACCCGTATTAACACCCATAGTGCAGTTCTTGTGTATAACGTACGGTACGATGTACACATAGCTTTTCGGTTTGCCTGCTCAAAAAATTGCCTGCGCGCTAAATCTGGCTCAATGATTCCACTCACTGCAGCCAGCTAGCGAATGCATCTCGTATATTGCCACGCCTGTCAATCACTCCGTTGCGTGGAGCGTAGCCGCGGTCTACATCAATGATTGTATCAAGCTGCAGATCTACCGAGTCGAACCGCGCAGCAGTCTTCAGCGCCGTGTTTATCCGGTTTGCGTTGTCCTGATCATCGAAACCGGCCTCGGCGGGGTTTGAACTGGCGAGTTTGATGTTGGCTATGCACTGTATGTTGCGATCAGTGAATGCTTCCTGCATTTTCGTCAGTGTAGCGACCAGGTCTGCTTCGAGCGGTATCTGAAAAACTACACCGTCGGGGCGCCCGGGTTCGGGCATGGCATCTATCGCATTAAGTACTACTGATCTGTCCCGCCAGAGGAAACCGGAGCTGACGGAATGGGCAAACGGTTTGTTGCCGCCAGTGTGCATTGCACCTGATTGAGCGTGGCCCAGATACAGCGGGATGCTACGTGGTGTGTCCTGTCTTTGCAGTACCGCCAGTTCAAGAGGTGAATGAGTAGTGACACACTCGATAGACGAGAATAGTTCCGGGTGTTCCTTGAGGACGAGGATAGCTTTGTCCGCTAAATGGGACTGAAAGAACGCATGGAAGTAAAACCCCAGTGCGATGTAGTCGCGCATGCGCTGACGAGGCTCGCTGGCCAGCATATCGGCAACAGGCACCCTGATGTGATGAATACCAAGCTGTTGCAGGCGCATGAACAGGTAGTCGTTGCGAGCGCGCTTGCGACTAAATTCTTCCATCGGCCCGTTATAAGGCAATTCGATCGATTCGTACCAGGGATGGCGCATATGAACCGTTAGCGGTTTTTCTAGCGGGCCTGACGCCGGGACATTTGCTGGAATGTTGCTGCTTAAGCTGTTTTCGGTGTCGTTGTTTTTGGTAAGGGATTTTCCGTACGTTGGCAGAATTCGAAGTTCATGTCCGGACTCATAGACATCGACCATGGCCACTGAAAATTTGCCGGTATCATCGCGGCCAAACTCTGCAGCGGGGGATACTTTGAAGAGATCAGCGTAATCCTGCCGGGTAAAACTAACAGGCGGAAGTGTATACAGGCTGGTTTTGTTGAGCCGGTTATAGAAGTAGTGATGAACATGCCCTGACAGCACAAGATCAATCTGGTATTGATCAATCAGTTCGAGCAGCCATTCTCTGCCAGGTTGGGCAATGTTGTCATAGTGTTCCTGCTCTGCCGGATCATGAATGAACAGTGGATAATGTGAGAAAAGATATATGCGATTAGCCGGCTTAGCGACCAATAGCGACTCCAGCCAGTCGCGCTGTTGCTGTTCTTCAGGGGTTTGGGTGTTGATAATGGAAGAATTCAATACGATGAACAATACGCCTTGATGAGTGAATTCAAACCGGCCGGCTCCAAACAGGCTTTCGTAAATTTCGGTGGTAGATGCACTGGCCGCATTGGCTGGAGAGCCGGGCATTGGTTTATCGCCGATATCGTGGTTGCCAGGCATGAAGTACAGTTCGGGCATCAGAGGGGCGAATATCTCCAGTGCCTCTTTGGCGGCGGCCGGGTAGGCGGGCATTGTTGGCAGCGGGTGCACCATATCGCCCAGATGAATGGTAAATGATGGTTTTTGTGCAGCCAGTAGCCGGGTGGCGTAGCGTGCTCTGCCGTTGGCTTTTTCGTTTACCGGAAAGGGCGAAGACATATCGCCTTCCGGCGCTCTTATATGGGTATCAGTGATGACCCCGAAGCTAAATTGGTAGCTGCCCTTATCCATTGAACCCTTATCCATTGAAGATGAGTGGTTTCCTTGTCAGATGCTGCCAGATCAGAAACAAAACCGAAACGCAGGTAAGTGCCCAGAAAAACCAGCATATACCACTGGAGAAAAACACGCCGTAGTTTCCTTTTGATATCAACAGGGACTGGCGAAAATTGTCTTCCAGTAACGGCCCCAGGATAAAAGCGATAAGAAACGGTGCGGCGGGGATCGACAGTTTTAACATCACAAATCCGAGTGCGCCCATGATGAACATAATGCCAACATCGTAGATGGTGTTGTTGACAGCGTAACAACCGAATACACACAGTACCAGCACTATGGGAAATAGACGCTCGCGGGGCACATCCGCTATCTTGCTGATCGCCCGAATTGAAAGCTTGCCGACAATAAGCAGGTAGAAGGAGCTGAGCATAATGCCCATAAACAGGGCATAAATCAGGGTGATATTCTCCTGAAACATCAGCGGGCCCGGGCGCAGGCCGTGTATCATAAACGCGCCGAGGATGATGGCGGTGATTACGTCCCCGGGTATACCCAGTGCCAACAGCGGGATCATGGTGGCGCCTGCCACACCGTTGTTGCCTGATTCTGCGGCGGCCACTCCTTCCATTTCTCCGCTACCAAATTTTTCCGGAGTTCGGGAGTTTCTGCGCGCTTCGCTGTAAGACATAAACGCGGCAGGCGCACCACCAATACCGGGTATTGCGCCCAATACCACGCCAATCACGCTGCCGCGCACAATGGTTTTAAGGCATCGGCGTACATCGGACAACTTTGCACCGGTACCTGCCAGTTTGCTTTTTACTGCTGTGGCAGTTTGCGAAGAAACAAAGTAGTTAATGATCTCGGGCAGTGCAAACAGGCCTATGAGCACTGGAATAAAGGTGAGGCCGCTCATCAGGTTTACCTGGCCGAATACAAAACGGTTGGTCCCGTAGATCAGGTCAAGCCCTACCGTTGCCAGTAACAGCCCCAGACATGCGGAAGCGAAACCTTTAAGCAGCTGCTGGCCGGATACACCGGCAATGATAGTCAGTGAGAATACAATAAGTGTGAATAGCTCTTGTGATCTGAACTTCAAGGCAAAGCCCGCCAGCACTCCGGCAAACAGAATGAGTGAAATGTTGGAGATAAAGTCTGCAATGCAGGATGAGTACAGTGCGATATCCAGAGCTCGTCTCGCTTCACCTTTACGGGCGAGCGGATAACCATCGAGCACGGTGCATGATGCAGCTGGCGTACCGGGCGTATTGATTAGAATGGCGGTGATTGAGCCACCATAGATTCCACCTTTGTAAACGCCCAGTAATAGCAATATGCCGGTAACCGGTGGCAGGCTAAAGGTAAAGGGCAGGGTCAGCGCGACTGCCATCGGTGTGGTCATTCCCGGTATTGCACCGACAATGGTCCCCGTAATTACTCCCGCTAACAGTGCCAGTGCGTTGTCGAGGGTAGCAAATAAGGCGAATGAGGCAGCTAGTGTATCGAGCATCATTCGGCCCCGGTAAAAAGTGTTTCAAACAAGCCGACTGGAATCGGGATGTTGGCAACGTTGGTAAAAAAATAGTGCAATGAAACCGGAAGCACTATCGGCAGTATAATCAGCCACAGAGCGTTGCGTTCTCCTGCAAGAACAAGAAACACCAGCAGTACGCAGGCCGAGCTTGCCATGAACCCGAAAAATGGCAGTGCCACGCAATAGAGCAATAATACAATTGCCACTCCTGCAAGCTTCACCATTGATGCGGTTGAGGAATCCGCGTTATCAGGCTTTTCATCAATTGACCCAGGTAGATCGGGCTTGTTCTGTGCCGCGTCATTTTGATCTTTAGAGTTTTGATCCTTCTTTAACAAGCGGCTTGCGGTTAGCAGTGCGCCAAACGCAAACAGGCAATACGCAACCAGTCGCGGGTAATACGATGGGCTCAGAGCGGCGAATTTCACTTTTTTTGGTTCTTGTACTCCGTACGGTATCGCGATCCAGATGATGATAGCGGCGAGCACCATGAAGCCGATACCGGCAATGATGTCGGGTTTGCGATTTACGTTCATGTTTTAACCGTAGGCATCAGGCGCTCAGTGAGGTTGTGCGCAATTGATTTATATCGAGTGATCTCGAAAACAGAAAAGCATTTAGTCCACTGCGTACAGCGGCATCCAGGCTTCCGACTTCTGATATTGACAGGCAGGTGGCGGGGTCGGAAATACCGTTAGCGGTAAACCGGCTTTGCACCCCTGCTATGTAGTCGGATTGCCTGCAAACCGTACCGGCAAGCAGTATTCTCTCTGGTGAATACAACGAGGATATATTATTAAGCGCATCGCCAAGATACTCACCGGCTGTGCGGAAAACCCGGGCAATTGCAGTGTCTGGCTTTGCATTTTCCAGAGCCAGAGTCAGTTTTCGGTTTAACGGAGTATCGAGGCTGCAGTTTAAAAGGCGTGAGTTTTCGAGCGTATTAACGATTGCAGCGCCAGACGCTACGGCATCCATACACCCGAGCTTGCCACAGTAACAACGGGTGTCACTGTCACTGGCAGTTACGTGAGCCACCTGACCAATACGACCGGCGGATGTTTCGAGCAGCTTACCATCCAGTGACACACACGAGCCTATTCTCCATCCGTTGTTTATCAGTACAACGCTTCGATCTTCGACGGCTGGCTTGTAGAACAATTCTGACTGCAATAGCGCAGCGGCTCGCGCTTCCAGGTGTACGGTCAGGCCTGTGTGCTCTTCGACAAAGCGTTTAACATCGACGTTTTTCCAGCCAAGTACCGCAGAGCTTAACTTGTTGTGGATCGCAGGGTTAACGTTTACAGCGACAATCACCGACACGCCCAAAATTCGGCTACGGTCAATGTTGTGCTGTTGAATGAGAAGGTTGGCGGTATCGGAAAATGCGCGCAATGCGTCCGTCGCCGGCGTCATCGCAATACCTTCGAGTTGCCGGCTTGCGCACAGCTCCCCGCGACAATTGGCGATGGCTATTGAGCGACGATTAGCCGTTACGACCATTACCACCAGATAGGCACCCGTTGGCGATAGTTGCAGGCTACGCGTGCGTCGGCCGCGACCGCCCATGTGCGCTGGTTCTGCGGCTTCTTCGACTATCTCTGCATCGATTAACTGGCGGGTGATTCTGGATATTGCAGCAGTCGTTAAGCCGGTTTCCTCGGCGAGCTTGATGCGAGTGGAGCCACCACGTGCAATACACCGCAATACGGATTCGCGGTTGGCAATACGCAGTGCGCTGGTAGAGCCAGAGGACATAGTCTCAAATAATTGACGTTGGTAATTAATTGTTGAATAATCGTTTTCAAACGTCAAGTACATGTACACCTGATAGCCATTTAGCGGTGTCTCTAATATGTGTGAGTAGCATGTGCAAGCGCTGCTAAGTGGCACCGTGTATTCGGCTATTTTCAGATAACAGTTTTACCTGCAGACGGAGGAAAAAGATGAAAACCAGAGCGTCAATAGTGAGCCGGGTCACGGCTTCGGTGATTGGTGTTGTCGGAGCGGCGTTGTTGTCGATGACCGGAGCGGTAGCGGCCGACTACCCGGGCAGGCCAATAACACTGGTCATTCCCTATGGTCCTGGTGGAGCCTCGGATCTTTCCGCGCGTTTGATCGCCGGAAGCGCGCCTTCCACCCTGGGGCAATCTATATTGCCAGTCAACAAAGCGGGCGCCGCTGGCGTCACCGGATCTAACTTCGTACTCAACGCTAAGAAAGACGGTTATACGCTTTTGTCTGCGCGCGTTGGTTCGCAGATGGGTGTACCGGCGATGAATAAAACCATCCCTTACAAGTGGGACGATTTCACTATTATAGGAATGACAGAACGCAATCCCTTCATCCTCACTGTCAATCCGGATTCACCTTACAAGACATTCGCCGATTTTGAAAAAGCGGTTAAAGACGGTGAGGAACTCACTTATTCTTCGGCCGGCGTGGGTACGTTGTTACACATTGCCACGGCGGTGATGGCGGATGCGATGGGCGCTGATCCGGAAAAGCTGACGCACGTTCCGTTTAAGGGTGGTGGCAAGGCACGAACAGCGGTGGTGTCCGGAGCAGTCGATTTCTCCTGGGGTAATCTTTCAGCATCGACTGGCGCGCTTGCAGCGGGACAGTTGAGAGCGCTGGCGGTTACGACCGGTGAGCGTTTTGAGACTATTCCGGATGTACCAACAGCATCAGAGGTAGGCTACCCGGCGCTTGAGCAAATAATGGGCTGGAGCGCGATATACGGTCCGGCGGATTTGCCCGATGAGGTAGTAGCAAAGTGGACAGATACACTTAACCAGTTGAAGGAAGATAAAGGCTGGCTGAAACTGACGAAGGGCCTGGGTAATATCGTCAGTATCATGGGGCCCGATGAAACCAAAGCATTCGTTGAAAATCAATACAAGGTGTTTGATGCAGCGATTGAAAAGCTTGGAATGCGAATCGAATAGTTCTGGTAACAAAACTGGCGCCGTGCGACTGGCACGGCGCTGTGACCGGGGTTGTGTGCCGGCAGCACGGATAAAAAACTATTCTGTTTTTTCAGTCCGTATGAAGTTCCGCCACTGGATATGCGCGTGCTCCGCGGTGTTCTTCCCCGAACATAACTCGCGTCCGGAATTTTGATCAGAGTGAACCTTCCACTAGCACAATGGTTTAAATGCAACCAAATATTCTGTTTATTATGGCCGATCAGATGGCCGCATCTGCCTTGCCGGTATACGGTAATCAACGGGTAATCGCGCCACATCTGCAGAAGCTTGCGGATACGGGGACCGTATTCGACAATTGCTATTGCAACCTGCCAATGTGTGGTCCTTCGCGTGCCTCTTTGCACACCGGTATTCTGCCATTCAGTATGCAGATGTACGATAATGCCAGTGAGTTTCACGCTGATATGCCTGCGCTACCTCACTATATGAGAGGCCTGGGTTATCGTGCAGAGCTATCCGGAAAAATGCATTTTGTCGGACCGGATCAGTTCCACGGTTATGAAAGGCGTCACACCACCGAAATCTACCCGGCCAATTTTGCATGGACGGTGGACTGGAGCAAGGGGCGGGAGTATCGCCCAACCAATCTAACCATGGCGCCGGTTATTGAGTCGGGCAAGTGTATTCGCACCTTGCAGATGGATTATGACGATGAGGTTGAGTACCAGAGCGTGCAGGCAATCTACGATCTGGCGCGCAAACCTGACGACAAGCCTTTTTTCCTGACGGTGTCATTTACGTCGCCGCATTCTCCGTTTGTTATCAGCAACGAATACTGGGATCTATACGATCATAGCGAGATCGAACTGCCAGCTGTGGCCGAAATACCGCTTGATGAAAAAGATCATCTAAGCCGCAACCTGCATTATTGCCAGGCGCGACATTTGTATACAGTAACTGATGAACACCGACGTAACGCGCGTCACGCCTATTATGGAATGGTCTCATACATCGATGACAAAGTCGGTGCGCTAGTCACAGCGCTTGAGCGTTCCGGCCTGCGTGACAATACGCTGGTGGTGTTTACCTCTGACCACGGAGAGATGATGGGTGAGCGGGGTATGTGGTTTAAGCAGCACTTCTTTGAATGGGCGTCCCGAGTTCCGCTAATCGCATCGATGCCCGGTAAATTTACACCGTCAAGAGTGAAGAAAAACGTATCACTGATCGATTTAATGCCAACCTTCGTTGATCTTGCGGCTGGCAAGCCCTATAGCGACTATGTCAGTGAAATTGATGGAACGAGTCTGGTGCCTGCGCTGGAGGGAGATACCAGCGCGATGAGCGATGTGGTCATTTCCGAATTCGCGGCGGACGGTTCTACCGGCCCCAGCCGAATGGTAAAAAAAGGCGACTGGAAGTATATGGCACTCGAAGGCCAGGACACGGTACTGTATAACCTCAAAGAGGATCCGCTCGAACTGAGCAACCTGGCGGGGCACAACGAATACGCAGACAAGGAAGCCGAACTGGCGGAGATCGCGTTTGATCAGTGGGACCTGGAGTACTGGCGCAACACGATAAGCCTGAACCAGAAGCAACGACTGAAAATTCACCAGATCACCGGTGGTGATCCGGACTATGTCATCAAGGTGCGTGATAATGATGATAAACGCTATATACGCAACGCCGGAGCTGCAGATACCAAGGCGAGGGCGAGGTTGCCCTATGTGGCACCGGCAAAGCCGGATAAAACAGCCTGAAACTGACTCTGTTTAATTGAAACATGGTTAAAGAACGGTGGCTAATTAAGCTCCGGCAGGAAGATACCAATCGAATAAAGCCATCAAACCAATAACGCCAATGAATGACAACGATACGGACAACATTCGACAGTTTATAGCGCAAACCAAACGAGAGTTCCTTGCGCGAGGCTATGACATAAAGTCCTTTGGCGCTGCCCGCGATATGGTTTGTCGTGAAGTAGAAATGGTAGTGAATCAATTGGCGAAAACCGGCTCTGTAGTGCCGGAGATTTCGTATACCGCAATTAAGACGAACAGCGTTTCCCGCGAGCAGATTGAATCGATACGGCGACGTGGCAGTGTGATTATCAGACAGGTGTTTGCCAGGTCGCAGGCAGAAGAGTGGAACGAGGAGCTTGGAGAGTATCTCGAGCACAACCGCTATGTGGAGTGTGCCAGAGAAAAAAGCGGTCTCGATAATTACTTTGGAGATCTGGCGGACGCGCAGCCGCAGATATTTGGTGTTTACTGGTCGCGACCGCAGGTACTTGCTCGCCAGGCGCAAGCGATGGCCGATACCAAGCGTTTTTTAAATCACCTGTGGAACACCGATGCACCGGCCGGTCCGGAGTTCGATCCCGATCAAGACTACAGTTATGCGGACAGGACACGACGCCGTGCGCCCGGCGATACCACACTTGGTCTGTCACCGCATATGGATGCCGGCTCTTACGAGCGCTGGGTTGATCCGGCGTTTCAGAAAATCTATGCTGATGTGTTCAGTGGCAAGCCTGATCAATTCGACCCATGGCGTGCAGCCTATCGTACGCAAACGCGCGAGTATTCATCGCCCGCGGTGAGTTCGATGTTTCGCACTTTCCAGGGCTGGACAGCGCTTACCACGCAGGGGCCTGGTGATGGCACTTTAGAGCTTGTGCCGGTTGCGAACGCTATCAGCTACGTATTATTGCGCGCGTTGCAGGATGATGTACCTGACGATGACTTGTGTCTAGCAAAACCCGGCAGGGCGTTAGGGGTAGATGCGCACTGGCATCCTGATCTGACCCCGGGCATCGTACCCATTCAAACGGTGGAACCTGGTGATACCGTGTGGTGGCATCCGGATGTGGTGCATGGTGTGGGCAGTGAACATACCGGTGTTGATTTTGCCAATGTGATCTACATTGGTGCGAGTCCGGTGTGTCGCAAAAACGAGGCGTATGCTCACCGGCAGGCACAGGCTTTTTTGTCCGGCCGCAGCGCTCCGGATTTTGCCGCTGAAGATTATGAGGTGAATTTTAAGGGAAGGGCGACCATCGATGATTTGTCTGACTCGGGCAAACGGCAAATGGCGCTTGTCTAGCGTTGTAACACAATGGACCTTCAACGTTCAGAATCAATAGAGAACAACAACTCGCCTGATCGCAAGATAAACGGGGCTCGTTCCACCACGGTCAATCTGGTATTGCTAGTGCCTCTTTTTTTTGCAGCGGGAGTAGCGCTCGGTAAACTTGACTGGCAATCGGTAAGCCGCAGTTTTAGCGAAGCCTACATGAATCACTATCTAACTCGCAGTGGTGCGAATGTAGAGCGCTACATCTACTATGTGCAAACTGATAATGAATCGGCACTGAGAGAACTCGGTTTGCAGCACACGGGTATTCTTGAAGTTGAATCCACCCGCTATAGCAGATTGTTTAACGTTCACCTGACGGATGCAGCACGCAGGTCATCAATCACTCGCTTGCGTGCGCTGGATGGAGTTTCGGCGGTATTTACTATCCCTTTTATGTGTCACTAGTTTATGTGTCACTAGTTT
>CAYPCS010000141.1:0-10751 GCA_964409275.1 uncultured Granulosicoccaceae bacterium
GGATTTCCCCGAAAATTGCATTGAACTTTTTCTGCGGGCCTGGTTGTCTACCCCCCTGTCGTCTTCGAGTAAAACCATGATAGAACTGACCAATCTGTGCAAGCACTACCCGATGGCGCATAGTGAAGTACCGGTATTAAAAGACCTGAATCTGTCAGTTGGAACCGGGGACCGTGTCGCTATTACAGGTCCTTCAGGGTCAGGAAAAACCACTCTGCTTTTGCTACTGACAGGACTTGAAACCCCGAGTGACGGGCAGGTTGAAATTGCGCAACAATCACTGACAACTCTGGACAGTGATCAACGGGCAGATCTTAGACGTACTCACATCGGCATCGTATTTCAGTCCTTTCATCTCATCCCGACACTCAAGGCTCGCGAAAACGTCGCACTGCCGCTGGAAATCGGTGGTGAACGCGACAGTCGTCAACGCGCGCTGCAAATGCTGGACAAGGTCGGTCTGTCTGCACGCAGTGATCATTACCCGGCGCAGTTGTCTGGCGGGGAGCAGCAACGGGTGGCCATGGCTCGGGCACTGGTGCATGAGCCTGACCTTATTGTTGCCGACGAACCTACCGGAAATCTGGACGAGAAGACCGGCGATCTGATTATGCAATTGCTGTTTGATTTGAATACCGATAGCGGAACTACACTGTTACTGGTCACCCATGACACGCAACTTGCCGCACGCTGCGACAGAACACTCAGACTGGAGAATGGACAATTGCAGCCAGTGGAATCTGTCACGCCCGGCACAGCGTCGGTGCAACAATGATTGCTCTGCCCGGCTTCATGCTTCGCGATTTGCGCGGCGCCGGCACTATGCGATCGTTGTGGGTATTCTGTGCCTGCCTGGTACTGGGGATTACCCTGGTTACCGTTTGTGGCAGTCTGTTACAACTGGTGCGCAACGGTTTCGAGCAACAGGAACGCAAGCTGTTTGGTGGCGACTTGCAGATTAGCCAGCGCCAGCCGGTAAGCGACACTCAACAGCAGTGGCTTATGGAAAATGCGCGCGTCTCACGCATGCTTGAGTTGCGAACTATGCTAGGCACACAAGACGGTGACTTCACCGTTGTTGAGTTGCAAAGTGTGGATGCACAGTATCCTCTGTACGGACAGGTAACCCTCGAGCCTGCCATGACCCTGCAACAAGCAGTTAGCCGGTCTGCCGATGGCGTGTGGGGTGCCGCTTTTGACCCCGCGCTTATCGAACAACTATCGCTTGCAACCGGTCAGCTCATCAGTATCGGTGAACTGCAACTTGAACTGCGGGCAGTTATTACCGAACAACCTGATCGAAGCCTGCGCGCAGATCTCCGCGGCCCGCCTGTGATAATTGACGAAGCCGCACTGCAGGCCAGTGGATTGCTCACACCCACCAGCCTTATCGACTACGACTATCGTATTCGAACTGACGAGAACCCGGTAGTCTGGCGCGAGCGTCTGCGAAATGCGTTTCCCGATGCTGGCTGGGAAGTGCAAACCGTTAAAGAACGCAGCGAAATTCTGGTCAGACGTTTAAACCAGGTGGCCTCCGTCCTTCTGTTGATTGGTTTCAGTACCTTGCTGATCGGGGGAATGGGGGTCGCCAATAGTGTCAGCGCCTATCTGCAAACCAAACTTCGCACACTGGCTACGCTGCAGTCTCTTGGTGCCCGAGCCCCTCAGGTGGCTTCTGTCTATATTGGCCAGATTGTGTTGCTGGCAACCTTTGCAAGTGCGATCGGTGCGTTGCTCGGCGCTGCCGCGGCCTGGTTTACGGCGGGGCAACTGGCTGAACAGCTTCCGATTAACGCGAATTTGCAGTCAATGCTCTCTCCAGCCTTGCTGGCAACTGCAACCGGGGTATGTACAGCGCTGGCATTTACACTACCCCTGCTGGGGCGAACCTTGACCACTCCCACCGGGATGTTGATCAAGGGTTTTAGCGGTGCGCACGGTAGCGCACCGGCTGTGTATAGAATAATGACTGCACTCATCGCTCTTGTGTGCCTGATGCTGTTACTCTGGTTTGTTCCAGAACCTCTCATCGCCGGTGCATTTATCCTGGCTATTGTTGTGCTGCTGTTACTCCTGAGCGGTATCGTCAGGCTGATACAGGCGTGTGCCCGTCGACTCTCTCACAGCCGCCTGCTTGATGGTCAGTTTGCGTTGCGGATGGCAGTGGCAGGGTTTGACAGACCGGGCGCATCACTGAAACCCATGCTGCTATCACTGGGCACTGCACTAACCTTGCTGGTCACATCTGCGCTGGTCGTCGCAGCAACGTTTACTACGCTAAACAATGCAGTACCGCAAAGAGCACCTTCGCTGGTGTTTTATGATTTACAAATAAACCAGATTAACGAATTCAACAACACGGTTGAGTCACTGCAGGGCTATGAAAGCCATGCCGTTACACCACTGGTATTAGGGCGCCTGACACGCGTTAACGGTGAGACTCTGTCGAGCAGTTCGCAGGCGAACCGGGCCCTTGAAGCCAATGACGAACACAAACTCAGTTATCGTCACAATAACATCGACAACACTTCTATTGATCGTGGCGCCTGGTGGCCTGACGACTACAGCGGCCCTCCACTTGTTGCAATGGAAGATCGCGAGGCCGACCAGCTAGCGTTGCGTGTTGGCGATGAACTGCAGTTCACCATCATGGATCAAACCGTCGATGTGACACTGGCCGCCATCTATTCTCAGGCAAGCTTTGAAACCAGCTTCTGGCTTGAGGCAGTCTTTACCGACGGCATTCTGGATCCGTTCGTCTCAAGACATATTGGCAGTGTGTATCTGTCAGCAGAGTCAGATGTAGCTGCACAATCCATACTCGGCGACAGCTTTCCCAATGTCGTCACCATACGCACAGCGAAGGTGCTGGAAACTTCACGACGGATTCTGTCATCGGCTGGACTTGCCATGATATTAATTAGCGCTGTCAGTCTTGGCGCCAGTATCCTTGTGATGGCGAGTGTCGTTGCGGTCAACCGGCAACGCCAGGTGTACGAAGCCTCTGTATTGCACGCAATAGGTACCCGAATGAGTGTGGTGATGAAGAGTGTGGTATTCGAGTACGGCCTGCTGGCACTGGTATTGTCGTTGTTTGCCCTGCTGGTTGGCAGCACCCTCGCCGAGGTGTTACTGAGCTTTTGGTTAAGAATCAACTCTGCAGGAAGCGTCTGGACAGGTGCAATTGTCGCTATTGCTGCAAGTGTGTTGTGCTTGCTGGCCGGGGCACTCTGGCTTATGGCGACTTTAAAGGCAACGCCTTCTATATTGCTGAAACGAGGCTACTGACTCTACTTACTGCGGGCGGACAACTCCGTTGCACAAATATCGAAGTAACAAAATACAGTGAGTCTTAAGCGGCTATATCAACACTGCAGTATCTGCTTTCGCTGACCGGATATTGGCTCTCACCGAACCACGAACTAAAAAAGTGCAATCTATAAAATCTGACTAAGAAATTCACGCGTACGCGGATCAGATGCCTCGGTAAAAAACGTTGACGGAGGACCATGTTCAACGATCACACCGCGGTCGGTAAAATAAATATGATCGGCGATTTCTCTGGCAAAACCCATTTCATGAGTGACAAGAATGCACGTCATGCCGGATTGTGCGAGATCCTTGATGGCCACCAGCACTTCCTTTACCGTTTCGGGATCAAGCGCTGCAGTGACTTCATCGAATAACATCACATCAGGTTTCATCGCCAGTGAGCGTGCTATTGCTACCCGCTGTTGCTGACCGCCTGACAGTTCTCCCGGGTAGCTGTCTTCTTTGCCCTGCAAGTTAACCTGCGCCATCAGCGCACGTGCGCGCTTTTCCACCGCGGCTGGTTTCTCTTTCAACACCTTGACGGGGGCCATCATCACATTCTGCAGTGCAGTCTTATGGGGAAACAGGTTGTACTGCTGAAACACCATGCCTACTTTCTTTCTAAGCTCAAGCTTGCTGAGCTTTGGATCGTGCACTTCCATACCCTCCACGGTAATGGAACCGCCCTGAATGTCGTTCAGCGCATTGATACAGCGAATCAATGTGGATTTTCCCGATCCTGAAGGCCCGATGATGCAAATCACCTCGCCTTTCATCACATCAATTGAGACGCCTTTGAGCACTTCCAGATCGCCGAAGGACTTATGCACATCTACTATCGAGACAATCGGAAGAGACTCGTCCCATTGAGTACTGTTCATAATTCGGCTCCGCGTACACTCATTGGAATGCTCACTATAGTTTCACCGCATAGCGGCGCTCAAGTGCCATGGTGGCGCGGGCGATCGGATAGCAATAAGCAAAGAAAATCAGCAACGCAAAACCATAAAAAGGCACCAATAGTTCCGGCCGGTTATTTTCTGCCTCAATAGCCTGCCGGCTCAGAGTAATTAATTCTTCAACCCCGAGTAGCGAACACAATGGTGTCGCCATCGTCAGAATAGCGTACCAGTTCATCCACGGAGGAATCATTCGCTTGAAACATTGCGGCAGTATGATCTGCCACAGAGTTTGTTGTCGCGAATAAGCCAGCGACTCTGCCGCTTCCCATTGTCCGTTAGGCACCGAGTTAATAGCGCCACGAACCACCTCGGAGATGTTGGCCATAATTGGCAGGCACAAACCAAAGACTGCCTTCATCCAGTCGGGTATGCGATATATCTCACCGGCAAACCTGAACTCGAACGGCAACGCCAGTAAAACAATGAACAATAATACCAGCCAGGGTGAATTGCGAAATGCCTGGGTCAGAAACTTTGCCGGGTAACTGATCAATCGCAGTGGCGAGATTTGCATCAACCCCAGCACTACACCTGTCACTGTGCCAATTAACATCGCAAAAAACGATATAATTATATTAAACAGAAAACCGTCTTTGACTATAAAGGGTATCCATTTAAACAACGCGGCAAACGCCTGGCTCATGGTGTAGTTTGATGCTGCCAGTGCAAAACCGGGCCACAGAACAATGATCAGCGGCAGTGCTACCCAGAACCAGGCCGGCAACCCGGACAGCCAGCGTGAGAACATCAGGTCATCCGGCGCCTGCGGATTTATGCCGCGGTATGGCTTTAGCACCGGTAGATCAGTAGCTGCCGATTGATCAATTGCCGGTATGGAACGTCTGCGGTTAGCGCGCTTCACCACCCTATCCGCCATACCCTGGTATATGCATTGCCCGCTCCCAGCGACTCATGCCCATGACCAGAATCCCGACCAGTACAATGAATGCAACAAACAATAGCAACATCGTCGGATACAACGCGCTGGGGTAGTCATTCCAGATACTGACGCACTGATAGAGCAGTTCAGGCACAGCGATGCCTATGGCCTGTGTCGTGGTTTTAACCAGATTGACCAGGTTATTATTGAGCGCCGGCAACGATACCCGAAAGGCTAGCGGCAACACTACTTCAACGTATGTTTGCAAGCGTGAAAAGCCCAACGCACTGGCAGCTTCCTGAGTGGACTCGGGTACTGCTTCAATACCGGAGCGAAATATTTCCACGTTAAACGCACCGGCGAAAAAAGACAGCGAAATAATAGCCCAGCCAACGTTTGAAATTATCGGTATCTCAGTCCATCCGTCCGGACCAGTGACCGAGGGGGTAAATTGCCCCAGCGCAAAATAAAAAAACAGAAGCTGCACAAAAGGCGGTGTGTTGCGAAAGAATTGTATGTATCCCTGCACGCAACGCCGAATCCAAACCGATGGCGAACTTTGCAGCCACGCTCCGACAATACCAATAATGACCGACAGAATAACGCACGCAAAAGAGAGCATGAGTGTGTACTGAAGACCTTTGACTATTCGCGCCCACTGTCGGGGATCGTAGAAGAATATAAAATTCCAGCGCGGGTAGCTGTCTGCCAGGTCGACAAAATATTGTGTAAATGCCTCTAGCATAGACAGCCTCTCAAAAACGACAAAAGGCCATAACGGCCTTTCGTCACTTTGCTATCGAAGCTACTAATTATTCGGCGGCCAGCCAGTCACCATAAGCGGCCTTTTTGTCAGCCAGATATTGTGTTGGCTTAATACCCCACTTCGCTTCCAGTTCTATCAGCTTGCCGGATTGATGCATGTTGAAAGTGATGCCGGACATGAAATGTCCAAACACACAGTCTTTCTCTGCCAGCGGTACAGCAAGACCCCAGGGGTTGTCATCTTCTGACGCCAGCGGCATTTCGAAATCCTCGAATTCACCGGATGACAGATCTGATCCAATGGAGGAATCATCGTATACCCACGCCACACATTTTTTATCCCGCAACGCTTGCTTGGCCTCTGCATTACCGGTAAACGCCATCACTTCCACGCCATAGCGCTCGGTAACCACCTGGTTGTAGAACGCACCCTGCTTGCCGCACACAGGCTTGCCACGCAGGTCTTCCCAATCGGAAAATCCCAAAGCTTTGGGCGCCATGACATTGGTGCCGGAAGTGTAGTAGTTGGGCTGGGTGATACCGACGATCTCGCGGCGGTCAGCTCTGTCTGACATCGTGGCAATCATCAAATCAATCTTGCCCTGTTCCAGAAACTGCATGCGATTGGACGATTGCACAGCTACTGTTTCAAGCTCGACACCCATCGCGTCTGCAACGGCCTGGGCAAAATCTATTTCCATGCCGACAATCGCACCACTGCTGTCACGAAAGCCCCAGGGCTTGTAGTCGGCTTTCACACCAACCACCATTTTGCCGCGCTCCATCACCTTGTTCCAGGTATCATTCGTACACTCGGCAGCGTAGCCGGTTGCGGCCGTCAGGAGACTCGCAGCAACAGTAGTGGTAATCGCCAGTAATCCGGGTTTCATTTGCTAATCCTCTCGGGGTTTGGGCAGCTGACCGGTGCCAGCTAGCGGAAGTTGGTTGCACGACTTGCAGGATACACCGGTGTTCCTCAGCCACGCAGATTAGCAGACTAGCCGCAATAGAAAAATATAACAAACCTTATTTTTAGTGTGATAACTTCCCGACACAATGTCTAATCAAACTTTGCCAGCGCACGCCTCCGTAATAGTCATTGGCGGAGGCATAATGGGGTGCTCCACACTGTACCATTTGGCAAAGTCCGGTGTTAGCGATGCCATACTGCTTGAACGCAACAAACTGACTTCGGGCACCACCTGGCATTCCGCCGCACAGGTACGGGCATTGAGGTCAACTCGCAATCTGACCGATCTTATTCGCTACTCTATCTCGTTGTACCAGGACCTTGAAGAGGAAACCGGACAGGCCACTGGCTGGATCAATGAAGGATCACTTTCTATTGCCACTAACCCGGATCGGCTGGAACACATAAAACGCCAGGAGAGTCTGGCACATCTGTTCGGTGTTCAGGCCCGGTCAATCGAGGTTGCAGAAGCCCGTGAACGATGGCCACTGATGCATGCCGACGACGTTATCGGCGCAGTATGGTCTCCGGACGATGGCCGTGTAAGCCCTTCCGATCTTTGCAGCGCCATGATCAAGGGTGCCCGGAGCAAAGGTGCAACGGTCTATGAAAACACCAGCGTTACCGGCATTGTAACCGAAGGCAGCCGCGTTACCGGGCTTGAAACTTCCGCTGGAAGTATTCGTTGTGATGCAATTGCAGTATGCAGCGGGCTGTGGTCAAAAGAAGTGGCGGCTATGGGTGGAGTCGGCGCGCCGCTCTACCCTTGCGAACACTATTATCTGCTAACCAAACCGGTAGCCGGGATCACTGGCAACCTGCCTACTCTTTCAGATCATGATAGCCACTTATACATCAGAGATGATTCCGGTGGATTACTTGTCGGTTGTTTTGAACCCCAAGGCAAAGCGATCTCACCGGAAACACTTGGTGAAGACTTTGCGTTCCGCTTGTTACCCGAAGACTGGGATCATTTTGAACCAATGATGCAGAATGCATTGCACCGTCTACCCTGCCTTGCCGATGCCGAAGTACGAATGCTACTCAACGGCCCCGAGAGCTTTACTCCGGATGGATCTTTCATGCTCGGTGAAGCCGCCGAAACCCGTGGCCTTTTTCTCGGCTGTGGAATGAACTCGGTCGGTGTGGCGACAGGCGGCGGAGCCGGTATGGCACTGGCGCATTGCATCACTCGCGGGCATCCACCCGTTGACCTGTTCGAGGCTGACCCCAAACGATTTCCAGCCTGTTTTAACTCGGCAAAGGCACTGGCAGCGCGGGTACCACAAGTTCTCGGTGAGCACTACGCCATCCACTACCCGGGTTATCAATGGTCGACCTCGCGCAACCTTTCCCTCACTCCGCTACACAAAACATGGGATAAACACGGCGCCCACTTTGGCCAGGTGTATGGATGGGAGAGGCCACTGTACTTTAACAAGACAAGCGAACCTGAACTAACCATGGGCAAGCCCGAGTGGTTTGAGCAGGTGGGTGAAGAGGTGCACCAGGCACACACCAATGCCGCGATTTTCGACTCTTCGACTTTTGGCAAAATAGAAGTTCGCGGTGCCGACGCAGAGAACTTTCTTAATCGGGTATGTGCCAACAACATGCAGCGTTCGCCCGGTCGTGTTATCTACAGCGCTATGCTCAATGCACGCGGCGGGTACGAAAGTGATTTAACTGCAATGCGAATCGATTCTGAAACGTACCATTTGTACACCGGCACATCAGCGATAAAGCGCGATCTGTGCTGGCTACAACACCACCTTGTGAAAGGCGAACGGGTAACCATAGAAAATATCACGGAACGCCTGGCGGTACTTGCTTTTATGGGGCCGGAAACCGGAAATATCATGAGGCGTTTGGGTGTCAGCGAACTGGATAAGCTCAAGTTTTACCACCACGTAAACACGGAGATAAACGGTATAAAAATTCGCGCAGCTAACTTGTCGTATGTCGGCGAACCCGGATGGGAGATAAGCTGTGAATCAGCAGCCGCAGCGAAACTGGCGGCAATGCTGATCGATCAAGGTGCTGTCCCTGCCGGTACGTTCGCACAAACCTCAATGCGTATCGAAAAAGGGTTTCTTTCCTACGGGCACGATCTTGATACTGACATCAATCCATTGCAAGCCGGCCTTGCCGGCACGCTGGACTGGAAGAGCGACTTTATCGGTAAACCCGCGCTGCTGAAAATGCAAGCACTTGCTGTAGACAAGAGAATAGCAACTATAGTGTTTACAGATCCGGCATCAGTGCCACTAGGCAACGAGCCGGTATATCTGGAAGAACGCATTATCGGGAAAACCACCTCAGCAGCCTACGGCTACCGGAAAGGCGCACCGCTAGCACTCGCACTGGTTTCAGCCGACGCTATACAATCGGACACTACGGTACAAGTAGATATAGCCGGCACCCGTTTCGATGGAATACCCGTCGATGGTCCGGCTTATACCGGTTAAACAGTGCATACCTTTCGCCGCGATGACAGCGCCAGAATTAAACCTGCCAGTGTGACCGCCACAGAAAAACTGATGAATGTTGTGCGATAGCTGTCGGTTAAGGCCAACAAGCCCGCAAACAGGACTGGCCCGCATAACAATCCGAGGTAGGTAAAAAACTGACTGGCGCCTGTGATTTCGGCAACTTCTTCAACCGGTGTTAGCCGTGCAACTTCTGAATAGTACAATCCAACCCAACCGTTGCCGCTGCCACCCGCCACAAATACGACCAGATACACCAGTAAAAGTGGCCACTGTTGATGAAACAGGCTGGTAAACAAAAGAGATATAGCCAGCACCAGACACAGAATGACCAGTATGGTTCGCGCTGATGCCAGTCGGTCCGCGAGGGTGCCGAGCACAATGCGAGCACTGATACCGGATACATGAAGACCCGCGAATACCAGCCCGGCAGCCGCCTCCGGAAAACCAACTTCGCGCCACAGATAAACAACAAGATAGGTAGCAAGTGCCATTTGCGCCGCCGCCAAACCAACGGCTGCAATGGTCAGGCTTCGAAGATCCGGATGATCCCAAACCCGCTTTATTGAGTCACCGGTTTTGCGCAAACTAAAACGGGTACGGACAGTCTGTGTTAAAGATGGTGGAGGCAATCTGGCAAATAGCGCAATCAACATAGCGGCTAACACAATCAACAGCATTGCCTGCTGCCAGCTACCCGCCAGCATTAACGGGGGCAATACAACGCCCGCTAACACTCCTCCTGCAGGAGTTGCACACTGTTTAAGCGAAAAGACCAGCGCTCGTTGTTTAACTGGCGTTACTTGCGCAAGCACCTGGGAACCGGTTGGATTTAACGGCCCGGACGCAATGCCCATAATTGCCGCCATTGCAACAAGCGCAAGCGGTGTCGAAAATAGTAACGTCAGTACCGCTAACGCGGTTAACAGCAACATTCCCCGAAACAGTGCCGGTGCACCAAATCGCTCAACCAGCTGACCGGAAAACAGGCCGGTCACGGTACTCGTCATGTAGATGGCCGATATATAAAAACCGATAAATTCCGGTGCTATGCCAAAGTCTGCCGCAGCCACCGGTATAATTACCGGCAGCGCGTAGATAGCCATTGTCACCACCGACTGCATCATAAATATATTGATCAGTGGTTGTACTACTGAACGCGAAAAAACGGGGAACATGTTATGCGGCCCCCATTGCCTTCGAACGGTTGGCAGGTTGGTGATTCATTTGTGAAAATGCTAACGGCCACCTGGCGATGAAAAAGCCCAAATCAGGCGACCATGCGAATTACAACAATCCGCTCAAACTGATGACCAGCCCTGTGCAAGGTGCATTTCCCTGTGGTGAAGTTATGTGTGGTGAACTCATGA
>CAYPCS010000142.1:0-7578 GCA_964409275.1 uncultured Granulosicoccaceae bacterium
GGCATGTTACGAACTCGCGCCGAGCCCAACGATGATGGCAGCTATGCATTGCATGGCACCAAGATTTTCATCTCCGCCGGTGAACACGATATGACCGAAAATATCGTACACATTGTGCTTGCGCGCTTGCCCGATGCGCCTGCCGGTACCCGCGGCATCTCTCTATTTATAGTGCCAAAGATGCTGCCAGATGCCGACGGTTCTGCCGGCGATCGCAACGGCGTCAGCTGTGGTTCTATCGAGCACAAAATGGGCATTCACGGCAATGCCACCTGCGTGCTCAATTTCGATGCTGCCAAGGGCTACCTGATCGGGCCACCAAATCGTGGATTGAACTGCATGTTCACCTTCATGAATGCCGCACGTCTGGGTACGGCATTGCAGGGACTGGCGCACGCCGAAGCCGGATTTCAGGGCTCTCTGGACTACGCTCGCGAGCGCTTGCAAATGCGCTCGCTGAGCGGTCACAAGCAACCGGAAAAGCCGGCTGATCCGATTATCGTGCACCCGGACGTACGGCGCATGCTGCTGACCCAGAAGGCTTTCGCCGAAGGCGGCCGCCTGTTTGTACACTCACTGGCAATGGATGTTGATATACTGCATTCAAACGCCAGCGACGAGGCCAAAGGCAAAGCCGATCAGCGCATGGCTCTACTCACCCCCATCGCCAAGGCCTTTCTGACCGAGACCGGTTTTGAGTCGGCCAATCTGGGTTTGCAGATTTTCGGCGGACACGGGTTTATTCAGGAATGGGGGATGGAGCAGAACGTTCGCGACTGTCGCATCTCGATGCTCTATGAAGGTACCACCGGTATTCAGGCACTCGACTTACTGGGTCGAAAAGTGGTCGGCTCCCAGGGGGGATTGCTGCGACAGTTTCTGGCGGAAATCTCTGACTTCTGCGAGCAACACGAAGATAACCGCAGCATGGCCAATACCATCGCAACCCTGAAAACGCATACAGACGAGTGGGAGCGCATAACCACCCGGATCACCATGCGCGCCATGACCAACGCCGATGAAGTTGGCGCGGCTTCGGTCGACTACCTCATGTATTCCGGCTACGTGGTTCTGGCATATCTGTGGGCCAGAGCGCAGGCAATTGCTTTTGAAAAGCTGGATGACGAGGCTTGCAGCGAACCCGAATTCTATCGCGCCAAGCTCGCAACCGCTGAATTCTATTTTGACCGGCTGTTGCCTCGAACCAGATCACTGGTTGCCACCATGGAAGCAGGTGCCGATTCCCTGATGGCACTTGATGCCGAACATTTCAGCTTCTAGGAAGATAGTCAGATGATCTATGAAGGCAAATCACTAACCGTCAACAGTGTGCAAGACGGAATCTGCGAAATGCGCTTTGACCTGCAAGGTGAGAGCGTTAACAAGTTTAATCAGGCAACAATAACCGAGCTTGACGAGGCTATCGCCAAACTGCAACGCGAGTCCGGCCTCAACGGCTTGATGCTAACCAGTGCGAAGAAGAGTTTTTTTGTCGGTGCCGATATCACCGAATTTGGTGCGCTGTTTCGAAGCCCTGATGATCAACTGATAGACGGTCTGCTAAAAATCCACGAGCTGTTTTCAAAGCTTGAAGATTTGTCTTGTCCGACGGTTGCCTGCATCAATGGCGAGGCGCTCGGCGGTGGCCTTGAAGTTTGTCTGGCCTGCGATTTCCGGGTGATGGCTGACAATGGCAAGATCGGTTTGCCAGAAGTAAAACTCGGCATTCTGCCTGGCTGGGGCGGCACCGTCAGGCTACCGAGAATTATCGGCGTCGATAACGCCGTGGAATGGATTGCTACCGGTTCAACCAAAAGACCTGCAGCGGCACTCAAAGACGGTGCGGTAGATGCAGTCGTGGAAGTAGACAAACTGCGCGATGCGGCCATTGATCTTATAAACAACTGCAACGCAGGAAAGTTTGATCACCTCGCCCGCCGAATCGAAAAGAAGTCACCGCTGCCTTTGTCCACTATTGAACAAACCATGGCGTTCGAATCTGCACGCGGCGTGGTCGGTGCCAAGGCAGGCCCTCACTACCCTGCTCCAATGACTATTATCGGTGCAATTCAAAAGCATGCACCCTTGCATCGCGACGATGCTGTGCGCGTTGAGGCGACCGCATTTGCCAAACTGGCAAAATCGCCGGTAACCGCCGCACTCATCGGCATCTTCATGAAAGACCAGTACCTGAAGAAGCAAAGCAAACAATACCTGGAATCCGCCAGCGAGGTTAATAAGGCCGCCGTACTCGGTGCTGGTATCATGGGCGGTGGTATCGCCTACCAGTCTGCGTCCAGCAATGTGCCAATAGTGATGAAAGACATCGCCACCGAAGCACTCGACGCCGGACTGGCAGAATCAGATAAGCTGTTTTTCAAGCAGGTGATGCGCGGCAGACTGGACCAGGCCGGCGCTGCTGCCGCAATGCACCGCATCGTACCGACCACAAGCTACGGTGATTTTGGCGACGTTGATCTCGTCGTCGAAGCAGTTGTCGAAAACCCGAAGATAAAGCAATCGGTACTGGCAGAGGTCGAAGCCGAAATTGCCGACACTGCGGTACTGACTTCCAATACTTCAACTATCTCTATCGATTTACTGGCTAAAAAACTAAAGCGACCCGAGCTTTTTTGCGGCATGCACTTTTTTAACCCGGTACATCTTATGCCACTGGTTGAAGTGATTCGCGGCGAGAAATCCAATGATACAGCCATCGCCACGACTGTCGCCTACGCTCGCAAACTGGGTAAGACCCCTATTGTAGTTAATGACTGCCCGGGCTTTTTCGTCAACCGGGTGCTGTTCCCCTACTTTGCAGGCTTTGGCAAACTGATTGGCCACGGCGCCGATTTCACACGAGTAGATAAAGTAATGGAGCGCTGGGGCTGGCCTATGGGGCCCGCCTATCTACTGGATGTGGTCGGACTTGATACCGGTCATCACGCAGGCCAGGTGATGGCCGACGGCTTTCCCGACCGAATGCAATACGCAGACGGCAGTGCTGCCGACCTTCTCTATAAGGCAGAGCGTTACGGACAGAAAAACGGCGTTGGTTTTTACCGCTACGAGATGGACAAACGTGGCAAACCGAAGAAACTTCCCGACCCGGACGTGGCCGAAATTATAACAAGTGCTGCTACCGAACAACGCGAATTCACTGACGAGCAAATCATCGAACGTTTGATGATCCCTATGTGTATTGAAACGGTTCGATGCCTCGAAGAGAAAATAGTTAGCGGACCTGCAGATGCCGATATGGGGCTCATCTATGGCGTGGGATTTCCGCCATTTCGCGGCGGAGTGTTTCACTACCTTGATTCCATAGGCCTTAAAGCGTTTTGCGAATTGTGTAAACCCTATGAAGAACTCGGGCCGTTGTACCACCCTACAGACGCTATGAAGAAAATGGCATCCGCAGGTGAACGTTACTTTCCCGATGCCAACGCCTAACGGAGCGCACACTCATGAAAATTAATGCTAATGATGTTGTTGTAGTAGATTGCGTTCGCTCTCCCATGGGTCGTTCTAAAAAAGGCGGCTTTGTTAATGTGCGCGCCGAGGACCTTTCCGCAAGCCTCGTGCGTGCCATGTTCGAGCGTCACCCGGAAGTAGATCCGGACGACGTCGAAGATCTGATCTGGGGTTGCGTTAACCAGACCCTTGAGCAGGGCTTTAATGTCGCCCGCGGTATTGTTATCCGCTCCGATTTACCGGATACAGTCGGCGGGCAAACGGTTAGCCGGCTTTGTGGCTCATCCATGTCAGCCTTGCACACTGCAGCTCAGGGAATCATGACGGGCTACGGTGATGTATTTATTGCCGGTGGTGTCGAACATATGCAGCACGTCGCTATGCTTCATGGTCTGGACCTGAACCCGGCCATGAGCAAGCATGTGGCCAAGGCATCAATGATGATGGGCGTTACCGCAGAAATGCTGGCTAAAATGCACGGCATTAATCGGCAACAGCAAGACGAGTTCGCCGCACGATCACACCAGCGCGCGCATGCAGCTACCACCAACGGCGGCTTCAGCAATGAAGTGATACCAATAGAAGGTCACGATTCCAACGGGTTCAAAAAACTGATTGAGGTTGATGAAGTTATCCGTGAAAACGTAACGGCGGAGTCACTATCTGCACTGCCGCCGGCGTTTGTACCTAAAGTGGGTACCGTCACGGCAGGCAGTTCATCAGCGATATCAGACGGCGCATCCGCCATGTTGGTGATGTCCGGTGCAAAAGCGCGCGAGATCGGGGCGCAGCCAATTGCCCGTATCAGATCTATGGCCGTGGCCGGATGTCCCGCTGCGATTATGGGCTACGGTCCGGTACCCGCAACCCAGAAAGCACTGAAGCGGGCGGGTCTGACCATGGATGATGTCTCTCACGTCGAGCTAAACGAGGCATTTGCAGCTCAATCCATTCCGGTACTCAAAGACCTGAATCTTCTCGATGTGATGGATGAAAAAGTCAATCTTCACGGCGGAGCCATCGCCCTTGGTCATCCGTTCGGTTGTTCCGGCACCCGTATCAGCACCACTCTGCTTAACGTGATGCAGAAGCACGACGGGGAAATCGGACTGGCGACCATGTGTATAGGCATGGGTCAGGGCATCAGCACGGTGTTTGAGCGTTTGTCGTAGAGGCGCGTGCCGTTATTTAAATAGCGAACGTACCAAAAGCCGCTTATAGCTGCAGCCTGGTGCGGGCTGCTGGCGAACCCGCGAGAGAATACTTGCGGGGACCGCGTCCGGCTGGACTTTGGGCCATGTTCAACAGATTTGCGCAGTCACTGCTGTTAAGCTTGGCCCATGCTATTTACTAAAATCACTCACACATTTACGAAACCGGACAACCTTTGGGAAAACAAGGGCCGGCATATCGCCTGGGCCGGAATAATTATCGTGCACATCGCTGCCGCAGGCCTGGCAACCGCGACTCTGCCGGAAGTCAGTTGTATAGTCGCTATCGCCGGTATGTGGCTGTATATGACAGGTGCACGTCAAACTTCAGCCACGCTTAATACTGACAGCGATACCCTACAAGCCTGAAGACCAGCCGCGGCTTGTAACCGACCGGTACACAACGCCATACTGCAATACAATTATCACTTCGGCGATATTGCCAGTCGCCATCCTGTTATTATCTGTCACGATGCGGTAATGAAAGTATTTCAGCACTTTCAGCCGCAGTGACCTGCACCTGTTTGAACACCACTCGCAATAATGAGTCAACATGCCAACTATTGATTCGCTATTGCACAACCCTCTGCTGTTCAGTCTGCTTTGTGTGGCTGCGTTCCTGATTGGCTTATCGAAAGGCGGGCTACCCGCAGTCGCCATGCTCAGCGTGCCGCTACTCTCGATTTACATGTCCCCGCTGGTGGCAGCTGTACTGTTGCTTCCGATTTATATTTTGTCAGATACCGTTAGCGTTTGGCTCTACCGCCGTCAGTTCAGCAGAGAGAATATCAGGATACTTATCCCTGCCGGTATCATTGGCGTACTGGCGGGTTGGGTAACGGCCTCGGTTGTGTCTGACCGGATGGTGGCCTTTCTGATTGGCGCAATGGGCATTTGTTTTTGCCTGTACCGCTGGCTGTTAAAACCGGGCAATGCACCACCGGCACCGACATCACTGGCAAAAGGGATCTTTTGGGGGACGGTATCCGGCTTTACCAGTTTCGTAGCACACGCCGGCGCCCCTCCATTTCAGGTTTACGTGCTGCCACAGCGTTTACCAAAAATGGTTTTCGCAGGCACAACCACTCTGGTTTTTGCCGCGATAAATCTCGCCAAAATCATTCCCTATTCGGCCCTTCATCCTTATACCGCGTCAACGCTTAAACTATCGGCTTGCCTTGTTCCGATAGCCGCTATTGGAACGGTGTCAGGCAAATACCTGATCGAACGGATGCCCGAGAAATGGTTTTTCCTCGCAGTACAAATAGCGCTGTTTATTATATCGATACGACTGGTGGTGAGTGGATTGTCGGCAGAATGACCGCGGTTATAGTGCACGGCCTCCAGGGCACAGAGGCGCCGGTAGTTATAGAGATTAACGACGCCGGTAACGGCCTTTTTCGTCTTGCCTGTTTTACCGGTAGCAAATTATTCGCAGCAGCCTACGTAAGCCAGGGCCCGGTACAGGTTTCGCGTCACTGGGCCAGTAATTTATTGAGCGAATCGTTTACCCCGAAAAATCGAACAAGCGTGCTCGCCGCCAGACCCGGAAACGATCAGCCTGATACAGGCTCTATTGTTTGCTCGTGCTTTATGGTCGGAAGCAAACAGATTAGTCACGCGGCAGAAACCTGTAACGATGTCAGTGTCGCAGGGATAGGAAAACTGCTCAAGGCCGGCACCAACTGCGGCTCCTGCAGAGGCGAGATTGCCAGTATTTTAAAAGGATCAACAAATACAACCCGGCCCCAAAGGCAAGCCGAACTACACTTATCGTAGCAGCCGAGACGGGCTACTCATGTGCACTTCCACAACGGCAATAGAACTACTGCGCACACGAGTTGAGCATTTAGCACCTATCTCTGTGAATCAAGTACAAGCAGCCCTTCTCTTAACATAAATTCCCCCGATTCCCTTTCGGATGTTCGATACTGGCTTCGCCAGGCCAGCGGATCTTTACCCCGATCGCAGGATGGTGTTCAATGCCACCATCAGTTATCACGATAGCGTGTACGCGATGATCAATTCACTCATACCGAAATCTTCATTTCACGGACTTGAAACTGCCGCCCACTTCGCCACCGGCGGCGAATCACCCATGCTCGCCAGCCATATGCTGGCACTGCAGCAATTCATGAGCGATAAAGGTCAGGGCGAACCGGCACGAGAACTTCAGCATACGGTGCTTGAAGAGGCCCGGCGCAAGTGCGCCACTCTATTCAGGGTTTCACCAGAAGACCTGACCTTTCTCTCATCGGCAACCGAGGGTATCAATGTGGTCTGCTACGGGCTGGACTGGCAGCCTGGTGATAACGTCGTGGTCGCAGACGTCGAGTTTCCATCAGACATATTGCCGTGGACCCGTCTCAAACACCTGGGCGTCGAAATTCGTATCGTCAAACATGATCAGTGGAGTATTAGCGAGCAAGACGTAATCGATCAAATCGATAGCAGAACAAGAGTGGTTGCCATGAGTCAGGTCAGTATGTACACCGGCCAGCACATGGATGTAGCCATGCTCTCAAAGGCAATCCGGAAATCAGGAGCATTGTTTTTACTGGACGCCACTCACGCCGCGGGAGTGGTACCGGTAGATGCAACACTGGCAGACATCGTCGTATCCAGTTGCTACAAATGGCTGCTGGGTACCCACGGCACTGCTGTTTTTTACTGGAACCGTGAAAGACTGTCATCGCTTGAACCTCCTTTCATTGGCTGGGCCAGCGTGGCATCCAGCGGTGGATGGCAAGCACCACTGGAGTTTACCCTGCACGAGTCAGCCGACCGATTTTTACCGGCAAACCCTTCCTATATCAGTATCTACCTGCTAAACAACGCGCTTGATCAACTATTTGCGGCTGGCGAAGACAGGATTCAGTCGCACTCTCTTGCA
>CAYPCS010000142.1:7678-10512 GCA_964409275.1 uncultured Granulosicoccaceae bacterium
ACCATATGCTGATGCGCAGATGAAACCAGTTCTTGAAGAACATCCATATCAACATTGCTCAATCGACCAAGATACAGGCAAGACGCTCCGGTTTTGTGTTTGCCAAGTCGATCGAGTAACGACGTAAACTGCGAAAACCCCGGCATAATATAGATCACCATGTTCGCTTTTCGCGGTGAAAAGCCGGATAAAAACGAATCACCTTCATGCCCTGACTCGTACTTATAGTGATATTGCCCGTAACCGATCATGGTCGGTTCCCACAATGTTGCGGTCTCACCGGTAATTTCGTGCATCAGCTGAGCCAGTTGTCTTGCATCTTCACGCCTGCCTTTGGCTGGCACCTGATCGATGAATTGTTCTACGTTTGGCTGCATAACGGTTGCCTGCATCACTTTCGCCTTTTGCCTGCATCGTGGTATACAATATTTCTATATTTTCAGCTTACCCGGATTTCCTTGATTGTAGCAGCTACATCAAGCGTGATGTATCGCCGCTCAGCCAGCCCAGCGGATCGTCTCTGTCCACGCCTTCCATATACGGGATAGATCGGTCCCGGTGAGTGATTTGATACACTAAACCGATCCAGTTACCAACAATGGCCTCGCCGCTGTCGTGCCAGGTATTGTGCAGCCGTTTGAGTATCAGTGATTCCGGAAACGCCGGTGGCTCGCTGCATGCCTCACGAGCAGCGACAACCCGCTGCTGATATTCGCCGAGCAACGCTCTGGTGTATTGATCGAAATAGTTTTCGGGAAACGGCGGATAGCGATCACTATGGCGGTCAATGTATAAACCAACATCCCGTTTGTACTCTTTCAACAGGCTGATACTGTCGTACTCCGGGTGCCCCTGAAAAAGCACCGTTCGGAAACCGTCAGCACTCACAGCTAACTGCACTCCAGACACTTTCCCCTCAACCAGAACATGCAATCCGGCGTCTGCAAATTGCTGTGGATACACTTCGTTAAATCTGGAGTGCGGCACTGACATCAGGGTATTGGTGTCCCTGACCAGCGGGTGATCTCTGCGCACGACTTCGTGTTCGAATACGCCCCAGCGTTTGCTGGAAAGCCCCTCACGACGCTGGCTATAGCGGGCAAGCAACAACGCATGTGACGCAAGGCAGGAACACAGCGTAGAAGTAACGTGCTGATCTGCCCAGTCAAACACCTCGCAGAGTTGATCCCAAAACACTTCTTCGTCAATGTTTGCGGTGGTCACGTTCGCACCACTGATAATCAGCGCATCCAGACCTTTGTCGCGAATATTGTCAAACGACTCATAGAATTCATCGATATGCGCTTGCGCCGTCGAGCCACGTGGAATGGAACTGATAGTGAACGGGTGAATATAGAATTGCGATATGGGATTACTGGACCCGACGAGGCGAAAGAACTGCCGCTCGGTTGCGGCCAGTGCTGCATCCGGCATCATATTCAGCAAGCCAATATGCAAGCCACGAATATCCTGCGCCTCTGCCCGTTCGGGTGACAGGATCCGCTGCCCCTCCGAGCGCAATCGCTCGTAGGTAGGCAAGTTCTTGTGTGCGACAATTGGCATAGTAATCCAGTGTCAGTCCAGTGCCCGGCCGATCAGTTCGATAAATTCATTGCCGTTTTGGACATTGAAAGCATCGCGTGCAGCAATAGTGTAACCGTGTTCCTGTGCCAGCGCCGAGTATCTCGGTACTCGCGAGCGAAACAGGTGCGGAAATACCCAGCGAACAAAGTCGGCCGGATCAATTTCTGTGGTGTATTCCAGCTGCCGTTCCGCCATGTATACCTGCAGTTGAATGTCGAGAAATTCTTCCCGGTAATACAGTGGTTTGGGATCACTGGCCGCGCGCTCGATGAGTATTTTTTCATCTTCCGGACTCGCCTCGATATAAACCACCACTGTGCGATCAACTACCTGTTGAATCGCATGCTCATCATCAATTTCGCAAAAACTCCCACTGCAATCATTCAGGAAGTGATCGTATCCGTACACACTGCCTGACTTCTCGATAAAATCTGATACATCGTGCATGGCTGCGATCTCGGCTTCGAGATGCAGTTGCTGGCGTCGCTTGAAGTCTGCAAGTGACAACCCACCGAACTCGGGACTGCCGAGCATACCGAGAAAAGTCGACAGTGGCTTCAGGTTTTCTACCGTAATATTGTTTCTGATGTAGATGGAATCGGAGCGCAGCAGGTCTCGCAAAAAAGGCACCTGCATCGCCTGAATTTTTATATTGTCGAGGATGGCCTCGTCCAGGTAACGCGTACCGATTCGATAATCGACCGAGTAGTGAAACCAGTCATCGCAGCGCAGCATGTTAGCCAGACGCGTCTTGCCAACACCAGACATACCCAGCAAAGTGACTCGCTTGCGTGGCCACGCCTGGAATTCATCACGCGTCATTCGCATGTAGTCAATCTCTGCATAAACACCCCCGGTTTAATCTAGCAACTGGCCGGTGGATAGAATCATGTTGGTTTATTTGAATTTGTTCGAGGGAAATCACAACACACCCTGCCGCAGTTGCCTGAATTCAGGCAAGCCGCAGACATAGTCTACCATCAGCCGGCTTTACCACCAGCCTGTTTCAGGGTTATGTATACAGCCGAACTACGGCAAAGGACTAACAATTGCCGGACGCTGTACTGCAACGCCCCACCACAATTTCAGCAGGTTTTTCTGCCCGACTATTCCTGCGCCGCAACCAGACTTGCCGACCCGCCCTGCCGCCGTTTGGCAATAGCGCCTAGCTGGCGGATACGAAGTTGCAGCTTCCCATATATTGTTTGAGCGTTTGCTCGTTCGAACTGCAGGTAGCTGTCAAATGTTGC
>CAYPCS010000143.1:0-8116 GCA_964409275.1 uncultured Granulosicoccaceae bacterium
ATGGCGGCTGTAGCGAAGACAAAGTGTTACCTTATTTATCAAGCGGCCCACTAGCTCTATGCCGGGTATATTTACATCACTCTCTGCTGTAGCGAATGCTCACGCCCACATAAGGGCTGAAGACTCTCATATTGAACTGGAATATGGATTCTTTAAGATTGAGTGGGAAATGCAGGAGGTTGAAAAAACCGATGGAAAATTGAAGCGATGCTCATGCGTCACAAGAGTAGTCAGCCATGACGCAAAAGAGGATCTAAATAGCGACCCCGGCGATATTGACTATGAGAGTTTTGACTCAAACCCGCAGGATGAGCATAGCGCTCCAAATGATAATGGTGGAGCACCATGTGTGGTATATTTTATTGTGACTGGAATTTGTACTTTTTGAAGTGGATATCCGCGTCATTATTCATTATTTCACCTAACGAGACAGTAGAAATACAGATTTCGGGCAGACCCCGTTGCCCGTCGTTTTTTTCAGCCCTGCATGGTTGAAGAGTCAGGACACGGCGCAATGGCCTGTTCGCACATGGATGAACGAGCCCCGGCCTGCTGGCTGGTGCTATGTTTTTTGCATTATTCAATTTCATCACACGTCAGACATATGCATCAGATTTTGTCTTCACTGCTGACCACATACTTGACAGTTGCTAACCAATACAGCCATATGCATGAAGTCTAACGCCGTTCGGCAATTACTGTCACTGAACGACTTTCGCAAATTGTGGGGTATCGGGCTGCTAACCGGTACACTGCGATGGCTGGAAGTACTTGCGATTGGTATTTATACCTTCGAAAAAACCGGCTCGGCATTCAGCGTTGCACTGATGCTGTTTGCACGCACACTGCCGGGGGTGGTGTTCGGCGCTACTACCGGTGCACTGGCATCACGCTACCGCCGCAAGCACATCCTTTTACTGGGTATGACCCTGGCAACCATCAATTCATTAGTCATGCTGTTACTCGCCAATGCCGATTTGCTAAGTCTCGGTGCTATCGCCTGCGGTGCAGTGATCAGCGGTAGCGTGTGGACGCTGGAACACCCGGTGAGACGAACTCTGGTTGGCGATGTGGCCGGCGGCAATCTGTTGCGCCAGGCCATGAGTCTGGATCAATTGACTGTCAATGGCACACGACTGTTGGGGCCACTGGTCGGTGGTGCGATTTACGCGACGCTCGGGCTGAGCGGTACTTATCTGTTATCCGTTTGTGGATTTACCTGCGCTGCGTTGCTGGCATTGTTGCTGACTGCCAACCCCGCTACCGTTGCCAAAAAAGGCGAGAGCTTTGCCAGCCTGCTAATCCAGGGGATGCGCTATATTCGCACCAGGCGTGTACTACGCGGCATTTTAATCTTCACGATCATCGCCAATTTTTTCGGCTTCTCGTACGTCACCATGATTCCGGTTATTGGCCGCGAACTGCTGCATCTTGCGCCATTCAACATCGGTGTGTTGCAATCGATGGAAGGTGCCGGTGCAGTGCTGGCTGCCATCCTGCTAACGACCACTACACGTAATTTTCCCTATGCACGTAGTTGCATTATTGGAGGACTGACTTTCCTCAGCTTGCTGGTGGTGTTTGCGCTATCCCGATGGTTTTCCTTTAGCTGCGTTGCATTGTTTATCGCAGGCCTTGGGATGGGCTGCTTCGGCGCCATGCAAAGTACAACTCTGCTATATGAAAGCGAGCCGCAACATCGCATGCGCGTTATGGGTGTGCTGGTGATGTGTATAGGAGCCGCGCCGGCGGGCGTGTTAACTACCGGTGCACTGGCTGACCGTTTTGGTCCATCGCAGGCTTTACTGACGATGGCGATTAGCGGACTGATTTCAGCAGTACTTTGCTTGCAACGCTACCCGGAATTGCTGCGTCGCACGAATTCAGTAAACTAGGGGTCTGCGCGGCGGAACCTCGGCTACTGCACCAGCTATAGTCGGTTCGTTGTTGATTATTAGCATGGGATTACTGACGCTATATCGGGAAACCCGCGTGCGCCGCCGTCAAATTGCAGGTTCAGTACAAAACAAGTTGGTAATCGCAGCACCCCCCGTCAACATTGCACTCTAAACCCAATTCCACAGAGGTTATCTATGAGCACAGGCAACGATGAACTCCACGCAATGACAGCTGGCGACATTGCCTCCGCTGTCGGGCAACGCAAACTCAGTGCTGTCGAAGTTGCTGAAGCTGCTCTGCAGCATATGCACGCAACCAATCCGGCTATCAACGCCGTGGTTGATATCAATGCTGACTACACCATGGAACAGGCACGTGCAGTCGATGCCCGTTTGCAAGCGGGTGACACCGCCGTGATGCCGCTGGCGGGTGTGCCAGTTACGATTAAAGTCAATGTCGATCAGGCAGGCTTTGCCACCACCAATGGATTGAAGCTGCAACGCGATCTTATTGCCAAACAGGACAACCCGGTTGTATCTAATTTTATAAAAGCCGGCGCGGTAATTATCGGCCGCACTAACACACCGGCATTCTCGCTACGATGGTTTTGCCGTAACTCACTACATGGGCATACGCGCAACCCACTCAACCCGCTGCTGACGCCGGGTGGCTCATCCGGAGGTGCCGCTGCTGCGGTTGCAGCAGGTATTGGCGCAATTGCACACGGTACTGATATCGCAGGCTCTGTGCGCTACCCGGCTTACGCCTGTGGGATACACGGACTACGCCCATCGCTCGGCCGAGTGCCAGCCTGGAATGCCACTGCGGCAGATCGATTTCTCGGCGGGCAATTGATGGCGGTTAGCGGCCCGCTTGCCCGTAACATTTCCGACCTGTCGTTAGCTTTCAATGCCATGCGCCAGGATGATTCGCGTGACCCCTGGTGGACACCGGGCCCTGAACAACCGCCAGAGCTACCCAGGCGTGCAGCCGTTTGTCTGCGCCCGGACGGGCTGGACACAGATCCTGTCATTATCGAAGCGCTGCAAGAGGCTTCTGGCAAGCTGCAACAAGCTGGCTGGCAGGTCGATGAAGTAGACGCACCGCCGATGCGTGAACTGACACGCATCAACCTGCTTTTATGGATGGCTGAAATGCAGCAGGGTGCTGACAAAATGGTCAAACAGGAACAGGACGCTGATGCGATTTTTGTGTTTGATGAAATATGCAAAGTGGCTGCACCTGCGACCGATGGTGCCCTGCTCCAGGCCAGCCAGGCCCGGCTGACATTGATACGCGCGTGGAATATGCTTCTGGAGCAGTATCCATTGTTGCTTTGCCCGGTGTCTGGTCAGCTGCCATTTCCCGATCTTGAGGACATCAAGTCCGCCGAGGCTTTTGCAGATGTGCTGGAAGCACAACTGCCGCAAACCTCCTTGCCGGCCACCGGCCTGCCGGGCCTAACGGTGACTACTGCTATCAATGATAACAAGCCAGTGGGCGTACAACTGATCAGCCAACGATTTCGGGAAGATATTTTATTTGAGGCCGGTAAGTTGCTGGAGCCAGCAGGTGGTCGGCCGGTGGTTACACCTGGATAAGAAAGAGGAGTCAGGTGCGTTATATAAAGCAATAAATAGCCTGGCAAGGAAGCTGTGGTAACGGAAGTGGGAGTCACCCATTAGACTTTCCTCTGTCAAGCCCCGCAGTAAATCTTACCCGACTAATTGGGATAATTATGAAACCACTTGCTGAAAACTGTCCACGCACAGTGTTCTCGTCGGTGGTTATCGCGACACTGTCAAGTAACAGCTGATGCCAGCTTTGCCTGGCGCACCGGGTGTCTATTTAGGTGCCGAAGGCCTAGATGGCCCATACGGGTGTTCGCAGACTTTCGGTAAAATTAACGTCTTCGTGACTGCCAGTTTTTACTACACTTTGTTTTCGAGCGGTACCGTTCTGGCGAAAGGAGGCTCCTGATGGCTCAAATGAAAACCCCCGGCGTTTATATTGTCGAAAAAAATGCGTTCCCCACGTCTGTTGTACAGGTGGCAACGGCGGTGCCGGTATTTATTGGCTATACAGAGTCGGCACGGCTGGGTAATAACTCGCTGCACATGAAACCGTTTCGCCTGTCGACTATGGCCGAATACGAGGCTCATTTTGGCGTTGCACCGAACCATCAGTTTCACGTTATTGAAGGTGCGCCACCGGCTGATAAAGATGCAGATGTAACACTGCCCAACGCTACATTTAAGGTGAAGGGGGCAAACGGTCAGTTGACTGAGTGGAGGTTAGATCAGTCAGGGAAGGACTATTGTCTGTACGGAGCAATGCGGCTGTTTTTTCAGAATGGAGGTGGTGCCTGTTATATCGTATCGATAGGGCAATATGGTGGGCTGTCAACAACTGATCAGGAAATATCAGCTGCTGCCATGATCAGCGGCATAAAAACCCTGATTAAGGAACCGGAACCAACCATGGTTGTCATCCCCGAGACCACCAGGCTTGCCGAGAAAGAATCAATTTCCGTACAGCAGGCAATGCTTAAACACTGTGGTTACAAGATGCGCAATCGCTTTGCTCTACTTGACATCCATAAGGGACATCTGGATCTGCAGGATGCCAGTGGTATAGATCCCGTTAAGGCATTTCGCAGTGCGCTCGGAATCAATCAGCTTGATTTCGCTGCTGCCTACTACCCCTGGGTTGAATCAACTGCGTTCACAAGTCGTGAGTTTACTTTTGAAAATATTGTTAATCGCGTTGAATTTGCAACACTGCTGAAAAAAAGCATTCAACTGGACAATACCGCGCTGGCGAAAGAACAGCGGCAGGAAGTCGAGTTAATGAATTCACCACAACTGATGCCACCGCCGGTCACAGTTGCTACCCGACATGACGCCGTGAATGGTGATGCCGCTACCGCCAGGGATCAACCGTTGCAGACTGCGAACCCTCCCGCACCGCAGGAGTTTTTACTAGACGTCGAAGTGGAAAGTAGTAGTTTCGAGTTCATTGCACCGGATGAGGACGATGGTGGTGCGGTAGTAACGGTTACCAGCAATACAACCGCGTTTGTCGAAATGGCCGGCACCTGGACAGCCGCAGGCATGACCATAACTTTTACGCCATTGCCACACTTCTCTGGTGAAATCACTATTGATTATCAAATGATGGCCAGTGCCGAGGCAACGGAACTACAAAAATTCACCGCTGAGGTGGTGGTAGATGGGCCCACCGTTGAAAACCTTGACAAGACCCTGCGTGCGATCTGTCCGTTGTATGCGGACGTGATGAAAACCATAGCGGTTCGCGAGAATATTGTCTCACCAGGTGCATTGATGGCCGGTATTTACACAATGGTCGATAACACCCGCGGTGTGTGGAAAGCGCCTGCCAATGTGTCGCTCAATTCAGTGGTCAAGCCGATGGTGAATCTATCGCATGATGATCAGGAAGATCTTAATGTGTCGGCGCAAGGCAAATCGATAAATGCAATCAGGTCTTTTGTTGGTGAAGGTACTCTGGTGTGGGGTGCACGCACTCTTGATGGTAATTCCCTCGATTGGCGGTACATCAATGTGCGCAGAACGATAATAATGATCGAAGAGTCCATTCGTCTTGCGTCCAAAGCCTATGTGTTTGAGCCTAACGTTGCCAATACCTGGGTAACCATTAAATCGATGATTGACAACTTTCTTAATTCTGTCTGGAAGCAGGGAGGTCTCGCTGGAGCCGTGCCATCTGATGCGTATTCAGTGCACGTCGGCCTCGGCGACACCATGACACCAACAGATATTCTTGAGGGTATTCTCAGGGTAACTGTGCTGGTTGCCATAAGCCGTCCGGCAGAATTTATTGAACTGACCTTTCAGCAGCAAATGCAAAAGTCATAATCTTGCATCGCGGTTAAGCTCTCAGGAAAAGGACAATCAAATGGCAGACGAAAATTGCGACACTCGTCGGCAACTAAAAGCAACCTTCGTTGAGGAAAAAAATATCCTCACACTCGACACGCCGGGAAGAAAAAAGCAGAGTTCAATGATGATTCAGGGCTTGCTAAAGCGGTTACCGTGCAAGCTGCACATCACCACTAGCGCTAAGAATATCCGTGATCAACATTGAACCCGGAGTATGTGTGATACAGATATCCGGTTTGGCCAGTTTGATAGCATTTTGTGGCGTTACACCGCAGCCCCAGAAGACCGGTATCTCGTCAGGCTCTATTCGTTGTGGATCACCCCAGTCCGGGCTATTGATATTGTCTATACCAATCAACGCCGGATCTCCCAGATGCACCGGTGAACCATGTGTGTGAGGAAAGCGGGTGGTAATCTCGATGGCACGAATGGCATTGACCGCTCGCAATGGCCGCATCGATACAACCATACCGCCTTTAAACGGCCCGGCAGGTAACGTTTCAATATTGGTGCGCCACATCGATACGGTAAGGTTTTCATTAAGGTGCCGAAGTGCTACCCCCTCACTGACCAGTGCTTGCTCAAATGAGAAAGAGCAACCGATGACAAACGCAACAAAGTCATCTTGCCACAGGTGAGTTATGTCGTTGACCGTCTCGGTTAACTCACCATTTTTGTAGACATTGTAGCTGGCGATATCAGTGCGTATGTCGAGGTCGTGACCCAGTGTTGGCAGGTAAGGATTACCGGTCTCAGAGACGCCAACCAGCGGGCAGGGTTTTGGGTTGCGCTGACAATAGCGCATAAAATCAAGTGCGAGGTCACGGCGAAGAATGGCCAGATTACCCTGTGTGTAACCCGGTGCCAGTCCGGCCGTTGTGGAAAATACCTGACCTTCCCGAATTGCCTGACGCGCATTTTGCGGATTATTCAGTATATGACCGTTGTGCGTTGTTAACACTTCATTCATGGCGTTTCATCCGTTGGACTTTTATCCACCTGGCTTAACTTGAATGTGCATTCTCTGATCAGGCTCAGCGCGTTAAGGAGCTTGGTGGAGGAGACGCAATTTTAGCAATAAGTAACTTCGATCATAACCCCCCCGTCCCCAGGTAACACGAGCTTTTGAAAGAACAGGTAGCTCCGCGCAGGCACATGCCGCATGATAAAATTGTCTCAATCTACCTTGCTAATGGATCGCAAGTGGCAAAGCCATTCCAGCCAAACCCGTCACCGTCCGAATCTATACACTGAAGTGCCTGCGGCAGACTGGTATTTTCCAACGGATCGCAAGTCGCAAAACCATCCCAACCAAACCCGTCACCATCTGTGTCAATACACTGCCCAAACGATGGTTGATTATCAACAACTATATTTGTACTTTCAGATGGATCACAGGTTGCATCTCCGTTCCAGCCAAAGCCATCACCGTCTGTGTCTATACACTGCGGCAACTGCGTTGGGTTATCGACAGCTGATGTTACTTCATTAGGCGGGCAGGATTGACTCGTTGCAGCATTCCAACCCCATCCATCATAGAGACTGGCATCGGTGTAATCACACTGATCGATGCCGCCACTGCCAGGGTTCTCGTTCGTATTTTGCGTATCTCCGGTAGCTGTATGCACATTGGTGACATCGTTTACTGCAACGGAGAGAAAAAGGTTATCTCCCGCAAAACTTGATATTGTGTCATCTATTTGGAAATCGCCGGTAAAGTCCTTCTCGTACAATGTGGCCCACCGATTAGAGTCATTCCTCTCAAATACAGTGGCCGTTGCCTCCATGACCCGATAGCTATCAAAATTGGTAACGCTTCGTACAATGGCGAGTCTATTTCCGGAAAACATCATCTTTTTGATAATACCTCGTGACTCCCGATGAAAATCAAGTTCCTGAACTTCTATCCACTGGCCAGCGGAATTCAAATCGAATATCCGGAGAGTATCGATATAATCCGGGAAGTCAGTAGTTTGTATTAAAAAAACCTGTCCGTCATAAATTTCGAAGTTGTGTCTATATCCAGAACGAAATGGCGGCCAGGAAAGCGATTGCAACTCCCGAAAAGTACCATCGTCCTGTTCTATGAATGAGGTTACCGGGTTGTCAAAAGCAACCAGTAGTTTTCTGCCGTCTGGCATTTGTGACAGCTTGTACCCGGAATCAAACCGCGAGGTTCGTAAATATTGACCCGAACTGGCTTGGCGAAATAAAAGTGTTTCTTCACCACGGCTGTCATTTCCACAGAAGCGGAGTTGGATGGCAAGTGTGTCCTCGACCAGATCGTATTCTCC
>CAYPCS010000143.1:8216-10446 GCA_964409275.1 uncultured Granulosicoccaceae bacterium
GAGACCATCGGAATCAGAACACTCGACCGAAATCGTTTGTATCAGCGTGCCGTCATCTCTTTTTAATCGGGTAAGCGATGATCTCCTGTCGTTTACAAATAACTCGTCACCAAAGAACTCAATAGACTCGTTGTCCATCATCTCTTTAACATAGATTTCATTCCAGACAGCCCCGTCGAAATTGAACATGGTCACCGAAGGATCAATGCGGTGAAAAAAATCTTCTGTAACCCCTACAGCCAGATAGTTTCCTGAAAGCGCAATAATACTGCTCCACTTGGAAAATGCATCGTCGGGTTGCTGAATACTTGAAGTAACTTCCCCCTCTTTCACAATCGATCCATTCGCCTCAATCCTGTAAATACTGGCGCTTCCAGAGTCCGTGCAGCTGTTTGGCGATTCGCTGGATCCAATAACGACCTTGTTTCCATCGGTTACAAGACTGTTGCCAAACTCTTCGAAATTTCCCGGGACGCTGCAAGTACAAAAACCGTTCCATCCAAAGCCGTCATTTAAAGGCGGTGTGTCTATACATTGGCTTTGCAGACCCGTTACAGGCAAAACCGAATCTATTTCGGGCTCTGTGAGGTTTACCGCATGGTCGGCACGTGCTGTCGGGCTAAGCCCGATGACAGTAGCTATGAAGATAATTTTAAAAATATGGAGTTGCATGTTCTGCAGTCCTGTAGATTAGTTAGCTTTTTCGCTCTTTTGAGCTCCGGGCTTCGCTTTATTATGTCATGACATTAAAGGAAATGCAAGCGCCCAGGAGCGGTTTTTTGCGACTACATTGGGGGCACCCATTAGACATTTCTCGTCAAGCCCCCGTACGAATATCTTCGCAGAAGACATGAGGGGGTCGGGCTAATCCCTGGTGCGTGTCCCGGTAAGGACCCTAAAACCTGGATCGCATAGTGCGCGGTATCCTTGTCGTCTTATTCCACTCGACGACTAATTATTCGCTCACGCCAGGCAATGTAAAGGCCGGCGGCAATAATTAGCGCTGCACCTACCCAGGTCCAGTAATCCGGTAAGCTGGAAAATACAAGATAACCGGCAATTGTCGCGCCCGGTAACTCCATATATTGAAAGGGTGCCACTGTTGAAGCCGGTGCGAACTGGACCGCCTTGATAACCAGGAATTGCGACAGTGCGCCAATCGCGCCGAGTGCGATAAACAAAAACAGGTGCCAGAGCGAATGGGGCCACTGGAAAACGCTCCATACCGCCATACTGGTGACAACGGTCGCAATTAACGCGGTGTAGGCAATCATTGTTTCCGGCGGATCCACACCCGCCAGTTTTCGATTCAGAATCTGGTATAGCGCAAACGTTAGCGCCGAGCCCAGCACCAGTATATTGCCAATGTTTGCAAGCGACGGGTCAGGACGGACGATAATCAATGCCCCACACAAACCTACAGCAATTGCCTGCCAGCGATGCCAGCCTACTTTTTCGCCGAGTAACGGTACCGCCAGCGCGGTAATTAAAATTGGCCCGGTCAGCATAATTGCCGACGCGGTGGCAAGCGCCACCAGCGGTAGCGAAGAAATAAAACACGCGTTCGACACAAACATCAGAAGCGAGCGGCCAAACTCACCGCGGTAGTTTTGACTCTTAAATATCCGTGGCCCAAAGCGTGGCCAGAACACAATCACAACACACAACAGGTGGCCGCTAAATCTCGCCCAAACCACTTGCAGGATGTGGTACTCCAGCGCCATGGTCTTTGCAATGGCATTCATCACCGGAATTGATATGGCCATCGCCAGGCACATGTACAAAATGCCCCGCGTTATGCCTGATACACTAGTCGTTGAGATGCTGTTACCTGATCTGTGGTTTAGTGGAAAAGGGGGGAATGATGCAGGTTCCAGCATAGCACCATTTTTTGTTTTGAAATATTTCCCTTAAACCGCTAAGTCGCAGTGTGTAGCTGACGAACGGCTCAGTCCAACAGGCGCTTATGCCTCATGCTGCGCACGGCGGGATAAAACAATTAGATGTCAGGGCAGAGAGGCCGTGTACTGTAGGGCAGTCAATGCTATATCTGGAAAGGCTTTTCTGAGTCTATTGTCTTCCGTAATGAGCTTCTTATAGTGCCTTTGCCAGTGATACAAACTCACAATTCCGTACCAGCAACCCGGGATGGGAAAATACCACATCGACACATATGAAAAAGATACAAACGGTGAGTAGTAATATTGCTTACAACAAACGCCAGCACGCG
>CAYPCS010000144.1:0-9977 GCA_964409275.1 uncultured Granulosicoccaceae bacterium
GACAGACTTCATACCGTCGTCGAAAGTGAGGGCGACACCCTGTGAGTGCGGTTTAGCCAGCAGAGTATCGAGGTCATATACCGGGATATTCTTAGATTGCAGGGCTACAAGAATTTTTCGAAAAGCGTCCGGTGAGCATGAAAGAATATCTTCTTTGTTATCTATGCTGTGAAAAGTAATGACGGCACGCATTGAGTTATACCGTGGTTGCAAACTGATCCACCCGTGTGGCTCGTTTTGCGCGTTCGATTAATCTCACCTTACGACCGTACTTTCTATTGCGAGGTTGCCACTGTGAGACTTTGTCGCTCTAACTACTACCAGGAGCTCGAAGTCTTTGTCTCTGTGATCGAGCTTTTCGGTGTCCAGTTCCTCCGCTGCCAGGCCGTGCAGAAAAGAAACTGCTGAGAGGACGTTGCCGTAGGAATCCACCTGTACCTCTGCACCGGGGAATGTTTCTGCAAATAAAGCCTCTGCAGATTGTGTCGTTAGATGCCAGTACTCACCCCAGTCGTCTTCACCGAGCCTGCGCGCTATTTTACTTAATCCTGCCGAGGTAAGCAGACAACTGCCACCCGGCTTCAAGATTCTGTGGAGTGTTCTGAGAGCAGCTTTAAGATCGTAGATCATCTGCAATGACTGGGTGAAGATGATGCAATCAAAGGTGTCAGAAGGAATATGATTTGCACATGTCAGGTCTCCAACAATTGTAGCCTCAGGGTTGCCCGCAACATAGTGCATGACATCTATTTGCGTTACGCTGTTTCCGAATTTCCGGATATAGGTCGGATCACCCATCTCGAGGCAACGGCCATTAATGCAATCGGCATTTTGTTTTAAAAAATGTTCGATGTAATAGCGGTCAATTGCCTGACCTCGATCGAACCCGAACATTGAGCTAATGGGTGTTACTCTTTTAAAATCGCCAAAGTCAACAGTGCCGGTTCGGATTTTTTGCAGGCGGAATTGGCGCTGTTTCGCCACAATCGCATCTCGCACTGCTGGCGAAAGTACTTTTCTGGCAACACTAGTCAGCCACATAAAAAGGCCCATAGATATTTTGTGAGCCAGATGTTTGCAGCTCTAATTTTGCATCGTGCCACTTTAAGTGATCCGATCGAACTAGTTATTCTTTACGCAAAGGAAGCCGGCAAAGTTGTTCCATTGGAAAAATGTCTCAACAATCTGGAATCCGTTACGTTTGAAAAGCTCAAAGTTTTCATCGAAACGGTAAGGAATAAGAACATTCTCCAGTGCTTCACGCTTTCGAACAATTTCTTCTTCGGTGTAACCATTTCTTCTTTTGTAGTCATAATAGAAATCGATAAAAAAGCGATTCATGTTTGAATCATTTGTGAGTACTTTATCAGTGATAACTAAAACACCGCCGTCGACAAGTGAATCGAATATCTTGCGAATCAGACGATCTCTTTTTAACGGTCGTATAAATTGCAGAGTCCAGCAGATGGTGATGACACTGGCGTTTGTCATGTCGAGATCTTCCAGATCACCATTCAGGTCAGAGTGACGCAAATGAATTTTCCTGGACATTCCGGCTTTTTCAATATTGGCAGCGGCGCGATCAATCATTGGTTGCGAGTTGTCATATCCGACGAGCGTTTCAGCGTCAGGCACATTGTGACCGATATTGATAAGTGTTGTGCCGAGAGAGCAACCCAGATCAACAATTGAGGTTTCTGGTACCCAGAATCGCTTTGCAATATCCTGGATCATCTTCTGCTGTTCCAGATAGAGCGGCACGCTTCGGGTGAGCATATCGTCAAATACTTCGGCTACTGAGTCGTCAAAAACGAAATCGCTGGATCGCTCCGTATCGATACTAAAAACTTTGTCCTTGTTCATTTTCTTATGCCAGCTGTGTGATCTATGGGGAGAGGACATATTATGTTACCCACATCGCGACCACAAGAATCACCTCACACTTCAAAGCTGAACATGCGTTTTGTGTGGTGCTTCTCATACGGATGTGGTTTCTAAGCTGGCAAATTGAGGACTAACAGGTAATTCAAAAAGCCGGAGTTACTATGGGTAGGTATAAATAGTCAAGATACCTTCTCCAGGCATGTTGAGAAGGAGATCAGTTTCACTATTGGCATGGGTTATAACACCAGATTTTTGAATCTCACCAGATCCGCTTGCGATAAATTCGGTTACATAATCACCTGCAGGCAATCCGGAAATGCCCACAGGACGTCCCTGACTTTTTGAGCGGACAACAACAGCCACAGAGTTGTCTGTATTCAAAAAGGCAAGCAGATCCAGGTTGCTGTCATTGGTCGTGCTTTTAACTCTTTTTGCACCCATTCGCACGAATCGAAATACTTGTGCCAGCTCATGTGTCTTACTAGCGTTTAATATTTTGTCTGGGCCTGCGCTACCGTCATCACGAACAACCAGATAATTCGCACCTTGATTGTATGCAGCACTTTCATCGGACGTATCCACAATTGCTGCCATCCCATACTGCGTCCAGGCTGAAACATTTGCTTCCGTCAAATCTTCAAAAAGCTGATCAATGCCAGCGCCGACTTTCTCAAGCATCGCTGTTTTAAGTCCATTTTGCTCGGCCATAGACCTGATAGATCTTGCATTATCTGCAGATTCTCCGCCGTAACGGTGATAGGCGAATGTGTCCACCGCAGCTATGGCTCCAGGCACTTCCGATAGATCATTTAGGTACGGTACTGCACGATTCATAGCAGTTGTAGAAGGTGCGATAATTTCGGTGTTGAACCCTTCGGCGCGAATTCTTTCTGCCACTTTTACGACGGCCTGACCGATTTGTGCACCTCGCCAGCTCTCCGTGTTTTCCGGTTCGAGAATAATTTCCAGAGAATCGGCAGTAATGCCGTACCTGTCCTTTAAGCGGTTAAGAAATACTGAAATAAACTCTGCGTATTCATCTGCATTGTTTGCATGACTTATATTTCCCTGAAGAGTAGCTTCTGTCCATCTAAAATCAACGTAGCAGAGGTTAACGTGCAGAGTTTCACCGTTAGCTTCGACTGCACGCTTGAGCGGTAGTAGCATTTTTTCAATTGCATAGTCAAAGCGGGCAAATTGAAATCCATCTGGATTGACAAGGTTGGGATCATCGTTGTCGTTTATTTTCTGATAGCGAAAATCTTTCCACTCGGAGTATGTTGATTCACCATTGTAGAAATCGCTCCAATAATCAACGGGATTTTCCAACCCACTCCATACCTCCAGCCGTGCTCGATTGATCCCTACATTATTTGCCAGGTGATTGGCAACAAGATCAGTATAGGACTCTATGGATTTGTCAAAACGGTCATTTATTTTGTCCTCTTCCCACATTCTGAGATAGGTTTCCCAGCCATCCATTGTTTGATAGCTTTGACTGAGATCAAGAGTAATGTTAGAAATATTCCGGTTCGACGAATCGACATCTATTCCTTCATTTATCGTTATATTAGAAATTCCATCAGCCTGGGGAATATTGTCTTCAATGGATGACTCTCCGCTCCCGCAGCTAATTATCAAAACCGCCATGCCGGAAGTCGTCACGGAAGTGAGGACTTTGCGAATCAGTTTGAGATGGTTACTGTTTCTGTTCAAAAACATGTGGCCTCATCTACGTGTGATCTGGTTATAGATATTAACCCAATACGTGCGGTGCTGTAGAAATAGCCTAATGTGTCGATCCAAACTGAGCACTCGTCCACAAGGTCTGTTGTTCTGGCAAGTTAGCCGCTTGGGCATTGTCGGCAAAGGCGGTATTCTTGGATTTACGTAAGTAACGCCACAGATCCTCATAGATGAAAACTATTTCTGTCGTGTCTCCGTGTTTTAACGAGGAAGACAACGTTGCAGAGTGCCATGCGATTGTCAAACAACTGTTTGATGACGAGCTGCCAGAGTACCGCAGACAACACATTTTTGTCGATAACGACAGCAAGGATGAGACAGTTGCGGTACTGCGTGAAATTGCCGCGAAAGACCCGAATGTAACCGTTGTTGTGAATTCCCGGAACTTCGGTGTTTTTCGATCTTCATTTAATGGATTACGGCATGCGACCGGAGATGCGATACTGGTGATGTTACCCGTTGATTTACAAGACCCACCGGAATTGATACCAGAGTTCGTCAAACTTTGGGAAACGGGCTATGAGGTGGTAGCGGGTGCTCGCAATGAACGTGAGGAATCTTTCCTGCTTCGGTCAGCACGCTTTAGTTTTTACAAAATTGTCAACGGTCTTTCCGATTTTACCATTTCGCCTAACGTCGGAGAGTTTCAACTCATTGATGCCAAAGTATTGAAAGCAGTTCTTAAACACGACGACCACTATCCGTATATACGAGGAATAATTGCGTCAGTTGGATTTAAGCAAATTATTGTCCCCTATACTTGGGTGAGGCGTAAGCGCGGAATCACAAAACACAATTTGCCCACGCTGATAGATCAGGCGTTAAACGGAATATTTTCGTTTACCCGTGCTCCGATGCGATTCTGTACTTTTTCGGGTATCGCGCTTGCTGTTGTATGTATCTTGTTTTCGTTGATTTCTGTGGTCCTGTATTTAGTAGGTGGCGTCGAAGTCCCGCGTGGCACCACTACAATCATTGTTGCCTTGTTCTTTCTTTCAGGTATTCAATTGTTCGTGATAGGTATGCTGGGTGAGTATGTAACGTCTATCCACTCTCAGGTGCGTCGAGGTCCATTGGTTATCGAACGTGAAACTATTAATCCGACTATTGTTTCGGAAACTGAAGAAAGCAAAGTTTGAAGTTAAGATTGTCAAAGATAAACAATGATTGTCCGGTACTTTAAGCATAATGCTACGGTTATTTGCTAAGCTTGACGCCACTCTGTAGCAGCGTATCGGTAACACCGCTCAAAAGGCTGTGTCGTGGTTCGAAACCGAGCTGCTGCAATCGGCTGACATCAGCGCTTATATCAGCTGGATCTGCTTCAGGGCGACTAACTGCTCCGAACTGCGGTAAATCGGGACGGCCCATCTGTCTTGCTATTTCACGGATTAATTGCGCAACTGGTATTGAGTGGCCACTGGCTACATTAACTGGTCCGGTGATTTCGCTATCTGCCAGTAGTTGCAAGGCACGACCAACATCAGACGCATGAAGATAGTCACGCTTTTGAGCACCGTCTGTACATGCGACCGGTTCGCCTTGCGATATACCACTAATCAGATCCGGAACTAGCCGAGGGGATTGCTCCCTCGCACCATAGCAAAAAAAAATTCGCGCCTCAGCAACCGTTATTCCCAGTGCTTTCTGAGCAGCTGTAATCAGGGTCCCGGTGCTTGCCTTGGCTTCGCCGTATAAACTCTGTGGTGCTGCGAGATCCGTTTCTTTGTGTATGCTCCGTACCGAGAAATTGTAAACAGCGCAACTTGAACCATAAACAACTCGCTTGCCGCCAGCCGCTGCGAAATACTGCACCAGATTTAACGTTGCTGCAGCCCAGGCCAGGTTGTCTGCGGCATGCCAGCGCAAGCTCGGATCATCAAACCATGCCAGGTGCAGAAGCACATCTGCCTTTGCACGTTCTACCAGTTGTTGCGTTGGATATTGTTGTAACAGGTCTGCGGCAATGCTTGCGTCCAGACCATCTACACATGGGGCGCTGCGCCCTGATCCGATTACGGTCCATCCGGCTTCACGCAAAGCTGTAACGGCATAGCGGCCCAGAAAACCGCCCGCACCTGTGACCAGAATACGTGCCATCAGCCAACCTGAGCCATTGACGGAGTCGCGACAAAAAAACGTGTTCCCAGTGCTTGCAGACTGCTGAGTGAGGTTACTATTTCGTCTTTGATATTCCACGGCAGGATTAACACGTCATCAACCGGGTCGTCGTATAGTGCCTGAACGTCTCGAACGGGAATGCGACTGCCTGGTAGTAATTTGTTTTGTTTTGCGGGGTTTTTATCGACCACATAACTAATGGCGTCTGAATTGATGCCGCAAAAATTCAATAACGTATTTCCCTTGGCGGCGGCTCCATAGGCCGCCACCCGACGACCGTCCTGAGCGGCCGTATCAAGAAAGTCCGTGAGGTCTTTGCGGATCGTATCAACTCTCTCTGCAAAACCGAGATAGCCCTGGGTATTGTCCAGGTTTGCGGTAGCCTCAAGCTCGCGTTGCTGTGCCACTCGAGGATGTTCCGTATGAGTTGCGGTCTTCAGGCAGGCGTGTATCCGCAGTGAACCACCATGCGTAGCAAGCGTTTCAACGTCAAATACACGCAAGCCCGCAGTATCGAAAACGCGTTCAGTTGAATATAAAGACAGGTAAGAGAAATGTTCGTGGTAGATAGTGTCGAACAGGGTGTTGTTTATAAGGCTGAGTAACTGCGGAAATTCAACGGTATAAACAGCATCACCGTTGAGCATTACACCAACTCCTCGAACAAAATCTCCTATATCAGGCACGTGTGCCAGTACGTTGGCCGAACAGATTAGTGATGGTCGAATCCCTGCTGATACCATCTGGTGTGCCAGCTGTTCAGTAAAGAATTCAACTCTTGTTGGTATGTTTTTTTCTATGGCGACGGCGGCAGTATTACCGGTCGGCTCTATGCCAAGCACCTGTATGCCATTGGCTTTGAAGTACTGCAGCAGATAGCCATCGTTCGATGCAATTTCCATCACCAGATCTTCCTGCCCCAGTTTGTAGCGTTTAGCGGCAGATGCTGCGAAGCTTTTGCAGTGCTCGAGCCAGCTGTCGGAGAAGGATGAAAAATAGGCGTAGTTGTGGTCAAAGATATCGGCGGCTGGTACGACGTCGTCAACCTGTACCAGAAAACACTGATCACAAACACGGGCATGTAACGGGTACTGAGCGTCTGTCGTGTCAGCATCCTGCATGGCGACATATGAGTTGGCCAGCGGAGAAAGACCGAGATCTATAAATGTATTGGCGTTTTTTCCACCACAACTGCGACAGGTAAAGTAGGTTGCTGTCATGTTGAAGCCGTCTGTTCCATATAGTGTTCAATTTGTTTGACGGTTATTGAGTAGATGTTTGCGCCGCTGAACCAGTCTGCGTACCAGTCAGCAGTCATCGCGAGCGATTCATCAAAATCGAAAACTGGGCGCCATCCCAGGTGTTCGGATGCAAGCCTTGAATCCAGACGCAGGGTTTTTGATTCTTTCGGTGCGTTAGGATTGCAGTCATGTACTATCTTTCCTCGCCCCAGTTTTGCCACAATTCCCTCTGCAACACTACGCACTTCGCGCTCTTCGCCATAAGCCGGGCCGAAGTTGACGCTGTTGCAAAACTCAGTCGGGTTATCAAATAATCGCTCTGCCAAAGTGATATATCCACCCAGCGGTTCCAGAACATGCTGCCACGGTCGTATCGATGCGGGAGCTCGCAAGGTCACGATTCCCTGTCCGCTAAGACATCCTCGAACGATGTCAGGGATCAATCTGTCTTCTGACCAGTCGCCCCCACCGATGACATTGCCTGCTCTGACTGTGGCAATTCGGGCAGAGTCGGGGCTTCTGAAAAAACTCTCGCGCATCGCTTGTACTGCAATCTCACAAGCACCTTTCGATGCTGAGTACGGATCGTAGCCACCCAGTCGATCTGTCTCGACAAATGGCTTTCCATCTTCGTGGTTTTGATAAACTTTGTCGGAAGTTGCCACTATCACGGATCGCACTGAAGGTCTTTGTGCGATGGAATGCAGCAACTGCACCGTACCTGTAACGTTGGTTGCAAAGGTGTCAACCGGATCGCTATAGGACTTTCTTACCAGTGCCTGCGCCGCAAGGTGGATGACGATCTCGGGGTCATGCTGCAACGCAGAGTTTACAGCGGCGCTATCGCGAATGTCACCGACGGTGTGCCGCACGCTTCTGTCCAGTGTCAGCAGAGACCAAAGATTTGGATCACCCTCTGGTGCCAGTGAAAGGCCGGTAACATCGCTGCCAAGCTTGTGTAGCCAGGCCATCAGCCAGGCACCCTTAAACCCGGTATGGCCGGTCACGAGGACTTTGCGGTCCTTCCAGAATTCAGCGTTCACTGCCAGACCTTCCACGGTGCTTCGCCACTGTCCCACAAGTCACGCAAACTGTGAGCGTCACGCAGTGTGTCCATTGGTTGCCAGAATCCGTGATGTTCCCAGGCCATCATTTGGTTATCTGCGACCAGGGATCGCATCGGTTGGTGCTCCCAAACGGTGCCGTCGCCGTTGAGATATTGTTCGATTTTTGGTGACAAGACAAAAAAGCCGCCATTGATTAAGCCGAGATCTCCGACGGGTTTTTCGGTAAAACTACTAACCCGATCACCATCGAGTTGTATTTGACCGAAGCGTGGTATCGGATGAACTGCGGTAACGGTCGCCAGTTTGCCGTGTTTTCTGTGGAAAGCCAGCTTGGCGGTAAGATCGACATCTGACACACCATCACCATAGGTCAGACAGAAGGCCTCTTCTTCGCGCAGCAGAGGCATTACGCGGCTTAAGCGACCGCCGGTCATACTGTCTTCACCTGTATCGATAAGCGTTATGCGCCACGGTTCTATACCGTTGTCGGATATTTCTACGTTGCCTGCCTGCAAATCCACCATCAAATTGGAGCTGTGGAGCCGGTAATTTGCGAAATACTCCTTGATCACATAGCCCTTGTAGCCAAGACAGATTATGAAATCATTGATACCGTGAGCCGAGTAGATCTTCATGATATGCCACAAAATCGGCTTTGCACCGATCGGTACCATCGGTTTCGGAATACTGGTTGTCTTTTCACTTAACCGAGTGCCAAAACCACCGGCAAGAATAACGCACTTCATGGTAATCGTCCCTTTGGCGAATATTACGAAATCTCAGATCAAGCGTCTGAATATTTCGAAAAACAGCCACCGAATTGCTCAAATTCATCCGCTGCGCGTGTCGCTGCTGATGCTACAACCATATCAAATGTGGAAGGGCAATTTTGTTCCGTAGTACACAGACTTTGTTGTGTACCATTAGTATCTTTAGCATTCAAATATAGGGTGAGAGCGCATGCCGCTACAGGACAAAATCGACCTGGCTTGCGATAACTTCAGCAGTGCAGAGGCTATTCTTCAGGCGCTGGGCGACCCACCTGCAAACCGCCCGGCGCTGCTTTCTCTCTCACCTGACGCAAGCACTGAGTCCCGACAGGCGTTAATTGACGCGATTAACTCGCTGCCCACAATGGCAAAGCGTGCTCGTGTTTTAATTAATTTGCCTGAATCCTTCGACGGCACAGAACCGTTTCGCTGTGAATCTTGCAGAGCACATAATGTGCTCCGGCTAACGGAGTTTCTTAGGCCAGCTGCAGAACCAATTTGGGTAGTAACGCTCTCCAATGCCTCGGTATGGCACCTGGACAGTATTTATTCACTTGCGCGCGATCAGGATATATCTGTGTTTATAGTGCGTGGCTCTAATGCAATGTCTGAAGACGCGCAGTTATTCGCATGGGATTTTATAACCTACTTTTTGTTGCAGGAGTCAAAGTCGAATTATAGTTCGGACGCTATCAACTATTTCAAGGCTTTGCAGGATGAGTTATTTCGCAATAAGCACGGCGAAAAAAACGCCGGTGAAATGAATTTGCAGTCCGACGAGCTTCTGACTGATGCGCTTGATCAATTGACAGCTACCAATGTGGCAGAACCAGGTCACGCGGTATCTGTAACAGAAGTTTTGGAGTTAGCCGGGCAAATGTTGCGCGCTCAGATCAATCTATTGCGGTCCTGGCCACGCAAAAAAAAATCACCACATAAATTTCACAGTGCTGTTTTGGTAGGTGCTTACGGTGGTGAGCATATAGGCGATATAGCGATTCTTGGCGGGGTCTTGCTGCGAATGCATCGAGAATTCGGTTTATCAACAGCAGTACTGATGACTCAGCGACCGAATCACACACAACACCTGGTAAAGCACTTAAATACGCCTGTTACACTTACTGTCGCAGAATATACTATCGCAGAAA
>CAYPCS010000145.1:0-9827 GCA_964409275.1 uncultured Granulosicoccaceae bacterium
CTGCACCTCCAGCCAGCCGCAAGCCAATGATGCCGTCGCGGTTGCCAGCCGCGTTGCGGTCGCGATACGCTGAACGCATATTGCGCTCGTCGCGGAACCAGCCGCCACCACGCAGCACGCGGCTCTGGCCATCGACGGGACCCTGTGGATCGATTTCATCGCCAGTGTCATAGTGACCGTACCAGTCTCTGCACCACTCAAAAATATTTCCGCTCATACTCTTCAACCCCCGATTATTGGCCGGATAATCTGCCTCACTCCGAGGCGCACTATTGTTTGCATATTTCTCGTCAAAGTCGTCACCCCACCAAAAAGCGGTGGTTGTACCAGCACGACAGGCATACTCCCATTGCGCCTCCGTGGGCAACCTTGCGTTAAAACCTGGAAACTGATTGTTCAGTTTTTCCAGCCAAATCTGACAGTCTTCCCAGCTAACGTTGACCTTCGGGTATTCAGGGTTATCGGCACTGGTGTAATTACCGGACTGCACGGCATTCCAGAATGCCTCGGTACAGGAAATCTCAGCCAACCAGTAACCACTACTCAAGGTAACAGTATGCAATTTCTCATTATCAAACCGGCCATCCTCGTTTTCCGGTGACCCCATTTGAAAACTGCCCGATACTATCCAGCGCATGCGTTGGGAAACTCCGTCAGCCGTCAAGTCCGCCCACAGACCGTAGTCATCCACTCCGGCGGCGGATCCCCAGTGCCCGTTCAAAGCACTATCGAGTTGCCACCTGAACTTGTTTTGCACGTTATCCGACGGGGTTAGTCGAAATGCCAGACCGTCCTGATGCGCAGCATGCATTAACCCTTTTTCATCAACCCAATACCTGTCAGCCCAGTCGGGCCGGGCAAGTTTTTGCAGCTGATATTCGTTTGCGTCGTCGATAATTCGCACTATCCCTTCCAGGGGCAATTCAGCATGCCCGAGTAAACGTCGCGTCTCCAGACAAACCGCGTGTTCGTTTACTGACATTAAATCTCCACCGGAAGAATTCTGCCGAACGATTAATCGCCCGCCAAGTTGTTTGATGTAGCGATAGTCGCTGGATTGTGTAGACCGCAGATCAACCAGTGGAAGCCGTTTGCCCAGGCCTCTGGCCAGAACCGTCATTTGCTCGAGCCACTCTTGCCACTCATCACCCTCGGTGTTGTCTGCTACTGAATTTGCCAGTGGCAGCACACTGGCCATTAACGTGCTGCCGGAGCCAAAAATTCCGGCGGCAGCTTCAGCACCGGCACACTCGGCGAGCCTTTTTAGCAGCGGGACATTATCGGGGTGCGGGTGGTTCAACAGATTTCTTTGCAACCATTCAACTTCGCGCCATGACTCGGGAAGATATTGTTGCCAGCTATCAATCACGCTGGCTATATTGTGACGAATCGGCTCAGGCAGGCTTGCGAACTGCTCTAGCTGTTTGCGCAGCTCTGTTTCTTTAAGGTTGATAAAACCACCTTGCCGATTAACTTTTGCAGAGTTGTAAACCGCCAGTTCATCAGTAGCGCTACCTCCTACGGCAAGGCGTAGTGAGCGAACCTGCGCGGGCTCGGCCCACGGTGCCTGAGACAGCGCAGCAAGCAACAACGATACTTTACCTGTTGATTTAGCTGTCAACGTTCGCATTGGCAACGCAGAGTGTTCGACCGAGGTCAGACCCAGCAGTTTTATTGAGGGAGAAAGTTGCGATAGATCGTTATTATACCGTCGCCACTGTGTAGCAATGTCACCACCAGCCAGCGATCCGAAATCACTGATCAACAGCACCTGGCTCGCACGGCGAATTCGCGATTGACCAAGGTTATTGTGGTTCTCATCGCGCCAGGGTCCACGCGGCCCCATGTAAGACTGAAAACAGCTGACCGCTGTGTTACCCAATATTGCATCAAGTTGCTGCAGAATCCATATCTGGTCTTTCCACAAGGGTCTAAGATGCGAGGATCGATCCAGCAAGACCAGCACTTCACTGGACAACGATGGACGTTGTTTGCGTGGTAAATCATCGAACAAATTCCATCTAGACACTTGCTCAGTTGCTTTTTTTACATTGATTTTATTGCCGGCAATGTGTTGTTGCAGCAAGTCCTGGCAGGCATTAAACACACGACCAGGTGGCCATGCAGGCAGATACGGTAAGGGCGGTGGCAAACTGTCAATCGGAACAACTGTTCCAGAGGATGGGCTACCACTTACCGGCATTACAGGCTTTCTGTCATATTTCCCTGTTATCACCCACAAGCGCTGTTGACGACGTGTGCTGTTCGGCGATAGTGCAATTTCGTCAGATTCGGTTGCAACTGCTGTTGGTGTCGACAGTTCATTCGCAACGTGCGGTGTATTTACACTGGCCATCTCGAAACCAAGAGCGTCTGCGACGAGACTTTCTGCGCCCTCGCACGGTTTTGCCCCAAGTGCACGCAATAGACTGCCACGGGAAACTGCGCTACTCACCCGTCTTGATCACTCTTTAGGTTATAACTGCCAATTTTGCCTAACCAGTACTCCTGCTCTGCCTTGCGTTTTTCTTTGTCTTTTATGTTTTTTGTCAACTGATTGAGCGCTTGCAATAGATCCATATATTCAGCGATGCCGGTTTTGGCACCGTCACGACACTTAATGCGATCTTCCTCTATCATGACAGCGGCATTAACCAGACAGTCTGCATGAATCAACGGATAGCGCTGCCCGCCCAGCTCTACCAGATGATCTACCAGATTCCCCGGCACCTTCAATAGCAATGTGGCGCACCGGCGAACAAACGCTGCAGGTAGCTCGCGCGTATCGTTGCTGGTAAAAATAATCAGGGGTAATCGCCCGCCTTTCGGAATAGTTACCCGTTCAGCCAGATGAGGCACTGAAAACCCGCCTTCCGCCATCACCTCCAGTAGTGAATTAGCTATTGCAATGTCGGCTTTATCGATCTCGTCAATCAATAACACCGTGCCATGTGTTGTATTAGAGAATGTGGCAGGCGGGGTATACTGGTGCCCGCTTTTAGCTTTCTTTTCAACGGATTCCGGATTGATCGCCCACCACACCGGCCCGGCACACAGATACTGTGACAGATCATCAATTGACGGATTATCCTTTATTTGTGAGTCCGACAATCGCTTTGTGTAGTCCATCGACCAGAGCAAGTCCTGTGCTTCAAGGTAAGGCTGTACTACCATGCTAATAAACTGTCTGCCCAGAATATGTGCAGCAGCTCTGGCAAGCTGCGACTTGCCAGTACCCGGCTCGCCACGGACAAGTAACGGCTTGCCGGCAGCCACTGCTGCTATAACCGCATACAATGATTTTTCATCCCAGTAGTGGGTAATCTCTTCAACCCCGCTTACCGGCTGATGGGTTCCGCTATATTTTTCCAGCGTTTTTAACTGCATGATTAGTTATCCACCCAGATTCCAGAATTGGTCTATTTTGTCGGCCACCTTGTAGCCAAGATCGTAAAAGCGAGAGGTAATTGAAACTGCCTTGTCGGCTTTAGTCATCGCTGTTCCGGCTGCTTCTATATTTTTACGCAGTGTGTTGGCGGTTTCCTTGTCCGGTGTTTTACCTTCCGCGAGATCCTGTTGAATCTGCTCTACCGGCGCCGCTAATGCGGGTGCCAGTTGTGAAGCGTCGTTGCTCAGCTGGCTAAACTCTTTGAACAACTGGACAATCTCTATCAGATCCGGTGCATGCTCTCGAGTTCTTTCCAACACCCGCTGCTGGTCTTTTTTCTCACGCGATAGTTGTTTTATTTCCAGTATAAATAGTTCAAGGTAACCATCGCGGTCATCCAGTTCGGAAAAAGCCTGATTGCATTCAGGTTGTTTTTGGTTAACGACACGCAGCGCTTTCAACCCTGCGATACCTAGCGCTTCCTGAAATTCACTGCCTTCCCGGACAGGACTGATTACGCAATTATGGTCTGACGAATTTTTCTTCCAGTTAAATTCCCGATTCAACTGACGAGTGTTGCTGCATTTCGAAAATGCCTGCAGGTCGTCTCCATTAGCCAGTGTTGGCGGTTTATATGATTTTTCCAGTGTCGTGCCACGAGCCAGTTCCTCTACAACGGTTTGCACCCTTTGTGCGGGATTGGTCGACCGGCCCGGTGGGAGTTCGTGGGTAAAGCGCGGGTCAAGTTTTAGTTCACCATCTCTCTCGTGAACATGGGTGAGCCTATCCACCCCGGTAAGGGCAGAGTCGATAATCCCGCGAACAAACACCCCTTTGTTACAGTTAACCTCTATCAATTGATTATTTGATAGAAAATCAGCGTCAATGTCATCGTCGCTCAACAGGAACAACACGATGGATTCGGCAAGGCGTTCAAGCGCACCACAAACTCGCGCGGTATTTTCCACAGGCGCAGTGTTAATTGCGTGTAAGATGGTGCTTTGTACCTGCCGCAAGCCATCGTAGCCAGGTGTGTCGTTACCAAGGTAGTCTGCAAACATTAAATAGCGCCGAGACGAGTCCAGATCTACGTTACCAATTAGTTCATCGATTTCTTTGACTACTTCGTCCAGATCCGGCGAGCAAGTTTCAATATTTCCTATCGCAACCCTTAGATCTGCACAATGTTTTTCCGTATCTTCTAGATTCTTTACGTTCTCTCGCTGTAACCCGGCAAGAGCTGAAACCACTTTTTTCAGATCAGAAAACACGGGCAGATCAACGGTTGACTGCAGAATTTTCCAGTCTGTCGCTGGCTTCATGTCAAGAGCATGAGAATCGGACAATTGACACAGCGCAAGGACAAAACACTTTTGTTGTAACGCGGCCTCCTCCAGCAGCGAATCAAACGGCGCCTCGTTCAGTTTTGCTGGCTCAACCGGGACAGCATCGGGGACGATTTCACCACAATGGGCCGCTAGCTTTTTTAATAAAGAGAATGTTGCGAACCTAAGGCGGAGATTGCGCACCTCGGCTTCCACTGCCGTTTTCAGCCGTGTAAATTCGGCTTCGCTGCGGCTGCGTGCCATTGTTTCCCACCGGGAAACTTCATCTTCACCAATATCATACTTCTCAGCGAGCAGGGCGGCTGCCAGCACTGAGTAATGTTTACCATTAGGCTCGCGATCCTGTCGTTTCCACGAGCGGATCTGACTGGAATCGTATCCAATCATTTCGGCAAGTTTTGTCTGGCTCATATCGAAAATATGGAGCCAGGTATCAGCATTCCAGGACATTCGAATCTCCGTTCACGTATTACCGTAAACACAGAATACGGCCATATTGCAGGAAGTCACAGGATAAAAGGCGGATAAAAAACGGAAAAAGTCCGGACATTGCGCCTACGAACCTGGAAACAACAGAGCCGCTGGGCCAGTTAGCACGTATTGGCCATTATCACTGCGGTCTTCAACTGGTCGCTGGAAGTATTGGGCATTTCTGGCGTGCGTTGAATTTCATCCGGAATTTGAGGCTACCCGACTTTCCGCAGAAAACCCTGTGGCCCACATTTGTAACCTGGAATTCAGCCGGTCCTTCGAGGTTACAGCCTTCATACCCGGGCAGGCTAGGGACGCACCAATACAGTTTTATCGGGCTCACGAGGCTACGGAAAACTTCATCTAGCCAGGCTGCTGTACGACCGTTCTAAACAGGTACCGCGCCCTGTCTATATCTTACAGTACCGGAATTGTATTCCGATACTGCAACGATATTTTCCTCTGGAGCCCTCGCTTTCTGCGACAAATTCACATTAACGGATTAAACCATTCAAAATGAAAACGGCCGCTCCCTTGTTCACTAGCCTGCGGCAAACGCCGACTCATCTGTTTTTGCCACCCGGCAGGCTGAAAATTTAAACTCCGGTATCTTGCCAAACGGATCGAGACTGGGATTGGTCAGCACATTGGCTGCAGCTTCCACGTAGGCAAAGGGAATAAAAATCATATCCTCTGCCACCGCCCGATCGGCGCGAGCCATGATGTTTATCGATCCGCGTCGGGTTTCTACGGTGATCATTTCGCCAGCTTTTACCCCCATACGCCGCAGTGTTTTTGGATGCAGCGACGCATTGGCCTCTGGTTCAGCCCAGTCCAGTACCGCGGCACGCCTGGTCATTGAACCGGTATGCCAGTGCTCCAGTTGACGACCGGTGGTTAGAATCATCGGGTAATCTGCATCGGGGGTTTCTGCAGGGGCGGTGACCTGCGCCGGGGTAAATCGGGCGCGACCTTCAGGACGTGGAAATCCGTCGCCAAAAACAATTGGCTGTCCTGGATCATCTGCCGACAACGAGGGGTAGGTGACGGCGCTTTTTTCGAGCCGCTCCCAGGTGATATTGTCCAGAGAATTCATCGACATTTTCATCTCGGCAAATACTTCACTCGGGTGCGAATAGTTCCAGTCAAGACCGATGCGACGGGCAAGCTCTACGGTTATCCACCAGTCTTCTTTGGCCTCTCCAGGTGGTGACAACGCGGGTCTTCCCATCTGCACCTGGCGATTGGTATTGGTCACTGTGCCGGTTTTTTCGGGCCAGGCAGATGATGGAAGTATAACGTCGGCATAGTTGGCGGTTTCTGTCAGAAAGATATCCTGAACCACCAGATGATCGAGTTTGGCCAATGCATCGCGGGCGTGTTCAACATCGGGGTCTGACATGGCCGGGTTTTCGCCCAGCACATACATACCCTTGATATGTCCGTCGTGCACTGCATCCATAATCTCTACAACGGTCAGTCCCTTTTCACTGTGTATGTCTTCAGTGCCCCAGATAGCGTTGAACGCAGAACGAACACCTTCGTCGGCGACCGATTGATAGTCGGGTAGAAACATCGGTATAAGGCCGGCGTCAGACGCACCTTGCACATTGTTCTGGCCACGCAACGGGTGTAGCCCTGAACCTGGTCGACCTACCTGGCCACACATTAGTGCAAGCGATATCAAACAACGCGAATTATCAGTACCGTGTATGTGCTGCGAAATTCCCATACCCCAGAAAATCATGGCAGCTTGCGCACCGGCGAAAACGCGTGCAACTTCACGCAGCGTGTCTGCATCGATCCCGCACAGCTCCGCCATTTTTTCCGGCGGGAAACCCGCCAGATGCGTTTTCATTGCATCCCAGTTTTCAGTAAAGCCTTCGATATATTGAGCATCGTAGAGTTTTTCTTCAACGATGACGTGCATAATTGCATTGAGCATGGCGACATCAGTACCCGGTCGAAACTGCAACATATGGTCAGCATGCCGCTTTAGCCCCTGACCCCGCGGGTCCATTACTATCAGCTTGCCACCACGCTTTGAAAACTGTTTAAAGTATGTCGCTGCAACCGGGTGATTTTCTGTCGGGTTGGCGCCAATAACAATGGCAACATCTGCGTTTTCAATTTCATTAAAGGTGGCAGTCACTGCGCCAGAGCCCACATTCTCCAGCAACGCTGCGACAGATGAGGCATGGCACAATCGCGTACAGTGATCTACGTTGTTGTGTTGAAAACCCTGGCGTATAAATTTCTGAAACAGATAAGCTTCTTCATTGGAACATTTAGCAGAGCCAAACCCGGCTACGCGCTCCCCTGCTTCCTCGCGCAACGTTTTCATTCCATTGGCCGCGGCATCCAGGGCTTCATCCCAACTGGCTTCACGAAAATGCGACAAGGGATCAGAGGGGTCGACATTGAGCCCCTTGGCGGGAGCATCATCACGTCTGATTAGGGGCTTGGTCAACCGGTGCGGGTGTGCGATGTAGTCGAAACCAAAACGCCCTTTTACACACAACCTGTTTTCGTTAGACGGCCCCTCGATACCATCAACCCAGGCGATCTTTTCATCTTTTATCTTGAATGATAGCTGGCAGCCAACACCACAATAAGGGCACACGCTTTTAACCTCACGATCAAACGCCTGACTGTCACCTGCTCCGCTTTGATCAAGCAGCGTCGCCGGCATTAATGCACCGGTCGGGCAGGCCTGCACACACTCACCGCATGCCACACAGGTTGATGCGCCCATGGGATCATCAAAGTCGAATGTAATTTTCGCGTCGTGACCGCGACCCGACATACCTATAACATCATTAACCTGAACTTCACGGCAGGCACGCACGCACAGATTGCAGTGAATGCAGGCATCCAGATTCACACTCATTGCCAGATGTGACGCGTCGAGCAATGGTATGCGATCAATTTCGATGGACGGGAAACGGCTTTCAGACACATCCTGCAGATCAGCCATCTTCCAGAAGTGTGAGGATTTATCGTGTGTGGTGCTGCGCTCCGGTTGATCCGCCAGCAACATTTCCACCACCATTTTTCTGGAAGCCACCGCACGCGCCGATTCCGTATTCACCACCATGCCTTGAACGGGCGTGCGAATACAGGACGCTGCCAACACACGCTCACCTTCTATCTCGACCATACAGGCGCGACAGTTACCATCTGAACGATAGCCGCTAGAGTCCTTATGGCACAGATGCGGAATCAGTGTGTCGTGGCGCTTTGCAACTTCCCAGATAGATTCATCCGGCTGTGCAGTCACTTCGTTGCCGTTTAATACAAATGTGATGAGTTCACTCATGGTTACACCTCTTCCGGAAAGTGTTTCATTGTAAGCAGGATAGGGTTAGGTGCAGCTTGCCCAAGGCCGCAGATAGATGCATCGACCATGACATGGCATAGCTCTTCAAGTAACGGTTGATCCCACGATTCTTTTTCCATCAGCTTGACCGCTTTTTCACAACCCACACGGCACGGTGTGCACTGACCACAACTTTCGTCTTCAAAGAATCGAAGCATGTTAAGCGCCGCGTCTTTTACACTGTCTTTGTCAGACAACACGACAATCGCTGCCGAACCGATAAATGATCCATGTGGCTGCAGTGTGTCGAAGTCCATCGGAATATCGTTCATTGACGCAGGCAACAAACCAGCCGACGGTCCACCGGGTTGATAGGCCTTAAAACGATGGCCATCGAGCATGCCACCGCAGGCCTCGATCAAATCGGTAATAGTTGAACCCGCTGGCAATAGATAAACACCCGGTTCTTTTACCCGGCCGGACATCGAAAACGAACGCAGGCCGATACGCCCGTTCTTCTCGGTTTTATTGAGAACCTCCGGGCCTTCCCTGCAAACGCGTGCCACCCAATGGAGTGTTTCCACGTTATGAACCAGCGTTGGCCGGTTAAAGATTCCCGTTTGCGCGACATACGGCGGTCGGTGCCGTGGCAAACCGCGTTTGCCTTCGATGGATTCGATCATCGCGCTTTCCTCGCCACAGATATAGGCACCGGCGCCACGACGTAAATCGATATAACCTGCCGTGACTACTCCGGCTGTCTCCAGTGCTGCTATTTCATCGCGCAATATTTGCAGCACAGCCGGGTATTCGTCACGCATATAGATAAAGCATTTATCAGCTTCAACTGCCCAGGCCGCTATCAACATGCCTTCCAGAAAAAGGTGCGGAGTGCGCTCAAGATAATAACGATCCTTGAAAGTACCTGGCTCACCTTCATCACCATTAACAGCAAGGTATCGGGGGCCTGGCTCGGCGCGAACAAATGACCACTTTTTACCCGATGGAAAGCCGGCACCACCAAGACCACGCAAGCCGGATTCGCTGATGATGTCCTGCACTTCATCGGGAGTTTTACTGCCACCACGCAGTGCCGCCAGCTCTTTATAGCCACCCGTCTTTGAGTAGGCCGCGTAGTTTTCGTAGTCCGGAATATGCGCGTGGGTGTCGTCTGACGCGATAGCCTTGTCTACCAGCTCAGCGGTGGCATGATCGATATGGTTGTGACCAATTTCCAGTACCGGCGCGGTATCGCAGCGACCCATGCACGGCGCGCGCAACACTCGAACCTGCGATGGATCAA
>CAYPCS010000146.1:0-9757 GCA_964409275.1 uncultured Granulosicoccaceae bacterium
TTCATAGAGCACATACAACACGCTCATATTGGCCGTAAGACCTACGGCCTCACCACCGGCGATGGTGTTGTTGGTGGTCTTCTGACACATTGATGGATACTGTGCAGAAAACAGAAGAGATTCCAGCCGGGAATTAATACAAGCGTATAATTCAGTAACTGTAGAAACAACTCGTATAACGAAGGAATGAGAACGAAGGAATGAGAACGTCGGAGAACAAGCAGTCATTTTTAATGACCGGAAATACTGGTCCCGAGCACCGAATTTGCTTGTAACCGTTAGGGAGTAAAAAACATTTTTGTAAATCCTTTTACTACCCTCCTAACTATGTGTATCAATTAGTGAACAAATTAATAAAAAACCTGGCTTTGCATATTTTATCTGCCAGAAAAATTCACCCTGCCAGATTGACAGATGAAAACGATCTGCAACTGTTACTGAATAAGTTAAAACCTGTTTCATGCGACAAGGACTTGATTCGACTAGGTCCAAAGGGTGATGGCGGGTACCTTGTTCCGGATGATCTGGCTGGAATCAAGGCATGTTTTTCGCCTGGTGTAGCTCGCATATCCGGGTTTGAGAGCGATTGTGCCAACAGGGGTATGAGTGTATTCCTGGCAGACAAATCCGTCGAAAAACCACCCGAATCACATGCGCTTTTTCAGTTTACAAAAAAACATGTTGGTATTACGACAAACGATAACTTCATGACTCTTGACGATTGGGTCGCGTCATCCATACCGAATTCACAAGATGAATTGTTATTGCAAATTGATATAGAAGGTTCTGAATATGAGGTGTTTTTAGGCGCATCGGATCAACTATTGAAACGCTTTAGAATTATTGTCGCGGAATTTCATCTGCTTGATCAGTTATGGAATAAGCCATTCTTTAGATTGACGTCTCGCGTCTTTGACAAGTTACTACAAACACATAGCTGTGTGCACAATCATCCAAACAACTGCTTTGGTACCAGGAAACACGGTAACATAGAGATTCCACCAATAACGGAGCTCACCTTTCTGCGCAATGATCGAGTAACTAACCCATCATTTACTACTACATTTCCGCATCCGCTAGATTGTGACAATACGAAAAACCCACCTCTTCATTTACCAAAATGCTGGTACACATAGAAAACCGGGATTCTGCATCACCGCCGGGACACTACGCAGCTGCCCGCACAGATCAAAAGAAATTTAGACTGGATCGTACAGGCATTCAGCAACCACACTGAACATAGCATCTCTATCAGTAAGTGAAAGCACTGCATCACGCAATTTACTTGCACGCACTTTCCCTAATACAGGCTCTGCGAATTCTTCAAACTTATCGACGATATCGCTTTGGTTATAAGGCCGTTCCGGACCACCACAACTATACACACGTGCAGCAGCTATGCTGACCTGGGCGACTGCTTAATGCAATCACACGCAGAGGTGGTGTACTCAGTGCGCTTTGATGGAACACCTGGTTTTCCACGGCAGGCACTACTCGACTCCACCTGGGTAAAATGGATCTCGGTCGGTGGCTCTGGCACTGATCATCTCTTGCCATGGGACACAACACAGCTAACAGTAACCAACGCCGCCGGCGTGGCGGCCGATATGATGGCTGAGTATGTACTCGGCTGCCTGTTGTCTTTTCGTTTGAACCTGCGAGGATTTCAACGCGCTCAACTAGACAAAAAGTGGACCTCGGGCCTGGTAACACCGGTCTCCGGACAAACTGCATTGCTGCCTGGCGCGGGTAATACCGGTATGGCTGTGGCAAGACGATTTAAAGCAATGAACATGCGAGTCATCGGTGTTCGTGCGAATCCGGCAGCATCAAAACGCAGGGTGGAAAATGCAGCTGAATACATCGATGCCATTTACTCACCCGAAGCGTTGCCCGAGCTCCTGGCACACGCCGATGTGGTTGTCGTCGCCATACCGCTATTACCATCCACACGCAACCTGCTGTCTGCTGTCGAGTTTGCGGCAATGAAACCGAATACTATTCTGGTAGACATTTCACGTGGTGGTGTCGTGGATGAAACCGCCCTCGTGCAAGCGCTGCGGAGTGGCAGCATTGAAGGTGCTGCGCTGGATGTTTTTACAAAAGAACCACTGCCCGTCGACCATCCGTTGTGGGAGTTCGACAACGTGATCATCACACCACATTGTTCGTCAGTCTACGATGGCTGGGAGTTGCGTTCCGTTGCCATGTTTGCCGACAATCTGCATCGCTATAGACAAGGACAACCACTCGACAGGGTTGTTGATCCGCGTAAGGGGTACTGACAGGAGAACAGAGTGGCTTGTCTCAGTGTCGCAAGCGCAGAGTTGTATCTCACAGACCACTATCTCTATTAACGACTCACAACCCGATTTTTCCCTTCTCGCTTCCCTGCAAGCAGCGCATCGTCCGCACGTAAAAAAGCCTCGTCGAGAGATTCGCCGTCGCGCAACCGGGTCAAGCCTATTGTGGTTGTTAGATTAATACAGGCATTTGCCACATACAGGGTTGTCTTCTGTATTGACTGGCGAGTTCGCTCCGCAAATTCCTGCCCTCCTTCAAGATACGTATTGCCAAGAGCAATCACAAACTCATCACCTCCATAGCGGTATACGAGATCGTTTTCCCGAGTATTAGCTTGCAAAGCACTGGCAAATTGTCTCAACACCTCGTCACCCACTGCATGGCCGCAGTTGTCGTTAATCGCTTTGAACCGGTCAACGTCACACACCATCAATACCAGTGGCAAAGCGAAATCAGATGTAGAGTTGTCTCGAGACAATGTGACATCGAGAGCCGCACGATTTTGAACTCCGGTTAAAGCATCGCGATAGGCTGATTGACAGGCTCGCAAATAGAGGCTGGCATTGCGAAGGGGACCCACCAGTGAATCAACCAGTGCACCGAGAGCGCGAACCTCCACCGATCTAAATTGCCGTTGACGGAAAAATTCAACAACACCCAGACTGGCACCATTATCATCTATGCGATACTTCAATAGATGGGCGGGTGCTTTATCCCGGGCAATCTTCCACGAAGGGTAGCGTTTACCAGGGATGTTTTTGCCGGTGAGCAGATTCAGCTCTTTATTACGGAAAACCAGTCCGTCAATCCCTACCGCCGCCTCTACGCGTTTGCAGAACATGTCAATCAAAAGATCGAAGTCGAGATACTGATACAGGGAGTTGAGATCATTGCCACTGTGTGTGGCTGCTATTTGCGCCTGGGGTTGCGCACCATTCTCACAGACATGCCTGTCTACACTGGCATTGCGTAGAATCGGTTCCATCGACTCCGTCTGTGGTTTCATTTTTTTGTCCGGTCCAGGGGAAGGCGCTATGCAGCAAAAATTGCCACCTATTGCAAAGCTGCTTCCCTCCTTATAGAAGACCAGATTGAAGGTCAACGCCAAATTGCATTGCAATTTGGCAACCTTATACAATTCCTGACAGGCATTCAGAACGTCAATTTGCCCGAAAAAGAACTAGAGCAGGAGTGAGTACGCGCTAGTGGGCCGCTTGATAAACAGGGTAACTAACTTTTCACAGTTACAGTCGTCAGTGCAAGGCGGAAAAACGCAGGCCCGCTGTTTAATAAGGAAGGGGTCATACGTCGAGTTTTTCTAACGCAGCAATGGCGGCTGTAGCTTCGATCCGTGTTACCTTATTTATCAAGTGGCCCAACTAGCTACAATTCCTCTTCCGGTGCTGTCCAATCAGACAACCTTGCCTTCAACCGGATAAGTGCCTGCCCGTGTATTTGACAAACACGACTTTCGCTAACACCCAGTATTTCGCCAATCTCACGCAGATTTAGATCCTCGTCATAGTACAACGACATCACCAGGCTTTCGCGCTCTGGCAAGTTTTTAATCGCATTGGCCAGAGCGACTTTAAAACTGCCATGGTGCATATTTTCTGACGGACCAACGTCTTTACTCTCCGGCAGTGCGATGGTTTCACCGGTATTTTCGTCGGGCTGATCAAAACTGAAAATGTGCGCCGACATACTCTCTGTCAATATTTGATGGTACGCACTCAGCGATATACCCAACCTTGACGCGACTTCTGTGTCGTCTGCGTCCCTGCCAGTTTCCTGTTCTATATGCCGCAGCGCCTCAGCCGCCTCGCGAGACTTGCGATGCACTGATCGAGGTGTCCAGTCAGAGCGACGAATCTCATCCAGCATCGCGCCGCGAACCCGGATACCTGCGTAGGTTTCAAAACTGGCCCCTTGAGTTGGATCGTATTGCCTTGATGCTTCAATCAATCCGATCATGCCTGCCTGTATTAAATCCTCGGCCTGCACATTTGGTGGAAGACGGTGCATCAGGTGAAACGCGATTCTTTTAACCAGCTTGGCATGCTTGGTAACAAGCTCATCGTCAGATACCAGCTCGACATCGTTGTACATTGCATGAGCATTCATTCGATTACACCTGCACTGGTACTGTAGCTAACGAGTCTTTCAACAAAAAATTCCATATGGCCTATAGGTTGTTTGGGATCTGGCCATCCATGTATTCTTTTAGCAAGTTTCTGAAACGCGAGCGCTGATCGCGATCTCGGATAGGACTTTACAACGGGTTTCTGTTCGCAAACTCCTTGATGCAGGCACTCATCGTTTGGCACAGCGCCCACATAACTAAGCATTACGCACAGATTTTTATCCGCGACTCTGACAATTTTCTCGAAGAGGTCAATTCCATGCTGGGAGGATTTAGCCTTGTTAACCACAACATTGATTCGATTAACATTAAACTCGGTATTCAAGACCTTAATCATCGCGTACGCATCAGTAATTGATGTTGGTTCATCACAGACAACAACCATGACTTCGCGTGCAGCCCGGCAAAAACTGGTTACCTGATTTGAAATTCCGGCCGGCGTATCTATGATTAGTGTATCTACCGGTGATTGCAGACTGCTGAATGCCTGAATCAATCCACCGTATTCAGACTGACTAAGCCCGGTCAGGTTTGTTACTCCACTACTGGCAGGCAACAAACTCACGTTGTCATCTATGCGCAGCAGGATTTCATCAAGCGTCGCCTTGCAACTAAATACATCTTCTAAAGTGCCCAGCGGCTTTACGCCACACAACACATCAATATTTGCCAGGCCCAGATCCGCGTCAAGCACCAACACATTGCGTCCAATCTTGCCAAGTTCCAGCGCAAGATTAATCGCTATGTTTGATTTGCCAACACCACCCTTTCCACCAGTCACCGCCATTACCTGGACGGGATTGTGCGCAGGGGGTTGCTGCTTCACGTTCTCTGTTGCCGCTAGCGCTGTAGCACTGGACACCATTGCTGCTCCCATATAACTCGTTATTGTACGGACCTGTAATCGGCCCTTAGCTCATCCATCAATCCATGACAAATGACTTATGTCTGTATATACCATCGACTCCCAGGTGAATTTCTTCATAGAAAAAGAAGAACTTCGGGAAACCTTTGATCAGACTGTTTATGTTCGCTACATCCAAAGTAGGTCAATACCGATGTAGCAATCGACAGGCCACGGATATGCGCGAATAGAGGGGAACCGGGAAAACGTGATACAGGCGATTTAGAAGCGAGAATCGAGTGGTGTTTCCAGCGCGAAACAACCATTTTTTTGTGCGTATTTCACAGTAATTTGTCGCGAACATCTATTGACAGGGGAGGCAACCCGGGAAAACCGGAAGTGAACCGAAGTATAAACAAGATACTGAAGTGTCTATTGGCTCTTCTGGCGCCATTTATTATTCAACCGAGGATTGAAAAATGCCGCCTGTACCACTTCCACAATGGTTCCATCTTTATTGCCATTGTATGGCTGCGCCGACGGGAGGGATGATTATGCAGAAAGTATTCCGAAAAAACTGACGTTGCGCCTGGCGATTGAAACATTACTCATGAACAAAGCCTGCGTCGTGATGCGGCTACCGTGAGTAGTGAGACTGCCAACCTACCGAACCGGTTAACAAATCGCTGAACTCCATACCAAAAAGAAAATAATCGGTAAAACGGCAACGTTGTAGTAGCCTGGTAGCAGCGCGGCGCTAGTCCGAACTTTGCAGCCGAAAGTAACCTTCTTCAACAATGATATGGGAATTCCTGACCGGCAAACCGTTTATAGACAAGCAGCGCAGGCGGCTGTGCTCCGGCAGCAAATAACTATTGAAGTCATCAAGTTCACCAAAGACGGATTCCGCAATGAACTCTATGGTGATTTTCGAATCACAACCGATAGCTTCCAGCAATAACAGATACACATCATCAACGGACAATTGCAACGACTTCTGCACTATAAGTTCTGCCTCTGGTGCCAATCGATCGCTGCCTGCCACCGGTAAATGAGCAGGCGCTCCGGGCTTGATCAGAGTGATGTCTCCACCCTCGCGGGTAACGTGATAGTGTCCCATTGATTCTGAACGCCGAAGACCCAGCCACTCAGTGTCTCCCAGGTTAACGCAAATCTCACTTGCGCCTGGTGATCTGGTAACAGACTCGGGTTTAACGCAAATCATCGCAGTTTCATGAGCAGTGCGGTTTGCAACTGACCGCTCGTTTGCACCGGGGTTTAACAAGCCGACAAAGAATTCTGCGGAGTTGTGGCCAAATTCCACCGCGACTCGCCAGCCGCAGGTAAACTGCGTTTCCTCTGGTAAATCAAGTGGCAGGAAGACAACCGGACGATCATCGCACGCTGCCCTCGCCGATGAATCCAGAGACGATGCCACCGCCAGTGAAAAATCATAGGCATGGCCGGACGGCATGTTGTCTTCGAGTTCACGTTCAGGTCCGCTGCGGTTGCGTCCCGATAAATGCAGCCGCGGAAACAGCTTCAAACATTCATCGTCGTAGGCCATCACCAGACTGCGGTTTTGTACGCCTGTACTAACATGATGCAATTGCCGATAGCAGCTCGATACGATACCAAGCGTTGCTCTGTCTGCCAATCCACCCGGGACTGTGACTTGCTCGGGTTGCCTGACAAACTCTGCTCGCGCTGCTGATTGAAGATTAAGGCAAATACCGTCACCTACAAGCACTGGCCAATGACCGACCGGATCGCTATCTGACGCAATACCGCCCAGAGCGCCGAATTTCAGCTGTTCAAGCAGCTCAAGGATTTCATGTTCAGATAGCACTGGTATACGGGATCGTTCGAATTCACGATGTTTCGCAAACTCTATGCCCGATTGGCAACGCACATCCCTGTGCGTGAGTTGAGGTTCATTCCGCCAGGGTAGTCGGGCTGTCCTCAGGACGCTGAATGCGATATTTGCGCATTTTTTCTACCAGTGTTGTTCGGCGAATTTGTAACTTCTTCGCCGCATGGGCCACGACACCGTTGCAGTCATCGAGCGCCTGTTCGATCAAACTCACTTCTATGTCGGTAAGGTGCTGCTTCAGATCGATACCGTCTCTTGGCAAGCGTGGCTCGCTAAGCATCGGTAAACTGGATATGCCAGCCATTTTTTCCGTTTCTGCAGTATCGGAAGAGTTCTGCTCTTCTGTGTTTTGCTGATTAGGCATCACCTTGGACGGTAGATCATTAACATCGACCACGCCGTGAGGATGAAGAATTGTCATCCGCTCCATCAAATTCGCTAATTCGCGTACATTACCTGGCCAGCTATAATTGCATAGCGCCATCACTGCTGCAGGCGTTAGCCTGACGGAGGCATTCTTCTCGTGCTCAAGCCTGGTGATCAACTCATTTATTAAAAGCGGTAGATCTTCAACCCTGTCTCGAAGCCGTGGCATCTCTACAGGAAACACATTCAATCGGTAATACAAATCTTCCCGAAACTTGCCATCGGCAATGTGTTTTTCGAGGTTTCGATGAGTGGCGGCAACAATTCTGACGTCGCACTTGATACTCTTGTTACTACCGACTCTTTCGAATGATCGCTCCTGAATTACCCGAAGCAGTTTCACCTGCATCGGCAATGGCATGTCGCCAATTTCATCAAGGAATATGGTACCACCCTGGGCCATTTCGAAGCGGCCCTGACGAGCACCAATCGCTCCGGTGAATGATCCTTTTTCGTGTCCGAACAGTTCGCTTTCGAGAAGCTCGCTTGGGATCGCACCACAGTTTATTGGCACAAACGGCTTGCTGCGCCGTTGGGAGTAGTAGTGGATATTACGCGCTACAACCTCTTTACCGGTGCCGGACTCACCCAATACGAGTACCGTGGCTTCCGTCGGTGCCACCTGCTCTATCATCTTGCGGACACGGCGGGTTTCTCTGCTGTTGCCGACCAGACTGCGAAACAACTCGGGAGATTGCGCGGGAGTATTTGCTGCGGCATTAGCCGGGGCTGGCGGTTCTTCCCGTACGACACCACTTTCCACTTCAGCTCTGTGCAAGACATTCGACAAATCAGCGAAACGGGTGTCTGCGGTGATACAACCCAGAAAGTTGCTCTCAACCTGTTCCGGCGTCATATCCAGCGGAGTTTTGCCAGTGACGAGAATAAACGGAGGACAGCTTTCGACGTCGGCTCTAATTTTGGTCACATGCTCAAGGATACCCGGGCAGTTCCCGATGATGATGGCAAGTTTGTCTGATAGTCCGGGATACCCTTCCAGCAATGCCGGCGAACTCACCGCCTTCGCGGCATAATCTACAAACTCCAGTTGGTGCATTAATTTCTGTGCCCGCTCCCTATCAGAATCGATGACCAGAATATGATTTTGCTTTGTTTTCCCCATTGACAGGTCCGGTTAAGTCGAAGAATGCAGTTGCTAAGGTCGCAGAAAGACAGAAACAAGCTGGTTGTGTTGTTTTGAAGTCTTTGAGTATAGACCGCTATTTCGTTTTCGTAGATTCGGAACGAACAAGTCCGCTGGCATTTCTTCAACACTCCGGATATAACCGTCACCTGATACTGTACGTCAGAGTCAGCGAAGGCAATTACAGAAACGCTCTTGATAAATTCGCACTGAACACAGGGGTGCACCTTTGATGCAAAGCCTGTTAGAACTTACCCGATGTACCCCGCCTGAACGGGTGTGAACCGTACTACAGATCTCCAAAATTATGCATCAAGCCTAACTGGCAGCCGAATAGTAAAGTGCTGAGAGTTTACGTGCAAACATTCAACTTCCGGGAACGCAAGGTTTGACAGCTAAGGCACTGTTTTTTTAAACCGGCTTGCCCTATATTCACCTTGACAGCGGCCACGACATACAACCCCGTGAAACAAGAACGCCCATCACCAGAAGCAACTTCAGTTACCCCAATCGCGTCAAGATCACCACTCCCCGGCCGTTACTGTGGTCTTGAAAATAATGGCTGGATCATTAAGGGGGCATTGAGATGAAACTGATTATCTCGAACCGATCTGGCAACACTTCTGCCGAAGGGCCACAGAAAAAGAACAAAACGGCAGGTAAACACATCATGCGGGACAAACCCGCAGACGAGCGATCAGTACAGCTTTACCGCCGGCCTGACAGCTCTACACACGTCGAACGGGAGTCGAATGTGGACACAGAGAAAGTAAATGCCATTAAAGCTGCAATCAGCGCTGGAACCTATTTGGTTGATGCAGACACCATCGCATCGAAATTGATGGAGCTTGAGATTGAGCTCACCCGACAGGATGACGATTGAGGCTGGTTCAACGCATACAGTGTCCGGACCGCCTGCAATGCCGAACATCTGTACTAATGGCCCGCAATGTACCGACCCGCATCTTTGACGCCAGATAAAATCAATAAGGGTTAAAACCAGTACGGGTGGTGGAGCTAGGC
>CAYPCS010000147.1:0-9719 GCA_964409275.1 uncultured Granulosicoccaceae bacterium
CAGGTCCCAATCACATCGGCTTTGACACATTGAGCCTGCATGCCGGGCAAAAACCTGATCGTGAGACTGGCGCTCGTGCAACGCCAATCTACCAGTCAACCTCGTTCGTGTTCAAAGATGCGGATCAGGCATCTTCGCTCTTTAATGTCGGACGTGCCGGACACGTGTATTCTCGGATCTCCAATCCTACTGTGGGCGTATTGGAAGAGCGAGTGGCCTCATTAGAGGGTGGTGTTGGCGCTGTGTGCACCGCCAGCGGCATGGCAGCGATACATCTGGCTATCGCCACTCTGGCAGGTGCCGGAGATCATGTCGTCGCCTCTCGCTCACTGTATGGTGGCACGCATAATTTACTGTCCTATACCTTGCCGCGCTTCGGAATTGAAACCACGTTTGTCGATCCGACCCGACCGGAAGAATTTGCCGCCGCCATACGACCCGAAACTCGGTTGTTGTTTGGCGAAACCGTAGCCAATCCGCGTATGGAGGTGATGAATTTACCGGTGATAGCCGAAATAGCCCATGCACAGGGTTTGCCGCTGGTGGTTGATGCGACATTGACCACGCCTTACCTGATGCAGCCGATAGCGCTGGGTGCTGATATTGTTATGCATTCACTGACTAAATTCATGGGCGGTCATGGCGTCGCGGTGGGTGGCGTGGTGATCGATTCTGGTCGTTTTGACTGGGAAGGGTCGGGTCGGTTTCCTCAGCTCACGGAACCGTATGACGGTTTTCACGGCATGGATTTCGTCGAAGAATTCGGGCCCAATGCCTTTATTATGCGCGCCCGTAAAGAGGGGCTTCGGGATTTTGGTGCGACGATGAGCCCAACCAGTGCCTTTCACATACTGCAAGGGGTTGAGACCTTGCCCATGCGCATGCAACGGCACGTTGAAAATACCCACCATGTTGTTGATTTTCTCAACGATCATGACGCCGTCGAGTCAGTTACTCATCCGCGATTACCTTCTCATCCAGATCATGCTCTGGCGAATGAGTTACTGCCGCGAGGATGTGGTGCCGTATTCAGTTTTGAGGTTAAGGGCGGACGTGATGCGGGTGCTCGTTTTATCGATGCGCTGGAGTTGTTCTCGCATCTGGCCAATGTCGGCGATGCCAAGTCGCTGGTTATCCATCCAGCCAGTACCACACATTCGCGCATGGATGCTGCCGCGCTTTTGAGCGCTGGAATTTCCGAGGGCCTCATCCGGCTATCGATTGGTATCGAAGATCCTGCAGATTTGATTGCTGATCTCAAAACCGCGTTGCGTGCCTCCCAACGCACATCCAGGACGGAGAAAGCCTGATGGAGCAGCCACTGAATCAGGATAAGATCTACTACGCCAACGGCGATGTTGACTGGCAACCGGATCAACCGACACTTTGTTTGGTCCACGGCGCAGCCCTGGATCATACAGTGTGGACGTTGTTCTCGCGCTATTTTGCCCGGCAAGGTTATAACGTTTTCGCTCCCGATCTGGCTGGCCACGCACGCAGTGGTGGACAACTGTGTCAGTCAATCCCGGCCATGGCGCAGTGGTTGTTGGCTGCTCTGGATGCGGTCGGCGTGCAGCGCTGCAGTGTTGCCGGACATAGTATGGGATCGTTGGTTGCATTGGAGGCGGCTGCGCAAGCGCCAGAGCGTGTTGACAAACTAGTGCTGCTGGGTGCTGCTGTGCCCATGCGAGTCGGCGAACCCCTGTTGAATGCCGCGGAAAAAAATCATCAATCGTCGCGCGATATGGTGTCGATCTTCGGTCACGCCTACGCTTCGCGTCTGGGGGGGAATCCGGTTGCCGGTATCAGCGTGCTCAACACAGCGCTGGTGTTGATGGAACAGGCTGGCGATGATGTGATGTTTACCGATCTCAACGCCTGTCATCAATATGATGGCGGCCTGGACGCCGCTCATAAGGTCACCGCCGAGACATCTCTGATACTCGGTGAAATGGATCGAATGACTCCCCCTTCGTCTGCGCAACCCTTAATCGACCTGTTACCCGGTGCCACCGTGCACAGACTGGCTGCTTGTGGTCATATGATGATGGCAGAACAGCCGGAAGAGACGCTGCAGGCGATGAAAACCGCTTTAGGAAACCGATGATTGGTTCGGCCAGCCAATTTGCCTGAGTAGCGCAAATCGGCTGGCTGGGCATTGCCGGTCGGTCGTTAAATGTTCAGTTCGGCAAAAATACGGTCACGAATGCCCTCCATGCTGCCGACCCCGGCAACCTTGACGTACTGCGGTGCTGCAGCATCGCCCGATTTGGCCCATTCGCTGTAATATTGCTTCAGTGGAGAGGTTTGATTGTGATAAACCGTCAACCGTTTTCGTACCGTGGCCTCCCGATCATCGTCGCGCTGTACCAGCGGTTCTCCGCTGATGTCATCGACATTGGCCACTTTGGGTGGATTGTAGTCCACGTGGTAGGTGCGTCCGGATGGCAGATGTACGCGACGCCCACTCATGCGGCTGATAATTTCAGCGTCCTCGACATCGATTTCTATCACAGCGTCCAGATTCACTTGCTCGATTTTTAGTGCATCGGCCTGGGCCAGCGTACGCGGGAACCCATCGAGTAGAAAACCACCTTCGCAATCGGATTCACGGATACGTTGCTTAACCAACCCGATGATGGCCTCATCGGGCACCAGTCCGCCAGCATCCATGACTTTTTTTGCGGCAATGCCCAACGGTGTCTGTTCTTTGATAGCGGCACGGAGCATATCGCCGGTCGATATTTGTGGAATGCCGAGTTTTTGGGTCAGGAAAGTGGCTTGCGTGCCTTTTCCGGCCCCAGGCCCTCCCAGCAGGATCAATCGCATTAGTGTTGTCTCAAAATTAAAATTCAGTTGCGTCAGGCGCAGATGGACGAACTTTAAACGAATCCAGTCAGCTTATCCAAGCTGTTGCACGCGCTGCGATAACTAGAATAGTACTTTCACACCGGGTGATTGCTAAACTTGCGGTTTTGACGACGTTGGGAACACAGTTTAAATGGGCGATATTTCCGCACAAAACCTCGATGATCTGCGCGCCGACATTGTCTTCGACGCCCATCTGAACGGGTTTGATCTGGTGTTTCACAGCACCTGGGGTGTATTTTCACCGCGTGCGATCGATGAAGGTACCCGTCTACTGCTCGATTACCTGGATATACCACCCAATGCACATTGCATCGATCTTGGTTGTGGTTATGGCCCTCTGGGGCTGGTTATGGCAAAACTCGCCCCGGAAGGCACCACTCACCTGATCGACAAGGATTTTGTTGCAGTCGACTATGCGTCCCTGAATGCGTCCAAAAACGCGATAGACAACGTTGATGTTTATTTAAGCAACGGTTTTAGTCATGTACCAGCGGCAGCACGCTTTGATGTGGTCGTGTCGAATTTACCGGCCAAAGCGGGTAAGGAGCTGTTTTATCTTTATTTTTACGATGCGCTGGCGAGAATGAATCCAGGCGCACAGTTTTATGTCGTGACGGTCAACGGTTTGCGTGGGTTTGTGAAGCGGGTATTTACCGATGTCTTCGGCAATTACCGAAAACTCAAGCAAGGCAAAAATTACACGGTCGCTGTGGCTCGCCGAGAAAGTTAATTTAAGCGCTCGGGGAGGCGGGGGTCGAAGCGGTCGTCTCCCAACAGCCCGGACATGACTCACCGGGTACAAAGGCTGTGGAGAGTTGTTGTTCGCTGGACACGGCTCGATGACAGTGTGTGCAAAGTACCGCGCCGGTTGCCGATAAGGTCGAGTCGATTTCCACTCGATCATCGAACACGAAACATTCCCCTTGCCAATGGGCGCCACCACAAGATTCAAAGTAATTCAGAATGCCCCCTTCAACCTGGTACACCTGGGAATAACCAGCTTCCAGCAGCCAGGGAGCTGCCTTCTCGCAGCGCACGCCACCAGTACAAAATGTCACGATGGGTAAATTACGGTTTATATTGGCCGCGTTAATGGCCTTCGGAAAGTCGCGGAATGTGTTGATCGGCAGTGTCGCTGCCTGCGTAAACGTGCCGGATTCGACTTCGTATTGGTTGCGAGTGTCGAGGAGCGTGAATTCCCGTCCCTCGTCAAGCCAGGCTTTTAGCTGCGCCGGGGCAAGATTCGGGGCAGGATTGGCATCTGGTCGGAGCCGACCATTGTCAAATGCGATGATTTCCCGGCGTATTTTCACCTTGAGTTTTGCAAACGGTGGCACCTCAGCCCGAGATTCCTTGAACCAGAAATCGGCACACCCCGGAATCGAGAGGATTGTCCGCCGGGCCTGTTGTATTGCAGTCGGGTCACCTGCGAGCGTCAGATTGATTCCTTCGTCAGCCAGAAGCACTGTGCCCAACACGCCGGCTGCCTGCAGATCTGCGTGGAGATCTGCTTGCAAAACGGGTAAGACGTCGAACCGAACGAATTTGTAACCGGCGATAATGTGGCAAGTGTTGAGCGACACGTAAAGGTTAACCTGTTGGTAGTGATTTGATAAGCAGACGACACTGGTAAAAGCTGTGAAGTGGTCTACACTCTATCGGATAACAATAAATCCGCTCCGATTTCCGCACACAATTATAATACGTAGCGGTTGGGTGATGAGAACCTGACAAATGTTATTTCAACCACGAATCCGCCTTTCGTCGCGAGCGCACGCTCGAACGACCGACCGACCCCGCATTAACACCCCCATCTCCAGTGTGTTAGCACTATTGAGTCTGCTACTCAGTGCTTGTGTGCAGGCGGGTACGCTCAACAGTGACTATCCCGATCTTGATCGCTATCAGAACGAGCGGGAACGGTTTATCGCTGCTCGTCAGGCACTGGACAGCGGTGACAGGGAACGTTTCAACCAGCTAACCGCTGATCTTGCCGAGTATCCGCTCCATCGCTACCTGGTTTATGAGAATTTGCGACTTCAATTCAAGTCATCGGTTGATAAAGCCTCGGTGAGTCTTCTCAATCAGTTTGAGCTGCAATTTGACGATATCGACCTGACTCGACGGCTGACGAGGCAGTTGCAGCGGCAATTCGTCGAACAGGAAGACTGGTCCATGTTCCTGGCGCTATCCAAATCACGTGTCGCGGCAAAGATGGACTGTGCGTTAACCCGTGCTCGGTATGAAACCGGACAACTGAAGAAGTTTGACGACGTTGCGACGCAGTTGTGGATCAAAACGCAACCGGAAGACAGTGTCTGTAGCGGTACTCTGAAGGCGCTGGAAGCGCAGGGCATACCGGGAATTGCAGCCCTTTGGGAACGAATTTTTACGGGTATTGAAAAGAATCGTCTGGAAGTAGCCACAGCGCTGCTCGGTAAACTGGCCAGTGGAGACCGTAAGCGCGTTCGCCGATGGATCGATTCCGTAGAATCTCCGGAAAAACTACTGCTAAGTGACACCGTCAAACCAGACACACTCCTGAACCGGCATATTGTGCAGGATCTGGTATGGCGGTGGTCGAAGCAGGATACAAACGCTGCGAATGATTATTGGCAACGTGTGCGCAATCAATATTCTTTTTACCGGGATGAACGTTACGAACTCAGTCGTAAGCTGGCCTTGCGATCTGCCTACCGGCGCATGCCCGAAGCACCGGGATGGTTACAAGGATTTACTGTCCGTGAAGACGATCTCGAACTGCAGGAATGGCGCGTCAGAGCCACGTTGCTGGCACAGGACTGGCCCACCGTTCTGCAACGCATCGCTGAATTGCCTGAGGAAGAGCAGCAGGAAGACCACTGGGCGTACTGGGTTGCACGTGCGCATGAAATAATGGGTGATCAGGCCAAAGCAACAAAGATCTATCGTGAACTGGCCGAACTTCAGTCGTATCACGGCTTTCTGGCCGCGGATCGCCTGGGTATTCCGTATCGGTTGTACGATGAACCTATTGATGTGCTGCCAGAAACGCTGGCTCGGTTGCTCGAGTTGCCGGTGCTGGTTCGTGCACGTGAGTATCACCACGTCAATCTCGCCGGTGAAGCAAGACGTGAATGGGGTAATGCGTTGTCGGCATTTGAACAGGATGAGGTGGCCGCCAGCGCTATTGTCGCTGCGCGATGGGCCATGCATGATCGAGCCGTGCTCAGCGCCGGTCGGGCCGAAGCGCGCCGTGCCTTGCAGTATCGCTTTCCGGTTTTGTATGAAGAACAGGTGATAAAAGCGGCGCAGAAAAGCCAGATTGAACCAGCGCTCATTTACGGCATCATTCGTCGAGAGAGTGCCTTTATTGCGGATATAAAATCCAGTGCTGGTGCGATCGGGCTGATGCAGCTCATGCCCCGAACTGCGCGTTATGTGGCCGAGCTAAAGGGTGATAAAGACTGGCGTGGCGATTTGACCGATGAAACGGTGAATATTGATTTCGGTGCATTCTATATTCGCCATGTGATGGACCGATTTGAGGATAATCAGGTACTGGCGCTGGCGGCCTACAATGCTGGGCCACATCGGGTTAAACAGTGGTTACCTGCCGCAGATATGCCAGCAGATGTATGGGTCGACACTATTCCTTTTAGCGAGACCCGTCGCTATGCGCGTGCTGTGCTGGCTTACAGCCTGATTTTTGAATGGCGCTTGACTGGCGAGACGACGCCGTTGTCAACACGGATGACTAAGGTCGGAGCAGCGCCCATCAAGAGTGCAGAGGACAGCAAATCCTGATCTGGCTCGCTAGAGCCAGCCTATAAACCTCTACTGGCGACTTGCTTTTGAACCTCCCAGGCAATCTGGTGACGCTGGAACCTGTTCCTGTTTGCGCGTCCATTCAGCGGCCGTCAGCGTGTGCAAGCCCAGTGCGTGTACACCACCCTCGAGTTCGTTAGCGAGTAATCGGTTGATAGTTCGGTGACGTTGGATCAGTGACAGTCCGTCGAATTCATCGGTAACCACGATGACTTTAAAATGTGTTTCGGAATTGGCCGGAACGCTGTGCATGTGACTCTCGTTAATCACATCCAGATGAGTTGGCTTCAATCCCTGAGTTAGCTTGTCACGAATGGTATTCTCCAGAGTGCCAGGGATGGCCATACAGTTTTCTCCTGTCGAGGGTGTGGTTTGTAGCTGCCGGGTGCGTGGGGTTCCAGACACCAAGGTTGCTGATTCCTTCGGTTTTTACCCCAGTAAGGTTGTTTAGGTCAATACAATCCGGACTCAGCCGTGGGTGATTGTGATGAAGGTTGCAGCCTCGACATTATACGTAACGGGTGACACTGCTGTGTGATGGATGCCCTGGTATAAGTTTGCTAGACTGTGGCGAGGATGACCTGGCCGCACAAGCGACTTCGGTTCAATTCCGCTCTTCTGCCAAGACCAACATGCTGCCGAAAATTGAACTGCCCGGTAAACCGCAATACCGGAAATTGCTCGACGATTTTAGTTTCTTCGATATTTTCAAACGCATCGAACGGCACTACGATACCTGCTTTTTGCTCGAATCCCTCGGTGAGGAAAGCCGAACATCGCGTTATTTTATTATCGGTTTCGATCCGGTCTGGACGCTGTCAGCAACCGACCAGAAAACCCTGAATATTCAGAATAATCGTGATGGTTCCAGTGAGAGCCACACCTGCGACAATCCGTATTTTGCACTGCGCGACATCGTACCCACCAACGCCATTTCACGCCGCTATGCCGGTGGCATCATGGGTTATCTGGGCTACGACTGCGTCAACTTTTTTGAACCGCGTCTTCAGTGTAAAACCAGCGAGCTGTTTGAGCCGTTCAAATTCGGTGTCTATCTCGACGGCCTGGTCTACGACCAGACTACCGGCGAGACCTTTTATTACTTCTATGACGAAGATCGCTACGCCGAAATTGAATCAGTGGTGCGTCAGGAGTGGACCGGGTTTGGTGATCTAAGCTGTCATTACCTCGGCGACAGCATGTCTCGGGAGCAGCATGAGGAGTTGGTTAATCGAGCCAAGCAGTACATCGCCAATGGTCGAATTTTTCAGTGCGAAGTTGGCTTCAAATCAAATTACGAGATCAATGGCGATACGCTGCAGATCTACTCATTGTTGCGAGACACCAATCCCTCGCCGCACATGTTCTATCTCAAATTTGACACTCAGCGCATTGTGGGTGCTTCACCGGAGTTGCTATTCCGCATGCGCAATGGCGAGCTGGAGTCGTTTCCGCTGGCTGGCACGACTCGGCGTGGTGGAAGCGCGCTGGAGGACGTACAGTTGGCTCGAGCGCTGTTAAATGATCCGAAGGAGATTGCCGAGCATAATATGCTGGTTGATCTGCATCGTAATGACATCGGCAAGGTCGCAAAATTCGGTACTGTAAAGGTGCGCAGCCTGATGGACATCAAGCGCTATTCCCATGTACAGCACATATCCTCCGAAATCGTCGGTATTGTCGACGATAACGAGGACATGTTTTCGGCACTGGCAGCGGGTTTTCCTGCCGGCACACTCAGCGGTGCGCCAAAGGTTGAAGCCATGAAGATCATTAATGAATTCGAACCTGATGGTCGTGGACCTTATGGCGGCGGTGTCGGTCAATTCAGTTTTAATGGTGACTGTACGTTTGCCATCCCGATTCGAACTCTGTTTATCAACGGTGAGCAGGCGTACATCCAGACCTGTGGTGGCAACGTTTACGACTCGGTAGCGGCGGATGAATACCTGGAAATCGAACGCAAGTTGGCGGCAATGCGCAGTGTGTTGAACCGCTTTGAAAAATGAGACAGTCATGCGCGTCCTGATTATCGACAACTACGATTCATTTACCTATAACCTGTACCAGTTGATGGGCGAAATTCTGGCGTCCAGATTCGTCGGCCAGAACTTTCACATTGTGGTCAAACGCAACGATGAAATTACCTTTGCACAGGCCGAGGCGTTCGGTGCGGACAGAATCGTGATTTCTCCCGGTCCCGGCACACCCGATGATCCACAGTATTTCGGCATTTGCGCTGACGTCATCACCGGATTAGGTCCGCACGTTCCGCTGTTGGGCGTGTGTCTGGGCATGCAGGGTATAGCGCATTGTTTTGGTGGCAATGTGGTCCATGCGCCTTTGCCCATGCATGGCAAAACATCGCTGTTATCGCACGATGCACAAGGCGTTTTTCAGACATTGCCGCAGGGAGTAGAGGTGATGCGCTATCACTCACTGGCGGTTGAGCCAGCATCGATGCCCGATTGTCTGCAGGTCACGGCGGTGGTGGCAACTGATCCTGATGCCGAATTGCAGGCGTTTGATGCGACGCAACTGACGGGTGTAGAAGTGATGGGTATCAGACACCGTGAATTTCCCATTGAAGGCATGCAGTTTCATGCTGAGTCGTTTGCCACCGAGGGCGGTCGGCTTCTACTCGAGAATTTTCTCGCCTGATTGCCGAATAATCAGACCGATGCGGTGGTGGTGTGAACCGCACCTGGCCACCCGAAAAACCGCTGTTTGTTGTATTCCTGTCTCAAATCACCTGAAGCACATAGTAGTCAAAAAAACCACATAAATTTTCTTTCCTGTCAGTAATCTTGGGCTGACCCCTGGCGTTCTGTGGTAAAAAAACCACGAATCAAAAAAAAATGGCTTGTTTTAGTGGAATTTGTGGCGTTCCCTGTGAAGTGAACTACACTCATTTTCGTGTTTTTAGCCCGGAGCCAGTTGTCAGTCTTGCAGAAATGCGATTATTTGTTGCATTATTCAGACACGGCTACTAGAGTTCCTACACGGTAACACTCTCACTACAGCAACATCATTCAACAGCA
>CAYPCS010000148.1:0-9678 GCA_964409275.1 uncultured Granulosicoccaceae bacterium
CATTACCCTGCTCGCTACAAAAATATCGGCGCATTTCTAAGCGGTTATCGCCACCAACCTCCTCAACACAGCTGAAAAACACGCAATTCCTCTGCTCCAAATCAATTTTCTCGAACCTACAGGTTTCGGGAAGTGTCCTTGCTATTTTTTATAATGCATGTCCTTATTAATTGCTACCTCTACCTCGATAACATCGCCTGGCACCAGGTATTTAGGCGGATTAAAACGTGCGCCAGCGCCAGTGGGGGTGCCGGTGACTATCATGTCTCCGGGTTTAAGTGTCATGAAGGTGGAGATGTATTCAATTTCTTCTCTCACCGGGAAGATCATGCGCGAGAGTGTATCGTCTTGACGAACTTCACTGTTGACTCGGGTAATGATGCGCGCGTCATCCAGTTGCGATGCGTTTTTAAACGGTACCAGCCACGGTCCTATTGAGCCGGAGTTATCCCGGTTTTTTCCTTGTGTCACGTTAAATTTCGCATGACGTACCCAATCTCGAATGGTTCCTGCGTTGCACAGTGTCAATGCAGAAATATGTTCGTAGGCCCTCTCTTTAGAAATCCTGCGCCCTTCTTTACCGATGACAATCACCACCTCACCGTCATAGTCGAGAGTATGGTTCTCCGGTGGTCGAACCAGATTCCGACCATGCCCTGTAAAACCGGAAGCAAAGCGCGGAAACAAGGACATGTATCGCGGTTGTTCACTGCCGTCTTTGTACTCGGCATTGCGGTCCGGGAAATTAACGCCAACACACAGCACACGCGGTGCGTTTGGGATAACCATTTCATACTCGAATTCGGTATGTAGGGTAGTGCAACGAGGTACTGCCGAAGCGAGTTCATCCAGCGCATCTGCTCGTATCACATCCAGTAGTGTTGGCCACTGAGGGAACACTGTGCTCAGTGCAATCATGCCCCTATCACTAGTCACACCGTAGTAGGTTGTTTTGTTTGCTCTGTAGGTAGCGTATTTCATCGGTTTAAAAGTAATTGTATCCACGCTCAAGTGAATCAAAGAAACCCATCGAATCAAAGTTAAGGGGCTATAATCGGGCTTGCTGCCAGTTGGGAATCTCGTGGTTCTACATCAATGAAGGTCGTGCCATGCTCGAACCAGCTACGTGGTGCGGCAGCGCCCCATAACGTTTGTCTTTGTGGGTCAGTGAGGTCCCATTTTATCGGTTCCATATCGGGATCAACGGTCTGATAGTCCGAACAGTAGATTTCGATTCGATGTCCATCAGGATCGAGAATATAGAGAAAGAACGCATTCGATATACCGTGCCGCCCTGGCCCACGCTCTATATTATCTACATAGCCCGTTGTTGCCATCAGATCGAGTAAGTCGATGATATTCAGCGGAGTTGGTACCCAAAAAGCGATATGGTGCATTCGCGGACCACTCCCGTTGGTGAATGCCATGTCGTGCACACCCCCTTTTCGATGCATCCATGCAGCCCATAGCGTCTTTGTTTTTTCGTCTTCGGTGTATTCAGTGACACGGAAACCAAAATCACTATAGAAAGCCACAGAGGCATCAACGTCTATGGAGAAGCAGTTAAAATGATCTATCCGCAGCGGCTTGGCGCCGCAATAGAGCTCGTAGTGCTGGTGGATCGGTTCTAGCTGATCCATCTTGTGATAAAACTCTAACGGGATCCCCATGTTGTCAGACGTCATCAGCGTTCGACCTTGATAAGCACGGTCCAGCCACTGTGTTGGGCAACCTTTCGATTTAAAATAAGTCTCGGCTTTGTCCAGTTCTTTTTCATCAAAGGTCTTAAAGCCCATGACTTCAACAGTTCCCGGTTGGCTTGACTGCTGGAGAATCACTAAATGATGCCCTCGCTCCTCCATCGCGCGCAAATAAACATGGCGATCTTCTTCGTCTGTAACCTGCAGGCCTAGAATCTTTGTATAGAAATATTTTGAGGCGGATAGATCGCTGACATTGAGGCACGCGTGCGACAATCGGATTGTGTTGAAGTCGGGATAAAGATTTGGGGCTGGTACTGGCATAGTGTCTGTTTCCTTATTTACACACCGAGGCGCGGAATTTTGTGTTGACTCGTCGCAAAGCCAATGTGTTTTTGTTCCATATAAAATTCAAATGACCAATCCCCGCCGTCTCGTCCTATGCCACTGGCTTTAACTCCTCCGAATGGCGTGGGCAGGTGTCGAACGTTCTCTGAATTCACCCAAATCATTCCCGCCTCAAGCTCGCTGGTGAAACGCAGCGCTCGGGTCAGGTCGTTTGTCCAGACATAACCGGTCAGTCCATATTTCGTGTCATTCGCAATATGGAGTGCCTGTTCTTCTGTAGAGAATGGAATCGATGTCAGTACCGGTCCAAATATCTCTTCCTGAGCAATACGCATGCTGTTGTTGGCGTTAGTAAATAGTGTTGGCTGTATAAAGTACCCACTATCGCCTATTGATGTTCCCCCGGCAGCGATGGTCGCCCCGTCATCCTTTGCGATCCTGAAATAGCTTTCGACTTTCTTGTAGTGCTCCTCGTTAGCCAACGGTCCAACTTCGGTTTCGGGGTCAAGCGGGTGGCCTACATTTAGGTTGTTTATCCTTTTGATTAACGCTAGCTCAAACTCTTCACGAACATTGTCTTGTATCAAGAGTCTCGACGACGATGTGCAGCGCTCACCGTTGATCGAAAAAATCATAAACATGACCGCATCCAGCGCTCGATCCAGATCGGCATCGTCGAATACAATCACCGGATTCTTACCGCCTAATTCCAGGTGGTTGCGTTTTAATGTATCGGCACCTTGCTTTGTGATCAGGCTGCCAGTTCGGCTCTCACCCACGAAAGCAATCGCCCTTATCAACGGATGTTCACATAACGCTTTTCCGGCATCCTCACCGAACCCGTTAACTGAATTTAAAACGCCCGGTGGTAGTCCAGCAGCCTCAGCAATTTCAACCAGCAGACGTGCGGTTATTGGAGACGATTCCGCAGGCTTGTGTACTACGGTGCATCCGGCTGCAAGCGCAGGAGCGATTTTCCAGGTTGATAACATGAATGGTGTATTCCACGGCGTGATTACCCCTACCGGCCCAATGGGAACTCGAGTGGTTACATTCATGAGGGTGGGTGATTTTAAATGTCGACCGTCTTGCGCCTGGGTTGCCTGATCTGCGAAGTATCGAAAATTCTCCGCACCGCGCAATGCCGCTTTTGACATGAAGCGCATGACCTGGCCTGTATCCCAACACTCGCATAAGGCAATTTCTTCTGCACGCTCCTCTATACCGTTCGCTATTTCAATTAGAATGTGACGCCGGTCTTTTGCAGACATGGCTCGCCAGTCGTTGAACGCGGCAACCGCGGCTCCGGCCGCTGCATCAACGTCTTCAGCCGTTCCGCGGGCCACATCGCAAATGAATGTCTTGTCGACTGGAGAGGTGGATGAGAACACGCCACCACTGCCGCCAACATCGCGACCGGCAATACGGTTTTTAATTCCTATTGCCTGTAGCCGAGCCAAGTAGCCGTCTAGCCTACTTTGATTTTGTTCAAGTACGCTCATCAATAGTTACCCATGCGTTAAAAGACATAGCATTGACTGGCTGATCTATCGCACCATGAAGTTAACTCTCCAGTGGCTGCTTGAACTGATAGTTCAGTTTCCGCGACACCGCGATCAACCACACTCGCCAATTCAACTGCACTCACCTGATTATTCACAAGAACGGTAGAACCGCTCTCCGACGTAATCAATTTACCGGCCATGGAGGCACTGGTATTTAGTAACAATGAATCACTTAGTTTCATTAAAAGATCGCTGCAGTAAGTTGAGAATCATTCTATTTTGGTGTGCTGATGTCGTTAGCCGCGACTATGTAAAGTGATCAGTTAAAAGATTAAGTCATCACTGACGTCAAAGCGCGAGAACGCTTCGAAGTTGGTTGTGATCGATATCTCCCGCCCCGCCGGCGAGTGCACAGCGCCCAGTGTCCAATCCCAGGTATTGATGCGCAACGGACATCAAGAACGACATATTTTGCTCGACTAGCATCACATTACAACCCTGATCCGCACGTTCCTTCAAACATTCAGCCATGTGCTCGATGTTCTCTTGTTGCACACCTTCGGAAGGTTCATCGAGCACCAGTAGTTTCGTTCCCTCCGCCAGTGTACGGACGAACCCTAGAATTTTTCTCTCACCTCCCGACATCGTTCCCGCCGGTTGATCGAGACGTTCTCTTAACCTTGGGAATCGGTCAAAATAAGGTATAGCCGCATCATATCTGCGACCAATCTCCAAATTTTCTGATACGGTCAACTCGTCAAATACCATGGATACTTGGGGCATATAACTCAAACCCAGACGCTGTAGTTGGAACGGCGCTTTCCCGCGAGTTGATTTACCGTTAAATCGAATATCGCCACTAAAAGGCGTTAGACCACCTTGGGCCAACCGTGCCAGGGTTGTTTTTCCAACACCATTACGCCCGAACACACCGAGAATCTCTCCCGGTGCGATGTGTGCGGATACGCCTTTTATGATCGAGGTGTCCTGATAGCCGCCAACCAGTTTTTCGAATTCAAGGGTCACTTGGTACCGCCGGAATAAATGGATTGAACTTCACGGTTAACCTGAATACCCGCAAAAGTATCTATTGCCAGTACTCTTCCCTGATGGAGTACGATTATCAGGTTGGAAATGGCTTCGACAATTTTCATGTCATGCTCAACGACCACCACCAGTCCACACAGAGACTGTTGATATTCCGAGATGAGTTCCGTCATTAACGCAGTTTCATCTGGAGACAGCCCTGCACACGGCTCATCTAATAAAAGCACTGGTGGTTCTGCTGCAATCGTTATCGCATATTCGAGAAACTGACGATGGCCTTGCGGTAGATCTTTCACCGGTTGGCTGAGCAGCTCTTGTAGTGGCATAGAAGGGTGAGACAACAAGTGCTCGAGTGCGGCAGAACGCCATTGATAAGGTGCGCGACGAAAATAATCCACCCAGCGGGCACGACCAGCCAACATAGCGAGCGTTAGATTATCGATCCCACGCATTGAAAAAAACACTGAAGGCACCTGAAGCTTTCGACCGATACCGTTGGGCAGTGCCTCAAAAGTCGCGCGGTTACTTATCACTTTTTGATCGAATACGACGTGACCTTCAGCAGCAGCAAGGTCACCGGTCACCACATTAAGGACACTGGTTTTTCCCGCTCCGTTAGGACCGATCAAACTGACTATTCCGTCTGAAGGGGTTTCGAATGAAACACCATTTAGTATGTTGATAACACCACTTCGGGAACGAACACGGTCGAATTTCAATGGGCGGGCATTAGCAGAGAAACTGATGGGCGGCGCTTTGATCGTCTTTTCAATCTTGGCTTCTGCAGGAGGAAACCATCTTTGCCACGCATGCTGGATTAATTCGGCCAGACCACCGGGCGCTCTCAATACAACGGCAATAAATAACACCGCCATTAGAAGTTCCCAATAGGGGAAAGTATCGCGAAGTTCAACCGTTGCCCAACCGACGACCACCGCACCTAGTAGTGGACCCAATACATGAAATCGACCACCAACGGCTGTGACGATAAGTAATTCAGCCGACAACGCAAATCCACTGTCGGTTGGCGTGACGATTCCCTGATGAGACGCGAAAAGACTGCCAGCAACAGCGGCGAGTGCTGCAGATCCTGCAAAGGCGAACCCCTTTATGATATGCGTTCTAAAGCCAAGCAATTGTAGGCGTCGCTCATTATCAGCAACAGCTTGAAGCAATAAGTTAGCAGGTAAATTATTCAGCAGCAGCAAGGCTAACGTCACACACAAAGTAACCCCGACAACCAGGTAGTAGAAATTCGTAAACGGGTCAAGGTTCGCAATGCTTTCATAACCACCAAGACCGTTGAAGCCACCGGTTAGCCACGAAGCCGAGCTCGCAACAAGTTCGGCCATCATAACCAGTGCCAATGTGATCATCGCGAAATAGGCACCACTATCACTGCGACCTCGAAAAACCAGTGCGGCAAGTGTGAACGCTATCAGTGCAACTACCACGATGGTGACCCCGATAAGCAATACCTGGACACCGATGCCACCATCGACGTATTTCAGTGTGAATGCCGTTGCGTAAGCAGAGCCGCCAAAGAACAGTGCCTGGCCGAGTGGCAGAATGTCCGTCTTACCCCACAGTAAACCAATACCTTGAGCCACCAGGCCGTATATTAGAAACAGGCTGAGTTGATAGGCTATGAAGTCCCCCAACATCTGTGGAACGACAAGAAGTGCTACCCCCAGAACGCTAACGGTTAGAATTGTATATGCCATACGGCCTTAACCATAAGAACAGGATCGACAATGTGAGTACAGCAAGATACCCATGTGTTTGACTGAGTGCGGTGCTGACGATCGATTGCGTGCCGGCGATAACACCTGAGCCGATCAACAGGCCTTGCAACGACCCTAATCCGCCCACTACAAGGGTAAAAAAAGAGCGGACCAGATAGTCTATTCCCATACCTGGAGACACTTGCGTTGTAGGCGAAAGAATAAGTCCGGCGATTCCAGCCATGCAGCATCCAAAAACAAAACTATAGGATGAGAGTTGTGCTGTATTGATCCCAACAGCCTGTGCAAGGCTCGGGTCACCTACCATCGCACGTATTTGCCTTGCAACCATTGCACGTCGCAGCCAAACAGCGAACACAATAAACCCAACAATAATGCTGACCATCGCAATCAATCGGTAAATCGGATAGTCGATTCCTGCGATAGAAAAGGTACCGGGTAGTGGCGAACTCACCGATTGATAACCGCGGCCAAATAAAAGTTCAACAGCCTCGCGCAGCAGAATTGCAATTCCCCATGTAGCTAACAAGCTGTCAAACATTCGTCCGTAAAGGTGCCTGATTATCGTACGTTCAAGTGCAAGTGCGATTACACCAACACTAATGAGGCATATCGGAATGGCCACCCACCCTGGCAGCGTCAACTTGTGTGTGATGACCGGCGCATACGCACCGATCATCACAAACTCCCCATGAGCCATATTCATTATACGAAGCTGACCAAACACAACTGCCAAGCCTAAGGCGATGAGCGCAAGCGTGCTTATTTGCCAAATGACATTTATAATCAATATGGTTGTCACAAGTCACAATCCGCGTGATTATGGACAAGCTTCAGAAGAAGAAACCTCTTTGAAAGACTCAATAATCTCGAACGTACCACCGGTCGCATCCGCCAAATAAATGGTCTGTGCCATGTGTGCACCGATCATTGTGTTATCCCCTCTCGGCGTGCTCCAAGTCAAACCTTCTGCGACTTTATCCATTTTGCTCACATCTAAACCCCCTGCTTTTTCAGCCAGAGCGTCGAGTAACATTAACCCCTCAAATGTGGATTGCCCCAGGCCGTTTAGGGTTGGTGCGTCTGCACCGAACGCCGTGTTGTAGTCATCGGAAAAAGCTTTGGCGCTTGGCGTGTCGATACTCTTGAAGTACCCCGCAGATGCGAACAATCTGTTTGTATTCTCAGCACCAATACCGGCGATGGTATTTTCTTCGATCAGTGTACCGAGTCGTATAGCTACTTTGTCTAACCCGAAACCGGCAAAGCCGACATTAAATCCGACCGAGCCACCACCCACCAATGTGATCAACACTGCATCTGCACCACTTTGTTTAATGCGCTGATCGATGGGTCAAAATCTGAAACAGAGAAAGGCAGATATTCTTCACCAACAACCTCACCACCAGAATTAGATATGTAGGTGTGCGCTAACGCATTGGTGTCACGTGGCCAATTGTAGTCATGGCCAATCAGATACCATTTGGACGCGCCTTCTGTTTGGGCAAGGTGTGGAATAACCGGTGCGAGTTGCTGGCTCGGTGTCTCCCCCGTGACATAAAGTCCCGGTGCGCACGAATTACCTTCGTATACTGGAGAATATACATAGGGTATCTGACCGTTAAAACGTCCAAGCAATGCTTCGCGAACAGCACTGTCATGCATGCCGACAAATGCTAATACCCCTTCGCCCTTCCATAACCTCAATGCACTTTGCGTGGCTTCTGCCGGCGGAACACCGACATCTGCAAATAGCAGTTCAATTTGTTCACCGTTGATACCACCGGCCTCATTGATATTCTTCGCAGCAAGTGTTGCGGAATTTCGAGCTGACGGCCCAAAAAGACCGGCAGGCCCCGAATCTGGAACCAAAACGCCAATCTTTATGTCGGCCAACGCATGACTTGCGTACGTACCGAGCGAGAGTGTAAGACCGATAACAGCTGTTGAAAGTAAGTGTTTCAAAATATATTCTCCTAAGCGGTTTCTGTGGTATTGAATATAAAAACGTGCTCTACAGCTTGGGCGAGTGCCAATAACGCTCGGTCGTCGCCCGGCAGACCGTCGAATTCAATGCCAACCGGTATTGAATTGCCGCCAGCACAGGGCAGAGACACACCGGGCGCGCCGATGTTGGAACCTAAATCAGTGTTGCGAATGTAGGTGGGAAATGTCGGTACACTTTCACCATTGAGTTCTACCGTTTGATCCTCTCCAATCGGACGGGCTGGTAGCGGTGTCGTTGGAAATACAATCGCATCCAACGTGTATTTTTCAAAAATTGAAGCGTAGATGTGTCGCATTTTGGGGAGATGCTCATCGAGCGCTGCTCGATAAGTGACCTCAGGGATAGCACCCCCTCCCAGTTGGCTTTGCAATACAGCGCGGACATCGTCGGAACTAACTCCATCCATTAACATATCGAATGAAATATCGGGTGCGTGCTGCTGCAAATACGCTGGTAAATCCCGCATCACTTCATACAACACCACCGGAAATCCGAACGCTTCATTGTGTGGCCATATCGAGTCCATGTTGACCTCCACAAACGCGACACCAAACCGAGATAAAAGGGCAAGCTGATCTTGTATGACTGTTTCGGTGTGAGAGTCCAGGTTGTCAAAAAAAACGGTCTTGGGTAGACCGATCGTGATCGATCGCAGATCTCGTTTCTGGAGCTTGTATTTCTCCTGCGCGAGCACCGAATCAAACAGTGCGATATCTCTCACCGTCCGTGCAATAGGTCCGGCCGTATCTCGCGTGTGGGAAATCGGTACGATCCCTCGACTCGAATAACGACCCGTGCTCGGACGAAAACCCACGACCCCACACAACGACGCTGGTATTCGGCACGATCCACCCGTATCGGTACCCAGACCGGCTGGAAAGATGCCGGCTGCAACAGCCGCAGCAGTGCCACCTGATGAGCCCCCAGGGATAAGTGTCGGATCAACTGGATTGCGTACCGCGCCGGTCACCGCATTGTTCGACGTAATTCCGAAAGCCAATTCATGCATCCCGGCTTTCGCACCGACGCCCCCCCTGCTCGACCAGGGTGTTTACGATCTCTGCGTTCGACACGGGTGTGTGCATTGCGAGCGCTCGCGTGCCCGCTGAGGTTGGATAAGTCGTTGTGTTTACATTGTCTTTGACAACAATTGGCAATCCCGTCAGCACACCGTTTGGCGTATTTTCAAACGAACGGGCTGCTTCGGTGATCAGATAATCGGGGTCAAAGTGGGCCAGCGCATTGAGATGCGAATTTGCTTCAGCCCTCTCGGCTACGCCCTCGGCATACGTCACCGGTGATAGCACACCGGACTTTATCGCCGT
>CAYPCS010000149.1:0-9643 GCA_964409275.1 uncultured Granulosicoccaceae bacterium
AGGCGCAATCCGGCGCACTCGCAGTAGCGGAGGTTCTGCCGCGCAGACTCCTAGCCTGCATTATTCACTAGAATTCGGCATCCAGAGGCATAGCTCTATTTGCCTCTGGCACCGAATAAACCCTGTTGTTTTAACGTCAGGCCATAGAAGCAGCGCGATTGATCATACGGATTATGAATTCCCTCGATTTCCTTTAAAACGACAGCTATCTCTATGTATGATCCAGTCAAAGACGGGGTAGACAAGTCGGTACGGTCAGTTTGTTACACCCAGGCAAAACCTCCGGAAAAACTATCTGGCCTTGTACATAGTTACTGGGAACTCAAGACCGAAATTAAATTACCCGAAAACTTCTGTCTTCATGCCTTACCCGATGCCTGCGTAAACATTCTGTTCAACCAGATCGATACCAGCATCGCAGGAATTACTGCACTTCGAACCACCTATGAAGTACTTGATCTGGGAACCGAATTTCACTACGCCGGAATCCAGTTTTTACCTGGAGTGTGGCAAGGCAATCGAGAAGAGACTACCGACAGTTTCGTTGGCACACCCTACACGGGTGATCTCCCGCTTGTAAAAAAAAGTACCGAGTTGGCAAAACTGGATTTTCCCGCGAAGTGTGCGGCGTTATCCAGCCTTGTGCATCATCTAATCGATACCAAACGGGTTGCAATGAATACAGTCACCGCAACAATACTGGCTAATTTCTCCAACATCCAAAGCGTTGCAGATATGGCTGAGACTACACATATGTCACCTCGCCAGTTGCAGCGTGTACTAAAACGAACCACGGGATTTTCACCGCACGATCTCCTCAAGGTTTTGCGCTTGCAACAGTCCTTCAAACAGCACTATCTCGACACCTATACCGACCAATCCCATTTCATTCACTCGTTTCGGAAAATCACCGGATACACACCGGCGGAGTACTACCGAAAATTCGATGTCTGATTTATACAATACCCAGACCACACGCAATCCTACAATTGCTCACGAACTCAACACAAAAAGGAAAAGTGACATGAAACAGAATGCGATCGGGTGGTTTGATATTTACGTTAGCGATATGAACCGAGCCAGCAAATTTTACCAGACTGTTTTAAATCGAAATCTTGAAAATATGGAAGATCCGACAGACAGCAAGGTACTAATGAAGAGTTTCCCGACTGATATGGCGACTTACGGGGCCGGTGGAGCACTTGTACAACGAAAAGACTCCAATCCAGGTGTGGGTGGTACGACCGTGTATTTTGGGGTAGAGGACTGTGCGGTTGAGGAATCTCGAGTGAATGACGCCGGTGGTCAGGTCATCAGGCCCAGGATGTCAATCGGAGAATTCGGCTTTATCAGCCTGTGCATGGATACAGAGGGCAATATGTTTGGCCTTAGCTCGATGAAATAAGCTGCATTTTGTACATCTGACCGGATAACTTGAATCATCCATAAACAGCGCGTTGCGAGGTTGATTGGAGCACGATCTTTTGCCCACTACATGTGGACCCCTGGCCATTCATCAGTAACCACAGGTAGTTGGCTAAAGATCGTGTCGTGATACACGCCGCTGTAGCGTTCGTTAACGGAGGTGCGTTAGTGGTCCGACTAGCGCTTGTTTCAATACAATCACGAGTTTCTCTCAGGGTAAGTCACGACTACAAACAAAAGGCTGCCGAGAAGAATTGCAATATCTGCAATATTGAATATACCGGTGCGAAAAGAAGCTATTCCCACATTAAGAAAGTCAATAACGGCCCCATCGTTCATTGCGCGATCAAATACATTGCTTGCTCCACCTGAAAATATCAATGCAAGGGCAACTAAAGAGTACGGTTCAACGGATTTTGAAATCAACAGGTACAGCAAAAAACCCAGAAGGAAAATACTTGAAAGAACCGTCAGTACAAAGAATCTGGTATTTTCAGGGAGATTTTTTCCAAGACCTAAAAATGCACCTCGATTTTCCGTGTAACCTATTCTAATTGTATCGCCAAGATAACTATTCATCGTGTTTCTCGGTAGATTTCCGGAAGCGTAGTACTTGCTGGTTTGATCACAGCCGATACAGCAGGTGCTGATGATCAGCAATGCAATTAATCTTTTCCAAATACTCATTGTTTCACCTTGCAGGCCAATTGCATATTTCAAACACTATCGGCGGCGACGATCAGAAAACCGGTTTCTCCGCCTCATATCTCTAGCAGCTGCTCTGGCATAGCGAGAATCGAATTTAAACACTATACCCATAACAGCAAAACAGTTTATAGCGCATCCTGATTCGCTCGCTACCGTCCCTTTTTGGACGGGTACCAGCGACGACAACAATTGAAACAAAACCCCCGGGCTCTGGCAATACCATAGAAACAATCAAGGTCGATAATCTCTCCAAAGTCACACAAAACAGGAGAACGACATGACACCTGCACAAATCGCACAAATCCGGGAATCATGGAACCAGATACAACCCGTTGCGGGCAACGTAGCGCAGTTGTTCTATGGCAAGCTGCTTGAACTTGACCCGACACTCAAACCAATGTTCGCAAACGATATGAACGAGCGGGGAGAAAAGCTGATTAAGGTGATGACAATTGCCGTAAACTCACTGGACCGTATGGCCACGATCAAGCCAACGGTCCGGGAGATCGGCAAACGTCACGTGGGCTACGGTATAAAACAGCATCACTACAATACAGTTGCTGCGGCATTTTTATGGACACTGGAGCAGGCCCTTGGTGCCAGATTCACTAGCGAAGTCAGAGACGCATGGATAGAAATGTACAATGCCATTTCCACCACCATGAAAGAAGGTGCGGACAGCACCCATACTAACCCGGCAAGTTACATCGATAACACAGCTGAACACAGTTGGCGGACCAGCGGAACCATCCATAGACTGAGCGCGTGGATCAATGGCTGCGCACCGATTGTTGACTGCAGCCAGGTGCTCAAACTGGTTCCGACACACCCGTAATTCCGGGAAATTTCCAGCGCGTGTTCGATGAAAGCGCACCGTCAGGGTGCGTTCGCAGTAGCATAGGTACTACCCGCACAGGCTCCAGGCTTTGTGCTCTCTGCGCAATTAACAATTCCTCTCGAGCAATGATAATATTTCACTGGATACAGCTCTGCTAATCTCAAAACAGGGTATGCCAACCAACCGGGCAAGGCAGATTCCCATGGTCAATCCCGGGATGCGGAGTATCTGCCCGTATAATGACAGGGTGCCTAACCAGTGAATCGATTCGACCGCATTACAGCGCTCTTGTTGTTGCTGCAAACGCGATCGGTGGTAACCGCAAAATTCCTGGCAGACAATTTCAGCGTAACCGAGCGGACGATATACCGCGATATTCGCACCCTTGAAACCGCCGGAGTACCAATTGGATCAGAGGCAGGCGTTGGCTATTTTTTAGAGAAGGGTTATCACTTACCACCCGTTAGCTTTACCCTCGATGAAGCTGCCTCATTATTATTGGGGGAAAAGCTTGCGGCAAACCGTTTTGACAAGGCGACAAGATCAGACTTTGAATCGGCGCTTAACAAAGTGCGCTCTGTACTTGACTCGGGCGACAAAGATTATTTGAGTGCACTGGATGCCGACGTCATGGTAGTTCAGAGCAATAGTGTTTTGGCAACCGCGGTTGAAGTTAACCCGGATACCGGGTCCAATCAGCCAGCGGGTGCACAAGATCGTTGGCTGCGAGAGTGCTGTGGGGCTCTTGTCAGGCGTCAGGTGATGCAAATCGACTATGCCGCTGGCAGCAACAGGATTACCTCAACACGACATATCGACTAGCGGCATAGAGTATTTTAACACCCGCCATATTGCCCCCTCGGGTTCCCTGGGCCTTGACGCCGGGCGCCGATGGCGTGATCTTCCATCGGCAGATCTGTATGCACAAGGTATGGGCTTCGAGCAAGATGTAGAATTCCTGTATCGTCAAATCCGTGATGCTATTCCCGCGGAAGCCGATGGCGTACTGATCGCTGGAACCGGCCTTCGCTGTGTGGGTATTATCAACACACTGGAAAGGGACATAAAACGCCCGGTAATTACCGCTAATCAGGCAAGCCTTTGGCATTGCCTGCGTATGACGGGAATAAGCTCCGCTATTTCAGGGTATGGAAGGCTGCTGGAGTTCGTTTGAGTTATGCAAACACGGATACTGCTAGCTGCAATAGAACTGCAGGTAGTACAGAAGTTTATCAATCTCGGGAACTCGCTTGTACATCGAAACGTCCAAAAGAGTGCTAACGAGGTGAATTACATCAACAGGTGTAAAAGCATTACCACCGCCTCTGTCTTGTCGCAAATGGACTATTCGGGTTCCGTTGGCGCGGTTATCGTGCAAGGCACTACCTCTTTGATAGACAAAGCCCCCAATGGCAACAGTTCTCCCCGGACAACAGACGACAAAAGCCCATAAACACGGCGTGCTCTTCGTCTTTGCGGCCGGGGTTCTGTGGTCAACAGTCGGTCTTGGCATTCGACTGATCGAAGAGGCCACCGTCTGGCAAATCCTGCTTTATCGCTCAATTAGCATGTCAATCTTTCTCTACGTGGTCATACGTCTACGTTCTGGCGAAAGTCCGTTTGCGCAGATACGCCGTACGGGATTTCCCGCCGCTATCGCCGGACTTGCGCTGGTCGCTGCCTATTCGGGCGGAATCTACGCAATCCAGAACACCTCTGTTGCAAACGCAATGTTGCTATTCGCTACTGCCCCGTTCATGGCAGCGGTTCTTGGATGGGTTGTTCTACGGGAACCCGTACGCACCGGCACATGGATAGCGATTGCAGTCGCGCTCGGCGGCATCGCTATTATGGTCGCGGACAAATCTGGTAGCGTTGTCTTTAAAGGCAGTCTTGCAGCACTTGGGTCGGCACTCGGGTTTGCGGTCTTCACCGTGGCATTGCGTTGGGGGCGAACCGGGGAAATGCTGCCCTCGGTATTTCTGTCGGGACTCTTCGGTTTCGCCATCACCTTTTGTGTATGCCATTTCGCAGGTCTTTCGATTTCACTCAGTCTGCACGATGGCAGTGTTGCCATCGGCATGGGGGTTTTCCAGGTGGGGGCTGGCCTGATTCTCTATACGCTGGGGTCACGTAGCCTGCCTGCTGCAGAGCTTGCCTTATTGTCCCTGGCCGAGGTGCTGCTCGGCCCGCTTTGGGTGTGGCTCTTTCTCGGTGAAACAGCCAGCGCCAATACGCTAATCGGTGGCGTTATTTTGCTTGCCGCGATCGCCGGAAATGCACTTTCAGGCAAGCGTCGTAAGCCCCCGCCGATCACTTCGCCGTAGGAAGCTATACATATACGACGCCTGAACATGTATAAACCCGGATTACGTATTTACGAGCAACGACCGCATCACTCGTGTCTCCGCTTATGTCTATAACAACACGGATACACCCCCCGATATCGTATTGACGCGTTTTCGTTGCTACTTTGATACAACCTTGTTGCCAACCACCCGGATAGCTAAATCCGGTACAGCTCAGCTGGCTGTTGCAGAACTTCTAGCGGGCTCCTTGATAAACAAGGGCAACTAACTTTTCACCGCTACAGTCGTCAGTGCAAGGCGGAAAACACATTGGTTTACCAGAGAAGGGGGTTTAATAAGGAAGGGATCATACGTCGAGTTTTTCTAACGCTGCAATAGCGGCTGTAACTTCGATCCGTGTTACCTTATTTATCGAGCGGCCCACTAGCACACCCCGGCTAGTCATCTCTACTTAAGGAAAATTCCATTGCCACCTGCAGAAAACAATAATCCGCAGTTCGAAATCTCCCCAAGTTGCCAATTCACCGCATGGCTCAAGGAACAAAATACCAGTCTTGTATTTACCACCTACCAGGCAGGTAAACTGTTCATCATCGGCACAGATGATCAAAACAGACTTTCAATCTTCAACAGAACCTTCAATCGGGTAATGGGGCTTTGTGCTAACAGCGATCGTTTTTACCTGAGCGATCTTTATCAGCTGTGGCGTTTTGAAAACACCCTTCAACCCGGCCAATACTATAAGCATTTTGACCGATGCTATTTGCCACAGATGTGCTGGACTACCGGGGACCTTGATATTCACGATATCGGCCTGAACCACGAAGGCAAACCAGTGTTCGTTAACACCCTGTTTAGTTGCATTGCCACTGTCAGTGAGACGCACAGTTTTAAACCTCTTTGGCAACCTGATTTTATCTCCAAACTTGCGGCAGAAGATCGATGCCACCTGAACGGCATGGCGATGATTGACGGAGAAGCCGCCTTCGTCACCAGCGTGAGTGAATCTGACATTGCCGACGGTTGGCGCGAACATCGCCAATCCGGTGGTGTAGTGATTGATGTGCAAAAGAACGAAATTGTACTGGATGGTCTTTCTATGCCACATTCTCCACGATGGTACGATGGTCGACTTTGGCTGCTCGATTCTGGTAGTGGTTACTTCGGTTATCTTGATCAAACACGCGGCACTTTTGAACGTGTGACGTTATGCCCTGGCTATGCCCGGGGTTTAGATTTTATCAACGGCTTCGCAATTGTTGGATTATCCAGGCCCAGGCACAACAAAACGTTCTCTGGTTTGGCGTTAGATGACAATCTGATAGCAAAGAAAACCGAACCAGGATGTGGCCTGATAGTGATTGATCTGAAGACAGGAGATGCGGTTCACTCTTTGACCATTACCGGGATCATCGAAGAGCTATTCGATGTCTCTACTATTAGTAACGTCCGTGCGCCCATGGCTATCGGCTTTAGAAATGACGAGATTCGTCGTCTTATTTCTATTGAAACTGACGAGATCGTCTAGCCTGCGAACTGTTCCGATTTCAGGTTGCAAATAACCTGAACCCGGGTACGACTGATGGCTCACAGAAAACGCTAGTTGGAAAAAAATACTACGTGCTAATGCAGCTGCGAGTTATGTTCTGTGATGGAGCCAGGCGCGCACAGCAACCCTTTGCTATGCAGCCCGGGAAAAAATCAAGGCGGGATTAGAAAATGCGAAACTGGTACGTTATTTTCATGCCAGGGCGCTGGAACGCGAACTAGAGGCTTTTCGCCCGCGCTACCTTTCTAAACCAAAAATGAGCTACCTCATGAACACATTCGCACGGACACTTTCGCTTGCCACCCTGGTGTTGCTAAGCGCATGCGGAGGTGGTGGCGGAAACAGTCTGCCAAACACAGTGGTCAATTCACCTTCTGGCTCGTCAATCTCAAACACTGGTACCAATGAATTTAGTATTGAGGCTAGCCTGGACATCGATGGCAGCCGCTTGTACAGCTCCGGTATTTCATCCGCGCGCCTCAGCGGACCTGTTTATTCGGATGAAGCGTTCGACCCGGTCGAAGTGAGATCAATCCCCGTATCCTTTGAAAGTCAGGTTGCATCACTGGAACCAGACGCTGCATTTTTGACATTCGACTCCAGTGGGCCCGATAGACTTTTTGTAGTCTTTCATAACTCGGGAACTAGCGCCCTTTGTGATATTTATATGGATCTGTCGTACATTACCGTGTTAGGCAAGACCGACCCACGGTTCGAATCTATAAGGCACGGTAGCCTGGGCTCATCACGTGGCGGTGGAACCATAAGCGCTGATGGCACAATATCACGCGTTGTAGATTCTGGATGTATTGCTCCCAACGAATCCGTATTTCTTGTTGATGAGGCCAACCTTACGCTAGAAAATGATGATGAAGACGTGGTTTCCATCGAAATCACAGACCTTAAAGCCAGGGCGGGTGATCTTGTTGAAGGGCTGTCATTTCTTCCCTTGTCGTACACGGTAGACGAGGCTGGCTGCTGTATATGGTTTACTATCGAAGTACAAAACAACGGCACGATTCCGTTTTCATTGTCAGATGTGGACGTTGTTGCCCTCAATCAGATCGGACAACCAGTTAAAGTAACCGGAGCGGCTAGCCCCAGGCAGGAGGATGAAGGACCAGAGGTCATCCAGCCTGGCGGCATTGCCCTCTTTAGAGGTGAGCTTGGCGATGCTGGTAATGTGTCAACCATGAGGGTCATCGTTCGCGAAAGCGGAGTTGCCTGGCTGGATGGGCCGCTGCCCTAGCCTGCATTATTCACAAGGCGACGGTGAATATTAAAGCAAATGTCTATTTTCATAGATCCAAACCCAGGTTCGAGATCATTTTTATTTCTGCAGACTGTCTATTCACCATTCAGCGGAAATAATGCAGGCTAGTGGGCCACACGATACACTACCTCGAAACCGGTACCATCCAGGGCTCGTGGCCGTGCATTCCATCATTGGCGGAGAAATAAATAGCCTCTCCACTGTAATAGAAGTTTTGCGGGTCACTGTTGCCTGTTCCAGGATTGATATCCGCCAGTTGTCGCGTGCCTTCGCGTGTGCCATCGGTAAACCATAATTCGCGGCCCGAATCTTCTGTAAGGTTGATGAATATCAATCCATCGGCAGTACTCAAGTATCTAAAAACGTAGCCTTCATCTGTGACGGGGTTGCCAGTCAGGTAGGAATACCAGTCACCACTAGACAATTTAACCAATTGGCCGGTCTGCGAATCGTATGACCAGAGTTCAAGGCTCGAATTGATATCGGGGCCTTGCCGTAGATCTCTTGTACCCGAAACGTAAATACGGCCGTCGTGCCCGGCTATTACTTTCCTGTTTAGCAAGCCGGATACCGAAATTGAAAACAGGTTTTCGATCCGCTCTTCGCTGTAGCTCCATATTGTGGTGATCTGCGGCTCAACCGAAAAATCAGTGGTACTGTAAAAAAGCCGGTCATTATTATCTCCATGAATTGTTGGTGCTGAGTCGGAGAGTATTTCAAATGATGTCACATCACCGAAGGTGCTGCTTAACCCCAGTGCCGACTCATAATCAATAACGGTCCGACCCAGACTGAGCAAGTTGTTCCCGTCGACCAACAGCGTTTGATTGTGGACGTATATGTTGTCGTCGGGCTTTATACTAAACTTCTTTGCCCATTCATCCGTATCTAGATCGTAGGTCCAGATCTGGGTTCTATTCGGTCCCACACTTATCTCAAAGGTCGCTTGTCGTGCCGGTGACCTTACAATCTGTTTGATGTCGGGGTACCACCCTTCACTTGATTCAAACAGCTTGCGTCTATCACCGGAAAACGTATCCGATACCGAGAGCCCGTCACTAGTCGCGAAGAACACCTTATCGCCCGCAAAAATCGATTGTTCTTCAATCTGTCCGGTTTCCAGCAGACTGGTGTTGGCTTCAGTTCCATCTGTCGACCAGACACGATCCGGGCCGAGGCCAAAACTGTCAAAGTGCAGGACAAACTTCTGCTCTCCGGTGGCAGACCCTGTGGCCCAGATCGGCTCATAAACCTGCATTATCGAGCCGTTAAATCCGGCGCAGGCGTAATTGGGGTCTTCGGCAAAATCACCAAGTGTCATTATTTTCCTGTTCATCGCCACTACACCTGTTTCAGGATGTGTGGCAACAAGATTGAAAGAGACATTCTTGTCGGCATCAGAGAGACTTCCCCAGTGGTATGCGCATCTGGCAAAAAGGGGATCGGTGTCGACTGTCCAGAAATATAGAGTGTCTCCCGTTCGGTGAAACCTGGCCGGGTAACTGCTACCGCCCGGTACGAGGTCGACCAGGAGTTTGGCA
>CAYPCS010000150.1:0-8946 GCA_964409275.1 uncultured Granulosicoccaceae bacterium
AGGTTTGGAGGGAATAATATGATAAATCCGAGTAGACGAGCATTCATACGCAGCTTATCCGGCAAAACACTTTTTAGTATCGCACTGGCTGCCGGCATCAGTGTTCCCGCGATGGCAGCGGACCCCATTGTTGTGGGTATACCTGCGGCTCAGTCTGGCCCTGTTGGTGTTGCTGATCATCAGGACTGGACCAACGGTGCCACCATGGCAATTGAAGAAATCAATGCCAACGGCGGTGTACTGGGTCGACAGCTGGAAGCCAAAATAATTGACCTCGATATGCTAACTCCGGAGGGAAACGTTGCCGGAATTCAGGCGCTGGTGGAAGGCGGGGCTCATGCCATAGCTTCTGCGTTTACTATTATTCCACAGCCCGCAATGGATGCGGCAGCGCCCTCGGGCATCCCGTATGTTCACGGCAATACATCCTCTATCAGTGTTGATCTCTATCAGGGCGACAAAGAAAAATACCGCAATATCTTTCAACTCGATGTACCCGAAGCCTGGTACGGCACCGGTTTTGTCCGGTTTCTGGCAGATATGAAAAAGTCCGGCGCGTGGGAGCCAAAGAACAACAAGGTTCATATTGTTCAGGGACAGATTTCCTATACGCAATTAATTAGCAAAGCCACACAGGCAGAAATTGCAAAAACCGGTGGTGATTGGGAAGTCGCCGAGATTACCGATATTCAGTTTCCGGTTCAGGACTGGGCGCCAGTGATACGGGCGTTACAAGACACCGATGCTGCTGCAATCATGATTGATCACTGGGTTGCCGCAGAGCTTGCAGCATTTGCGCAACAGTACGCGTTTGATCCAGTGCCTGGTGCGCTCGTGTATTTACAATATGGTCCTTCACAACCGGAGTTTCTCGACCTGGCGCAAGGTGCCGGTGAGGGCATGGTGTGGGGTACGGTGTACGGTGTATACGCCGATGACCAGGGCAACGAGTTTCGTGAAAAATATCGCAAGAAGTTTCCGGGTACGATGGGAATGGTCTATACCGGCGGCGGTTACGATGCCATCAACATGCTTGCTGCTGCCTGGGAAGAAGTCGGTGACCCTTCAAAGTTCGATGAAGTTGGCGATGTGATTCGAGCAATGGAATACCGCGGTATTAACGGTTTCTATAAAAATGATCCGGAAACTAATTCGGGTATCAGCTATCCGAATATGACTGACGATCCGGAAGCCGGGCAGGCGCACCTGTTTTTTCAGATTCAGGACGACCAGCACACCATCATTGCACCAGAGCCGTTCGCCGAGCAGCCGTTCAAAAAAGCCCCGTGGATGAAGTAGAGCTGCATAGAAAGATTAGTTAGGCAATCGGGCTTTCTATTAACGGTGAACGACGCGCTCTTTGGCTGTGAAGAGGTCAGCCTTGCACTGGCTGGCCGGCAGATACTTAACAAGGTGAGCCTTACCGCCAACCCGGGAGATATTCTCGGGCTGGTTGGTCCTAACGGCGCCGGCAAAACTTCGTTGTTTGAAGTGTTGTGCGGGCGCTACAGTTGCGACGAAGGCAGTATTTTTCTTAAGGGCAAAAATATCACCCGTTTGCCTTTTTTAAAACGTGCGCGCCTGGGGCTTGGACGCACTTATCAAAGCCCGGTTGTGCCAACCACACTGACCATCGGTGAAACTTTCCTCGCTGTACGTAAAGCAAGTAAGCCTTATTTGAGTCGGCACGATGCTGAATGGGCAGCGCGGCTGGTTCATCTCCACATTGCGTGGGACACTCCGGCCTCCGTGTTGGGTGCGTTTGATCGTCGTAAGCTGATTCTCGCTTGTCTGCTAATGCGACAACCGGTTGTGTTGCTGATGGATGAGCCTGCATCAGGTTTAATCAACGCAGAGATTGATGAACTCGATGTCATCATGCGCAGGCTGGTTGACGAGTTCGGCATCAGTCTGGTGCTGATTGAACATCGGCTTGAATTGTTATCTGCTGTCGCAGATTCTGCGATTGTGCTTGATCTGGGTGAGGTAATCGCCAACGGTACACCGGAGCAGGTTTTCGCGGACGAACGCGTCAAGGCTGCTTATTTTGAGCTCTGAATTGCTTGAGATAAGTCAGCTTTCCGCAGGCTATGGTCCCTTGCGAGTACTACACGAAATCGATTTAACCGTACGTGCCGGTGAGCGCATTGGACTGGTTGGCTTAAACGGTCATGGTAAAACCACCCTGATGCGTGCCATCACCCACATGACTGGCTGGCAACAGGGATCGATCAAATTTAACGGCACAGAGATTGGTGGCAGCCGCTCACTGGGAGCCGGCCGTCGTACTCCCGGGCTTATAAAAATGGGTATCGCAGTCGCCCCTCAGGGGGATGCGATTTTCCCCGGTTTATCCGTGCGCAAGCATCTTGAATGTGGTGCACACACAAAGATTGCATGGCGCGAAAGGCATCGACGTATTGAACAGATCTATACTATTTTCCCCGCGCTTGAACCACTGCAAGACAACCTCGCAGGAAAGCTCTCCGGGGGCGAGCGTCGCATGGTTTCAATCGGACGCATGCTAATGGCGGATGCCAGTCTGTATTTGATCGATGAGCCATCACTTGGACTTGCCCCCAAAATTTCAAAGCGGGTGATGGAGGCATTGTGGGCACTGCCGGTTGAAGGCGCGATGATTGTTGCCGAGCAGAATGTTAGTTTGCTAACGGGTCGAGCAGATCGCGTTGTTGGTATGCATGCAGGTCGTATGCGTGGTGACGTCGGTCACGTGGAGCTGGTTTGATGGAGCTGGTTTGATGGATCCGGGGTTGTTGGTCTATGCGCTGAATCTTGCTGCAATTTACGCGTTAATGGCCATTGGTATTTCGATACTGTGGTCGAGTGTCGGCATGATCAATATGGCCCACGGGGCCACCTTCGCTATTTCAGGCTACGCTGCGTGGGTTGTTACGAGTGCATTAAAACCTGTTATTGCCGCAACGTTTGGTAAAACTGCGCTTGCCTCGGGTGTAATGGCTACCGCTCTGGTGGGGTCGTCACTGATTGCCGGGGCACTGTGTGGCGCTGTCATTTATGCGTTGGCGTTTTTACCTATACACGATAAACCGAATTATCCGGTACGCGCCTTGATTATCACGTTGGCGCTGAATATAGGCACCGTGCAGGGCCTGCTCTATTTCTTTGGGCCGCGCAATCAGGGGCTGCCGAAGATCTTCGGTTTTGGGCGTTGGGAAATTTGGGGCGCGAAGATTCGCTATGATCAAGCGGGTACCATCGTTGGTGCGACAGTAATCATGGCACTGACAATTGCGTGGCTTCGTTACTCGCGTCGCGGGCTTGAAGTGCGGGCGATGATGCAAAACGCTGAAGGCGCCGCCTATTCCGGTATTTCCAGACAGGTAACGGCCCTTCCTGTTCTGATGTTAACCGGTGCACTTGCAGGCATGGCTGCTGCCCTGCTAAGCCAGACTATTTTTGTCAGTCCAACTTCGGGTGTTGTACCACTGGTGAAAGGACTGACTATCGCTTTGCTCGGCGGACTTGGCTCTGTACCCGGGGCGATGATTGGTGCTTTGCTTATCGGGTTTCTGGAAGCAATAGTAGGTGCGGTACCGTTTCTGGGGCAGCGCTATGTGATGTCTGCTACCTTCGCTTTTATTATCCTTGTGTTGATAGTCCGACCACGCGGTATTGGTGGATTGCTGGACGATACGCGCGAATGACGGATCGTACGTATTATAAGACCGGGCGTCGTCCATGGGAGGTCAAAGGTCACCCTGACGGTTCGCAAGAACGCATCCGCTCACGGGTACCCTTTACACGCAGACACTGGCTTAAATGGCGCGATTCACATAACCCGAAGAACTTGCAGCGAGAGCGGGTACTCGCAGATAAAAAGCCGCTGTGGTGGAGTATTGCTCTGGTGCTGCTGGTTGTTGTAACTCCATTCCTGTCCAACTCAATGATATCCGTTGTATCGATATTCTGCATTTATGCGGCAATCAATGTGTTGTGGACGCTTATCGTAGGCACCGCAGGTATCTTCTCGCTGGCAACGCTTGCGGTTGTCGGTGTAGCCGGGTACAGCGCTGCCGCTGCCAACGTGTATCTCGGTGTGCCATGGCCATTCATGTTGCTCATTGGTCCATTGATCGGCTTCATAGCAGGTGCTGTTCTGGCGGCACCTTCCACGCGACTGGACGGGCTTTACTATGCGTTGCTTACCATGGGGGTTGCAGAAATTTGTCGTGTGTTTGTGGTGCAGTTGCGCGCACTCACGACAACCAATGGTGCGATCACCCAGGTAGACAGCTTTATACCGGAAGCCTGGTTTTTACAACGCCCCGGTTTGTTGCTCGGTTTTGCAGGAGCGTTTTGTTTACTGCTTGGTGCGTTGCTGGTGTGGCGTCTGGTTAATTCGGAAAGGCTCGGACTATTGTTGCGTGCGTCTAGTGGTAGCCGGGAAGATGAATCATTTTGTGAAGCGGTAGGAATAGACTTTCGTCGCGCCCGGTTGCAAGTGTTTGTGATCTCCTCTGCAGCGCTGGGTGTTGTTGGTGCTTTTTACGCGATGTATTACCGGTCAATCTCTCCCAACATTTTCTCACTTGATCAACTGTTGTTGTTATTTGCCATGATGGTAATTGGCGGTCTAGGACGCGCGGAAGGTGCGGTTCTAGGGGCTGCGATCGTCACTCTTATTGATAAAGGCATGATTGAGCTTGGTCCGCTACGTATTATTCTCGTTGCGGCCATTATGTTGATCGTGACCATCTTTGCGCGTCAAGGGTTAACCGGTGCACGCGAGCAGTTTCGTGATTTTCGCAAACGCAAAGCGGGGGAACGCCGCGCCCAAAGAACAGAGAAGGGAGGTGAAGCTATGCCTGAAGAGGCCGTTGATGTACACGATAAACAAGCGCTTTATTATCGGCGTTTTTATAAACGCTTGCGCGATCGATTGAAGCCGATGATCACCAACGAGCTAATTGCCGAGCACAAGGCGGATCCTCTGGGCCATCACTCGGATGCGCTGGCAAGAGTGCTTAATTATTTCCGACGTGCAGAAATGGCAGACAAGTATGTGATCATGCGCCTAAAGGACGGGGAGGAGATCTATCGTATTATGGCTGTTTCGGGTAATCGTGGAATGCCACCGCGTGTGGTGGATGATAAACAGTACAGCTCGTTAAACGATGCCTACCATGCTGTATTTTTGCTGCGCGTAAACGACTTGCTGGAGAGCTGAGCATGACCGATATTCGGCTCTTCGGCTATAGTGATCCGCTGGCGGCGAGAGCGGGTGAACCCGTTGACTTTATGGTCTCGGCGGAAGGAACTGTCGAAGCCGGTATTGATATTGTCCGTTTGGTACATGGCGACTATAACCCGGAGGGCCCGGGTTTTATTGAAGAGGTCCTGGCCACAGATTTACCTGACACTGTGGCGGTTAGGCGCCAGTATACGCAAAACGGTTCTTTTGCCCGCGTAGCAGATAAACAGCACAAACTCAGCTGCGAAGGTTCATTTACCTTGCACGCATTTATTTGGCCGTCGATGCCCGGTGGCTCACGTCAGACCATTATGGGTCGTTGGTCGGTTAATGATTCCAAAGGTTATGCACTAGGTATCAACCCTGAAGGCAAGCTTGAGTTCTGGGTGGGTGATGGCCTGAGCGTTGATCAGGTAACGTCTGACGCACCACTGGTTCCCAAAGTATGGTTGCTGGTTGCAGCGAGCTTTAATCACCAAACCGGGGAAACACGGTTGCGGCAGATTTCAGTGCAGAATTCGTGGAACTCCAGTATCGGCCCGGTAACACCGGTTGATCACAATAGCCATGTCGTTGAAAAACTGCGGTGTACCCCCCGGTTTGCAGATACGGGTTTTATTATTGCCGGGGCGAATGAGCGCAATCCGGAGCGTGGAGAGTTTGTGTCCATGCTCTATAACGGCAAACTGGACCGCATGGGGATAGTTGATCGTGTCTTATCTGCCGATGAGATGGCAGGGCTGGCTGAAGGGCAACTACCGCAGGGTACTCCACCGGATAACTCACTAGCCTATTGGGACACCACTGCCGGATTTACAGATTCAGGTATTGGTAACCGGATTGTCGATATCGGTCCTTACGGTTTGCACGCTGAAGGAGTCAATCGTCCGGTACGAGCTATGACCGGCTGGAACTGGCAGGGACGTGATGACAGTTTTCGACTTAACCCGTCACAGTATGGTGGCATTTCTTTTCATGAAGATGCACTGACCGATTGCGGCTGGTCTCCGGTAATTAGCTGGACTCCGTCCCCGTCTTTAAAGTCCGGTGTATATGCGTTGCGGGTTACTGCCGGAGATAAAACGGATCGAATTCCGGTGATCGTCAGGCCGCAAACTCCACGTGCAAAAATTGCCGTACAGATGTCTACTTTTACCTACCTTGCCTATGCTAACGAACACTTGAGCTTTGAGGGGCAAATAACTCAGGCAATTGTTGCGCATACACCGGTTGTCTCGGCTGATGATATTGAATACCACAAGCTGCAGGAGTTTGGTCTTTCCACCTATGATCACCATTCAGATGGTGCGGGAGTTTGTTATTCCTCATGGAAGAGGCCTATATTAAATACGCGTCCCGGATATCGGATGGCAGGTATGACTTTTCCGTGGGCATTACCTGCCGATTTATCATTGTTGTGGTGGCTTGAACACGCAGGCTTCGACTACGACCTTATCACCGATCACGATGTTCATGCAGAAGGCGCGGATGCATTATCGCCCTATAAAACCGTATTGAATGTAACTCATCCGGAATACTATTCCGAGCATATGCTCGATGCAACAGAGCAGTACCTGACTGCCGGTGGGCGAATGATGTACCTTGGTGGCAACGGTTATTACTGGGTCACTTCAACGGTCCCCGATGACCCTGCCTGCATCGAGGTCCGGAAACTCGATGTTGGCTCTCGAGCGTGGCAGGCAGAGGCGGGCGAGGGTTATCTGGCCTCGACGGGTGAACGATCCGGACTTTGGCGCTCGCGCGGTCGTGCACCGCAGAAACTTGTCGGGCTTGGTTTTACCGCTGAAGGGATGGATCGATCCGAACCGTTCGAACGTATGCCAGACAGTTTTCACAAACGAGTGGCCTGGATTTTTGAAGGGATCGGCGACGAAGAATTGATTGGTGACTTCGGTCTTGCACTCGGCGGAGCAGCGGGTGTGGAGCTAGATCGCTACGATTTGGCGCTGGGTACGCCTCCTCATACCCTTTTACTTGCGGCAAGTTGTGGTCATACCGACAATTATCCTCTGGTATCGGAGGAGATCAGCTATGCATTTCCTGGTCGAGGCGGATCTCAAGACCCGCAGGTTCGCGGAGATATGATCTATTTCAATACCCCAAACAACGGCGTTGTCTTTGCGGCGGGCTCAATCGCCTGGAGTCAGGCGCTGCCTTGCAAGGGCGGTGACAACAATGTTGCCACCATCATGCGCAATTTACTGAATGCTTTTACCAGGGATGATCCATTACCCGGTTCATCGTACACTGGGGAGGAAAAGGCATGGCGCTGATCATGCTGCTCGCCCGATTGGGTAGCTGGTCCTGAAGGTTATTTGACAAACTTTTTACCTCAGATGTCTTCAGGGCAAGATAGAAAAACCCGGGCATAGCGGTCCTGCGGCGGTTTTTTCCGATATAGTCATGATTCCGGCAGCGCAGGATAGAGAGTTGAAGACCCTGCGGGACAACCCGCCGGAATAGCGTACGGGGAAACAAATGCGAAGCAGCTTACGGCAGTTTTCGGGGTTTGTTGGCGAATTGAACGAGCTTGCCCGGCACAATGATGCTCAGGGACTGGCGAGCTGGGCCGTGCAAAGACTGTCGGAAACCGTTGGGTTTGATTGCGCCTGGTACGGCTGGGCCGAACTTAAATTAGACGAAGTCGATATACATGCGCAGAGTTCGCACAATCTTACTGACGCTTACTACCAGAGCTGGTGCGAGATCGCCGAGGAAGATTTACTGGCGGCAGCAATGCGTAAGAACCCGGCACAGATCGCTGTCTACGACCGCAGTGGAAAATCGCAAACTGACGGCATGATTTCGCTGGCCGATAACTACGGTCTACATAAAATGGCAACTGCCATGCATGCACGCCACGGTCGCGCTGCATCGTTTTTTCTCTCCAGTTATCGTGGCGGGCCCGGAAGTCGTTCATGGTCAGCTGAAGAGCTCGATTTTATAAAGTGTGCAGTTGATCAATTGTCATCAGCAATGCGTTTTTCTACTGCCGTTATAGAAGAAAAAAGTGACAGTAAATCGAACTCAATACTTGTCAATGAAGACGGTATTGTCATATTTGGTCTGCAGAAATTACTCGAAAAAACAGGCTATCTTTGGCCAGACTGGAAAGGCGATCGTTTGCCCGAGCACATCCGTAACCTGATTCTTGTACCGGGTGAGCATGTGTTGGTCGACAGGCAGTTAATCGTCAACTGTGGACCAGCCCCCGGTATTAACAATATGCAACTGCATCGTTTGACATTCAGACAGCTGACCCGGTTTGATTTATTGACTCAACGTGAACAGGAAGTTGCACGGTTACTGGCGGACGGTAACAGTCACAAGGTCGCGGCTCGCATACTGGGAGTAGCGCCGGCAACGGTGCGCAATCAAACCCAGTCGATTTATTCAAAAATGGGTGTAACCAGTCGGGCTGAACTGGCGCTTGAAGTTGTGCACGGCGTTTAGACGGTCGGCTTCATTGACAAGGTCGGCAGCGGCAAACTAATTGCCAGCGCAAATCAATTGACTTTCGCCTTCGATTGCCTGGTTCGTGTAGTAAACCATATAGGGAGAGAAAACGGATCAGTAGTGAACTACTGATCCGTTTTGGCGTTGTTGCGCAGTTGCAGTGTGGGTCTGCTCTGCAGGCTCTTAACTGAGAGCCATGATAAACATATCTTCAATAACTTCTCGGCTGGTCTGGG
>CAYPCS010000151.1:0-8768 GCA_964409275.1 uncultured Granulosicoccaceae bacterium
GGAAAACCCCATAAACCACCCCAGATACCACTTGGCGGCCGACGTTCCAGCAACACAGCACCTTCCGGGTCTTCAATCAGGGTCATCCAGGTTTGCCGTTTTGGTTTTTCTTTCTTTGGTTTACGGTGAGGCCAGTCGGTCGGGGTGCCTTTCGCAAAGCCTTCGCAGCTCTTTTGCAGCGGACAGCGTTCGCAATCGGGTGAGCTGCGGGTGCACAGTGTGGCACCCAAATCCATCATTGCCTGGTTAAACGCGCCGGTTTGCCGGACGGGTGTCACTGCATCGGCTAGCTGCCACAGATGGCGTTCGACTTCAGTCTTTCCGTACCAACCATCAATCACAAAATGACGGCATAACACGCGTTTGACGTTGCCGTCGAGTATCGGGGTTGGCTTGCCATGGGCAAGGCTCAGGATAGCGCCGGCAGTAGAGCGACCGATGCCCGGCAGGTCCACCAGTTCCTCGATAGTGAGCGGCAACTCGCCCTGATGCTTTTCCATCACGGTGACTGCCGCCTTGTGGAGATTGCGACCTCTGGCGTAATAACCCAGCCCGGACCAGTGTTGCAGCACTTCATCCTGTGTTGCGTTTGCCAGGTCCTGTAAACCCGGGAAGCTCGTCATGAATTTTTCGAAGTATGGAATTACCGTAGTTACCTGCGTTTGCTGCAGCATAATCTCGGATATCCAGACTCGGTACGCAGTCGGGTTCTGTTGCCATGGCAGGTGCTTGCGGCCGTGCACATCAAACCACTTCAATACCTGCTTTGAGAATTTTTTGCTGGCCACTGCATTCGGCAGTGGCGCCTTCAGCTCTGCTGTTTTACCCATGACTCAAAGCAATGGTCTGGCAGAGCTTATGCCGCGTAAATTCCTAGTTACCCAGTAAATTGGACAGACCTTTTTTAAGATTATTTTCAAGCTTGTCCTTAACCGCGTTTTTCTCCTCGGCGAGTTTTTGTTTTAGCTCGGCTTTTTTCTCGGCGGCTTCACGCGCCAGCTTTTGTTTTTTCTCGGCTAGCTTTGCTTCAGCAACCTCGCGTTCGCGTTGCGCGCGCGCTTTTAGTTCGTTTTCTTTGGCCTTTAATTTTGCTGCAGCCGCTGCCTTTTGCTCACCGAGCAAGGCGTCTTTTTTGGCTTTCAGCTGATTGACTAAATCTGATTTTAAGCCATTGAGAAGCACACCGGTAAAATCGACCGATAGCTCATCGAAGCTGCCGCGAATGGGCACTGGCAATTTCAGACCGTTGAGATCGGCCAGTTCTTTGCCGCCCTGACCCTCGCCTGTAGCGGTAACCAGAATCTGCAGCACATAATCAACAGCCTGTTGAGCCAGATCTACCGTGCCTTCGCCTGACAATCTCAACAGCGGTGATTTAAAATCAAGATCGTTGCTCTGCAACACACCATCGGCAATTTCAGCGGACACACTCAGCTCGGTGAAGTCGGTTTTCACTTCACTTTCAACCGCAGATAACTGATTTCCGCTGAGCAGTGCCTTGCCACGCCGGATCTCGCGCCCGATATTGATACCGTTGACAGCGCCGTCGGTAAACCGGGTGGTGATCGCACCGGAGGCTCTGGCAAGCATATCTTCTACTGTTGTTCCGCGCGCTAATACATCCGCACTTATGATCCCTGTGCCAGAGAGCGGTGCATCGTCCTGTAGTACATCCTGCAACAACGGTTCAGCCTGGATGCCGTTAAGGTTGGTGGACACTGTCAGCAGCGGTTCTTCTGATGCCGCATCGAGTGCGATAGAAGAAAAGAAAGTCCCGTCGTATAACTGGGCCTTGCCTTCATTCAACTCTACCCGGCCTTCGCTGGCCAGCAGCGGCAGCATAATGTCTGATACGGTAACTCCTGCAACTTTTAGTTTTTGCAGACTGATATCACCGGCAATATCGAGTTCACGCAGCAGCTCAACCGGCAGCGGCGTGGTGCTTTGTTCGTTCGATGGCGTCGGCGCAGTGGTGTCGGTGGCGGCTTCATCCGCACTTTCATCCGTGACCGGGAGATAGCGATCAAGATCGATCTCGGTTCCCTTTAACGCAAATTTAACCGGTGGCGTTGCAGCATTGATATCGGCAATCTCTATATCACCGTCCAGAGTAAAATCATCAAGCACCAGAGTGAGATCGTTGAGTGTCAGCAATTGTCCCGATTGTCGGATGGATGTGCCGAGACGTGCATTTTTTAGTACTGCCGAGTCAGACGGCTCAACACCAAACGACTTTGCCCAGGGGCCGGGATTAAAATCTTCGGTGGCCAGAGTACCGCTGATGACGGCCGAGCGTTGCAGATTGGTTACCTGAAAATCTCCGCCAATATTGATGCCGCCTGAGTTGACGGCAATATTGTTAATCAACAGTTGATCATCCGACTGCTGAAACTTAACCGCAAATCCGGCATCACCCAACAGTGTGCGATCAAACGTTTCCGGCAACTGAATCTGCAATTGATCAAGCAGACCGGCCGCATCGAATTGCCCGCTGAACAGTTCTCCAAACACACTTGGCGTTTCCAGCATATTGGTGACATGCACTTCGCCTTGCAGCGGTACGCCGGCAATTTCTCCGTTGATGGATGAAAAATCGAGGGTTTGCGAGTTCAGATCGGTGACCAGATCACCACCCAGCGCTATCGCCAGGTTTTCTACGGGAAGGATTGCGCCTGTCGCACTGGTGTTAAGCTGCAAGCCGGTGAGTTGATAGACATTGTCTGCCAGATTGATGTTTACATTGCCCGAAGCCTTCACTTGTGAGGCAACACCCACGCTGTTACTCGCGACATTGAAATCGGTATCAAAAGGGAATGTCTCGGACAGACTGATAGCACCGGTTGTCAGATTAAATGCATCAAGTGCGACGTCGGTATTCGCCTGCTTGTCGTCCCAGCGAACCAAAGCGTCTGAAACAACCAGCCCGCCAACGGACAATGCAGCAACCACCGGCGCACCTGCCTCTACCTCCTGTACTACATCGTCGGTGCCGTTGTCGGTTTCAACCACGGCAGTGGTGGCCATTAGATCGTCCCAGTTGGTCTTGCCGTCGGCGTCGCGCTGCAAGTTCAGTTCAAGCCCTTTTAACTCCACCAGCTTGACGTTCACGCTGCCTGTAAGCAGGGGCAGTAACTGCACTTTCAAATCACTGGAGGTGACCTTGCCGAACACATCGCCGCTAAAGCCTTCGGCGTTGGCAAACACTACATCGTTGAGCGAAAATCCGATCCACGGGAAAAGGGTGGCGCTGATCTCGCCGTTTATCTGCAACTCGCGGCCGGTCTTGTCCAGCACCACTTGCTGGATTCGGTCTTTATGCCGATTGAGGTCCAGGTTCTTGATTACCAAAGTACCCACAATCAACAAGATTGCGACAACGGCAATAGTTCCCAGAATAAGTCGTTTTATCAATTTCATTGGTTCCGGGCCCGGATCAGGGCGGCGCAGTGGAAGAATCCACAGAGTGTGAACATGGCGCTCTCGTAATACACGATATTGTGCATCAGCTTGACTCTGGTTGAAACACAAAAGAGGCACATTGCCTGGAAAAAGTTGTGCTGCGCTGTAAAGCGTCGCCAGCTATTGATGTATCGGCCGACAGGCAACCCCCTGTCGTCAACCCGCCTTTTTTGTTATCCGTATTCGATCATTCCCTGTTTTACGGCGCTTTCCAGTGGCCGGATTTGCCGCCGAGTTTCTCCAGCAGGCGGATATTATTCATGCACATTCCGCGATCCACTGCCTTGCACATATCGTAAATAGTCAACAGCGCCACTTGAACGGCGGTCAGTGCTTCCATTTCGACACCGGTTTGTGAAAGAGTTTCCGTGCGACCGGTACAGGTAATAATGTGGTCCGATTCATCAATGGAAAAATCCACCTCGGCATGGGTCAGTCCAATCGGATGACACAGGGGCACGAGCTCGCTGGTTCGTTTGCACGCCATAATCCCGGCAATTCGGGCAATCCCCAGCACGTCTCCCTTGCGGTGGTTACCTTCGACAATCATGGCAAGAGTAGCGGCCTCCATCTGAATCTGGCCTGACGCAACCGCCACTCGATGTGTGACTTTTTTATCGCCTACATCGACCATGTGCGCTTCACCGCGTTGGTTAAAGTGTGTGAGTTCAGACATTATTTTTTCCAATCAGGCGGTTATTTGGAGTCACAGCGATTGCACGGCTCGTTGCGAAAGGCATAATGCCTTTATGACCGTTAAAGTTAAATTTTTTGCAAGTATGCGTGAATACCTGGACCAAAGTGAACTGGATATCAGCGCCACCGATATTCACACCGTCGCAGATGTGTGGGACAACGTTGCCAACGGCAAGCCAATGCCGGAAAACACCGTGTGTGCAGTGAATTTGAACCAGGCGAACCCGGCCTACCCGGTTGCGGATGGCGATGAGGTTGCTTTTTTTCCACCGGTCACCGGAGGCTAGACCATGGCCGTGAGCTTGTTCACCAGCCCGTTTGATCCCTGGAAAACCCTGCAGGCTCACCAGCAGCAAGAACTCCGCTCGGGCGAGTTCGGGGCCACTGCCACGTTTGTCGGCACAATGCGCGATTTCAACGAGGGCGATGAGGTTCGCGCGATGGCGCTTGAGCACTACCCCGGTATGACGGAGAGCCAGCTGCAACGCATTATCGACAGCGCCAATGATCGCTGGCCATTGCAGGAAGTGCTAATCGCGCATCGGGTGGGCGATATTGTACCAGGTGAACCAATCGTTCTGGTGGCATGCTGGTCCGCGCACCGGGCAGCCGCGTTTGATGCCTGCCGTTTTCTGATGGAAGAACTTAAATCAAGCGCGCCATTCTGGAAAAAAGAAACCCTGAACGACGACAGCCATCGGTGGGTTGAGAAAAATACGGACGGCTATTCGCACTAGAGACTTCATTTGCGAACACATTTGGTTAGCTGGCACGTTTTGATAAAAAAGATCGATTGAAACATCGATCATTGCTGCCTAAGCAATCGATGTCAGTATCAAACCCAATATCGAAGAGCACACCAGGATTCTGACAATTCCCCACTGAAACCGGAAGGCGGCAACTGCGCACAGTATGGCCAGTACTGCCACTATCCAGTTCAGGGAAAGCAAGTCCGGCACCCACAACTGCAGCGGACCGGTTATCACTCTGCTGACATCATTGAACAACACATGCAGCGCAAACCACACCGAAAGATTTAATATCACGCCAACAACAGCAGCGGTAATAGCAGACAAGGCGCCTTTTAATCTCGGTTGATCAGTAATCCACTCAAGATACGGCGCTCCCGCAAAAATCCACAAAAAGCAGGGCACAAATGTGACCCACAGTGTTAGCAGAGCAGCAGCGAGCCCAAGGCCTGTGCCGCCATCGCGGTAGCCCGCTATGAATCCGACAAATTCGGTTACCAGTATCAACGGACCCGGCGTTGTTTCGGCGAGACCCAATCCGTCCATCATCTCCCCGGCGCTCAACCAGCCATAGTCAGTCACTACTTCCTGCCCCAGGTATGCCAGAACCGCATAGGCACCACCAAAGGTCACCACAGCAAGTTTCGAGAAAAAAGCACTGACCTGCACTAACACAGAATGGTCTGTAAACAACGCCGCAACTAGCGGAGCAAAAGCCCAGACGACGAGCCACAGAGCCACTGTTTTAAATGTGGCCGCTAGCATTTCACTATCAGGTGCTCTGGTTCTGACTGTGTCCGGCTCTGACGACTGGCTAAAGAAACCAAACAACGCAGCAGCCAACACGATAAGCGGGTAGGAAAGGTTGAGGAAAAATATCCCTGTGAATGCAAGCAGGGCTATAGCCCAGTGAGTAGCCGAGGTTAGCGATTTTTTTGCCACTCGAAACAAGGCCTGCAACACAACAACGATTACCGCCGCTTTAATTCCGATAAACAAATTGTTTACCAGCGCTACCTCACCATAAACAGAATAGATCAACGCAAGTACCGCAATCACGATGGCACCCGGAATTACAAATAACAATCCGGCAATCAAACCGCCGATGGTGCCGTGCATTCGCCAACCGGCATACGTGGCCAACTGCATCGCTTCAGGTCCTGGAAGCAGCATGCAAAAGCTTACGGCATTGAGGTACTGTTTTTCAGACAGCCATTTTTTTTCGGTAACTATAATGCGATGCATCAACGCGATTTGCGCAGCCGGGCCACCGAAAGACAGCACCCCTATTTTTAACCAGGTAAAAAAAGCCTCGGCGATACCGGGTGTTTCTGCGGTTTGATCGGCGGTTGTTTCATCCATCTGCAGAGACTCTGGCAGACGTACTCGCTACCGGCCATGTGTGGTTTTCGTCCGTTGCATCACGAGACCAGCGATAAAACATATCGTAGAGCAGCATTCCGCTATCGAGCTGCGCCAGATCATCTGAGTACATTCTGGATAACCCCAGTGAAGCAGCCAGCAATCCGGCAGCTTGAGGCACGTTCTCGTGCTTATCGGTATCTGCGGCCCGGACAATCGCTGCCAGTCGCTCAAGTGCTTCGGTTTGCAGGCCAAATTCCTCAAGCATGGTATCAAACGTACAATGATCCCCGCGATGGCTCCAAAAGACATCTTCTATATCAAACGGCACGGCATTAAATCTGTCCGCTACATTGAGCACTTGTGATTTGGTGACATACATAAAACGCGCTGCGGGATCGACAAAACGGCGGATCAGCCAGGGGCAGGCAATGCGGTCAATTTTGGGTCTGACCCTGGTAACCCAGACTGTTTGACCTGCTTCGTTTCTTGCGGGCAGGATGGATGCAGGAACCATCGGCAATTGTGCATCCCGCCAGCCAAATTGACCGCCCTCGATCACCTCTGCCTGCACTCCGCAGCAGCGCAGAATAGCAGCGGCACCTTCACTGATTTTAAGGCCCTTCTGGCAGTAGACGGCAACTTTTCTACCCGCCAGTTTTTCGGCCAGTTGATCAACGCGATCAAATGCATGCCGCACAGCACCTGGTATAAACCTGGGATCGTCATCAAAGTCTTCATCGGTGCGCACGTCCAGCACGACGGGTGCATCGGGAGTACCGATCAAGCGAAAGAGATTGGGAATTGAAATTTGGACAGGTGAAGCCATCGTTGCATCCTCTAACTGATTGGACGTCCCTGACGCGTCTGCCAAATACGAGCGGGGAGCACGCAATTGAAGAAACACTCTCAGGGTACAAAACACGTTCAGGATGCGAATGTTCGGCTGGCGCCTCATGAGGCTATCGCTGCCCCTCGGATAAAATTATCTCGCAATGGCTAACATTGGTCAATCAGGCAGTTGGGCAACAGCAGTTGAGACCCGATCAAGCGTGCGAACCTCACTCTTCAATAAACAACTCTGCATCTATTGCACTCAAAGCTGCACGTGCGACGGCAAGATCCTGATCGGGAGAACCGGAGCCGATTCCAACACCCCCGAGTAATTCGCCTTTAACCACGACAGGCAGTCCGCCCGCCAACCCTGTAACACTACCTGACGTGGCGGCTGCTATCGCGGGTCTGACCAACTCCGGAACCGATGTGGTTGGCAGGCCATTCGATGCTGCCGTCATCGCTTTGGAGGTAGCACTCTTGCGGCTCAGAAATTTGGCACCGGTCATTTTCAGTTGTACCAACGGATCTCCGCTGGTGTCGACAATGACAATGTACTGAGGCCGGTCAAATTGCTCGGCGCATTCGACGGTAGCTGCGAGCATTGCCATTACACCTTGATGCGTTAGCACCGTGGTTTTCTGCGTGAAACTCATTTGATATTTTTTCCTGCGCGGGTTGGTGATGATACACCACGGGGTTTCGACCGGCAGTGATACAACCAGGCCCGTCCAGTGATAGAAGAATTTAGCATCCGCATTGTCTGCCCGATTGAGTCCCAAAATCACGGTGAAACAACTACCATCAACAGAGGTTCCGAAGAGATGTTCGGAAAATCGCCTCCCGGCTTCGCGACAGATTTTTAAGGTGACTTTGTCACTGTTATCCCGGTCGCTGCGGCGCACAATGATGCGGTGCAACGGGTGCCTGTGTAAATCGGCCTGTGTAAATCGGGTAGAAAGCGCGATCATTTACCCTTACGACCCGGGCTATCGGCAATACATTGCAATTTGCCAAACCCGGAAATACAACCGCAACCTGCAGAGTTTCAGCACTGTTGGCGAGACGTAAAAAAACGGGCCGAGGCATGGTCCGAACACTGAAGTGTCAACTTTCGCAACTGGTAAAATTAGCCGGGAACTTTACGCTGCAGCCAGCATCTACGCCATTCACGCGTCGCAAATTGTGGCATATACTATGGATATCATGGCTTCTGTTATGTTTGCGATCTCTCACTTAAAAACCCCGCAAGGATAAATTCATGAAAAGACGTCAACTACTCGGATATGCGGCCGGACTGGCTTCATTATCCGTGCTTAAACCGGCAGCTGCGGAGGGGTTTACTGACTTCACACCAGAACTCTATGCGCAGGAGCTGGAAAACGGCAATCCGTTTATGGTGGGTTTTCTCTCCAGTTGGTGACCTACTTGCAGAAGTCAGGAACGCACCGTGAGTGCGTTGATTAACAGCAAGCCAGAATACTCCGCCATAAAACTTCTCCGTGCAGACTGGGATGAATACGGCAGATCCGATCTAACCAAAGAACTTCAGGTTCCGAGGCGTTCAACGCTGATTATGTTCAACGGCGGCGAGGAAGTTTCCCGTGTTGTTGCCCAGACCAGCCGAGAAGTTATTGAAGATATGTTTATCATGGCTCTCAGTTAAGA
>CAYPCS010000152.1:0-8577 GCA_964409275.1 uncultured Granulosicoccaceae bacterium
AAAGATCGCGGGCCTGGGTGGTCCGCAGTAGCGCTTGTTTCTGGATGGGCACTAATTAGAGCAGCAGCACGCACAGTTCTTATCTCGGGCCTCATTCACTTCTCCCTGGAATTAACGCACAACGATTTTTATGACTGCACGTTTCGCCCTGTATTTCGCGCCAGACGACGAGTCACCGTTGGGCAACTTTGGCGCCACCGTTTTGCGACGCAGAGCTTCTTGCGCCAGTGAATGGATCAATCCGGTACCGCCTGTCGCTTTCAATGACGCTGATGTTTGGCAGAGCTATATAAAAAAGCCTGCACACTATGGCTTCCACGCCACAATCAAGGCACCGTTCGAGCTTGCCGATGGCGTTACCGTCGATCAACTCGAAAACGCGCTCACCCGTTTTTGCACATCCCGGTCTTCAATATCACTCTCCGGTCTTGCACCGAGGCGCACATGCCGCTACGACGCGCTTGCATTCGATGAGCAACCGCAAGCCCTGAAGCATCTCGCGCAATCTTGTGTTGAGACTTTTGAGCCGTTTCGCGCACCCTTGTCCGACGCCGATATCGAACGCCGTATCTCAACCGGATTAAACGAGCAGCAAACCGGATATCTTCACAAATATGGCTACCCGTACGTGCTCGACGAATTTAACTTTCACATGACGCTGTCTGGCGCCAGACCTGACAATAATGCGTACTTTCAGTGGCTGACCGAACTGTATTCCAGCATGGTTACTCAAGCCCCTGTGCTGGACCGGCTCTGCCTGTTTAAACAGGACAACCGGCAGGCACCGTTTACCCGAATAAGCGAAATTCTTTTCCCGGACCGGGAAACAGCGCGTATAAAAACTGCGTAGCAACATCCCGGCTGTTTCTGGCAGCAGAGCATCTTGTCCAGGTGTGAAACACGCAACGCATTCCATTCATTGAATTTGTTGTATCATCATACATCCTGAACCTTCCCGAACACCCCACTCCCATGCGCGCAGGCTCTGAACGAAACGCTGACCGAGGCTCCCGGTATTTACCGGCACTGCTAGCCCTGTTGCTCACCGCTTTTGGCACTCACGGTGCGGCGAGCACCGAACTCATAATGCTCGAAGAAGAGAATTGTCCTTTTTGCGAAAAATTCAACGCAGAAATTGGCGAAATTTACGCGAAAACCGAAGAAGGCAGGCGAGCTCCGTTACGACGCGTATTTCTACATGAACAATGGCCTGCGGATTTAGCAGCGATAAAACCGGATACGGTGACACCTGTCTTTATACTGGTTTCAAACCACGAGGAGGTAGGTCGCTTGCGCGGCTACCAGGGAGATGAATTTTTCTGGTTTCTTCTTGGCGGCATGCTCGACCGATTACCGGTCGATGCAAGCAACAAAACAAGTCTCGATGCCAAAACCAGATAACATTTCTTCGAGGGAAGATATCGATGAAATGCTCGAAAGCGCCAGAGAGGCTACTGATTTTCTCAAAGCTCTGGCACATGAAGGCAGACTGATCATTCTCTGCCGCCTGGTAGAAGGTGAATGCACTGTAGGCGAACTTGAACAGATGTTAGCTGCGCGACAGGCTGCGGTTTCGCAACAGCTATCAAGGCTGAGACTGGAAGGGCTTGTCAGCACCCGGCGTGAAGGTAAAACCGTTTATTATTCAATTAAGGACGAGCGAGTCAGACAAATGATCGATGTAGTATACCGCCTGTTTTGTGAGCGACAGGAATAAACCATGCTCAAGGTACCGCCGCCCGTCATCGGAATTATAGCCGCTGTTTCGATGTGGTTGTTGTCGAAATACTTCCCGGTCTTGCGATTGCAGTTTCCGCTGCAAACAAGTATCGCGGCCCTCATACTGATAACAGGTCTGCTTATTGATTTAAGCGCACTATGGTCATTCAGAAAAGCCCGAACCACCATCAACCCGCTAAAGCCTGAAAACACCAGCAGTGTTGTTACAACCGGCATATACCAGTACAGCAGAAACCCGATGTACCTGGGCATGCTGTTGATTTTGATCGCTGTAGCTACCTATCTGGGCAGCTTGTCCTCACTTGTCATACTACCGTTGTTTGTCATGGTGCTTAACGTCAGCCAGATAGTTCCGGAAGAAAAAATACTGACAAACCTGTTTGGTAGCGCATACGTCGACTATACAAAAAGAGTACGGCGCTGGATCTAGTGTAGTGTGACGTTCAACTTCTACGAATGAGTCGATGCCGGTGGCCAGTCTCAATCCACGGTTTCAGCAAGATCGACGTTCCTGCTTTCGCTAATCGGAGATCGTCTCCCAAAAATAGCCAACCACAATAGCCCGCCGGTCAAAACTCAATTCCAGCTCACACCGTTTTCATTCCAGACATTACACCACTCACCACCGTCAGCATACGTATAAAACAAAATCATCTCGCTATCCGCATACCAGTGCTCTTCGGTCACTATGATTTCGCCCTCAACCTCTACGGCACTTTGGCGTGTATCATCCGGACTGCCATTTAATTCGTTCTGAAATTCAAGCTGTTCAGCACACGGGTTTTCATTGGCGGCTCCCAATTGCGTTGCCACTTGAGAAATAATGCCATCCTCGCTTTCGCAAGCAACAAGTGCGAACGTCAGTATAAAAGCCAGGCAAATATTTTTAGACATAGTGATCTCCTACATCTCGTATCTGAATTGACGATTCGCCACCGGCGCATTTTTATCCCCGGCTGCATCCGGGTAAAAATCAAGACCTGTACCATTGACTGATCCATTGTCACCACGCCAGTAGAAACTGATCGCTGTCGTGTCGCCAATTAACGATAGCGGCACTTCAATCTCTGCAATACCGCCAACAACGCCGCTATCCATCGTGGCAACGTACTGCCATGACCAGTCATTGCCAGTACCTGTGTACCGATAAAGATCACTACCCTCAAGCAGATAATCACTGCCCGTGGCGAATTCACCGGAGAATCCTGTAAAGCCGGTACCAGCTTCCAGATCGGTATCCAGATAAAGCGCATAGCCATAATTTAGCGCGCTAATCGGCCCGTCGTTCTGGAAGGCGATATACAATGAGTCAGTGCTGTGTGCCATCCATCCCTGTCGCCAGTCGATCTGTGGATCAGCGTCTGCAACATCATTGGCATCCTGCGGGTAGGCACCTGCACCGCTCCAGTCTTGAAGGTTGCCGTCTACCAATATACTGGTGACCGGATTCGATTGCTGCGTACTGCTGCCAACAGGATCAGACACTACAATAGAGACGACTGCTGGCGCACTCGGGTGGATACCATCGTTTACCCGATAGGAAAACGATTCCGCGCCAGAGAAACCGCTGTTCGGTGTATAGACCAGATTGGGAGCAACACCCGAGAGCACACCGTTAGATGGCTGTAGAGTGATTTCAAAGCTCACAACTTCACCTTCCGGATCACTGCCTTCCAGTACCACATTCACTGCATTGTCTGTGGTTGTCGTTAACGCCATGTCAGTCGCCACTGGCACCTGGTTGACCGGACTATCGCTGGCGGTGTACTCGAAGAAGCGCACCGACGCACTCGCGTTGGTTACGTTATCAGGATAGAAGTCATCAGTAGGCCCGCCAACTGCGGCATTTTGGCCGAGGAAAAACAACCTGATTTCCTCTGGATTGCCGATTATCGCACTGGCAATGCCAAGCTCGGCATTGTTACCAGCCAGGGCGATTTGTGCCGTTGCGACACTTGCCCAGGACCAGTTGCTACCGGTGCCGGTATACTTTTGCACATCGGACCCTTCGATCAGATAGTCCACACCCACCGGATATTCGTTCTGAAATCCTCTAAAACCGGTGGTGGCATTGTTATCGGTATCGATATAGATGCCAAAACCCCAGGACAGCGATGCAGCCGATTCATTGACATACGCTATATAGAAGTTCTGCGCATCGTGTGCAACCCAGCCTTCCACCCAGTCTATAGCATCATTCAGGCTGTTGGCATCAAGCGGATCAGTACCGAACGAATCAATATTGTTCCAGTCGGCTAAATTGCCGTCCACAGTAATCGTTGCAAGGTTATTTGGAGTACCACCGGTGACATCTACGGTAATCAGTGCTGCGGTGCTGGTGGCGCTGCCATCATTCACAGCAAATGTAAAAAAGTCGGTACCTGCAAAGTCCGCAGCCGGTGTGTAAGTCACTAACGGTGGCACACCCGACAGGCTACCATTAACGGGCTGATCAGCTATTTCGTAAGTCAGTATATCGTTGTCCAGATCAGAGCCGGCAAGACTAACGACCAACTCCGTGTTCCTCGCAACGGACAGCTGCTGCGCCAGTGCCAGCGGTGGCGTATTGGCGTTATTTGCTGCCGTACTATACGTAAAGAAGCGATCCTGCTCTGCAGCACTTGCGTCAGTGACCGTGTCCGGAAAGTGATCAATGCCGATACCGTTGATGGCGCTGCTGTCTCCGTACATGTAAAAACGCAGCACCGTGGCGTTCTCAAGCAAAGACGCGGGTATTACCGCTTCCGCAGAGGTTCCGTTTCTTTGTATATCTATAAAGCTGACGAAATCCCACGACCAGTCAGTACCGTTGCCGGTGTACTTCTGCAGCGTTCCGCCTTCAAGCAGAAAGTCGGCGCCAACCGGCAGCTCATTACTAAAGCCCGTAAAGCCGGTGGCGGTATTTCCATCTGTGTCGATGTACATGCCATAGCCCCAGCTATCAGAAATCACTTCTTCCGTGCGGTAACCCAGGTAGTAGTTTGCCTGATCATGCGCAACCCACACTTCACGCCAGTCAATCGTGTTTGTTCCCGATGCGTCAGCCGCATCAACACCAAAGCTTGTCACACCCGCCCAGTCCGCCAGCGACCCATCAATAGTCAGGCTGTTAGCCGCCAGCAGATTACTGATCGCGGCAGTGCCCGGCGGGCTGGTGACTGGAGGAATCACCGGCGGTGCCGCGGTGCTGCTCTCGTCCAGCTGCGCGAGATATTGCGCAAGATCCGATTGTTCAGTTGCCGTCAGCGTTAAATCTATATGCGCTGCTACAGCGTCTTCCAGTGAATCAGCCGAACCATCGTGCAGGTAGGGTGCCGTGCGCCATACTCCCAATAGCGTTGGTGTATCAAAACCGGTGAGCGGACCGGCCAGGCGATCACCACTCTCTGGCATAATGGAACCAATGTCATGCAACAATGCGTCGTTCGAGTCGGTGAATATCAGGCCCTCATGACAACTGCCGCAACCTTGAGTGGCAAATACCAGCTCACCCGCCAACGCTTCGCTTGTCATGCTGCCATCGGTGTTCCGCCAGGGACTGTCATCTACCCGGTCAAGGCTTGTCATGTAGGCGGCAAGCGCATCGAGGTCGGTACTTAGACCTGCTTTGGCGTTACCCAGCGGCTCTGAAGTGCCGGCAAAGTCAGCATCCTCCATTAAACCGCTACCGCCGGCAAAGTCTCGAATTTGTCCCTCAAAATCCTGCACTTCATCAAAGTTACCGGTCCAGTGCAAAATTCCGTGCCCCATCCCTGCTCTGCCTTTAAGTGTGATGGTGTTGCGCAACCCCTCGCCTACTCCGGTGAAGTCCCAGACGCGACCATCGTGCTCACCGTCTGCATGGCAACTGGCGCAGCTCATGTAATCCAGACCCGCAAGGCGATCATCGCGGGCATCGTAGAACAATTGCTTGCCGCGCAATACGGTTGCATCAAGTGTTTCATTGGACACCACGTTTACCGTGGCAATTTCGCGGGCAACCGTTGCACCGTTCGCAACCACCTCGGCTATATCGTAAACACCGACTGTTCGATCCATAAAGTTGTACACATACAAGCGACTGCCATCCGCGGAAAGCGCAAGACCCTGCGGTGCACGGCCTGTGTCGATACGCCCAATCTCTATAGAAGTAGCCACATCAATCAATGATACCTGGCGGTTACCTTCAAGCGCGGTAAACAACGTAATTCCGTAGGGATCGAAAACCGATGCAGAAGCTACACTGGCGTTATCGTGATCAACGCGATCAGCGAGTATTTCACTGTTGTTGCCCAGATCAATTTTCGAGGTAATCGCCCGCACCGTTTGGTCGAACGTCATACCAGCCCCGCCACGCAGGGCACCCGCAAGAATGTTGTCCTGTTTGGATGGCAGCCAACCGGTATTCCCCGAAGGCGCGATTGCCACAGCACCCAGATAGTTTGGCAGTCCGGGCCCCTCGTGCTCTGATGCTATACGGTCAATATGCTGCATGATGATTGTGTCAGTCACCGCCAGATCAGACACTCGCATCACGAGCACTTCACCACCGTACTTTCGAGCACCATCATCCACTACTGGTGAGGCGGTATCTTCACCGGGCAGGAGCGGTGTGACGAACCGCGATACGTATAGTGTTTCATGCGCACCGTCTATAGTGATATGTCGCGGGCTTGCACCGACACTGGCCTCCGAAACCAACGCACCCGCCAGTGACAATCGCGCTATTTTGCCAACAGACTCAAGCGCCACAAACGCGTTTGCATCACTGAATACCAGGCCGTATGGCTGCGAGGCCATTTGCAGCGGAATACTGCTGGTGGCAGACAACGAAGCCGGGTTGACTACCGTAACCGTTGCATCACCGCGATTAACCACCCAGACGTCACCGTTTGGCGCCTCTGCAAGACTTACCGGGTTTCTACCCACCTGAATTTCAGCCAGCAACCCAAGCGTATCGGTTGCAATCACACTGACGGTGTTGTTATCCGGGTTAACGTTCCACAACTGTGACCCGTTACTGTGCTCGATAATAGTAGTTGAAGCACTGGCCTGTTCGTTTGCCAACGGCTCATGAATAACCTGGGTATAGGTTTGCCGAACCTCGTCACCCAGCGCATCACGCACCGTCAGACTGACGACATAGCGCCCCGCGTCTGCATACGTATAGCTAATTGCAGGATCAGTGGAATAGGCAGTCTCGGCGCTGCCATCTCCAAAGTTCCACTTATAGCGCAAGGTTCCGCTTCCCTGGGCAGATGCGGTAATCGAAAGCTCGCTGCCACTGGCCACCGGGCTCTGGCTGACCATCTGCACGTCCAGCGGGACAGGTAAATCTACTGCCATCACGGCAACTTCAGTCAGGCTCAGAAACTGGTTGTTACTTGCCAGTTGTACGCGAACATACCTTGCTCTACTGCCAACCGGAAACTCAACAGTACTACCTGCAGCACCTTGATGGTATGATGAAAACACGCCCGCTTGCGAACGCGTCGTGTTCAGATCTTTGCTGGTGAAAGGTGTTTCACTGGCGAATACATAAAAGTCAGACAGTCGGTCACTGCAACAGTCCTGTCGGTTGGTCAGTAGAATAGAATCAATTTCTACGGTGCGGCCAATATCAAGCTCCCACCAGGAGTTTTTGTCAGCCCTGGTATGCGTGATTTTGTTGTTGCTTGCATCTATCGCATTGCCGGCGAAAAATCCCGATGCGTCTCCACCATGGTCGCTCGACTGCGTTGCCGTCCCGTCTGCGGCTACGTTGGCTAGATCAGAGCGACTCGAACCGAACACCTGCACTTCTGCCAGTTGCAACGCATTAGTACCACGCAGTTGTACGCGGATATACCTTCCCAGACCATTGACGGCAATATCTGTCTGCCGACCGGCGACACCGTCAACCGGAAAATCAACCACACCGGCCTGCACCCTGGTAGCGTTGAGATTCTTCGAGGCAAACGGCGTGTTCGATACCAGCACATTAAAATCAGACAATCGGTCGGCACAACAATCCGTGCGATTCCACAGCCTTATGGTATCGATTTCCATGATCCGCCCGAGATCAAGTTCCCACCAGCTCCCGGCTTCGGACTTTGTGTGCGTCATAGACCCGGTTACATGCGCACCACTCAAATCACCGTCTATCGCATTACCCGCTTCATAGCTAACAGAATTACTAAGCGTTGAAGACTGCGTAGCAGTGCCTGACAGCGCCACGTTATCGAGTCTCACATCAACCGCTGTCACCCGAATTACCTGCGCCTCGGAGGGTACGCCCTGATCATCTACTGCAAACAACATCCAGTAACCCGGTGTTGATATGTTCGGGTTCTGATTGATCGTTACCGAGTGCTGATTGCCGGCTGACGAAGTAAATTCCGGCCGATAATGTCTGGCACCGGTATTGATCGCGTGAGTCGTCGCCGACATCTTAACGAGGCTGAAGTATTCGATATTGCCAGAGGTATCAACTACCAGATCAGCGCCAACATCCACGCTTGCAAACTGCGCTGTAAGCGTTGGCCGGTCAGCCAGCGTGCCGTCGCTGTTAAACAGATAAGGCGGCGAAAAGATCTGCGCATCCTGGTGGGTGCCAGATGAATTCGCATTGCCAGAGCTGTAACCACCACCGGCAGTCAGAATTCGTCCATCGGTAAGCAGCAACGCCGTGGAGTGATAGTCACGCGGGACAGCCATGTTTGCCATACCACGCCACTGACCCGTCAACGGATTCCAGACCTCGGGTTCCATAACACTGCCGCTGTCACGAAACTTCGCACCCGTAGTATTACCACCAATGGCCAGAACCTCACCCGTCGGCAGTGGTATCAGCTGATGGTATTTTCGGTTGTGGCGCAT
>CAYPCS010000153.1:0-8572 GCA_964409275.1 uncultured Granulosicoccaceae bacterium
CCTCAAGGCCGTCCTCATCGCCGTAGTCATCGTTGTGTTCGCAGTCGACATCAAGCATGTAAATTCCCGCGGTGAGCAACTCTTGCATGGAAGCTTGCGTTATCGGGCGTTCATTTTTTATCGCGTCAATTTGCTCGACTATATCGAGTGGCGTTTCCTCTCTATCCACCTCAGTCACAACAGCAGCCGGATCAAACGCGTCTGTAAGATCTACGGCCTCCTGACTAAACTCACTGGTTTCACGTATCTCTGTTATTCGTTCTGCGACCGCGGCGGAGATCTCCGGCAGTAGTGCCTTCACTTCTTCTCTCACCAGTTTTTGTACCGCTTTTCGAGCCTCGGTGTCGCCTGCCAGATCAATGCCGTTGTCTATCGCCGCTGTTTCGACGCTGTCGCGAATTTCATCGAGCATCGATGCAACCACTCGCGCTGTTTGATGCAGAAAACGAAATTTCTCACGCCGCGATTCTTCAGTGGCGTCACTCTCTGCGACATAGTCGGTAAAAAGACTGGTTTCTTCATCGTCTGGCAAGCCGAGCGTTTCCAGTACAGTGGCTTCGGCATCAGTGGTAGAGAGAGACGGGTTGTTCTTTAATTCCTGATGTACCAGAGTGGTGATCGGACTTACAAAGGATGGCTGGTCACCGGGTGTACTGAATACCAGCGTTTTACCAATAGGCTCTCCTGTGTCCTCGTCAATAGCCTCGGCCGGTACGTCCGCAAGAACCGGCTTACCGGTAGCGTCTAGCGGAACTTCAAGTGAATACACACCGCCTGCCGTTGAAATAGTCTGCGGTTCGTCTTCATCACAACTGCCGTTCTCGTTTACATCAATGCAGATAGTCGCACCCTGCAGGTAACCGTCGGCCACGCGTCCATCAATGATGGAGCTTGCGACAGTGGTAGGCGGAACCTGCTCCTCGCCGCCGGAATCCGTACCCTCAATTACCTCTGTAATGGTGTTTTCACTGTCAACCGGCGCATTGTTACCGGCAGCGATTTCGGGGGTTTCCAGGCTGGCGTTATCGTCAGGTCCGTTTGCCGGTGGCGTCGAAGTGGCGGTGTTTGGTGTGGAAGGCAGGGTGTTGCCATTGGCAGCGTCTGGAACGGATGTTGTTGTACCTCCGCCGCACGCGGCAATGGTTAGTGGAAGCAAAACAGCTCCCAGTGCTCGTATACGAATGCGTTGCATGTCCTTTCCCTTGAGTAGTGCATTGTGCAAGAAAGGCCGAATTAGCTAATAATCCCCCGGAAAGATGCGGTACCAATTATGACGTGCGATCTTTGCTGCCATATATATAGATACAGTGCATGTCACCTCATAAATACATTCGACCTGCATTTGGCGGGCAAAATTTCACTGACAGAAGCGGCTGAGTACTCACCTGTTGCCGGACGGGCACGAGCTTTCAGGACTAGTGATCCGTCCAGCTAATAGTTGCGGATGCAGACAGCCTTGCTGGAAGGCTGCCAAAGACCGGTCGCACATTCGCGTTGCAGTTCTCGAAAGTCGTGGCCCTTAAAACCAGGTTCCTTTCTCTGCAAGTCACGTCTTGTTATGGAACCGCTCTTTTGCTCTGAACCCGTAATTATCGGTTGGATGGACCACCAGCGATGCCGACGTATTGCAATCGACACAATGCACACTGCGTCCTGCTGATGGCCTGCGTAGTTGTAGAATCATTGCGGCGCTTGAATGTGAAACTTTATTGAATTGCGGCGCAGGCAGGGCCAGAAGTTTTAGTCTGACGGTCTATGGCCAGTGGCGTTGAGTTCAGCTTTTTCCAGTGCGCGTTCACGGAATGCAAGATAAGTGGCACCGCTAAAAACGATGACCGCTCCAACCCAGGTGAATGTATCTACCGATTCACCGAAAATATAATAACCCAGCGCTGATCCCCAGATGATTTTGGCAAAATCGAAGGGTAATACGACGGTGGTGTCGGCAAACGCAAACGCTTTAGCCACACAAAGCTGGCCGATAGTGCCGGTCAATGCACAAAATACCAGCCATAGCCATTGAACCCCCACTGGCCAGTCCCAGTGCCACAATGCCGGCGGCAGTGACAGCAGGGTCAGAAATACGGTGACATACGCGGTAATGGTCAATGGTGAATCGGTGTTGGAAAGTCGTTTGATGATGACCATGGTCATTGCCCAGATGGCCGCGGAACCCAGCACCAGTAGAGGTCCAAACTGCATCGGTTGAAACCCTGGTCTAAGAATAACCAGCACCCCGATAAAGCCGGCAAAAATCGCTGCCCAGCGCCGCAGCCGGACTTTCTCGCCGAGGAACAATACCGCCAGCACAGTGGTAAACAGTGGTGCGGTGAAACTTAAAGCCTGCACCGTGGCCAGCGGTGTGATCGACAGCGCGAAAAAAAACAACAGCATGGCTACCACGTTAATTACTGCACGCAGTAGATGCCAGTTAATATAATTGGTGTGAAGCAGGCGCCCTCCATGGCGAAGAATAAACGGGGCCAGAAAGAGTACGCCAAAAAAATTTCTGAAAAAAGCGATCTGAAAAGGATGCAATTCCTCGCTCAGGTGACGAACTGTTGTGTGCATTGAAGCGAAGAATACCGTCGAAACCAGCATGGTTGCACACCCGAGCAGGGCGCTTTTACGGTGAGCAGTAGTGGTCATCAACGTACTGTACACATGATCTGTGCACAGGTTGTGTTTAATTGCCAATCGTCGAATGAGTTATATTTTTGTCGCAGTAGTACCAGCGGGAACAAACGGGTGTTGTGTCCTTGGTAATAACAGATTCAAAGTATTGGTTTGGCCGCCGTTTTATAAACTGGAGATTGCGCCAACTGTGTCGGGTTTCACCCACGCACTGGTTCATGGAACAGCATCTCGTGACTCAGGAGAGACAATGGACAAGAATGTCAGCAACCGCACCACTGCGGACAAGGCGTTGCGAATAAACCTCGACGAAAGAAAGTACGGCACTATCGCCGAGATCGGCGCCGGTCAGGAGGTTGCAAGACATTTTTTCCTTGCCGGTGCGGCGGCAGGCACTATTGCCAAAACCATGTCTGCCTACGACATGAAGTTTTCAGACGCCATCTACGGGGTTCAGGAGGGCGGACGCTATGTGAGCAAGGCGCGCGTCAAGGCTATGATTGACAAGGAATTCGGGCTGGTGGTTGGTCGGGTAGGAGATACCAGACCAAGAGCTTCACGCTTCTTTTCCTACGCGGCAACGGTGTCTGCTAAAAGTTTTAATCGAAAAAACGAGTGCCATGCCTGGTGCGGTATGCGTGTACAAATGTACCCGGGGGCCGAGCCTTCTGATGTCATTGTGCATGTGCGCATGAGAGATTCGGCCGCCGAGGCGCAACAGGATGCTCTGGGTATATTGGGCGTTAACCTGGTTTACGGCGCTTACTATTTCTACGAAAACCCGCGCAAACTGCTGGACTCATTGACCGATGGTATGGATTCCGGACGACTGGAAATTGATTCGGTAGAATTTAGTGGCCCCTATTTTGAGGATCTTGATACCCGCATTGTAAACCTGCATCTTATTCGCAGTAAAAAAACCCATGCGATTATGTTTAACCCGGATGGCTCGGTCGCTGTACCGGCGGAGATGCTGTACAAGAAAAATGTGCTGACCATTCGAGGGTCGTTCAAGCCGGTCACTAAACTTAATGTCGACATGATAGAGCAAGGCGCAAAAGCATTTAGCAGGCTGCCGGATGTAAACAGTGACAATACCATTGTGTTGGCCGAAATTTCCCTGAACGACAGTCTGGGGAATGATTTACAGGTACCGGCCGAAGAGCTTACGGTTCGGGTAAAGCTGCTAAATGCACTGGGTTACAGTGTGATGGTGTCCGACTACACGCGCTACTTCTCGTTGCGCGCCTATTTCAGGCAATACACCAACAAGCAGATCGGAATTGTACTGGGCATGATTAATCTGCGTGAGATCTTTGACGAAGCTCGCTATAAAGGAGTTGAAGGCGGAATACTTGAAGGCTTCGGCAAGCTGTTCCCGGATAACACCCGTCTGTTTGTCTATCCCGAGTTGCGAGAATCAGGTGAGCTAAGTGACCTGGCTACGCTTGAGGTTGACGAGAGATTGCAGTACCTGTTTCGACACTTACTGGAAAATCGCTACCTGTGCGGCATAGATACAAGTGACAGTGATTTGCTAAAAATTTACTCTCGCGAGGTGCTTAAAAAAATACCGGCCAACGACAGCACCTGGGAGCAATGCGTACCGGAAGACATCGCGAATATAATCACCGATGAACGTTTGTTTGGTTTCAGAAAGGCGGGGTGAATTCAGAGGACAGAGGACAGTAGACGGACGTGTAGACATCCGGTCTATGGAGTGACCGGGTCGATCGCGAACAGGCGATTGTAATCGGCTAGCAGGATGGTGCCATCCGTGGTTTTGTGAATCTGCATAACCGGAGAATTATCGGGTGTCTGGTAGATCCAGTCTACAATTCCGTCGGCATTTAGTGCGACTACAGAGTCACTGAAGGCGAGGTACAGGTTACCATCCGACGCCATTTACCGGTGAATCGAGTAAGGTAAAGGAGTCGAAATAGGCGAGAACGCGGCCCTCCGAATCCTCCAGATTAATGCTCTGGGCAAAGTCGGTGACACTGTTTACCGTTATAAGAGTAGCCGTAGATGAATCTGCGATTGTCACAGAGTACCAGTGCTCATTGTCAGGACCGCTGTGGTTGCCGCTTATCGGCGTGCCAGGTGATATGGGGGTGGCATTGGCAGCACTGCTACCGGGCGATATTGCAGCGGTGTCGGGGTTGCCGTTGCTGTTATCGACAATACAGCTGGCGTTGTTTTCCCAGCCCCAGCCATCGTTGTCAGAATCCGAATTTGCAAATTCGCACACCGGGGGCGTCGGTGGTGACAGAGGGGCGGTAGTGTTTTCGACCACCCTGCAGGACATATTGTTTTCCCATCCCCAGCCGTCTCCATCCGGGTCGCTATCAGCAGACAGACAATCCATGGCGTGTGCCGATGGTGCTGGCAGCAGGCAAATGAAGACTACTAATCCGGCTGAGATTAGGTGCATTCGATCTACCAAAAGCAGTGCGTACTTCATTGGCCGGAACTCCTGATGTCCAGACGTGAGGCTATCAGAAACGCGGCGAATGTGTGATTACCATAAAATCTCTAGTTGTATAATTGCAATATCGTCACATCAGTCATAGCCAGATGAGTTTGTCCACCTAATCTGTAGATGAGGTTGCAGAAGGGGCTGATAATAACGGAGCGAGGTTTTTAATCATGTCCTTTGCCATAGCGCCTTTTTGAGCATGCGTGAGTCCTTTGCCAACCGGTCCGTCGACAAAAAGATTAGCCAGCCCGTGTACGGCGGACCATGCCAGTAACTCCTGTGAACTCAGGCTGGTCGGGTCGTTGTCGGGCAGGGTGTCCGCAAAGCCGCCCTTGAGGTGAGCGCTGAGCAGATCCGCAGCAGCCACGTAGCGCTCATCGTTTGAGTAAATGGTCTCGTCGCTCCACATCGCTCTGAAGAACGCCGGTTTGTGCAGGGCAAATTCTATGTAGGCAAATCCCACCGCATCGAATTCGCTGACGCTGTTTTCGCGGGCCTGCTTTTTTGCGGCATCAAGTGAGTCAGAAAGCTGGTAGAGCGCACGGGTCGCAAATGCAGTGAGCAGCGCCCGCTTGTCGGAATAGTGTCTGAAAGCGGAAGAGGGGGACACGCCAATCAGTTTGGCGCAGGCGCGCAGAGTGACGGATTCCATACCAAACTGGCTGGCAATATCATCGACCGCATCGAGTAGCGACTCTGCAAGATTGCCGTGGTGGTAGGAGTTTCGATTCTTTTTCATGGTCATTTCGACGTTTGAATGTGTACAATGTTCACTTTTTTGTTCCCAGGGTCTTGTAACTTTCCCGAATATGCGTATATTGTATGTGAACAGTGATTACATTTGTCAATACGGAGTTTGCAAATTCCCTGACATTTGGCCTGAAATCGCTGTTTATTGGAAAAAGGGTGTTTTCCCGTTACTACCAGCAAGAGGATAAAAATATGACATCGTCGAGCAACTCAACAGTAAACCGGCCTGATTACCAGTCATGGAGCCACTGCGGAGGCAGTTGGGGTCGAAAGGGTAGCTGGACCGGTTTTAACATCGCCGCAATGGTTGCGGGTTTTGTGTTTTTCTGGCCCGTCGGTCTTGTGATTCTGTACTGGATCATCAGAGGGCGTGATGTTCGCGAATTGCCGCATGCGGCTCGTGAACAGTGGTCGCGATTCTTCAGTGGCCGTTCGCATCAGTCTGACGACAACATCGTGTTCAACGAGTATCAGCAGACGCAATATGATCGAATTCGCGAAATAAAAGAAGAGATCAGGGCGCGTCAGCAGCGGTTTAACGATTATCGCGGTGATATCAAGCGTCGTGCTGACGAAGAGGAGTTCAATCGTTTCATGGCCAGTTCGCCCACTACTAGCGAAGGGTAGTTTTTGCTCACGGCATCGAGCGGGCTGACCGCTTGGTCGAATAGCGGTAAAGCCCTTGCAGCTATGGTACGAAACAGGCAAGTCCGGATGGCGGGCTTGTCGAATTGATCATTGAGCGATTCATTGTGTCGGCGCGGTGAAACCTTTTATGGCGTTACTGCGGTCCGGCTGGTTTGAATTACCTGTCGTGTTGTCATTGTTCCCGCACAACTTTTACGGGTAAAGTCACTCTACCTGTCTATGATAAAAATGCGGTACTGCTACGGGAGCAAAAATAATGAGTGAAACAGAACGCGAGTCCATGCCCTATGACGTGGTTATTGTCGGTGCCGGCCCTGCCGGTTTGTCCGCTGCCATACGTCTGAAGCAACTGGATTCGTCTCTGGATGTGGTGGTCCTTGAAAAGGGCTCCGAGGTTGGCGCGCATATATTGTCCGGAGCAGTGCTCGATCCGGCAGGACTGAACGCCTTGATTCCCGACTGGCAGGAAAAAGGCGCGCCGTTAAAAGTCGAAGTTAACGAGGATAATTTCCTTGTGCTGTCGGAGTCAGGCGGCTTTCGCCTGCCCAACTTTCCCATGCCGCCACTAATGAATAATCATGGCAACTATATCGTCTCTATGGGCAATGTGTGTCGATGGATGGCCGAGCAGGCGGAAGAGCTGGGCGTCGAAATTTTCCCTGGTATGGCGTGCTCTGAACTGATTTATGGCGACAAGGGTGAGGTAGTTGGCGTTGTTGCCGGAGAGTTTGGTAAAAACGAAGATGGTACGCATGGCGATGCCTATGAACCCGGTATGGAGCTGCACGGAAAATATGTATTTTTGTCGGAGGGTGTGCGCGGCTCGCTTTCGAAGCAGGTGATTGCGAAGTACCAGCTCGACAAGGATAGCGACGTGCAAAAGTACGGTCTGGGTATGAAAGAAATCTGGGAGATTGATCCGGACAAACACAAGGAAGGCACGGTAACTCATACCATGGGCTGGCCACTTGGCAATAACGCAGGGGGTGGTTCGTTCATCTACCACGCCGAAAATAACCAGCTGTTTATTGGCCTGGTTGTACACCTTAACTATAAAAACCCGCACTTGTTTCCGTATGCCGAGTTTCAACGCCTGAAGACGCATCCGAAAGTGGCCGGGCTGCTGGAGGGCGGAAAGCGCATTGCCTATGGTGCGAGGGCAATTACCGAGGGCGGATGGCAGTCGATTCCCAAGGTGGTATTCCCCGGAGGCGCATTGCTTGGCTGTTCTGCCGGTCTGGTGAATGTGCCGCGGATCAAAGGCAATCACAACGCGATGTTATCGGGTAAAGCTGCTGCCGAGGCCGCCCATGCGGCAATTGCTGCAGATCGATCCTCCGATGAATTGACCGCCTATGAAGAGGATTTGCGCAATGGTGCGATTGCCAAAGATCTGAAACCGGTACGCAACGTAAAGCCGTTGTGGTCGAAGTGGGGTCTTTATGCCTCTCTTGCTCTGGGTGGCTTTGATATGTGGGTGGCAAACCTCACCGGCTGGAACCCGCTTGGTACGATGAAACACGGCAAGAACGATGCACAGAGTACTGGCAGAGCAGCCGACTTCGAGCCGATAGAGTATCCCGGGAACGATGGCAAGATCAGTTTCGATCGATTAACCAATGTGAGTTTTTCTGCCACTAATCACGCGGAAGGGCAGCCCGTGCATTTGCAACTGGCTGACGCTGATACCCCGATAAAAGTCAATTTGCCCCAGTACGCAGAACCTGCCCAGCGCTATTGTCCGGCGGGTGTTTACGAGGTGCTCGGTGGCGATGGCTCAGACCCGCGTTTCCAGATTAACTCGCAAAACTGCGTGCATTGCAAAACCTGCGATATCAAGGATCCGAGTGAGAATATCACCTGGGTGACGCCCCAGGGTGGTGATGGTCCTAATTACCCGAACATGTAGCCGAATATGTAGGGATAGGCAGTAGTCACTGGCTATTGGCAGGGATGCACTGCAGCGGTGCTTCTTTCGGCATCGTTGCTTGTGAAAATGCAGTGGCGCTTGACCCGCACACGCATATGTAAATTGGTTTAAGCGGCATCCTGCCGCTTCAG
>CAYPCS010000154.1:0-8343 GCA_964409275.1 uncultured Granulosicoccaceae bacterium
GTTAATGCGCTAGTCTCCTTGTGTATTGCTGATGAGGTACCGTTTGAAACATTCAAGCCGGATAATATTCTCGATCGATACAAAAAAACAAAGTAGATCTGGTGTAGCGGGATCTGCAAACCCTCATGAAACTAATAACCACTTCCGGATTTCGCAATAATACCGATAAAATTATAGAAAACAATCAAAGAAACTCGACACCATCTCCCGGGTAGATCGTACCGCCACCAAGTACCTGCGCGTATACTCCCATATCCGCATGACCATAGTATTCCTGTAACAACTTTGGCAATTTAATATCGCGCTCACCGGTAGAGGGCTCCACTTCAGTGGCGGGGCATCTTTTTGTCCGTTTTACAAACTTGAACAGCGCACTGCCAATAGTGAATTGCCGGTCGACCATAGCGAGTTCGGAGAATGGTTGCAGACCTGAAATGTGTATATTCCCGCGAAACCTCATTGGGTCGATGTTTTTGCCAATTGCATTTGAAAACGCACTGACGCTATCCAGGTTAATAAGTGATACCGCATTCATCATCTCGGTTGAAACAACAGACACATCGGTGAACCGGTGCGGGGATGCTTCGAAAAGTTGCGGTGTTTCGTCTTCTGGCAGGGAGAGGTAAGATTTAAGAAACAGACTCGCCTCCTGTTTTCCTTTATCGGTGGCGATATTAAACTGTCCGGATACCTCAGGCGCGGAGATAGATAGCATGTACGTCTTGTCGTCAAACGCAGTACTGAGCAACGATAATTTCGCATCGCGCGCTAGCATATAAAAATTTGTTTTCGGCAGCGGCTTCGGATCGGAAGGATCAAAGCCACTATTCGGGCGTGCGAACCCGAATTGACGATCGCACGGGAATCCCTGCCCGGGCACAAGCTGCACACTTTCAAGTGCTTGTCCGCTTAGACCTTTTACCGGAAAGCGGGTCAGTGCATCTATTTTAGTATCCATAACGGAAGTACCCTTAAGGTCATTCAAGCCACATTGCGGGATCAGAGGCTATAATCAAACACAATTATCTCAGCCAGCGTCGGGCGGAATATCTCAACTAACGCCCGGTGCTCCGGGTGCGGTAGATAGAGGCTGCGACTTTCTTCGTCCGCAAACGTCATAAATACGCAATGTGTGAAGCCTTTATTCTTGTTCTCAGGGCTATCATTCTCTCCCCATTCCACGGAAACGACGCCTTCAATTTTCGATGGTATCGCCTGGAAAGCCTCTTTTACAGCATCAATAGCCTGAGCACTGGCGTCCAGATTAAATCGAATCAGTAAAATATGACGAATCAAGGCTATTCCCTGGCGATAAACACTAGAATTGACAGGCCTTAAATCATATCTTGTTGAGATACGAAGAAACAACGACCATCTATTTACTTTTATCGATTTTGATAATAATACTTACTAGCCGTTCAGAGGTTTGCCCATATTCCCGATCCGGAAGTCGGCCTGTTGACAAAGGTCCACCTGGTGATGCAAAGGAGCGTTCGCTGTACATATTGTTCACAGATAGTAACCTGTCCCTGTTTAACAACACATTTCGATTCCAGCGAATCGCCAAAGGATACGTACAGTGCCGGTATTTGATGTGAAGCTTGAAGAACTGCAAGATGGCAGAATTATCAGGCATCGCCTCTATGAAGGTGCCTATCCGATTAGTTACCGGCAATTCATTGATCAAACAGGCAGAAATACGGCGTTCAGACAGGAGTTTGGCAAACTGCTTGCGAGCTCCGAATTTCACGCATTCCGTTTTGAAACACCCGTTTTAACCAGCCATACCCTGGACGAACCTTTCGAGTTTGTTTTGATCGATGCGCCGGGTCTGTGCCAGGGAAATACAGACGCTCACACCTTTGCCGAGTACTTTAGCAGTGGAGAACCGATTGTTACGTTTAAAAGTCTCGGCGCAGATGCAACATTGATAGCACCATCACCCGGGACGTCAATCAGCGAAAATCAGGACAGCTACAAACATCTGGCAAGTTTCGTTCGCACTGCCCCTGCAGAGCAGATCGACGCACTATGGGAGTTTGTCGGCCAGGCGCTACAAAACAATGCCGGGCCGGTCTGGTTAAATACCGAAGGTAGCGGCGTGGCGTGGTTGCATATCCGGCTGGATACACAACCTAAGTATTACGGGCATGCGCCTTACAAAAATGTTGCGATCTCAGGCATATCAAAATGAGGTGACTGTCGACCTCCATCACCCCGTAGAAAAACCCTGCTCGCGATCAAGATTCCGGAGTGCGTATGTCACAGCGCTTCCAGCTGATTATCGCTAACAAAGTCGTTGGCAAGTGCATCGGCTGAACTGGTCAAGCGCTTTCTCGTCCGGAACCGTAAGACAACAGGCACTATGGAAAATCCGTAATTACCGTAATTCCCGCCTGATGGTGACCGTCGAAATTTGCCAGCGCATCGATTGATGCCTCCAGATCAATTTCGTTCGAAATCAATTTTTGCGGCGCGAGCGCACTGCTCTTTATCATATCGATCATTGGTCCATAGCGATGCGCTTGCATACCGTGACTGCCGATGATTTCAAGCTCATTGCCCATCACCATATCCATAGGGATTGGAGGTGTACTCGCATCGCCAAGCATCCAGCCCAACTGGATATGCCTGCCCCGCTTTCGCAAGTTACGAATAGAATTAACACAAGTGGATTCAATGCCGAGCGCATCGATTGATATATCGACACCATCTTTTGTAATCTCTTTTACTGCAGACACAACATCACTGGTTTCATCCGCATTGATGGTCTCCACTGCTCCAACGGATTTGGCAAGCTTCAGACTGCTAGCCGAGACATCAATAGCAATCGGGCGTGCCCCCATGGCGCTCGCGATCATGATAGCGGAAAGACCTACACCGCCACAGCCGTGAACGGCAATCCATTGGCCCGGCCCGGTTCGACCCTGATCAACAACCGCACGAAATGCGGTAACGAATCGGCAGCCAAGGCTTGCCGCCGTTGCGAAATCCATTTCATCCGGCAAACCTACAAGATTGAGATCGGCATGGTGTACTTCAACAAATTGGGCAAACGATCCCCAGTGCGTGAAACCGGGCTGGAACTGGTTGTCACACACCTGCTGATTGCCGGTGTGGCACTGAGGACAGGAACCGCATCCACCCACAAACGGCACGGTAACACGATCGCCGACGTTCCAGTTTTTTACATCCCTGCCAACAGCTTCAACAACGCCTGCAAGCTCATGACCTGGAACATGTGGTAAATCTATGACAGGATCATGACCCTTCCATCCAGAGTAATCACTCCGGCACACGCCGGATGCTTCGACTTTTATTACCACTCCATGTGTCGCTGTTGTCGGGTCGGGTACAGTTTGCAGAGTCGGCGCAAGTCCGAATTTTTCGTAAACAACCGCTTTCATTTTACCCTTTGCCCTATCAATTATCCGGGGTCATACTACTGCAGGTGCCACGGGAAATAAATCATTCTGCATTTCAAGTTGCTGACTCATGTCGGGCATTTTTTGTTACACCACGCCAGATTTAGTGGTGCTGTTCGATCTGCTACTCGATCATTTGACGAGCTGATGGCGGCAATAGATCAAACCCGTATAATGGACAACTTCCAATTCGCTTGAGCCCCCGGTCCACGTGGCTTCATGATACCTCTTGTTATTGCTATAGCCGCAGGCCCGCTGCTACTGCTGATATGGTCACTGACGTACTCGGCACAATGCTGGGCGCTGGTCTTGCCGTTAATCATCATTTTGATTTCAACTCTGGCTGCCCGGGATCGCATTCGTCATCGTCGCCAATGTCTGGCCGACTGTTACTTCGTCCGCGGCTCGCTGCTAAACCGACTGCTTCGCAGCACCACAGTCATTACACTGACATCCGTAGTAACCGCCACCCTGCTTACCGCCATCTTGCTAGTTAGCGTGCCGGGCCGGGGCATCGAAATTCTGGCGTTGCTGGCCATGGACTCAATAGTTATAGCAATGCTCTACTTCGGTTTGGTGCAGGCCGCCACAGGTGTGCTCAAGGTCAACCAGGGTTTCCGTTCTATCTTCGCCCGCAACTGGACAGTGGCCATCAATGTCCCGATGGTTGTCGTGGTGTTATTGCTGCTCCAGCTCAAACAGCCCCCGCCCGCCTACCTTGATCCATCTATGGACCTTGCAACGACGATGCAGACTGCCTCTGCAGAACTGGCTTCGAAATGCCGAATCACCGATCTGCTAATCCGAACCCGACAGGAGGCAGAAGCCTTCTCCTGGTGGCTGATGATCAAAAGCAGTTCTGTGATCGAAGACAGTCACCTTCGCTGGGCTGTCTGGCTATTTTTCCTGTTGAGCGGGGCGTTGGGGCTATTGGCCTATAGCCGATTCTGCGTTCAACTTGTGTACTACGCCCATACGTCCGGAAACCGTAGATGACCACCAAACACGAGCAAACAATCGCCGGCCTGCCGATTAAAACTCTGTTCTGGATCGGATTCTGGAGCACCATTCTGATCCTCGCAGCCCTTTATGGCTACGCCAACCTCAAGCTTGCCAGACTATCTGAGGACCATCAGGGTCGAGTGCTGATCTCGGAACGGTTTTACGAGGAGTGGCGACAGGTTTTGCCGGAGGTGTTTGCCGATATGGGGGAAGAGATGGATCTAGCAGGCGCAAAAACCGGGCGGATCATCGCTGAGCAAATTAACAGCGCATTCGAACCGGTATATAAGCGGATCCCGGTGTTTCTCGATTTCCACTATTCCGTTATCGGTGAGTACGCTGAGCTGACTGCCGCCGTGGCCGACGAAGCTGGCTCAGAGCTACGTCGTATTTTGTTTGATGAGGTCGATTTCGATCAACGGCTGGAAAGCGCTGTCACGTCTATTCAAAGTGAAAGTGACGTCGTTTTGTCAATGGCACTCACCAGAATTAACGATGACGTAAGAGAACGACTGAATCTGGACTCCTCCGAGTTGGCGCTTTTAGGCAAAGTGGTCACTTTATCAATGGAAGATGCCGGTAAGCGTTTTAGTGGCGGTGAGCTTATGCTCAAAAGCGCTGGTGCCATTGCCGGTGCAGGTGCCGTTACAGCAGTCATGACCAAAACCATTGGCAAAAAGATCGCAGCCAAGCTCGCCACCAAAGCAGCTGCCAAAACTGCTGCGAAAGCTGCCACAGGGGTAAGTGGGGGCGCTGCCAGTGGTGCAGCTGCAGGAATGCTGTGCGGACCACTTGCCTGGGTCTGCGCGCCCGTCGGTGGCGTTGCAGGTGCCGTCACTTTCTGGCTAGTGACCGATAAGGTAATTATCGAGGTCGATGAATACTTCAACAAGGAAACTTTCGAAGCAGAGTTGCGAGCTATCATCGATGAAGAAAAGGCGCGTCTCTCAACGGAGATCAGCGGCCTATACCAAAGCCGTATTCATGAAATTCTAACGGATAACGAAACCAGACTGCGCGAAATCACCACCAGACAGCTTATTGATCAGGGTGGCTAGCGGACTTGCCTACCCTGCTGCGGGTTAACAGCGAAAGCCAACCGCTACCTGTGCAGGCGAATTGCTCGTCCATCCCAATTCCGAATTCTTCCCCGGCGGCGATATGCGGCTTGATCCAGACTGCAAACAGCACGGCTTGAAACTACCGACGTTGCATAATACTCCCGCTTACGGTTTTTGATTGTGTCTAAAATTAGTTAAATACAACTTGTTCGACCCGAGAGCCAAAGGCGTAAGCTCTCTGCTATACGCTATTGACCCCCGAACCGAATTCTCACGAATAATTCCAGAGACGATCCCCATTCTGGCTAACCGCATTTAACCGGTTTCCGTCTGGTCCACGTGTTGTTCAGGTTTGCCTGCGTGGTAAGGGTATTTACCATCAACAACTCGTTACCACTGGCCCCTGCCCCTTCGTCTGATGAACCAAACGCGCTCAGAATTGTACTAGCCACAATAAGAATCGTTGGCTGGAATTGTTTTACCGGTATCTCCAGTAAATTTGTCTCTGCACCGTTACTCAATACCAGGCGACGATTTCTGTTTTTCGCCTGGTTAGAGGTTCCACTCGAACCTCGTTTCCTTTTCTGGCGAGGTTGGGTTTTTCAATTTTGTCACTGACGGCGCTCTAAAACCAAACCGAGTTGATTCAAATACTCATTGTAAAGTTCGTCATAGTGTCCAAATGATCCATTTACAATCGTGGCGAAACTCAAATCTTCAGAGGGTGAGTAAATCATCCACGAGTGCAGCCCGAAGCCTGTCCCGCCGTGGCCAAACATCGCCCCGTTATCCGTGATGAACAATCCCAGACCGTGCTCCGACGACCCGGGGAAGGACTCTGTCATCATTTGAGTCTTTAACTCCGGGGAAACCAATGTATCGGTATCAATCAGAATACGGATAAACGCGTTTAAATCAGCAGGATTCGATTGAACCGACGCATCTCCATCTCCCTCGGAATTAAGCCACACTGTGGCATCCAGATCAGATCCGTCCGTGGGTAGATCTATCTCCAGATCCGGCTCCAGGGATTCGTAAAAGCTTACGGGAACATATCCACGCATAGTCGCGGGTTGACCAAGGTCCTCGTACGGTCCAAAGGTATTTTCAAGACCGGCAGGTTCAAACACCCACTGTCTCAAAGCCATGCCAATAGGCACACCTGTAACGCGCTCTGCAATAACCCCCGCCAACAAAGAGTTAGTATTGGAATAACTGTACTCTGCACCAGGTTCAAAGTTGTTTGCTGCGTTATCGATATATCCCAGTTTTTCCATTGGTGCAAAGGTTTTTCCGGGTGATTCAGCAAAAACCCTGACGAATTCAGAGTTGTTAAAATAATCCTGAATACCGCTGGTATGAGCAAGTAACATTCTTACAGTGATCCTGTCTGAGTCGGCAATCATCGCGCTCATTGAAGGATCAAGCCAAAGATCGATAGGATCGTCCAGTCCCAGAAATCCCGTATCGATTAAACGAATTACCATGGTAGCCGTAAAGGTCTTTCCGATACTGCCAGCGTGAGACATACTGAATGGCGTCATGGGTTCTGCGGTGTCCTGGTTTACAACACCAGCGACAACACTAATGTGTTCGTCACCGTCCTGCAAATGCAGAGACACCCCCGGCAAGCCGCTTTCTACCGCATTATCGACAACGATTTTAAGCTGGTCACGCAATGTAGGGTTTGAATCGATTGGCGGTGTGCTGGTTGAATCTGAGGAGCAGGCACTCAGAACCATGATTGATATCAACAACGCGAGTCGGCGGGTAAAACGAAGGTTAGTTTTCATGTTATTCATCCTTGAGTAGAAGTGAGTGAGATGTCACCTTACTCCAGCACCGGTTAACTCAAGGTAAATACAAACGGTATTTTCTGGTACAGATTGTTAGCTAGTGCTCGTGAAACAACCTTGCTACGCGCCCTTTATGGATGGGCGCTAGCTAAAAAAACTGTTAGTTGTGCCTGGTAGACAAACGCACGTGATGACGGCGAAACAACTCGTCTCCGTCTTCGTCCCACTGCCATTCGGCACGCTCTACCACCCACGCAACAAGCTGCAAACCAAGTCCGTGTCCGCCACCATCGACCTTGTCACCAATTTGATCACCACGATTCTCGATTTCGATGGAGTCGCCGCCAAGGCTAATCTCTACTCGACCATCCCGGGTGTACCGAATCGCATTACTAATCAGGTTAGAACACAGAATCACCAGCAACACTCGTGGCTGCACGGTGTGTATACTTAATGCCTCGACAACTTCAACCGTTACGTTATTGTTTTGCGCCAGTGTACTGTTCTCCTCGATAATGTTGTTTACCAGGCACAGCAAATCCACAGGCTCGGGGTCAGGTAAAGGAGCCTCGCCACGCCCCAGCCAAAGCAGCGCGTCTGTCAGGCTGCTCATGTTCTTTAGCGCATCCTCAAGGCGCGCGAGCGCATCCGCGCCTCCTGCATTTACACCATGCCTTCCAAGCAGCTCTGTATTGGCTGAGGCGATCGCCAATGGTGTACGCAGCTCATGACTGGCAAAGCGAAGGAACCTGTGCCGGTGTTCAATCGCTTCTCGCTCGCGCTGGACTGTGGCTAGCGTACCTGCCGCTATGCGTTGCATCTCCAAAAACGGTAGCTCTGGTGGTTCGTTCGGAAGCGATTCGATAGACAAGCTTTCACACCAGCGCAAAAGCCGCGTTGTGGCTTTCGATACACGACGACCAAACAACAACACGATGAAAACGGTAACGATAAAAAACGAAGCAGCCGGCAGCAACACTCGTTTGTACCCTGACTCATCAAACTTCTGCACGTGTTCCATCATCTCATAATCGGAAAGTACAAGCCGTTGCACAACAT
>CAYPCS010000155.1:0-8304 GCA_964409275.1 uncultured Granulosicoccaceae bacterium
ACTGACTGGTTCCCGAAGGGTTGATTGGAAAAATTCCCAGGTAACTCAACCACATTCGAAAGAATGTCTTCAAGACGGTGCATACAAATAACGGATAGAATTTTTCCTTTCAACTCATTTATAAGGTTTGAAGGTTTCACTACACCAGGCGTTATTGATCATTGTCCGAATCTGCCGCTGAATAGGCAACAAGGTCGAAGACAGTCAGTCTGCCATCGCGCTTTTCAAACGTTTCGATATATTCGATCATGGTGTTGGCGTGCTCACGCATCATGCCCTCGGCTCGCACTGCATCCCCTTGTTCGATGGCCTCGTAGATTACCTTGTGCTGCGCATTGCCAAGACGCAGTCTGAACAGCCCCCGTTCCATTCGTTCAGGGGTATCCAGCACGCTCCGATCGAACACCATTGAACCTGCTGCAAGCATCGGTAGATGACTAATTTGCTTGCAGGTAAAGCCGACATAGTCGTTGCCGCAGCCATCCAGAATGGTGGTGTGAAAGATTTTGTTGGCTGCCTGCATCTTGTGAATCATCGGCTCGTCAATGCGACCCAGGCTAATTTGTTCGTCCAGGGTGTCAATAGCAGCCGCCATTGCCGGCAGATGATTAGCGCGATCCTTTGCCTGCGCCATTAACCGTGCTGCCAGACTTTCCAGATGCCCCCGAACCTGCACCGCCTGCAAAATATCGGCGACTGTCGGACTTTGCACGGTGTAGCCCCGGCCTTCGCCCCGCTGTATTACGCCCTCGCTTTCGAGAATGCGCAGGGCCAGTCGAACCGGTGTTCGAGAGACACTGTGTGTTTCGCACAGCCGGGTCTCGGACAAGCGCTCTCCCTCGGCATAATTACCAAGAAATATGTCGTTTCGGATGCGTGTTGCAAGCTCTGTATCAAATGATTCCATGATGCTATTGGGCTGATTTGGGATCCCAAAGTCAAGCCTGCTGTCGAGATTTACCTGTATGAAATGTTAAACCACTTGATTTGGGATCCGTAAATGTTGTTTACTGGCGGCGCTAGCAACTGAAACAGGGGTTGCTGCCGGGTTTGGGATCCCGGCTTTACCAATAGCGTAATTCGCCCTGGAGGAAATTATGGAATTGAAGAGACTTTGTGTCACAACCGTTGCTGCTATCGGGTCCAACGCCGAAGAAACCTATAACGCTCTGAATAACTAACGCTGGAGAGCTGTCAATGGCCGTAGTCGACTCTGCCAACAAGGCAGTGGAGTCCCTGCAGGGGCTCCATCTCTATCATGGTGATATTTCGAACTGCTCCATGCGGGTGCGAATGACCCTTGAGGAAAAGGGACTGGACTGGACCAGCCACCACCTGGATCTAAAGAAAAAAGAGAACATCTCTGACGACTACTTCGCCATCAATCCAAACGGTCTGGTGCCAACACTGATTCATGATGGCGTGGTACACATCGAATCGAATGACATTATCGATTACCTTGACCGCACATTTCCCGAGCCGGGACTTCGGTCAATTGATAAAGAAGAGGAAATGCTGGCGTGGCTTCGTCTTGCAGCATCGATTCACGTTACCGGCATCAAACCTTATGTCTACGCCACGATTATTCAGAAAAAGGTAAAAAAGACTGCCGAAGAGGAAGCCAAATATAACGAGCTGCAAAAAAACGAAGAATTAAAATCGTTTCATTCGAAGCATGCCGGTGGCAAGGAGATTGGCACAGACGACATCGCTGAACCGAAAAAAATACTCAAGGACAGCTTCGATAAACTTGAGAATGCACTGGATGGAAACGACTGGATGATGGGCGATAAATTCACACTGGCCGATATTTCGTGGATTCCGGTTCATTTCGTTCTGGTTGGTTGCGGGTACCCGTTCGAAAGCTACCCGAACATCACCAGGTGGGCTGATACTTTCAACTCGCGAGATAGTTATAAAAAAGGCGTTCTGAACTGGTGTGCAGACTTTTCGAAAGTTTAGTTTAGCAAGAGTATGCATTAATCGTAGGAGAGTAGCGAAACAACAATGCCGAGTCACGAACAGTCAAAACAACAAAACGAACCAATAGCAGTACTTAAATGGTTAGACCGGACACTTATCTGGATTTCACTCATTTGTGGAAGCCTTGCACTGGCTTTTATGACAGTGTTTAGTGTGGTCAATGTACTGATCATGCGCAAAGCGCTGAACTCGCCAATTCAGGGGGCGGAAGATTTGCTCGCTCTTTCGCTGGTTGTCATAGTCGCGTTGTCGGTTCCTTTTGGTGCCAGAACCGGAGCACACATTGAGATTGAAGTGCTCGAATCAAGAATGTCACGTACATTCGCAAAGTGGTCGATGATAGTCGTCAAGCTGCCAGGCATCGCACTGCTCGCTACAATGGCATGGCGTCTTTGGGAGTCCGGAACCAAGGCGGTTAGATTTGGTGAAACCACTCAACAGCTGCTTATCTCTTTTGAACCTTTTTATTATTTGCTATCGATCGCAATCGGTGTGTATACGCTGGTCCTTGTGCTCGACATCTGGCAGTTACTGGGCACCGGTGAAATTCGCACTATAGATATCGGTGCCGGGCTTTGATTAGCATGACTCTGTTGGGGGTGTTAGGGCTTCTCGCTCTATTTATCCTGTTGGCGCTCAGAATGCCGGTTGCATTATCGATGCTTGCGGTGGGATTCGTCGGCACCGTAATCGCCAATGCCAACAAGTTTATCCTGGTTGGTATGAGTTCCGAACCGGCGTGGGCGCGCGGATGGAAAACGGCTTACTCAAACATTGCCGGAGAAACTTTTGAGGCCGCATCCAACTTCAATTTGCTGGTAATACCCATGTTTGTATTGATGGGCAGCCTTGCCGGTGTTTCCGGAATGTCTAACGATCTTTTTGCCACCGCCTACCGATGGATGGGGCATTTACGCGGTGGACTGGCCTCAGCGACAATCGCTGCCTGTGCAGGTTTTGCTGCGTTGTCAGGTTCATCGCTTGCATCAGCGGTGACCATGGGGCGGGTCGCTCTGCCTGAAATGAAACGCTACAACTACGACGATTCACTATCGACAGGCTCGGTCGCAGCAGGTGGCACACTCGGTTTTTTGATCCCGCCCTCAGGTGGAATGATTATCTATGCAGTGCTGACCGAGCAGTCTATCGGCCGTCTGTTTATGGCCGGTATTATCCCTGGCATCATTCTCACGTTGTTGTTCATCGGTGCAATCCTGATAACCGTGACCAGAAACCCTTCAGCCGGACCGCGGGGCGAAAGATCAACTTCCAGAGAACGGATGGCTTCATTGCTAAGCGCCATGCCAATTTTTGCTGTGGTCGGTATCACCATCGGTGGTATGTATACCGGCTTTTTCACCCCGGTAGAGGCGTCATCGGTTGGGGCGTTTCTAACCTTTTGCGTTGCATTGATGCGTCGTTCGTTGAGCTTCCCGGCAATGAAGACAGTGGTTCTGCAGACAATGAATGCAACAGCAACGGTGTTCCTGATTATTATTGGTGCGTTTGTATTTATACCGTTTATGTCGCTGACAGAGCTACCTGGAAATCTGGTTGAGATCCTGACATCGCTGCCCATTGGTGATGTCGGCATTCTGCTGGTAATCGTTGCGGCCTATATGTTCCTGGGAATGTTTCTGGAATCGATGGCAATGCTGGTGTTAACCATTCCGGTTGTCATTCCGATAGCGATCGGGCTGGAATGGGACCTTATCTGGTTCGGTATCATTGTCGTCATCGCCCTTGAAATGGGAATGATTTCACTACCGGTGGGTATTAATGTGTTTGTGGTCAAGTCGATTGCACCCGATGTTCCGATGGGTCGAATTTTCGCCGGCATATGGCCGTTCTGGTTTGCCATGGCGGCAATGATCGGTCTGCTTATACTTTTCCCGCAAATCGCGCTCTACTTGCCTGAAAAACTGGTCGGTAATTGACTGCTCTGAATCCAGTTGGGCTAGTGATTTGAATAGTTGATTAATAGAGGAAACCTGATGGACGCAAAAACCAAAACCAAAACTCTTGAGCACTGGATCGGTGGAAAATGGACAGGCGGTGCAGAAACATTCGAGGTACTAAACCCGCTTGACGACAGTGTGTATTGCCTGGCAACCAAGGGTAGCGGAGATGATATTCGTGCTGCTATTGCTGCCGCTAAGTCCACTTTTGATACGTATCGGGAAACTCTGCCTAAAGAGCGGGAACTGTGGCTACTCCGTACTGCGGAAATCATGGAACGCCGCAAGGAAGAAGTAATAGATGTACTCATTGACGAGATTGGTTCACCGATTGGCAAGGCAAACTTCGAATTTGATAAAGGCCTGACCATGCTCCGCGCTGCAGCCGGTATGTGTCGTAACGTTCGCGGTGAGACAATACCATCAGACGTGCCCGGCAAGTTCTCCATGTCTATCAGAGAGCCACTGGGTGTTGTGGCAATTGTAACGCCCTTTAACGTACCTCTGATCAAGACTACCAGGCTGGTTGCAAATGCACTGGCAGTGGGCTGTACCGTTGTGCATCTGCCTTCGGAAATGTCGCCACACCTCACTTTGTTAATGGCGGAAATATTTGATGAAGCCGGCATACCCGCCGGAGCCTATAACGTGGTGACCGGAATGGGTCACGAAATTGGTGGTGACCTGACCGGCAACACGGATGTTGATTTTGTCAGTTTCACCGGCTCGTCGGTAGTCGGGCAGCATATCAATGAAGTGTGTGCAAAGAACAAGACACCACTGACTCTGGAACTGGGTGGTAAAAGTCCGACCGTCGTGCTGGCAGATGCAGATCTTGACAAGGTTATGCCATTGGCTGCTCGTTCCATTTTTATGTACGGCGGACAGTTGTGTATCGGTTCCAGCAGGTTTTATGTTGAGCGCCCGATATACGATGAATTTGTTAAAAAGTTTTCGATGATAGCCTCGAAAGTAGGCATGGGGGATTTGCGAGATCCGAATACCGTTGTCGCGCCGATCATTTCGGAACGCCAGCGCAATCGGGTCAAGACTCATATTGAAGATGCTGTTAAAAAGGGTGCAACTATTGCGGCAGAAGGCGAGTGGGAAGGCAACCGATGTCAACCGACATTGCTGACTGGCGTAGATGAAGAAATGACGCTGTGCAAAGACGAAACCTTTGGACCGGTCACTTCCATTTACCCGATAGACAGTTACGAGGAAGGATTAGAAAAAGCCAACGATACTGAATTCGGGCTGTCGTCTGCCATCTTTACCAATGATCTAAAAGAACAAATCATGGGGGTCAAGGCTTGATATGGCACATTAAAAATCAAACTGCGCCAGGAGCAGGGCAGTATGAAACATGTCAGACAATGGCTAAGCTATTATCTCTGCAATCTTGTTCCGCCACGGCGCTATAATGTTCGACCTGGCAAATGGTGCCTCTTTTAGCACACGTCACAGAGACTGCGGTGTGTGGCGCCATGAATTGCAATGTTGTCAGTCTGTTAGACGCGGAGTCGGAGATCAGAAAGTTGGCAGAGTAATCGATCTGTCGGGTAAAGCGATAAACTTTGCAAACAGTATTGGCCATCATCAACTATTCTTCTTCTTGCAATGCCTTCCCTGCAAATATTTATCTGCAGGTCCTGCCTAGCTGGTTGTAAATTTGGAGAGCTAATGTTTCACAGATACTGGTTGTACAGTTTAGTATTGTGCTGTGCCATCACAGCCTGCGGCGGCGGGTCTGGAGGGAGCTCAAATTCTGGAGCAGGCACAGGCTCTACGCCACCTGATTCCACCGATACAAATCCTATATCTACTGTAGTAACCGGTGCATGCGCGGTAGACCTTGAATCCGCAATTTTAAATCAAAACGATGCCGGCACTGTCATCATTCGGGATGTAGGGCCTGGGTGTGATTATTCAGTTAACGGCCGCCTGCAAACAAACTCCCCTGTCGTGATTCAGGCTGGTGTAACCATCTCTTTGACTCCGGGCTCATCGATCAGCTTTTTTGCCGATGGTGTTCAGTTGTTGGGTGAATCTGGTAATCAAATTCGATTTCAGGCAGAAAACCTGCTCAACCCCTGGCGTTCAATCGTTTTCGGTGGAGATAGCACTCAGATTAAACACACCCTTTTCTCAGGCGGTGGGCTCGGCGTTGACGCTATGATTGATCTGGTTGGGGATGATGCTCTAGTGGAAGACTCCACCTTTTCAGCCAGTGCGAGTTCAGCACTCGAGATCGATGATAATGATGGGAGCCTGGTTCCGATGTCGGGTTTCAGGCGCAATTCATTCTCTGATAACAATGAGTATCCGCTAATTATCCGCGATCGCTATCAAGAAGCTCTCGACGGGGGATCCGATTTCAGTGGTGGTTCTTTGCCGAACGGAGAAGTTGCAGTGCGTGTAGACAGCGGATTTTCCGGCAGAGTCAACAATATAGGAGTTCCTTTCAGGATCTCTGAGAGTTTCTTTTCAAGTGGCGTTACAGGAGGTAACCTGGTTCTGGCACCTGGCGTCATAGTTGAGTTTCCGGAGTTATCAAAAATCTCATTGCAAGGTGTTTCAGCTGAAGGCACTCAATCTGAACCGATCTTGTTTCGGGGTTGGCCCGACTCTGCAACTGGATGGGATGGAGTTACGTTGTCTGGTGAAGTAACAATGTCCCACGTCACCATTCAAGATGGTGGATCAGCAACGGGAGACCTTGGAGCAGCGGTATTTCTCGACCTGGCCCGGGCATCGCAGCTCGATGAAATAACTTTTTCTAACATACGCATTGAGGACAGTCAGAGTTTTGGACTGGCATGTAATGACGCAGGAGAATTCCGGGCAAGCCTTGAAAATGTAACGTTTGAAGCGGTGGCGTTAACGGATGTAGCTCCTGGCTGTGACCTGGACATTGTCCAGAACGAAATCGCGACAACACTACCACTACGCCAGGATGTTTCAAATTGCACAGTAACCTTAAACACATCAACTGATTTACCGTCAGTGCTTACTAACTCGCCGTCGGAATGTGATTACTACGTAGTCGGGTCTGCCGGAACCACCGGGAGAGTTGCTGTCGAGCCTGGCACGGTGATTTACTTCGCGCGAGACGCTGATTTGTCTGTGGGAGCGTTGGTTGCGCTGGGCGAGGAAACCGCTCCTGTTAAATTCGCAGGTGAGTTCCAGGAAAGAGGATCCTGGGATGGATTGACGGTCAGTGGTGACTCGGTGCTTCAGTTTGTGGAGGTGACTGAAGGCGGTGACGAGTTGTCTGCTGGTGTGACAGTGAGGGACGCGAGTACGTTAGCTATTTCAGACACTTCTGTTTCCGGCTCATCCGGCAGAGGAATGACTATAGACTCCACCTTCGGGAGTTCTTTTACTCCTGGAACCGGCATTGAAGTTTTCGCGCGAAATACTTTCATAGACAACGGATCGGTTGGATTGTCGTTACCCATTGAGTTGATCGCTTTTCTGGATGAGCAAAGTCTCTACGACTCTGTGTTAATGCCAAATGGCGATGCTGGAATACATCTCGCTGATCAAGTTCATAGCATCGGTAGTATTTTATTATCGCCTCGATTCGGAGTGCCATGGCGCTTTACCAACTACAGTGCATCTTTCGATGCAAGTCTTGCGCTATCGGTTGATGCTGGCACTGAGATAATTGTCGAACCGAACGGCCAGCTGGAATTGAGAGGTCCTGTCAGCATGGTGGGTACTGTTGATTCACCAATTCTGATTTCTGGCGCTGGTCCGGATCCAACTGAATGGGGCGGAATATTCTCGAGTGGCAGTGAGGTTTCTGCCCAGAATGTTGTGATAACAGGTGGTGGGGCATCTGAAATTGGTTCCACTGCCGCGTTATCCCGCGCAACGATTTTTCTGTTGGGCACTCTGGTTTCAATTGATTTAGGCAGCGTAACAATCCGCGACAGTCAAGGCTGGGCAATTAGCTGTGCGCGCACACGTCCAACAAATATTGTTTTGTCTAACATGACTTACGAAAGCAATACACTGGGCAACATTGAACCGAGTTGTGCTGAGTAAGTACAACAATGCGGTGGTTATCGCTATTGCAGAGAAAGCGGCGGCGCTGTTACCAAGCAGGGAGCAGGGACGCAACCTGTTAAAGCCTGCCTGTTTCAGCGCCTTTAAATCAAGCGGACAGGCAAGAGCTTTGAGTAACTACGAAAATCGTTGTCAGTCGTTAAAATACTAAAGTCGCAGCGAGTTGATACAGCACAAATAAGTAGATCTGTATGTGTACCTTGAACTCGTTTGCTTCGGCAGGTATTGAAGTAGGCTCCGGCTGTCTCGTAGTCCTCCGTTTCAATTGGATGATCTGGAAAAGCACGTA
>CAYPCS010000156.1:0-8017 GCA_964409275.1 uncultured Granulosicoccaceae bacterium
GATGCAGATACGAACAACGATGGTCATATTTCAACAGCCGAAGCAACAGCCGCTGGGTTCACCGACGCCACTGGTGACGGTGTGTGGGATCAGCTGACCGCAGCGCCCGTTGATACCGATGGTGATGGCATCCACGATTTCCGGGATCTCGATAGCGACAACGACGGTATTCCGGACGCCGTAGAGAACCAGCCAACAGCGGTTATCAAACACCGTCCATTGGTTAAGATGACGATAGCGACGGTGTCGCTGATACGTTCGACGATCCATCGATCATGCAGGGTGGTGATTTTGGCACGCCGGAAGACACCGATGGCGATGGCACTCCGGATTACCTGGACAGCGACAGCGACACTGACGGCCCGCTCGATAATCCCTCGAGTGATCTCGACAATCAGGGTGGAGACACAACCGAAGTCGGTTATCGTGAGTCCTATGCGGACCTGGTGACAGTAAAGACTCTTACAAGTGGAGACGCAACACCATCTGAGGGTGACACGGTCACCTTTCAGATCGTGGTAGATAACGATGGCGCATCGCTGGCGACTAACGTGTCGCTGACAGATCTGTTACCCGTCGGCCTAACGGTGACCGTAAATAACGGAACGGTCAGTCAGGGCAGCTACATCGCTGGCACTGGCGTATGGACTGTTGGCACGCTAGCCAGTGGCAGCAGTGCAACGTTGACACTGGAAGGTACGGTAGACGCGGGAGAAGTCGGAAACACCATCAACAACGTCACGACGGCCGCGACAGGAGATCAGTCAGATCCTACCACAGCAGGTGATGATCTGGGTGAATCAGTGCAGGTTCAAAACGATCCGCCTGTGGTGGTTGATCCGGACCCGACCCTGGGCACGCCATCAATAGATCCGCTGGATGCAGAGCTCTTTTCGCGCTCCGCAGGCAACATGGGATTTATATTGACGTTTTATAACCACGTCCTTTGGGCGTGGGTAGGTTCGTAGGCTATAGCTTCGCGCCATTGGACGACCTGTATACAAAAAACACCAACCTGGAACTTCTGCACGCGATCAGGTACTAAAAACCAAGTAGAGGTACGTAGATCTGTGGAAAAGAGCATTCTTATTATTGAAGATGATCAGCACATCGCTGATCTTCTGAGCCTGCACCTGAGCGAGATGGGCGCAAAGGTTATGTGTGTTTCCGATGGACTGCGCGGCTTGACCATCGCTTTGCAGCAACACTGGGATATGCTGCTGCTGGACTTGTCGCTACCTGGTTGTGACGGAATCGGAATATGTCGTGAGTTGCGACAGTGTCAGCCGCAGCTGCCTATCATCATGATCACCGCCCGCACCAGCGAAACGGAACGTGTTCGTGGACTGGAATCCGGAGCGGACGATTACATCAGCAAACCATTCGGCGTAAGCGAAATGATTGCACGTGTGAAGGCGGTGTTTCGTCGGGTCGACACCAGGCATGTGGCAGGACAACAGGAAACCGTATTGCGCGTACGCGAAATCGAGATGAATCCGTTAAAGCACACGGTGGCAATTAGCGGAACCTCGGTATCCCTGACCGCTCGCGGATACGAGTTGTTACTGCATTTCGTCCGGTCACCCGATACTGTATTTAAACGCCGCGAATTACTCGAACAAGTCTGGGGTTATAACCATACAGGCTACCTGCACACCGTTAATAGTCACATAAACAGACTGCGCGCCAAAATCGAACCCGACCCATCTAACCCGATCTATATCACCACGGTATGGGGTGTCGGCTACATACTTGACAGCGCTCCGTCACAAAATACGAATTCCCACTAAATTTGCACACGATCTTCCGTGAATAGTCTATTTGCCCGACTGACGCTGTTCTTTTCACTCCTGTTGGTGGTGTTGGCGATGTTTATACTGTGGCTGACTGATCGCAGTGCAAAAAACTACTTTATCGAGTTTACCCAAAGACTGAACGCACCAGTGGCCATGTATATGGCAGACAATGCCAGTCTGTTAAAGAATGGCGAACTCGACGCCGACGCGCTACAGGAGCTGTTGAAGCACGCCATGACTGTCAATCCGAGCCTCGAGATCTATCTGCTCGATAGCAGCGGTACGGTTTACGCACCGTTACCGAAAAGTGCCGACCAGTCGAATCCTGTCACGCTCGATACCGGTCCTATCAAAAGCTTTATCAACGGCGACGCAAGATTTCCGCTGTATGGAGACTACCCGGGTCAACAGAACGATAAGCGAACCTTCTCTGTTCATCCACTGACCCATGAAGGCAGGCTTAAAGGCTATGTCTACGTGGTACTTGGTGGCGAAAAGCACAGCTCCCTGCTGGAACGTGTGACATCAAGCTATGTATTAAAAAACCTGCTGATCACAGTCGCGGTGGTGCTGGTGCTGGCACTTGTGGCAGGCATCGCTGTGTTTTCACTGCTCACCAGGCGACTAAGGCAATTGCGTTCACAGGTCGCTGCCGTGCAGGCATTTCAGGCAAAGACAGACATCTCTGCACAAGCCTCAGGGAATAATACACACGACTATCAGGATGATGAGTTGGGCGAACTCTCGCGGGCCTACGACGAACTGAATGCGAGGCTCGCCGATCAATACGACGCCCTGCAACGCAGTGATCGGGGACGGCGCGAGCTATTTGCCAATATTTCACATGACCTGCGAACACCACTGACTGCCCTGAGTGGCTATCTGGAGACACTGAAAATAAAACTCGGTAACAGCGATGACAATCTACAGTCTTACGCTGATATAGCCTACCGGCAAACGCAGAAACTGCGAGAACTTGTTAGTCAGTTGCTGGAACTTTCGATAATCAACTCTGGTGAACTGGTGCTGAGGCTGGAAGTCTTTTCGCTGATCGAGCTCGTCCACGATATTACACAGGACTTTCAGATAGAACTGAACAAAAAGCACATTGAATTAACCATATCTCCTGACGCGCAAAGTCGGGAATTGTTCAGTGTAACAGCAGATATATCACTGATACAGCGAGTGCTTGAGAACTTGCTGAATAACGCAATAGAACATACGCCGACATATGGAAAAATCACGATAGAGCTCAGTGACCACCGCGGGCAAATCAGAACTTGCGTGGCTGACACAGGCCCTGGCATCAGCAAACAACTGATAAACGATATCTTTTCCCGCTATCACAGCGGGCACGGTCAGAACCTTCCCTCAGCAAAGAGGCTTTCCAGCCAGCAACACGCTGGATTGGGACTCGCTATCGTTAAAGGCATTCTGGATCTCCACGGCTGCGATATCCAGGTTGAGAGCCAAATAAGATCAGGCACTCGCTTTTTCTTCTCGTTGCCGATAGCCGCTTGTGAACCTCCAGTTACCGGTGCCGTTAAAGTCACACGCACGGTCCCTGCCTTAATGTGACACCTTCAAAAGCGCGCCTTGCTGTGAACGCAGACAGTCACGCTGAATCCTAAAATATTAGTTGGATGGACCACTAATGAGGCTTCGCCTCGAACCGACTAGTGCTCTGGCAACACAAACAATTGGAATGCAGTATTGCCTTTTGATGTGCTGGCAGCGGTGCAGCAACGACTGAGCATCGGTGTGCGGCACATCAAAAGGCATCCCCTACGGGCGAGCGGATAAACGGCCATCGCCGCGTTGCGCTCACTCGCAATAGAACAACTATTACTCGATCGCGCGCCTTGCGCTGACCGCTTCTTCACTCGCTGTATTCCAACTTTTAATATTGCCAGAGCACTAGTGCGGTGCGATTCAAATTAATTATCGGACTTTCTCACCCAGGGATTGAATCTTGGGCCTGTGCATGGCCATATCCCGGGCTAAAGTTTCAAACCAATTCGTAAATAAAATGAAACAAACGTGACCGATTTGGATAACAAATATCACAGAGTTCTCACACTTATCTCCCCGGACTTTAAAACACGCCCTCATCGCTGATCCAGTGTGCACACCGCTTATGGATGCTGCTCTAATGCACCACTCTCGTCACACATACATGGGTCTCCACGCCCATCACACACTGGTCGTTCTTGTCATGCAGACGAGACGTTTTGATAGAGGGTAATAATGTTAGACACACACGCCAAAGAGATTGTCGATCAACGACGATCTGAGGAATCGAAATCAACCGATTCTCCTTTCTTAAAAAATAATAACAAACGAGGTAAACCTGCGGAGGTTAAAAGGGTTCCCCATCAAAGGAACAACCGAACTGAAGAGAAAGTCGCCAGCCCACCATTTAAACCCGCTGCCATCTCTACACTCACGGCAGACGACCAAACGCTTTTCTGTACTTTCGGGCATGCGGACAAAGTAGAACTGCCATATCAGGTGATTCATCATGCTTTTGAGCACCACGCGCAGCTTCACCCGGATAATATTGCCGTAGAGGCGAACGGTGAGTGTATCAGCTACGGGGAGCTCAACTATATTGCAAGCCTGCTCGCATCTGTTATGCGCGCAAAAGGCGTGCAACCGGGTGACTGTGTTCCACTTTTCCTCGAACGTTCGATAGAGATGGTGGTGGGTATTTTCGCTATCCTTAAATGCGGCGCGGCATACGTGCCGCAGCATGTCGGAGTAGCCACTGACTCTCAATTGCGTCATGTGGCCCATGCAGTGAAGGCGAAGTTAGTGCTGACGCTCGAACGATTTAATGAGCAGGTCAGTGAACTGTGCGAATGTGAAGTAACCACCATCGATCACGTTATCAGCGTAGTGAAAAAGCATTCGACAGATGCTTCCAATCAAAAGCCGATTGAAAGCAGTGAAGTCAGTCCCGACTCCCGCGCCATCGTATTGTTTACCTCCGGCACCACAGGCACACCTAACGGCGTGCAGGTCAGTCATCGCAATCTGTGCAATATATTGACGATCGCACCCGGAAGTCTCGGCATTGAACCCGGCACAATGGTGTCGCAGATATTAAGCATTTCGTTTGATATGGCTGCGTGGGAAATTCTCGGCTGCCTCGGCAACGGCGGCACGCTGTTGATCCGCGGCAAAGACATTGAAGAAACTGCCAGTCGTGCAGAGGTGGTGATCGCGACGCCGTCAGTTCTTTCACGGCTGGATATCAGCAAGTTCTCGAAGGTAAAAACTGTTGCGGTGGCTGGAGAGCCTTGCCCGCGCCCTCTTGCCGACGCCTGGTCGCGGCGTTGTCGCTTCTACAACTGCTGCGGCCCCACCGAAACCACCATCGTGAATACTATGTCATTGCACGATAAAGACAGCGAGCCGCTATGCATCGGTGGCCCGACACCGAACAATACCGTTTACGTGCTTGATGAAAATCGACAACCCTGCAAAATAGGTGAAACGGGAGAAATGTGGGCCGGTGGTGACTGCGTCACTCTGGGGTATCTCGACAATGACGAGCTCAACGCCGAGCGCTATGCAGATGATCCGTTTCTCGGTAACGGACAGCAAATGTTCAACACCAGGGATCTTGGTCGCTGGTGTGAAAACGGTGAACTCGAACACCTCGGTCGCACTGATGATCAGGTCAAGATTCGCGGCTTCAGAGTTGAACTCGACAGCGTATCTGCGGTGCTTGAAAACGAACCCAACTGCAGCAGAGCGGTAGCTCTTAAATACGATGATCGAACACTGGTGGCGTTTATGATGCCGGCAACTGTTGATACTGAAGCGGCGAAGGCGGCAGTTTGCAATAAACTGCCCTACTACTGCGTACCGGAGACGATACGCGGTCTCGATGAACTTCCATTCACGCCGAGAGGCAAAATCGACAAACGCAAGCTGTTGGAATCCCTGTGCGAATTACCGAACAAGGAAACAAATGACGACTGCAGTAATAGCGAAGGTACGGCTGCACTTCCGATTGAGACTTACAGTTCGGTAGAAGTGCCGCCGCCGGAAACGACACTACGAGCCAGACTCAGCCATCACAGGTACTACCACTACTGGCGACTGACGAACGCAACTCTGCTGGTTAACTTTGCCATGTTGATGTACGCCATTCTGTCCGGAGGCTGGTGGTCAGCCAGCGGTATACAACTTGGCGCGCTGTCTAACATGGTAATTGCGAATTTACTTCTGGCTGTTGTGATAAGGCAACAGTATGTCATAAACCTGCTTTTTAAGGTTGCCACCAGCATACCGACATCCGCACCACTGCGACTGCGCCAATTGATGGGTAAGGTTTATCACTTCGGCGGATTGCATATCGGTGGTGCAATCGCAGGGACAATCTGGATGATCATTCTGATGGGCTCAGTAATGTACCAGCACTGGGCATTACTGCCAGGCATTAAAATGTCAGGGGCAACCGTAATGAGTGCATTACAGATATGTATGTTGTTAGTACTCATGCTGGTAATGGCAATACCCGCAATCAGACAGAAGTTTCATAACCATTTCGAAATCGTGCACCGCTTTGGTGGCTGGACTCTGCTGGCTATGTTCTGGGTACACTTTATATTGTTCACCGCTGACACCAATGAGCAAACGACCAACACCTCATTGTGGAGTGCACTGTTCGCGCAACCGGGCTTCTGGGCGCTGCTCGTCATTACCACCAGCATCGCCTTGCCGTGGCTCAGGTTAAAGAAAGTACCGGTAGAAATAGAGCGCCCGTCTGATCACGTTATTCTGGCGCGCTTTAACTATGGCGTTACACCGTTTGCAGGTTCTTCTACTACGCTGAGCCGCAACCCACTCACTGAATGGCATTCATTTGCCAATGTACCGGAGCCGGGGCGGGATGGTTTTCGTCTCACCATATCACGTGCAGGTGACTGGACTGGCAGGCTCATCGACGATGTACCGAGTCATATCTGGGTCAAGGGAATACCCACCGCCGGTGTCGGTAATGTCGATCAGCTGTTTAAACGCGTGGTGTGGATTGCAACAGGCAGCGGCATCGGTCCAACACTGCCACATCTGCTGGCACAGGAGGTACCGGCACATCTGGTATGGTCTACCCGCAACGCACGAAAGACCTACGGTGACGATCTGGTAGAAGAAATACTCAAGGTCGAACCGAACGCGCTGATTTGGGATACCGATGAACGTGGCAGACCGGATCTGGTACAGCTAGCCTACGCCGCAGTAAAGGCGTTTGATGCCGAAGCTGTGATCGTTATTGCCAATGAAAAACTGACACGCCAGGTCGTCCATGGCATGGAGTGTCGTCACATACCCGCCTACGGCGCAATCTGGGATTCCTGAGTTATGAAATACATCGAAATAAAACAACAACAGCGTGTCCTGGTGGTTACCATCAACCGTCCCGAAGCACTCAATGCATTGAATGCAACGATGCTTCAGGAAATTACCAATTCGCTAAAGCTGGCAGATAGCCGTGATGATGTCGGGTGTATTCTACTTACCGGGAGTGAACGTTCATTTGCAGCCGGTGCAGATATCAGTGAACTTGCAGCGCACACGCATCAAAGTGCAGTCGACAGTAATCTGCTTGCGGCATGGCAGAATTTTGCCAACCTGCGAACACCGAAAATAGCCGCAGTATCCGGTTATGCGCTCGGGGGAGGCTGTGAACTGGCCATGATGTGCGACATAATTTACGCCGCTGAAAACGCGAAGTTCGGACAACCGGAAATCAAGCTTGGACTGATACCCGGTATGGGTGGTACCCAACGTTTAACCCGCTTGATCGGTCGCTCCAAGGCCATGGATATGATACTGACTGGTCGTATGTTATCCGCTGCTGACGCCGAACGTGCGGGCCTTGTTGCACAGGTATTTGACGACAATGAGTTTGGGGAAAAGACCCTGGCCAACGCCCACATAATAGCGAACTACGGCAAAACTGCGGCCAGAGCGGCGATTGAAGCAGTCAATACCGCAGAGGAATGCGGCATTTCAGCCGGTCTGCAATTCGAACGACGCAGCTATCATGCGTTGTGGGCGACTGAAGATGCACGGGAAGGGATGAGTGCATTTCTTGAGAAACGACAGCCAGTGTTTGCTCATCAACAGCAGCGCAAACAATCGGAGGAGGCTATCGCCTAAAGCATAAAAAGGCGTGACTGATCGGTCACGCCTCTATCACTATATGG
>CAYPCS010000157.1:0-1881 GCA_964409275.1 uncultured Granulosicoccaceae bacterium
GTTTCCAGGTCTCTAATCTCACCGACCATTATTACGTCGGGATCCTGACGCAAGAATGATTTTAGTGCTTCAGCGAAGGTTAAGCCGGCTTTTGGATTAACGTTAACCTGATTGATTCCCATCAGATTTATTTCTGCCGGATCCTCTGCAGTAGAGATGTTTGTGTCCGGAGTGTTGAGTATATTGAGTCCTGTGTACAGAGAAACGGTTTTACCACTTCCGGTAGGCCCTGTAACGAGGATCATTCCATAAGGGTTGGCGAGCGCGTCCATGTAGCGTTTCTTTTGCACATCTTCATAGCCGAGTGCATCAATTCCCAGCTGTGCACTGCTTGGGTCTAGAATTCGAAGAACGGTTTTTTCACCGAACAGCGTTGGGCAGGTATTAACACGAAAATCGATCGCACGATTTTTGGATATCTTCAGTTTAATGCGACCGTCTTGTGGAACTCGCCGTTCCGAGATATCCATTCGCGACATTACCTTGAGGCGAGCCGTTAGTCTGCCCGCCAGGTTCAGAGGTGGCTGAGCCACTTCCTGTAGAATACCGTCTATACGAAAACGTACACGGAATACTTTTTCGTAAGGTTCTACGTGAATATCAGATGCCCCTCGTTTTATCGCATCCAGCAATACCTTATTAACAAAACGTACTACCGGCGTATCGTCAATGTCAGATCCATCGTCGTCGTCGAGGTTGCTATCGTCGCCTCCCAGTTCCATATCGAAACTTTCGTCAAGTCCGTCACCCAGACCGCCGACTCCGCTCGCATTTGACGCATGTTCAATAAGCTCTGCCAGTTTGTCTTCTTCGACAAGCACCGGAATTACAGATTTTCCGGAGCTGAACTTCAGTTCGTCAAGTGCCGCAGTATTGGTGGGATCGGAGATTCCTACAAACAGGCGCGAGCCACGCTGAAATATTGGAAGTGCGTTGTTTTTAGCAACTGTGTCTTCGTTGATATGCTCGGTTGGAAGCATATCTGCAGTCAATGCCTTCAGATCAAACAGAGAGAAACCGAATTCCTGCGCCGCTATGTTGGCAATTCGCGTTGCCGATACGTCCATATGGTGGACAAGATGGCTGATCAGTTGTCTTTTGTTCGCACCTGCGTCGGCTAGCGCTTTGAGAGCATCGTCTTCGGATATGATGTTCTCTCGCACCAGTCGCCTGGGCAAGCCGGACAATGATTGTTTAGCGTCATTTGAAGTTGGCGTTGACATTTAGATTCCCCGTCCAGAGTCTTATTTTTGTTGGACTTTCACGAGAGATCGGCAGGCGTGGCAAGGAACTTAAGCACAAATAAGTTGCTATTGAACTTATTAGTATTGGTGCACGATATGATGCAATTAATAAAGTGATTTAGAGAGTGAAAAGCGAAAAACTACTTTTTCGCCCGGAGCCAATTGCTGGTTTCTTGCGGGTGATCTGTTACCGTAAATAAGTGAGTTGGCTTAAATAGGTGAGCAAAGACCCAAAGCGAGGCAAGTGCTTGCTGTCCCGTTGAGAGACCAATTGATTCCATCACCCTTAAGAATGGCATCTAGCTGAAATACTGCGTTATCGAGATGGTCTGCCCCGACAGCCTTGATAACCCCGTTTTCAATGGTTAGAGACTTCAGGTGAGTGGAGTGAGAGTTTGATGGAGTGATCGGTTCCGGTATTCCATTTGAACCCGCGTTAAGATCTGACAGAACAAAGCCCATTTGAACAGCGACTTCGGCAGTTTGCTTATACTCTACGGAGGCCGCGATCACTTCAGTGTATCTGGCTTTGTTTGAGTATTTCACAAACCCTGGAAGTGCTACCGAAACGAGAATACCGACGATAGCGATCACAATCATGAGCTCAATCAGAGTGAAGCCGGAACTGCCTTTGGAT
>CAYPCS010000157.1:1981-7685 GCA_964409275.1 uncultured Granulosicoccaceae bacterium
ACAGCACCAGTTTGAACTGCGATTTCCGCAGGAGCCTTAAATTCAGTAGTAGCCATGATGACTTCAGAGAATTTGGCGCGCTTGGTGTATGTTGAATACTGAGGAACGGCAACCGCCGCCAGAATACCGATAATCGCAATTACGATCATCAGTTCGATAAGGGTGAAGCCTTTTTGAGCTTGCTTGTACATATACCTGTCTCCAGAGAAGTATAAATTCGTTTATAGTAGATAGTAAAACAGTAGAATGGGTAGACCCATCGATGTGTTTATCGCCTATTACTATTGAAACTGAAGATCGGTAATTAAGTACGCTTGTATATGGCTACGGCATGCCTTAGTTTAATGTTACAAAATTCTAACGATTTAAATAACTTGGGGCCAATTGTGTAGAGAGTCAGGTTTCTGACAATTCCTGTTACGCTGGCCCCGAATTTATTATCCGCTTTGGTTTTGCAGATCGCCGAGCTTGCGAATTTCCGGGTGTTCCGGATGATTGAGTTCCAGAATTTTTATGGTGTCCTGTGCGATCTGTGTGTTGCCTAGTGCGATGTGGGCCTTTGCCAGTAGTGCCAGCCCGTCAGCGGTGTAAGGGCTGTCGGTGTACTGGTCCAGCATAGTGTTTACCCGGTTTATTACCGCGACCATCGCGCTGCGTTCAAAGTAGTGCTCGGCGGTAGCCAATTCGTGGCGGGCCATTTCGTTGCGCAGAAACACCATTCGCTGTCGCGAGTCTTCGGCGTAAATACTTTCAGGGTATTTTCTAACCAGTGTGGCGAAATCGCTGAACGAGGTGCGCAATGCTGATTGGTCGAGGCGATACAATTTTCGTGGCACCAGTCTCTCGACGATGGATTTTCCGCGAGAAAAATTGACCAGCCCTTTTAGATAGAATGCATAGTCGGAATGCTCGCTTTGCGGGTAGAGCTTTAAAAAGCGGTCAAGAGCGGCAGTCGAATTGTCGAATTCAGATTGTTTGAAGTAGGCGTAGGCGATATCCAGCCGCGCCTGGGCGGCATGTTCGCCGAAAGGGAACGTGGCTTCGAGGTTTTCAAATTCGCTAACCGCTACTTCGTACTGACCTCTTTCCAGTTCGCGCTTTGCTTTGGCGTACAATTCATCGGCCGTTCCGGCTGCGGCTGTGTCGCTTACCGTCGCTCCTGGTACCGGGCCCGGGTCCTCGCTTTTGTCCGGATTAGTAGTGCAGCCTGCAACGACTGCGGCGATGGCTAAACTCAGAATGGCCAGTTTCATGACGCTTGGGTGGCTCGGTTTGCAATGGCATGACAGTATATAAGAGTAAGGCAGGGTAACCTCCTTGCGATCCAGTCAGTCTGCGGTCTGACGGGGTTGAAAATTCATTGTGGGAGAAAGTGATATTTCACCGGGTAAAATTGAGCATTTAATACCTATTGATATGGCTGGTAGTCGCTTTGACCGTGTGGTGGCGAGTTTGATGGATGATTATTCCAGAGCAAGGCTGCAGTCATGGATAAAAGAAGGACGCATCACACTCGACGGGCAGTCGGTGGCTGTCAGACACCGGGTAAAAGGTGGTGAAGTGTTAGCCGCGGATCTGCCAGTGAGCGTAGATCAGGAGTGCACCGAGCGTGCTGAACCGATGGATCTCGATGTTGTGTTCCGTGATAAGCATTTACTGGTCATCAATAAACCGGCTGGCCTGGTGATGCATACGGCTCCCGGAAATTACAGCGGAACCATGCAGAATGGTTTGCTGCAATACGATCCGCAGCTTGCAGGTATTCCACGCGCCGGTATTGTGCATCGACTGGACAAGGACACGAGCGGGTTGGTGATGATCGCGCGTACTTTGCCGGCTCACAATCATCTGGTGCAGCAGTTACAGGCGCGCAATGTTCATCGACTCTACGATGCGATGTTGATCGGCGTACCCGTGGCGGGCGGTACGATCAGCGAGCCCGTTGGCCGGCACCCGGTAGATCGTAAACGCATGAGTGTTAACGAGCGTGGAAAAGCAGCGATTACTCATTACAGAATTGCCGAAAAATTTCAAAAACACAGCCATGTCAGGGTAAAGCTTGAAACAGGTCGAACTCATCAGATAAGGGTGCACATGGCCCATATTCGGTATCCACTTATTGGTGATGCGATTTATGGTGGTCGCCGCCAGATACCGGCAGGCGTAAGCGACACGGTAAGAGATGCTATTGCAGGTTTCAGACGGCAGGCCCTGAACGCAAGCGAATTGGGAATAGAGCACCCGGCTACCGGCGAGAGTATGCATTGGAAGGTTGAACCACCGGCAGACATGCAGGCGCTGCTCGCCACCTTGAGAGGGGCCGATGATGAGTGATTTGATCCCTGACTGGCCCATTACACCGCTAGTGAAATCCGTGAGTACTTCGCGTCAAAACGGGCACAGTCAGCATGAATGGAAGGGTTTAAATCTGGGGCAGCACGTCGGCGATGATCCTGCGCTGGTTGAAAAAAATCGCAATCAGTTGATCGAACGATATGCGCTACCTGCCGAGCCGGTGTGGTTAAACCAGGTGCACGGCAATGAGGTTCGGTACATTGAGCATGGGGTAGATCAACTGCCGGATGTGGACGCAGTTTGGACAGATCGACCCGGGGTGGTGTTGTCGGTGATGTCTGCAGACTGTTTGCCAGTGCTTTTTGCGGCTAAATCCGGCAGCGCGATAGCGGCGGCTCATGCAGGGTGGAGGGGGCTGGCAGGCGGAATTCTTGAAAGGACAATGGCGCAGTTGCCTGTTGCTCCCGAAGATGTGCTGGTGTGGCTCGGCCCCGCTATTGGCCCGCGTTGCTTTGAGGTGGGTAGTGATGTTCGAGATTGCTTTTTGCAAATTAATCCGCAGTGGGACTATTGTTTTGTGTCCTCCGGGAGACGCCCTGAAAAATATTACGCTGACATTTTCGAACTCGCCAGGCTGAGTTTGCAACGAGCCGGGGCTGTGGATATTTTCGGAGGCAGTGTTTGCACATTCTGTGACAAGGAACGATTTTACTCTCACCGGCGCGATGCCGGAAAAACCGGTCGAATGGCGACACTTGTGTGGTTAAGTCAGGCTTATTACAACTAAGCCCCCGTATAATGCGAAGGATGCTTGTCTAGTCGTTTTCGGCGTGAATTACAATTGAAGTGGTATTGTCGCGACCTCCTCGCTCCAGCGCCAGGTCAGTCAGTGCTTTTACCGCATCTTCCACCGTGGTACTCGCCATACCATTTGCAATCTCGTCGTCTGTTAGATCTTTGAAAAGCCCGTCACTACAAATCAGATAGCGATCGCCGGGCTCAAGGCTGGCTTGTACTGTCTCTAATTGCAATTCATCGTGAACGCCAATTGCGCGGGTAATGATGTGCGAGGATGGATGTTTTTCCATATCTTCGCGCCGGATTTCGCCGAGCGACACGAGCTCCTGGACAAAGCTGTGGTCTTCTGTCATTTGCTCGAGAACGTTGTTGCGAAATCGATAAATGCGACTGTCCCCGGCCCACATGAAAACGCATTGCCGATCGTGGATATAAAGGGCGACGACCGTACTGCCCATGACGTGGCCTTTTGATTCCCTTCGGCAAATGGTGTTTGCCATGGCGAGGCGATTTTCGATATCGGCAATGTTGTCTTGCAGCTTCCCGGTAGCGCGAAAGTCGGCAAGCTGATCAATGATTGTCTGACTGGCCAGATCGCCAAAACTGTGTCCCCCCATGCCGTCAGCAACCACCCAAAGATTGTTTTCACGGGAGTCAAGGTGAGCGTCTTCATTTACGCTACGCACAAAGCCGAGTTCAGACGCGCTGGCAGAATGCCATGTCAATTTGCGAGGCGTGTTCCCCGGGGAGCTACCCGCTGCCGGTTTCGTGGATCCGTCTATTGCCATTATTCTTGAGGAGCTCAGCCGAGCGGTCTGGGTGACGATGCGCGGTGATTGCGGTCAGCCACATGTATAATTTCCGGTTTAGCCAGAGAAGGTGATGACTGGCAGAAAGCCATTGTTGTCACGCTTTTTTGTCTCGGGCACTCCAGATTATAGACCAAAACGATTCGTGTCATTACAGGAAAATCAACTCCATGAAGGTTCGAACCAGATTCGCCCCAAGTCCTACCGGGTATTTACACATTGGTGGTGCTCGCACTGCGCTGTTTAGCTGGCTTTATGCACGTCAGCAGGGCGGGGAATTTGTGCTGCGAGTGGAGGATACCGATCGGGAACGATCTACAGATGAATCTGTACAGGCAATACTTGATGGAATGGATTGGCTTGGCCTTGACTACGATGAAGGTCCATTCTTTCAAACCCGGCGTTATGATTTGTATCGAGAGGTGACCGAAAAACTGCTGCAATCGGGACATGCCTACCACTGCTATTGCAGCAAGGAAAGGCTGGACGAAATGCGTGAATCAGCCATCGCAGAGAAACGCAAACCACGCTATGACGGAACCTGCAGGCATCGCACGGAGCCGGTTGCAGGTGTGGATCCGGTGGTGCGATTTCGCACGCCCGAATCAGGCAGTGTGGTGATCGATGATCTGGTCAAGGGCACTATTGAAATTGAAAATGTCGAGCTGGATGACCTCATTATCTGCCGGTCCGACGGCAACCCGACGTACAATCTCACTGTGGTCGCGGACGATATTGATATGGGAATCACCCATGTTATAAGGGGCGATGACCATATCAACAATACGCCACGGCAAATTCATATCTACGAAGCGCTTGGGGCTGAGCTACCCCGATTCGCACATTTGCCGATGATTCTCGGCAGTGATGGCAAACGAATGTCGAAGCGACACGGCGCTGTGAGCGTTATGCAATATCGCTCCGACGGGATACTGCCGGCAGCAATGCTCAACTACCTTGCGCGGCTGGGATGGTCGCACGGGGATCAGGAGCTTTTTTCGATAGACGAGCTCCGGCAGTTGTTTACGCTTGAGAACTGTCAGCGATCAGGATCAGTGTTCGATAACACCAAGCTGCTTTGGGTGAATCAGCAGCAGATGGCGAGGCTGTCTGGTGGCGAAATTGGCGCGTTGCTGGGCGAAGAATTACAGACAACGGGGCTTGATCTTAAAGCTGGTCCGGATCCTGAAAAACTTGGGCTGTTATTGCGTGATCGTGCTCAAACACTCAAAGAACTGGCCAGCCAGGGCCAGACATATTATCTCGACAGCGTCGACTACGATGAAAAAGCAGCCAGCAAGCAATTGCGTCCTGTGGCACTGCCGGTGATGCAAGCTATTGGTAGCAAGCTGGAAGCGTGTGAAACCTGGACGAGCGAAAATTTGAATGCGCTTCTGCAATCGCTAGCGGGTGAGTTGCAGATTGGATTTGGCAAGATCGGCTTGCCCCTGCGAGTAGCGCTAACAGGCAGTACAGCATCACCTGATATCGGTTCTACTCTTGAGATGGTCGGTAAAAAGCGCGCTATAGAACGAGTGGCCAGGGCAGTTGAATATATTGAGCGAAGAATTGACTCAAACGACAACCAGGGTTCTGCGCGGTAGAAACCGGATAACAAACGGGCCGCAGAGGTCGTTCGCTGCGGTCGGGTTCGAGCGAAAGTTTTATTTTAGCTAACATTGACAATTAGACCGCCAGGTTCTACGATTCGTCGGCTCGGGTATACGGGGCTATAGCTCAGCTGGGAGAGCGCCTGCATGGCATGCAGGAGGTCGGCGGTTCGATCCCGCCTAGCTCCACCA
>CAYPCS010000158.1:0-6984 GCA_964409275.1 uncultured Granulosicoccaceae bacterium
CGATCCTCAGGGGCCAAAGGAAGGGCAGAGGCGCGTGCTGCGCGGTGGCTCGTGGAGCTACGACGGGCGCCTCTTGCGCTCTGCGTTCCGCATCGGCTACGAGCCAGGCTTCCGCCACGACGACGTTGGCTTCCGCCTTGCCCAGGTCCCCCGGTAGAAAGCCACGCGGAGCGGGGTAAAGGGGTTACGCCGGAGGCGCTATCAGGTAGATGTGATTGATAATCCCGATTGTCCATCTGTATTTGCCGGCCGTGTACAGTGGGCATTTGGTGTTGGCAAACGCGCCATGCTGCCGTGATCGGAATTGCTAACGCAGAGGCAGAACGAATGTCGAGTGCTTTTGAGCACGACGACTGGATCAATTCAAAGGCCGGGTAGAGTTGTAACCCGGGGTTCGGCCGTGTTGGTCAAAATGGCTGCTTCAATTTTTCGGGACGGTCACGGCACCGCTATGCAGTTGCCTTGCGTTCAGGTCTGCGAAGTGAGAGCAGCCAGACAGCTATCCCGAGGTTTACAACATTCCAGCCAATCCCGTTTACGAATGCCGCAGTATAGCTTCCTGTCATGTCATAGATTTCCCCGGATAGCCAGCCGCCCAGCGCCATACCTGCGATTGTCATCGTCAGTACAGCACTGATGCGAAAACCTGCTTCTTCGGCGGGAAAATACTGCCGGATCACTAATGCGTAGCTGGGTACGATTCCACCTTGAGCCAAACCAAATAATGCGGAAACAACGTATAGCGAGACCAATCCGTCGAAAGGCAGGTAGGCAATAAGCGCAAGCATTTGCAGAGCCGAGCCCAGTATCAGGGTTAGCAAACCTCCTATTTTGTCGGCGATCACACCAGACACCATGCGGCTGACTACCCCTAGCGCCAGCATGATCGACAACATTTCTGCACCCCGTGCGGGTCCGTAACCAAGATCACTGCAGTACGCTACGATATGCACCTGCGGCATCGACATCGCCACACAGCAGGCAAGCCCTGCAAGGGCAATCATGCCAAATAACAGCCATGGCGCGACTGGTGACTGAACGCGCCCGTGTACGCCACTCTCTGGTTCTACGCTTGCGTGCAGATCAGGCCGACGACGCAGTGCAAACGACAGCGGCACCATAGTCACCAGACACACCAGCCCGATCACCAGATAGGCAAAGCGCCAGCCGTCTGCGGCTACCAGCCGGTTGATCAGGCCTGGCCAGATCGAACCGGCCAGATAGTTGCCACTGGCGACGGCCGCGACAGCCAGACCGCGATAGCGCAAAAACCAGTGTGAGATGTCCGCGACCAGCGGGCCAAATGTGATCGCCATGCCAAGCATGCCAATCAGCAGCGACTGGATTGCAATAAACTGCCAGTAGCTTTGCACCTGTGAGGCAAGCACAAATCCGGATGCGAGAAATATCGAGCTCGCAACCATCGGCCACATGGCTCCATAGCGATCGATCAGCCGCCCCATGAGCAGGCCACCCACTCCAAAACCTATCATCGTGGCGGCATAAGGCAGTGATGCACCGCTGCGATCGACAGCGAATTCGCGCTGTATCTCGGTCAGCATAATTACATTGGCCCATATCCCGATACCACCGAGCGTGGCGAGCAGCACTGAGGCAAGAAGACGCCACCAGGCGTAACGATCGTCGGTTGTCATAGAGTATTCAGTGCCAGGTTTTTAGCTGTTTGTGTCAGCAGGAGATTGCGGCATTGCGCAAGTACGGGGCGTCTTTAAGCATCAGAACCCTAACACCATCGCTGTCGAAGTGCACATGAGTAACGCTGGTATTCGGCGCACCAGTGCCATGGTACTTTGGTTGCTCCGTCACCAACTCCTTCAACAAAAAAGGGATGAGGGATCAGGTCAGTTATTCAATAAACGGATCTTGAGGGGCAGGGCTTGCAAAGCCATATGCACGAGTTACAACGGGATTGGAAACAGGTATCGACCGTGGATTTCCGAGAGGATTTCGAGGCTGGGCGAAATGATGATGGAGTGTGTAACCGACAATAACTACAAAAGGGTTTCATATTATTAGCAACCCGTTGGTGATGTCTTTCGTAGTCAGCAATAGTGATCGCTACCCTATGTTGATCGACTCATTGGTGGCGTTAGGATGATGCACTACATTAGATTCAGGCGATATGTAGAAACGATGCTTATGCATTGGCACAAATGGCGATGGCGGGGAAGGCAACAGAAGTGCATTGTTCACACGCAACAAATCGGTAACAATGGAGAAGCGAACTACGACCGCGTACCCTGTATTGATTCAGGCAGCGACAACTGGCAGTTTGCACGGGATTACCGGCCGGAGTTGTCGTCTTTAGCATCCACTAAAAAAACGAACTACCAGGGGCAGGGTACAAAGTGAATGACTCAAAATCCGGAATCGCGTGGCTGACACTTGCAGAAGTTGGCCGGGAAATTTACAACGGTAATGTCACATCGTATGAAGTTACGGGCGCAATACTGGGCCGGATTGCATCGCTCGATAGTGAGTTGCACAGCTATGCATCTGTGCTTGCCGAGCAGGCACTGACAGAGGCGCGGGCTGCAGACAGGGAAATCGCCAGCGGCCAATATCGCGGGCCGTTGCACGGCGTACCTGTCGCGGTCAAGGATCTTTGTGACACGGCCGGTGTAGTTACGATGGGCGGTATGCCTGTCTATGCATCTCGCAAACCATCTACCGATGCGACAGTCGTAGCACGATTAAAGGCGGCGGGTGCAGTCCTGCTTGGCAAATTGCAGATGACAGAGGGGGCATTCTCCGCGCACCATCCCGATGTCACTGTCCCGGTGTGCCCCTGGGGGCCTGAGCTTTGGTCTGGTGTTTCGTCGAGCGGTTCCGGGGTCGCTACTGCCAGTGCGCTATGTTATGGCTCTCTCGGCTCGGATACTCTGGGATCGATTCGCTTTCCATCGACAGTCAATGGCATTACCGGTCTAAAACCAACCTGGGGACGTGTGAGTCGTGCAGGTGTTTTGCCGCTTGCACCGTCTATGGATCACGTAGGACCTATGGCTCGCAGTGCGGAAGACGCTGCTATCATGCTCGCTGCGATCGCAGGCTACGATTCGGCAGATCTGACCAGTTCGCGTTCAGAGGTCCCTGACTACCTGGCTGCTTTGAATAATCCACTGGCGGGTATTCGATTAGGCCTTGATAAAAAGTTGGTGGAAGACAACGCTGATGCATCGATGACACGCGCCTGCACAGACGCGTTGCAGTCATTCGAAAACAAAGGCCTGTCTATACGTGAGATAACCATGCCCGCGATGAAGGATATCGCGAGCGATGCTTTGCAACATTGCGTAGCGGAATGCGCACTTGCTCACCGGGAGAACTTTAACAAGTACCCGAATGAATACGGACCAGTATTGTCTGGTTTAATTGAACGGGGTCGGCAGGTCGATGCTCCGAGTCTGCTGGAACTTCAATACCGGCGGATGGAATTTGAAGGTGCCATGGACAGTCTTTTTGATGATGTTGATCTGATAATTTTACCTGCGATGAATGTCGCCGCACCAACCAACGAGCAGCTTGCAAAACAGGTTGATGATCTTGATGCACGCATGGCCCGTTTGCTCTTCACGGCACCAATTAACATGAGTCGACATCCCTCTCTGACATTGCCAGCGGGCGTTACGGCTGACGGCTACCCCGTTGGTATTCAGCTAGTCGGGCGGCATTTTGGTGAAGCAGAATTGCTTGCTGCCGGATATCTCTTCCAGCGTGCAACCACGTGGCACGAACGTCGTGCGCCAATTCTCGAACACCGCTGAAGCGGTGTCATTGCCAGTAGCGGGTGATAGTCACATTCTAATGAAGTAAAAATGAGGGATCGATTTTTTTTAAGCATTTTTTTGAGCCTGGAGGGGCAGGGCTTGCAAAGCCACATGGGTGCGGGAGTGGTTGTCGATGTGGTAAATTCAAACCTGCAATAGATCGATATGCAATACATCTTTTTGATACGCAAAACTGGCGACATCTAATCACAGACGCGCTCCAGATTAATACCCGGCGCTGGCTTATTTTTCAGAGCACCTATGATTACAACAGCAAACAAAAAAACATCCGGCAAGGTTATTCAGCTACACGCCAACGATAATGTTGTGGTTGCCAGATCGGATATTGGACTGGGTCAACCGACCGGTCTGGACGGTATCAACAGCCGGGCTCAGGTAAGCGCCGGTTATAAAATTGCCATGCACCCGATCAGTCGTGGTGAACCGATCAGAAAATATAATGTAGTTATTGGTTTTGCAGCGCTAGACATAGCTGCCGGTGATTTGGTGCACAGTCACAACATTGAGTTTCGCGAATTCGACCGCGACTATTCCTACGCCACCGACTATCAACCTGTGACATTGGTGCCAGAGCAGAAACGCGCTACTTTTCGGGGTATTGTTCGATCAGATGGTCGGGTGGCAACCCGCAATTATATAGGCATTTTATCAAGCGTTAACTGTTCAGCAACTGTAGTGCGTCGTATTGCGGACTGGTTTACCGATGAACGACTGGCGGATTTTCCCAACATCGACGGTGTGGTCGCTTTCAGTCACTCGCTCGGTTGCGGAATGGAGTTGACCGGAGAGCCGATGGATCTTCTGCGTCGCACCATTGCCGGCTATGCCTGCCACGCTAATCTGGCAGCCGCTTTGATTGTAGGTCTGGGCTGTGAGCGTAATCAGCTCGGCGGGATCATAGAAAACCATAACCTGGCGATTGGTCCAAAATTGCGTGCGTTTACGATGCAGGACGCCGGTGGCACCCGAAAAACAATTGCTGCCGGTGTAGCTGCAGTAACAGAGATGTTGGAAGAGGCCAATCAGGTAGAGCGAACCACGGTCGGTGCCCACCATCTAAAAGTAGGATTGCAATGCGGCGGCTCAGACGGTTTTTCATCGGTCACAGCGAACCCTGCGCTGGGTGCTGCTATCGATATTCTCGCCCGCCACGGAGGCACAGGTATATTGTCGGAAACACCTGAAATTTATGGTGTTGAACATACCCTTACCAGACGCGCTGCAAGTGAAGAAATCGGACGCAAGCTGGTGGAGCGTATTCGATGGTGGAAAGATGATTACGCCGTCGGCCGCGATGTGCAAATAAATGGTGTTGTCAGCCCTGGTAATCAGGCTGGTGGACTGGCCAATATATTCGAAAAGTCTCTCGGATCATCGATGAAAGGTGGCACCGGTCCCTTGATGGAGGTATACCGTTATGCAGAACCGGTAACAACTCCCGGTTTGGTGTTCATGGATACACCCGGTTATGACCCGGTTTCGGCGACCGGACAAATCGCAGGTGGTGCCAATCTGATCGCTTTTACCACCGGGCGTGGATCGATGTTTGGCGCCAAACCTGTGCCAAGTCTGAAACTGGCGACCAACACAGAAATGTTTAACCGTCTTGAGGAAGATATGGATATCAATTGTGGGGAGATAATGGACGGCAATTGCAGCGTGGAGGAGATGGGGCAGCGAATCTTCGAGTCATTTCTGCAAACTGCGTCGGGCGCACCATCGAAAAGTGAGTCACTGGGATTAGGTGACAATGAGTTTGTGCCGTGGGGGATCGGCATAGTCGGTTAGCTCTGAGAGCAACACAACCGAGAATACGCAATAGATGTGATAGAACTTATGTCAAAGCTAAATCTCACGTATGTGGTATCCACGTTAGCGGAGTACCCGATGTCTGGTGTCGATGAGTTACTGCCGTGGCATTGAAGAGAAAACAACCATTCTTTGATTCACTGAAAAAAAAGCGTCAGCGGCGCGACTGGAATCCCGGGTTTATCGACTCCTGGAAACACAACAGTCGCACCGCAAACCCTGTATAAACCATAGAACCGGTTCGTCCATTAGGCTATGGTGGATACTGTACCTTCGCCGGTAAACACGACACGGTTCAAAAAACGCCAGTGCTTAATATTGCACGCGTCGCTGGTTGTATCACCCGGATCACCGGTCCAGCAAAATCAACAGGTAGTCACCGGACGCTTATGATAAGACGGGGTTTGCAGTACTACTTGAAACAATAGATGAAGCAGCAGATGAAGAAGTTGCAGAGCAATCGGCTGCAATCTCCAGATACCGACAGAACCCGTTGGCCCACCGAATTTGCGCGGGTGTTTTGCATTCTGTCAAAATTAGCTCTGGTGAGCCAAAAACAAATACGCTGCCCCTCGCGCGACTGGTAGCAACGTTAAACCGGTTTGGGCTGAATAAAAATGACATACCTCGTGGTGCATCTTCAACAGAAGAGCTTGTCATTGAGTAGATGACCACTGGCGCTTCTTGCCCCTGAAATTTATCTACTGTTCCAACTTTAATCCCTTCTGGCAAGCTTGCTTTCAGCAGAGCTACCTGCGCGTTGTATGGGGCTACCACAAGAATGTCAGAGTGTTCCAGTGGCCGGACGTTTTGCTCATGATCTGTCCATTGATGCGCGCCATTGGTCAGATTACTTATTAGACTTGCTATTGCCTGTACCTCTTCCGGGCTGCGGCTTTGGCTGGAGTTGTGCTCTACGGGTACGTACACCAACTGTTGATTTAAATGGTTTGTGTCTGCGCTTATCTGTTGATGTTTCAGGCCGGGGTGCGAATGTAGTCTGCCGTCGTAGTATTGCTCGGAAGTAAATTGGCAAATTGCCGGATGCATTCGGTAGGTTTTGTCGAGGAACACTCCCTGATCTTCGCTAATGGTCTGATGTTCTCCAATCAGGTGGCCGAGGGCGGCCACGTCGGAACCCTCCGGGTGAGCAGCCTTTTGCGGTTGTTCAAGCTGTTGAGGATCTCCAGGCAGAATGACGTTTTTTGCTGCACTAGCTGCGGTTAGCGCCATTGCGAGAGACATCTGGCCCGCCTCGTCGATAAACAAATAATCAAGCTCTTGAGAAAGCTCTGCTGCAGCCCAGGTAAAAGCGGTGGCACCAACGGCTTTTTTTTCGTCTATCGCGTTTATCACTTCATCT
>CAYPCS010000159.1:0-6841 GCA_964409275.1 uncultured Granulosicoccaceae bacterium
TCCGCTGCCGTCTTTTCCCGCTGGCCTGGTTCCGGCGTTCCCGCTAGTGCCAATCCTCGACCCCGACCCGCCCGAATTTCCGTCGTTGTGGGCGGTAAGCTATGGCGAAGACAGCTTTGGCCTGTGGCAGGCGTTTGAGATCAACGGTGTACGACAGGTGATGCGCTGGATAGGACCCGGGCAGTTTCAGATGGGGTCGCCTGAAAACGAGGACGGGAGACATAAAGACGAGAAGCGGCATACGGTTACTCTAACACGAGGCTACTGGCTGGCCGATACCGCCTGTACTCAATCGCTTTGGCAATCCGTAACCGGTGATAATCCGAGTCACAATAAAGCGAGTCCGGATCACCCGGTAGAGCGGGTGAGTTGGGACGATTGCCAGTCATTTGTCATTCAGTGCAATCGATTGCTCGGTGGCAGTCTGGATTTGCGCCTGCCTACCGAAGCGGAGTGGGAGTACGCCTGTCGTGCGGGAACGGAAACGGCTTACTGGTGGGGCGATAAGTTTAATGATAAGTACGCCAACACCGGCAATGATGGCACAGTGCCGGTGTTGCAGTATTCACCGAATCCGTTTGGCTTGTTTCAGGTTCACGGCAACGTTCTCGAATGGTGTGAAGACTGGTTTGCGGCGTACCCGGATATCCCCATTGATGATCCGACAGGGCCGGAGGATGGCCAGCACCGCGTGCTGCGTGGTGGCTGCTGGTTCAGCGACGAGCGCGATATGCGTTCAGCGTTTCGCAACCACGGCACGGCTGGCATCCGCTTCGGCAGCATTGGCTTGCGGCTGGCTGGAGGTTAGGACCCTCAAAGCAGGCGATAAGCAAACGTAGAACAGGCGGAGGGAAGCGTAGCGCCGCCTGGTCAACGTTTGCGGTGGCGAATTTTTCGACGCAGTTTGACTCTGGCCGATCCGCTAGTCGTGGAAAATCCGGCATCAGGATGCGGCTTCAGGGTTCCTGCCAGTGCAAATGGTTTGGCCACAGCGTTTTTTGAGTAAGCACCGGCAAAACCCGGTCAGTTGTCGGACATTGACGAAATGCTGCGGCATACTGGGTCTGGCGAATTTACACAGCCATTGCGGTGGTATACAGTATACACGCCGTCACTAACCTGAGAGGAATAACATGTCGATATCTATCAAGAATGTTCTGTGCGCCGGAGCTATTTCGCTCGCGACGTTAAGCGCAGGGGTTGCCAACGCCGCATGGGAACCCACGAAGCCGGTTGACTTTGTCATCATGGCGGGTAAAGGCGGCGGTGCTGACAAAATGGCCAGGCTCATGCAGGCCATTGTCGAAAAGGAAGACCTTGCCTCAAGACCATTAGTCCCCACCAACAAATCGGGTGGTTCCGGTGCCGAAGCGCTGGTGCATATGAAAGGCGTATCGGACCCTGATCACACCATCATGGTAACGCTGAACTCTTTCTTCACCACACCTCTGCGTCAGCCCGGTCTGGACGTTGATATCATGAAGTTTGCGCCTGTCGGGCGCATGGCAGAAGATACCTTTTTATTGTGGGTTCACAAAGACGAAGGCATTACCAGCTTCGAACAGTTTATTGAAGAAGCAAAGAGCCGGGGCACTGGCTGGGTAATGGGTGGTACCGGCAAGAATTCTGAAGATAACATTATCACCGACCATCTAAACGATGCCTACGACCTGTCTATAAAATACATTCCCTATAAAGGTGGTGGTGCGGTAGCGAAAGATCTCGCCGGTCAGCAAATCACAAGCTCGGTAAATAATCCTTCTGAAGCGCTGGGCTTTTTTGAAAGCGGTGATGTCATTCCGCTGGTGGCTTTCACCGATGAGCGTCTGCCGATGTTTCCTGACGTACCCACATTGAAAGAAACCGGTTCGGATTTCTCCTATTTCATGCAACGCTCTGTGGTTGGTGCGCCTGGCATGTCAGATGATGCGCTGACCTACTTCACCGAGCTGTTCACCAAAGTTTATGACTCTGCCGATTGGCAAGAGTACAAGAAGAGCAAATCACTGATGGGTGATTTTATGGCCGGTGACGATCTGAGTTCCTACTGGGACGTTCAGCGTGATCGCCATACTACTATCCTGAAGGCGTCTGGCGCCATCAAGTAGAGAAAACCGCATTGCTCCAAATCTGTATACAGAGGTTGAGCAATGCGGGTACCAATGCACCAGTCATTGGGGCCCGGTCGAACTATTCTGTTCGAACGGGCGTTTAACTCAACCCGCCGTTTATAACCAAAACCCTCGTTAGAACACTTCCTATCGAAGGTATGGGTAAAGGTACTGATCGATGCGCCGTGCCGAACTAGTCACCGCAATTGTCCTTGCGTTGTTGTCGATGTACCTGATGTGGAAAAGCGGCGAGGCTCCTTCGTGGAACCCGGACATAGCGCGCTTTGATAATATTGGATTCGATGAAACGGGCGCACCAGGTGCCGGTTTCTGGCCGTTCTGGCTATCCCTGATTATGCTGCTATCCAGTGTCTGGGTGATGGTTAACTGGTGGCGTTCAACCTCCCCGCCTTCCCGTTCTACAGAGCCGTTTATGGATGGCTATTCCTGGCGCATGATGTTGCTGGTCGGCGGGGGACTATTCGCCTTTTTAGGCATGATTGGCTGGGTGGGTTTTTATGCGGGCATGAGCCTGTTTTTAATCTATTACCTGCGCTTCCTTGGCAAGCACCCCTGGCGACTTACTCTTTTGATTGCAGTGCTCACGCCGGTGTTCTGTTTCTTTTTCTTTGATATCGCGATGCGCATAGTGCTGCCGAAGGGTATTACGGAACCGCTGTTTATCCCTCTTTACGATCTGTTTTTATAAAAGGCCTCAGCTGTGGATATTATTGCTTCTCTCTCTGATGGCATCCTGCAGGCATTAATGCCAATTAACCTGGGGCTATGCGTTCTGGGCGTTATTGTTGGTCTTTTTGTTGGGGCAATGCCTGGTCTGGGCTCGGTTAACGGGGTTGCTATTCTGCTGCCGTTTACGTTTGTAATACAGGATCTCACCGGTTCCGCAACATCACCGATGATCTTTCTCGCGGCGATTTATTACGGTGCCATGTACGGAGGTGCTATATCGTCGATCACCCTCGGCATACCTGGCGCATCCACTGCCGTGGCAACCACATTTGATGGTCGGCCACTGGCACTGCAGGGCAGGGCTGAGAGAGCGCTGGTGACTGCCGCCATTGCTTCGTTTATCGGGGCGACTGTGGCCAATGTATTTTTTACCGCGTTTGCACCGCCACTTGCCACGGTGGCATTGAAGTTTGGCAATCCGGAAATTTTCGCGTTGATGTTGCTTGCGTTTTCAACGTTCATCGGTCTGGGTGGAGATGATATTCCCAAGACCATTATTTCTATCGCTCTTGGGCTGGTACTGGCAACTGTAGGCTTTGACATCATTACCGGCGAACCGCGTTTGCAGTTTGGTGACCCGCTGGATTTTTTCCCGGCCACCGCTGACTGGATCGACACCACCGGCTTCTCTCACGGTATACGGTTTTTAGTGTTAGCCATCGGGGTGTACGGTATCGGAGAGATGATCTGGACCATCAATTCCACACGTGGTGATGTAACCATGACAGAAGCCAATGTGAATTTTGCCTCTGTGACATCGGCAATACGTAAATTCCCGGAAGCATGGAAAGGTACTACTGTTGGATCGTTTCTCGGTTTTTTTGTGGGAATACTACCTGCCGCTGGTGCTACGCCCGGATCCCTGATGGCTTACGGGGTGACCAAGATGGTATCTAAAGACAAGGAATCATATGGCAAGGGCAATGTGAATGGCGTAGCAGCACCAGAGGCTGCCAACAATTCTGCCTCTACGGGTGCGATGCTGCCAATGATGACACTGGGCATACCCGGTTCTCCCACGACTGCGGTATTGCTGGCTGGCATGGTTATCTGGGGGTTGCAGCCGGGGCCTCTTTTGTTTTCAGATCAACCCGATTTTGTATGGCCGCTAATTGGCAGCTTTTATGTCTCGAACGTAGTGGCAGTGTTGGTCAATCTTGCGTTTATTCCCGTATTTTTATGGATGTTGCGCATGCCGTTCACCATTCTGGCTCCCATGATTTTTGTACTCAGCGTGATTGGTACCTACGCTGCGTATCAAAATATGTTCGATGTATGGTTGATGTTAATTTTTGGTTTGGGGGCTTATCTGTTGCGGATACTTGACTATCCACTGGCGCCCGCCGTACTGGCGATTGTGCTGGGTCCGATTGCGGAGCCAACGATGCGACAATCACTGATTTTATCCGACGGATCCTTTGCGATCTTTTTTACCCGTCCTATTTCCGGCCCCATTATGGTCATAGCGATCATTTTGATTTTGTTGCCTATAGCCAACTGGTTGCGCAATTTACTCAAAGCGAAGTAGCGCAGCGAGGAGTCTGCACAGAAGAACTCTGCATAGGGAGAATGTGCCATGGCGAGTGTGGTTTACGATCATATGAGGCGCATAGCTTTCATACGTTAAGAGAGTATGTAGTGCGTTAATCGCACTCTGCCTGTGCGGATTACTGCACCATTGACCACCTATGTCGTAGTATAAGTCTGTTTTTTTAAACTTGTTAGCAGGCGAAAACTCATGTGGTTCGGTGAAATTCCCGTAGTCGAGTCCGAAGGTTGCATTCTCGCGCACAGCGTGCGGCTGGATAGCGGGCGTGTTGCCAAAGGTACAGAACTGACCCCCGCATTAGTGGCCAAGCTTGTAGCAGGTGGCTGTGATCAAATTACCGTAGCCCGGCTGGACGACACCGACATCCACGAAAACGAGGCCGCCACCATGTTGGCGACGGCGATCGCCGGTGATGGCATCAGGATCGACAAAGCGAGCACTGGAAGAGTCAATCTGTACGCCAGTCGTGATGGTTTGTTAAGTCTTGACCGCGAGGCAATCGGCCTGCTTAACGGCATTGATGAGTCAGTGACACTGGCAACGCTTGCCGTGGATAGCTGGGTGTTAGCAGGCAAGATGATCGCGACCAGCAAGATAATCACCTATGGCGTAGATGCCGGGCACATGGAGCGGGCCGCATCCATTGCGGCACAACACAGAATATCGGTGCACGCGGTAAAACAGCAACGTGCATTATTGCTCCAGACTACTATGCCATCGGTTAAAGCCTCGACACTGGATAAAACCCGCCGGGTAACCGAACAGCGTTTGCACATCAGGCAAGCCGAGCTGATATCTGAAATGCGTTGTCCGCATACCGTTGAGGAGTTGATCGGGTTATTGCAGCAGGCACAACAGCAAAAGTGCGACTGGATTTTGATTGTTGGTGCGTCCGCGATCAGTGACCGTCGTGATGTCATTCCGGCGGCGATTGAAGGCGCAGGTGGTCGCATTCATCGATATGGCATCCCGGTTGATCCCGGAAATTTACTGCTATTGGGTGAACTTGACGGCACTGCTGTTATCGGTATGCCAGGTTGTGCGCGCTCATCAAAATACAACGGGCTGGATATGTTGCTCGACAGGCTGGCGTGCAAAGTTGAAGTCACAGATCAGTGGCTGAATGATCTGGGTGTGGGTGGTCTGCTTACCGAAATGATTGATCGTCCCCAACCTCGAGTAGTAAACCCGGTTAAAACGGTGGCTGGCAAGCCTGCCATAGCCGGGCTAGTGCTGGCGGCGGGTTCTTCACGTCGTGCGGGCAACACAAACAAGCTATTGCAACTCTGTGACGGTACACCGATGGTTCGAAAGGTTGTGAATGCACTGTGCGATAGTGGTGTTAATCAGGTGCTGGTGGTCACCGGCTTTGAGCATGAAAAAATTCAGCGGGCGATATCGGATACGCGTGCGAGCAGCCATTACTGTGCCTCGCACACTATGGGAATGGCTCACTCACTGTCGCATGGAATTTCGAGACTGAAAAACGCTGACGCAGTGCTAGTCTGTCTCGGCGACATGCCGCACATTACATCTGCTCTGATAGACAAGCTGCTAGCCAGTGCCCCGTCGAACGCAGACAACGTGATCGCCGTACCGGTCGTGCAGGGCAAACGCGGCAATCCGGTGATGGTTGGCAGCGCTTTTTTTGACACGTTGTTGCAGCACAGTGGAGATAGCGGGGCAAAATTCCTGATGAAGCATTACCCGGATAAGATCATTGAAATTCCTGTCGATGATGAGAGCGTTTTGCTGGACTACGACACTCCGGAAGCGTTAGCGACCTTGCAATGAATCTCTATTCATCAAAATCACTGTTTTTTTGCCTGTTGTGCTTTTTTGGAACCTGCGTCCACGCTGATCCCTTGCGAATTGCTGCCGCCTCGTCTTTGCGGTTTGCGCTCGATGAAATTATCGAGCAGTACATACAGGAGTATAGAATTGAAGCAGACAAAGTACCGCAGGTCGTCTATGGGTCTTCCGGAAACCTGTTTCGGCAGATAATGCAGGGCGCGCCGTTTAATTTGTTTTTATCAGCAGATGATCGTCTAATCACGCGTCTCTTCGACGCCGGTAAAGCAACCGATGCGGGAGTCCGGTTTGGTGAAGGCGAGCTTGTGCTGTTTTATAATAAAGAAAGGGCGGTAGTGCTAGCTGATCCGGTATCACCAGCTCAGATGTTGAAAGAGGCGGTTGATAGTGGTGGATTTAAACTGGCGATAGCAAATCCACAACATGCGCCGTATGGACGAGCCGCGCAACAATCGCTGGAATCACTAGGGCTTTGGCGTGACATTCAGCCCTATCTGGTTTATGGAGACAAAGTGTCGCAGGCCGCGGGGTTTGTCGCCAGTGGCGCGACTTCCATGGGGATGATCTCGCTGTCGCTTGCGGTCTCACCGGTTTTTGTACAAGCCGGATCCTATGTTGC
>CAYPCS010000160.1:0-4895 GCA_964409275.1 uncultured Granulosicoccaceae bacterium
CCACACTCACGGGCATGACCATGTCCATCCCAATCAACCAGACGAAGAGGATGGTATAAATACATACTACCAGGTTCTTGAAATCGCGGTACGCGAACTACTGGTAGAGAAGTCTGTTATCGGCGAGGCCGAGCTCCGTACCATCCATGAAAAAATGGATCGACGCGGGCCACATAGCGGTGCGTTGATTGTGGCTCGCGCGTGGACTGACCCGGACTACCTGCAACGGCTTAGAGAAAACGCAACAGAGGCGGCCAAAGAACTGGGGCTGGAACCCATGTGGCTCAACTTGATCGTTCTGGAAAACACACCTGAAGTACACAACCTGGTTGTGTGTACCCTGTGTTCCTGCTATCCGTGGGCGCTATTGGGGCTGCCGCCTGATTGGTATAAGAGTCGGGCTTATCGCAGCGATGCAGTGCACAAACCACGGGAAGTTTTAAAGAAATTCGGCACCCTGTTATCGGACGATATAGAAGTTCGAGTGCATGACAGCACCGCCGATATGCGTTACCTGGTCATGCCTGAACGACCGGAGAACACTGAAGGGTGGGACGAAAAGGCACTGGCCCAGCTGATTACTCGCGACAGTATGATAGGTGTTTCCAGAGCCGTGGAACCATAGTCCTCCATCAAGCAAAAATTCGGAGCAATACTATTTATTGTCGCTGTTTATAGAAATATATGGTCAATAATATTCTGTTTTGAATCACCTCAGCCATTACATGAACAGGGTGATTTGTGTCTGGAAAATCTGGTGATCGGACCGCGAACGGTTTTTACCTAACACGACCCCTAACGAAAACTGAGCCCCATAGATACGCATATCTTCGATTTTACAATTGAAACAATTAAGCTGACGCCCGGAAACACAGGAGTAACAATCAGATATCAGACTCTCGGCTGTCCAACAACAACCGAGAGATAATATCAACATGAAAACACTCAATACAGCAGGCTTGACCGTACTGTCTTTACTTTTGGCCGGTCATACATCATCAACATTAGCAAGCACTAATCTAACGCAGGATCAGTTCAACCAGTTCGATGGCCAGTCCCTAACGTTGTCTAACATTGAAAAGTATGGCCGAGGCGAGGACGTTATCGGCTATAACAATTGCGCATTTGTGATAGACGGGAACGGCGAGCTGTCAGCACCTCAGAGGACGAAAGTCGGGTTTAGTCTGGCGAGTGATGAGAGCCTGGTTGGCTGTTTGCACATCACCTATGGCGATCCCTATGAAATGACCGATCTATACCTGCTGGATCAACCGTGTGTGTCCGCGAAACCGGATGTCTGTGTTGAAGGAAAACCGGTTGCTGTTCGAATTCGCTCGTATGCGGATACGGACATTCCCGCTGCTGAAGCACAACTGGTGGTCGAGAGAACCTACCAGGTGCATTCGGCAGCAATAGAGCAACTGGGTAGCACTACTAAAAAAACCGCAAAGTCAGTACAAACATCACTCACTTCGGCGAGAATGAAAACGATGCTGACAAGCGTTACTGAATAGGTAATGACCCGGGATGAGTTCGGGTACCGGTACCGGGCCTATAGTGCGAGTGGCAATCTGATTGATAGTATCGATGCAGTTTATCCAGCTCAATATGATGCAATTCCGTATGACGACACCAACACAACAACACCAACCACCTGTGAATCTGTGGGCGGCTTTGTCCAGGGCGCCGGTGAAACCACCGGTGAAGTGGGTGCAACTCTAACGGGGGTCGGAGCAGAAATTGGCAGTGCTGTAGCTACCTTCGCGAAAGCAGGGACGATTCTCACGATTGCTCGCCATACGGAAACCGGAGTTGAAACAGGTTCGTCTTTGCTTGGCACTGACGGAGGGGTAACACTCGGCGGCACGCTGTATGCCGGTGCCAGCTGGGGCAATAACCAGGGGGCTAAAATGTGGGGAGGACTGGCACAATCCCTGTGCGAAATGTTTGAAGATGATATAACCGAAGCGCCGCCAGGGCCTGGGGGGCTGGAGGAATTAAAACCTGTTCTGGATACCGCCGCTGCACAGATGTGTATGGTTTGCAATGCCTACGAGGCAGTTGCCTCCAATCCGTCAGAGACCGTTGAGGAAGATCCCGAAGACGACCATACCATTGTCGTATACGGAGATAGTGTTGCTACAGAAAACGTCTGTACTGTGTATACACTGGTGCCTGGTGAAGCGGACAGCAACGGATTCTGCATTGACTAGATAACCATACCGCTTGATCTTTGATTGCCGGGTCAGATAGCAGGATTTGATACCTCAAATGCTTGCCCTGGCCCGGCCCTTCTCACCTGGCAATTTGCGGCCTGTGCCACAGCGCACCTGTATTTTCTGCCAACGCCCGCGCCTCAGTTGCCGGTCGGGTGCCCTTGCTCAGCCCCTGTTGCACGTTTGTGTCACTCAATACTGATGTGGAGAGAATTCACAGAAAAAAGACATGGCAGACTATGATTGGCTGTTACTAGTGTGGTCATTAATTGAGTGAAACAAAAGTTCCTGGACCATCACCCCGATCAGGTGATGAAAAACATCAGATTTTTCGCCTGTGATATCCAGGCGTTTAGTCATTCTAAATAACTACATTTGTGTCGGTGAAAGATCGCGTGCATGAGTGGACCGCAGTAGCGCTTGTTTCTGGATGGGCACTGGCTAAGTCTACAGCCCCGCGGCTAATGCCCGGGAGGCAGCCGCTGCCTGTCGCATTTCACCAGAAACTGCTGTATAAAAGAAGGTGGCCCCGATTGTGGTATCGCTGGTGGTCTCGAATTGCGGATTTCAATTGTGAGGCTGTATTACAGCGAGTAAAGGCTACACGGCGGGGCTTCATTGAAGTTCTGAAATTATTGCACGGAAGCAGAAATATTTTGGAAGAACCAACAGTCGCTGCTGCGAAGTCGCTTTCATGTCTGTAGCGAAGGGTGCTCGTGTCAAGCTCAAACAATCTGGATTGCTACCAGGTGACCATTATCTCACGAGCCCGATTCAGGGCCGGGTTACGCAAGGTGGAAACCAGAGACATAGCAGCAACGGGACTGATACAAACGTGAGCACCCCACCTGTCCGAAAGTTAGCCGTTTTGCTACACGCCGATATAGTCGGGTCGACGCGATTGGTGCAGCTCGATGAAACGCTGGCACATCGACGAATGCGGGACGCGTTTATCGAGTTTTCAGGTGAAATCACGCGTTATGCTGGTACCACACAGGAAATTAGAGGCGATGCGCTTGTTGCTGAATTTCCCCGCGCCTCGGATGCTGTCAGCGCTGCGTTAGCTTTCCAGCAAAAGAACGCCGAGCGAAATCGCGGGGAGCAGGACGGGGTGCAGCCAGAGTTGCGTATCGGCATCAGCATGGGGGAAGTGGTGATTGCCGACGGTACAGTAACCGGTGGTGGCATCGTGTTGGCACAGCGACTGGAACAACTGGCCGATCCCGGTGGTGTGTGTATTCAGGGCGCGACATTTGAAACACTACCGAACAGATTGCCGTTTGATTTTGACGATCTGGGTTACCAGGAAATCAAGGGATTCGACACACCCGTGCGCGCCTACCGGGTATCGCTGCAACCCGGTAAGGAAGTGCCTCTGCCAGATCCCGTTTCGCCGCGACAGAGTGCACCGGAAACAGCCTCCCTTGAGGTCGCTGCTATCGAGACAGTCGCTGCTGGTGGCGATACTGAATTATCCCTGCCGGACAGGCCGTCTATTGCCGTGCTGCCTTTTACCGATATGAGCTCTGACTCGGAAATCGACTACTTTTCGGATGGCATCAGTGAGGACATCATTACCGAGTTGTCGCGATTTCGTTCAATTTTCGTCATTGCGCGCAACAGTACATTCACCTACAAGGGCAAGTCAGTTGATGTACGCACGATTGCCAGGGAACTAGGCGTTCGGTATGTATTGGAAGGCAGCGTTCGCCGGGCAGGCAACCGTATCCGGGTGACAGCCCAGTTAATAGATGCGCTGACCGGAAATCATATTTGGGCAGAGAAGTATGACCGGGTCCTGGAGGACATATTCGACTTGCAAGAGCAGTTGACCCGGGCAATTGTGGCCGAGATTGCACCGCACATTGAATTGTCTGAAACAGAGAAAACCCGGCGCAGTCGGCCGGGCAGCATGACGGCCTATGAAATCGGCGTGCATGCCTGGGCTGCGGCTCGTGAAGGATTTGGCAAGGCCAACAGGGAACTGCGTGGCGAGGCTATTGTGCTGGCAGAGCAGGCCCTGGCAATTGACCCGGGCTGCAGTGCCGCCTGGCGGGCACTGGCCTGGTCGCATTGGCAGCATCTTTATTTTAATACGACAGAATCGGCTGCTGAGTCATTGAAGGCGGGGCTGTATGCAGCCAATCAGGCCATTTCGATCGACTATGGTGATCACATTGCGCATCTGTGGAATGGCGCTCTTTTGTTTCTCGATGGCCAGCATGTGGCTGGACTTGCTGAAGTGCGTCGAGCCCATGAATTGAATCCCAATGACTCAATGGCTATGTGCTACCTGGGTTTTTTCGAGTCGGTCTCGGGTAACCCGAAGCCGGGAATCGAGTATGTCGACCTGGCATTGCGCCTGAGTCCTCGAGACCCGTCGAGATTTCTTTTATACAACTGTCTTGCGTGGGCGAACTTCGCCGCGTGCAACTACGAAACCGGTGCCGAGTGGGGGCAGCGATCTATTGGCGAAGCACGTACGATGCCGGCGGCGCATCTGGCGCTGGTCCTGAATCGGGTCGGAATGTCCGAAATCGATCGTGCGCGGGCCGAGTACAAGGCACTGTATGAGCTGGCCCCCGGGCTGGTTGATACCAGGTTATCGGGACACTGGAATTCATCCTGGCCCGAGTACACTGACCGGGGTTTGAAATTTCTTCGAATCGCGGCAAACCT
>CAYPCS010000160.1:4995-6668 GCA_964409275.1 uncultured Granulosicoccaceae bacterium
GATCAATTACCCTGTCGGTGTGCTGATAAACCACATGGACGAACAATAGTAGGAAATGGAGATACCTGATGCCGATGATGCCCAAACCACGCCAGAGGTTGGCCAGAGACGCCAACATCGAATTGCTCAAAACAATTGATGATTGCGAGTTTGACGCTGCCGGTATTTCGCGCCAATGTGCAACCGAGCTACTTCAGGTGTTTCACGGAAAACTGGTTTGGCCGTGGGATCCGAGCTACAACATCGATCGTCAGGTAACCGACCCGGCGTTCCAGGCATACCCGAAATTAATCGCCTACTGTGAGACGTTCAATGACGTCAAATTGATCCTGCAATATGCCCGCGTACTCCAACAGAAGGTCACCTGCCGTTCCGGAGGGCATAGTACGGCGGGCTATTCGGTAAATGATCAGATCGTGCTGGACACCAGCAAGCTTAAATCGATCACGGTAGATCCGGTTGCCAAAACCGCTACGGTTGGGCCCGGTACCAAATTCGGCAGCCTGAATGCGGCTCTGGATTTTTACAAACTGCATGTGCCCGGCGGTGGCTGTCCCGATGTGTGTGTGGGTGGCTATATGCAGGGCGGCGGGTACGGATTTACATCGCGTGAATTTGGCATCAATTGCGATAACGTCAAATCAGTACTGGTGATGTTGGCAAACGGTGATGTGGTCATTGCACATGAGCACGTAAACAGTGATTTGTTCTGGGCTATTCGAGGTGGCACCGGTAACAATTTCGGCGTCCTGCTGGAAGTTACCTACCACCTGCATGATCTATGGCAAATCATGGGCTATGGTATTCGCTGGAGCCTGGATGATGCCCCGGCAGCACTTGTCGCCATGCAAAGTGATTATATGCGAACGGGGGCATCGGCCCGGCTGGGTTACATGACGATAATTACGCTGCAGGAAGACGGGCAACACTGGTTATTGATGCGCGGTGTTTATGATGGAACCCGCGCCGAGGCCGAACAGGCACTGGCGCCCATATTAAGCACTCCCGGAGCGCACTACGATATTCCATTGCAACAGAACTCGTATGCCGATACCAATACCTTGTTGCTTGACACCAAGCCGTGGGAAATTCCCTATGTTCCGCCGCAGGCACCGGGAGCAACAATCAAGGAAGACAAACAGGCTGGTTATATATCGACGCCAGTACCACTGGAACAATGGCAACGGGTTATCGCACACTTCCGCAAAACGCCGGTTCCGTTCAATGTGGTGGTTATCGAGCCCTATGGTGGCGCTATTGAAACGCCGCCCGATGGTGGCAATGCATTTATTCACCGAAACGTAGACATGGATTTTTTCGTCGATACTTACTGGGTAGACGACGCTGATCAGGGGAGGGCCGTTGCATGGCTAAACGAGTTTATGGATCTTATGGCGCCATACTTCAATGGGCACGTATACCAGAATTATCCCCGACGTAACACACCGGACTACCGAAGAGCTTACTGGGGAGATGCGTTTGCAAACCTGCTCGCCATCAAGCTTCGCTACAACAATACAGACGTTTTCGATTTCGAGCAGAGCATCAGTCCCGCTCCTTCAGAATTAAACATGCCTGAATCAACCGTCTCACCGATGGATCAAGCTGTGCAGGTAGAGCCCTACTCCGTATCGTTTGATGCGTGAGGATGTTGCTGCATTTTTCAGTAACGA
>CAYPCS010000161.1:0-6630 GCA_964409275.1 uncultured Granulosicoccaceae bacterium
AACGCTCCACTTCCTCATGCAGGGCGACCGCATCCTTGGTCGGCTCAATCCTGCCAGCGCGCCGGGTGAACAATCTGATCCCGAAGTGAGATTCAAGGTCGCGAATCTGTCGACTAACTGCAGGCTGACTGATGCCCAGCATTTTCCCGCCCTCAGTCATGCTGCCGGACTCGATCACAGCCCTGAAAGTCTCCAGCTGACGCAGATTTAATCGCATGCCCAGGCTCCGCTTCGCATAATAAAAATGCATGAAACCATAATAATATAACATTTGCATTATGGCTTAACAGGCTCAGAATGGGCACGTACAGCGGTTTACTCGCGAGCGCTTGCAGTTTGTTGACACTGCCGCACACGATTAACCATGCTCTCTACTCGATGCAAATCCCGGTCAAAACCGGATGTCCCGAATTTCGACAATGGTGAAGAACTTGCGCGAATCCAGCACTTCATCGTTTGATGCCGAATACGATTTTATCGTTGTAGGTGCCGGATCAGCGGGCTGTGTACTGGCCAATCGATTGTCTGCCAATGCAGACCACTCCGTACTGCTGCTGGAAGCCGGGCCGAAAGATCGCAACCCGTGGATACACATACCCGTTGGCTACCATCGGACCATGGAAAACGCGCACATCAGTTGGGGCTACACGACCGAGGCGGTACCAACCGCCGGTAATCGCACCTTTAACTGGCCACGCGGCAAAGTGCTCGGAGGCTGTAGTTCGGTGAACGGACTTGTCTATGCTCGCGGACAGGCTGAAGATTTCGATCACTGGCATCAACTGGGTAACACCGGGTGGAGCTATGGCGATGTGCTGCCCTACTTTCGGCTTTCTGAAGGCGCCAGAATAGATAACCTTGACAAGGTACTGCATGGTCGTGACGGACCACTTTGTATCAGTCGCGCAAGCCAACACCCTTTGTGCGACGCCTATATTCAAGCAGCTGTCCAGGCAGGCATACCTGACAACCCCGACTACAACGGTCATACACAGGAGGGTGCAGGGTACTTTCAGGTAACCACCAGAGATGGCTGGCGCAGCAGTGCGGCTACGGCATTCCTGAAGCCTGCACGCCGGCGCCGCAATCTGCATATTCAAACCAACAGTCTGGTAAAAAAATTAATCATCGACAACCAATGCGTTACCGGAGTTGATGTCGACCAGGCAGGTAAAAAGCAAGCCATACGTGCACGCTGCGAAGTATTGCTGTGTGCCGGTACCATCAATTCACCGCAGATCCTGCAGCTATCGGGGATAGGCGATAATGAACTATTAAAGGCCAACGGCATTAGCCCGTACCATCACCTGCCGGAGGTTGGCGAGAATCTGCAGGATCACTACACCTGCAGTACAAAATATCGCTGCACACAGCCCGTCACTGTGAATGATGAAGTCGCCACCTGGACAGGCAAGGCAGGTATCGCGCTGCGGTGGTTGAAAGATCGTGGCGGCCCCATGTCACTCAGTGCCGGGCAAGTAGGAGTGTTTGCAAAAGCACTGCAAGATTGCCCGACACCGGATGTGCAATTTCACTTTCTGCGTTACTCGGCACAACAGCGTGGTCGCAACCTTGATCGATTCCCGGGCTTTACCGTGACCATGTGTCAGCTTCGCCCCGAGAGCCGCGGCTATGTTCGAATAAAATCTGCAGACCATCGGGATAAACCGCTCATACAGCCAAACTATCTAACCGAACCGAAAGACTGCGAGACGATGATTGCGGGTATGCGGCTGGTGCGCAAAGTGGCCGAACAACCTGCACTTAAAGGTTATATCGATGAAGAAATGAAACCGGGCCCGGATGTGACCGACGATGCAGCGCTGCTCGATTATGTTCGCAACAACGGTTCAACCATATTTCATCCGACCTCAACCTGCCGTATGGGTGTCGATCATTCAGCTGTTGTTTCACCGCGTCTAAAGGTCAATGGAATTGATGGGCTGCGTATCGCAGATGCCTCAATCATGCCTACACTGGTATCGGCCAATACTAACGCCGCCTGCATCATGATCGGTGAAAAGGCGGCGGACATGGTACTCCAGGACAACCGTTGAATGACCCCTGTACGGACGACAATGTTATGAAAGTAAAATCGATAGAGACTTTTGTTGTCGGCAACGCATCAATCCATCGCGGCGGACCGTACTGGGTGTTCGTTAAACTAACCACGGCCTGCGGCATTGTTGGTTATGGTGAAATCTATGGCGTTGCATTTCACCCAAAAGCACTCACCACTATGGTCGATGACCTGTTCGAGCGGCACTTTGTCGACGCCGACCCATTCAGGATCGAACGTCATTTTCGCCATGTCTACTCAAGCGGATTTTCACAGCGCCCCGACCCGACTGTCATGGGTATCTTCAGTGGCATCGAGATAGCACTATGGGACATCATTGGAAAAGCAATGGATAAACCCGTTTACGAATTAATGGGTGGCCTGGTGCATGAGAGGCTGCGCAGTTACACCTATCTAAACGCGCCCATAGAGGCTGCTTCCAATCAGAAGGTATACGACGATGCAGACGCCGCCGCCGAGCGTGCACTGCAATATGTTGAACAGGGGTTTACCGCTCTCAAGTTTGATCCGGCCCGTCCGTACACATCATTTGATCCACGCCAGCTGTCTATGGAAACCCTCGACTTCGCTGCACGCTATACAGCACGCATTCGTGAAGCGGTGACAGATCGATGTGACATTCTGATCGGCACACACGGCCAGATGACACCTGCCGGTGCTATCCGTCTGGCCAATCGACTGGAACCGTATGACCCGCTGTGGCTGGAGGAGCCTACCCCACCGGATAACACGCAGGGGATGGCTCGTGTAGCCAATAACACTTCAATCCCGGTCGCAACCGGTGAACGTTTAACCACCAAGTACGAATTCGCAGATCTGCTTCGACACGACGCCGCGGCAATATTGCAGATGAACCTGGGTCGCGTTGGTGGCTTGCTCGAAGCGAAAAAGATAGCGAGCATGGCTGAGGCCTTTCATGCGCAGATTGCACCACACCTTTTCTGCGGTCCAATTGTCGGTGCGGCGAATATCCAGATCTCGGCTTGCAGTCCCAATTTTTTAATCATGGAAGGCATAGAGCAATGGGATGGATTTCAGGCAGAAATTTTAAAGACTCCAATCCACTGGGAGGACGGCTATATCATTGTGCCAACAACCCCGGGGATAGGGGTAGAACTTGATGAAGCAGTGGCAAAGGCCAATCCTTATACCGGTGATCGACTGCAGCTACGCATGGGCGATGATCCCGCCCCAACCCGCACCAGCCACTGATATGCGTAAAATCACCTACCGCACTGGAGTGCCAGATGACACAGCCATTTTCACTAGAGGGTAAAGTTGCCATCGTAACCGGTGGCAGCAAAGGCATTGGCCTGTCAATCGTTCAACACTTAGCCGAACTGGGTGCCAGAGTTGCTATTGCCAGTCGCAAAATCGAAGCTTGCGAAGCTGCTGCTGAAGCGGTACGCGCTAAAGGCGGTGAGGCCATTGCAGTAGCATGCAACATCTCAAATCGTGATCAATGCGAAGCTCTGGTCGAGGCTGCGAAAAGTAAATGGAACCGTGTTGATATTTTCGTCGCTAACGCCGCTGTTAATCCGGTCTATGGCCCGCTCGCCGAGCTCTCTGATGAAGCGTTTACCAAAGTAATGACATCTAACGTGCAAAGTGCAATCTGGTTTGCCAACGCGGCTATGCCGTTAATGGCTGATCAGGGTGGCGGCAGCTTTATCGTCGTATCTTCCATCGGCGGATTACGCGGCTCTCCAACACTGGGTGCCTATGGCATATCCAAAACAGCAGATATTGGTGTGGTTAGATCACTGGCAGTTGAATGGGGACCAAAGAACATCACCGTCAATTGCATCATGCCCGGCCTTGTAAAAACCGACTTTGCACGCGCCTTGTGGGAAAACGAACAAGTACGAGACGACCGCATTGCACGCACACCGGTACGCCGACTGGGTGAGCCCGACGACATCGGTGGCATCGCTGCATTTTTAGCCAGCCCCTGGGCCCGATTTATCACCGGTGAGGTGATAGTCGCCGATGGCGGCACTACTATCGTCGGACCTTAACCACAGAACCACGGAGATAGCGTATGGACTTTGATATAAACCCGAAGGTGTTGGCACTTTGCGAACGCCTGACGGCATTCATGGATGAGCACATCTATCCAAATGAAGAACTGTACCAACAGCAATTAAAGGATATGGGCTATGGCGTGGAACAGTGGGAGAACTGGGGCGCAGTTCCCATCATAGAGGAACTAAAACCCAAAGCACGTGAAGCCGGTTTGTGGAATCTGTTTTTACCCGACAGTAAACGTGGCAGTGGTTTAACCAATCTGGAGTATGCGAGCCTTTGTGAAATCATGGGGCGGGCACTGTGGTCAGCGGAAGTTTTCAATTGCTCCGCACCGGACACCGGCAATATGGAAACACTCGAACGTTTTGGCACCGAAGAGCAAAAAAAGGAATGGATGGAGCCACTGCTGGCAGGCGAGATCCGCTCATGCTTTGCGATGACGGAACCAGACGTCGCCTCTTCAGACGCGCGTAATATCGGATCAACCATAATACGTGACGGCGACGACTACGTGATCAACGGTCGCAAGTGGTGGTCGTCCGGTTCTGGTGACAGCCGCTGCAAATTGTTCATCTTCATGGGTAAAACCGATCCTGATGGTGAGGATGTTTATCGTCAGCAATCGATGATTCTGGTGCCACGCGATACACCGGGTATTACCATCAAACGCATGCTGCCGGTATTCGGATACTCCGATGCACCGCACGGGCATGGTGAAATCATCTTCGATAATGTCCGCGTACCCGCCACCAACATGTTACTGGGTGAAGGCCGTGGTTTTGAAATTGCGCAAGGCCGACTTGGACCAGGACGCATTCACCACTGTATGCGGATGATTGGTCAGGCCGAAGTCGCACTGGAAAAAATGTGCCGCCGTGCAGTCAGCCGCGAACCGTTCGGCAAACCACTGTCCGATCAGGGTGTAACACGAGAGCGCATTGCAGAGTCCCGTATCCTCATCGATCAGGCTCGACTGCTAACACTCAATGCGGCAGATAAAATGGACAAGGTCGGCAATCGCGAGGCACGCAAAGAGATTGGAATGATCAAAGTTGCTGCACCTAACATGGCATGTCAGGTAATCGACTGGGCCATACAGGCACACGGTGGTGGCGGTGTCTCCAATGATTTTGGGTTGTCCTATGCCTACTCGCGTGCGCGTGCGATTCGGCTTGCCGACGGACCTGACGAAGTCCACCGCGATCAGATTGCACGGCTTGAACTGCGTCAGTACACCAACCGACGATAAGCAGGAATACTGATTATGAATGCACCCGCCACCATCGGTTTTGTCGGAGTGATAATAGCGAACAGTTGGCAGCAAGTGGAAGACGCCTTGCCCTCAAAGTCAGATTTCACGCGTGCCTGTCAAGTTATAGAAAAGGGGGAAGTTATTGAAAAAGGGATAAAGCCTTGAGCTTCGAGCGCCCGTACGAGGGCCTGAAAGTGATCGACCTGAGCCAGGGGCTCGCAGGTCCGTATTGCGGCATGCTGATGGCTCAGCAAGGTGCAGATGTCATCAAGGTTGAACCTCATGGTGGCGACTGGGCACGATTGATTGGCAGCGTCTACGGCGATCACACCGCCTACTCTATCGTTGCCAATATGGGCAAACGCTCCATCAGTCTGAATCTGAAAAACACCGCCTGTCGAGAGATAGTCGATTCCCTCATTAAAGAGGCAGATGTGTTTATCGAAGGCTATCGACCGGGTGTTGCAGATCGCCTGGGATACGGCTATGAACGACTGCAGCAACTATCTCCATCACTGATTTACGTATCCATTTCAGGTTATGGACAGACGGGCTCCATGCGTGACCGCCCTGCCATGGACCCTATGCTTCAGGCATTCAGTGGTTTTGTGGATGAAAATACAGGCATGGATGGAATCAGTCATCACACACCAGTCAGTTATTTCGATATGGCAACCGGCCTCTATGCAACGCAGTCTCTGGCCGGTGCTCTCTATGCAAGGCGCGATGTTAACAAGGGCCGCAAGATCGAAGTAAGTTTGATGGAAGGTGCAGCCAGTATTCAGGCCGTTCGGTTACTCAGTGGTTTCCGCACCGGGCCTCGCCGCTCATCTACGGCGCCGTCTGGAACCTTTCAAACAAAAGATGGTTACATCCAGATAAATATTGTACGTGACCCTGAGTTCAGAACCTTCTGCGAGCTACTCCAGCTTGACGATCTTTGGGCGCAAACGAAATACCACTCTATTGCCGGTCGCCTGCAGGAAATCGATTACCTCAATAACTATGTTCGTGACATAACCCGCAACTGGCACGCCGCTGAGCTGTCTGAACTACTTAGCGACGCTGGTTTGCAAAACGAAGTAGTCCAGTCATATCGTGAATTTGTTGACCATCCGCAAGCCAAAGAGATTGGCGTTTTTAGCTGGCTTGACCAGGCTGGCAGCGATGACAAATGGCCGGTCCCGAATATCCCCGGCTTACCTGAATTCACTGTTGGCGAAGTCTTGTCTGAATCGCCCGTTGTTGGCCAGCACACACGAGCTGTACT
>CAYPCS010000162.1:0-6323 GCA_964409275.1 uncultured Granulosicoccaceae bacterium
GTTGTTTTAATCCAGTCCAAGTTCAGCACGAGCCAGGCAAGCGCCCTCTACCATGTTGACGAGCTTTTGCCGAGCCCGTTCCGGTGACATCATCACCAGACCACAATCGGGAGCCGCCTGAATTTTCTCTGGTGATAATACTTTCGCTGCAGTGAGTAATCGGTTTGCTATATGCCGAGGCGATTCGTCGCTATCGTCGGAATTAAATACACAGCCAAGCAATACGGTTTTTGACGGGCAGGCAGACAGATAGCCCGGATCCAGTTGAGGGCCTTCGAATTCCAGCGCTAGTTGATCGATGTTTGAACGCTCCAGTTCTGCGATGATCTCGCCGTAACTGTCGACTATGGGTCGTTGCAAACCCGGTTGTGGATAGCCGTAGCAGACGTGCACCGCCGTTGTTGTAGTGAGGCCATCAGCGCAACGATCAAGCGCTTCAATGCCCCAATCAGCAACCTTTTGAGGAAATCGTGAAAACACCGGTTCGTCAAACTGTATGACCGCGGCGCCGGCAGCACTGAGCAATCGTGCTTCTTTATTTATCGCATCGGCCCACGCAAAGGCGAATGCCTTGTCGTCGTGGTAATAAGCATCGTGAACCGAGTCTGCAACAGTCATCGGACCGGGCAAGGTAACCTTTATCGGACGATTTGTTTCTGCCAGTGTAAAAGCCAGGTCGTCAATGGCAATACCGCCCCGGTGCTCGATTGGACCCACACACCGACCTGCCATTACCGTGCGCCGGCCACCGCGTGTGGTTTTCTCTCCCAGAGTTTCATAGTCAAAGCCTTTCATGTGCGATGTGTGATGAACGACGTAGTTCTTACGTCGCTGTTCACCGTCGCTAACTATATCTATTCCCGCCAGCTCCTGTTCACGCAAGACAATTCGCGTTGCATCATTCATGGCTTCGTGCCGCAAGGATTCATCCGCTATCAACCACGTGCCAGGGTCCCCAAAGTGATCGCGTTTTCCGTCAACTGCCAAATTCGGGCTAAACAACCAGGGACGTTTCGGCATGCTGCCGACTACGGTGGTTGCGAAGGCCCGGGGCATCGTGTGTGTTACTTGTGTCATGACAGACTCCAGTGATGGGCGTGTTGTATTTGAATGCCGTTGGCTTCGATCCTGTGACCCGCGAATTCCTCTCCCCTGACAGGATTGGTGGCAAGGAGTAGCCGGGGACTGAAATCAGATCAACGGTATTCTAAACAATGATACTGTGGTGGTACATCCGACATCACTGGAAAAGCCATTCAGTGATCAACGGGCCGGGCAGACAGCTGTATGAAAGACGGATTATTCAACGGTGGGGAAAATCCGTTTACAGCGACCGGAGACTCAGCGAAGAAGATTGAATAGACGCAGGCAGGTACTCTACTCACCAAAGATGAAATTTGATTGTCATACCGGTATAACAGCGAACGATCAAATCCGATGCTCCTGATCGCAAGCCACTGGATACTCAACAACAACCAAAATCGCCTGGTGCAAACAGTCATGAAAAAGAAACCGCGAGAGCCACTAACACCTTCCCGACATGGCCTGCTCGTGGTGGCAGCCATCGTGGTCATTACCCTGGTGTTTGTCACTATGCGATTGTATCCGCAGCTTGTCGATTAAATCACGGGAATTGTGGAACGCGGCATCTACCGGTGTGTATTTTTAACCGGCCTTTATGCTAACAACAAACAGATCGTCCTATTTAACACTCAGATCTTCAGCAGACCAACCGGGGCGTTGTATCCCCAGATTACCTCGGAGTGTGGTTGCACGATAAGCGGTTTTGTACAAACCACGGCGCTGAAGTTCGGGTACCACCAGATCAACAAAGCGTAGCGCGTCACGCGGATATAGCGGTGGCATGATGTTGAAGCCATCGCAGGCTTCTTCCTCTACCCATTGTTGCATATGATCCGCCATATCTTGCGCTGTGCCTGTTACCAGACCATGTCCGCGTGCGCCTGCGAAATGCTTGTATAAATCCTTCAGTGTCATTCCCGGGTTTTTAGCCACCATATCGTTTATAAGCTCTGTGCGGCTGCCGCCAGTCTGTGTTACGGGTATTAGGGGGACCGGATCGTCAACATCAAACCCGGAGAAGTCGTAGTCAACGCGATTTGCCAACAGTGCCATGCCCATTACAGGATCTATCAGTTCCTGCATTTCTTCAAATTCATCTTCCGCCTGTTCACGGGTTTCAGCAACGATGTAAGTCAGTCCGGGCATAATTTTTAGATCGTCGGGGTTGCGACCATGTTTTGCCGCACGCCCTTTCACATCGCTGTAAAAACTCCTGGCTGGCTCCAGATATTGCTGAAGACCGAACACTATCTCAGCGGTTGCTGCAGCCAGCTCTCGCCCGTCCTCTGACGCGCCCGCTTGCACCAGCACCGGTTCACCTTGTGGTGACGGCGGCACATTAAGTGGACCGCGAGCTTTAAAGAACTCGCCATCGTGCTCCAGAACATTGAGTTTATCCGGATCAAAGTACAGGCCTGATTGGGGGTCGCGAACAAAGGTCTCACTACCCCATGAGTTCCACAAACCACGCGCAACATACGCAAACTCCCGCGCCATCCGGTAGCGCACCCCTTTGTCTATCAGTTCCACACCAAAACTGTCAGCTTCAGCCGGATTTCCTGATGTCACCAGGTTCCATCCCGCTCTGCCGCCACTGGCGAGATCCAGTGCGGCAAAACGCCGCGCCAGCTGATATGGCTTGTCATACGAAGTAGACGAAGTGCACACGAGCCCAACATGTGTGGTGTGTTGTGCTACTGACGCCATTACCGTGAATGGCTCGATCCATGTGCCACCCGCATCGTGGCTCATCGCTTTCATCGGTCCGCGCCAGAACGTATATTGATCGGCCATAAAAAACAGGTCAAACAGGCCACGCTCTGCCACTTTGGCCAGATTGATTACGTTTTGAATGTTGGCATCAAAGTCGACAATCCCGTCCGGGTGGCGCCATGCTGCTATATGCTGCCCGCCACCTGGCCAATAGAACATACCGAGTGCCATTTCTCTGGACATAGTATCGAATCTGCCATTCTGTCGATTGGTGGGTGACTGCGATCATGCACTCAGCCATTCCCGATTTTGATGTTAGTGACTATTTCGTCACAGATCAAACGCCTGATGTCCGGCTTTTTCCAATCGATCAATAACCGTGTGACCAACCGATATATGAAACACTATGTGAAATGCAGAGAACATACAGTGCACAAAATTGACTAATAAATCCATTTCAGGAGCACTGTTGCTGTGCTTTTCACTGCTCGCGTTTGCAACTCAAGACGCAATAGTCAAGTCCTTAACCGACGACTACCCGGTGTTGCAGATCCTGACCGTACGTATATTTTTTGTACTGCTTGTCTTCTTGCTGGCAACGGGTCTTATATATGGCTGGTCCATGCTGAAAGACACACCGAGCAAAGGATTGCTTTTACTCCGTGGCGTCGTGGCTTTTTTTGCGTTCGGCAGCTACTACCTGGCGCTGACGGTAATACCGATGGCAGATGCTTCCGCCGTTTATATGACTGCGCCACTGTTTATTACTGCTCTATCTGTACCGCTGCTTGGTGAGAAAGTCGGCTGGCATCGATGGGGGGCTGTAATCACCGGTTTTCTGGCGGTACTGCTGGTTATCAACCCGACATCCGCGTTGTTTCAAATCGAATCCGCTCTACCATTGATCAGTGCTTTATTTTATTCAATGATTCCTGTCATTACGCGAAAAGTTGGAATGTCGGCCCACGTGTTAGCCATGACGACTTACAACGCCGCGGCATATTTCGGGGTCTGTTTGCTTGCAACAGCCCTGGTCCACCGCTTTCCGCCGACCGCAAACGCACCGGCAATCCTCAGGACAATCGCAAGTGAGTGGATAGTTCCAGATCCGGTTTCACTGTCGTGGATGTTTGTATCCGGGATGATCTTTGGTATCGCCGTGTTGTGTATCACTCAGGCGTACCGTATAGCGAATGTGAGTGCGGTAGCCCCGTTTGAGTACAGTTATCTGGTCTGGATGATACTACTCGGCTATTTGGTCTTTGATGAAACCCCCGGAATAAGAACACTGGCCGGAGGTGTAGTAATTGTATCGTGCGGGATTTATATAATATGGCGTGAGCGGAAACTGGAACGTTAAAGGCATCGCAAGTTGCTCGGCTCAACTACTCAAAGAAAACGGTTCGCTGCAGCCTAACCCCCCCTCAAAAAGACCGCTTCGAGTAACCAAATTCACTGTAGTGCTTTCCGGTGAATTTCCCCTTACTAAATAACTTGATCCTGGTAAGTTATTTACGAAAAAAAAGAACGGCTCGTTGTTTGATCCAAACATCGTTATCACTGCCCCCTCGTCTGTCCAATTCCAGGTGAATAGATCGCTTTCCATGCTAAATCCTCTTTCCCTGTTACCCGTGCCGTCAGCGTTAAAAATCCAGGTTGTCCCTGAAAAAGGCACAGGGTTTCCGTTAGTCCTGTAGTCCAGGCAGGTCCAGCTCACGTCAGAGAAATCTTCCAGTGTAACCGGGTAAGGTCGGGTTTGTATCGGGCTTCTGGCGGGAAAGCCATCGATAGACACAAACGTAACTGTGTGGCTGACAACCGCCAGGTCTGATGGATCACAGGTTTCTACACCATTCCACCCGAACCCGTCACCGTCAGTATCTATACATTCTGGTACCTGACTTTGGCCCCCTGCCCCTGCAACTATGCAACTTCTGTTATCTTCCCATCCAAACCCGTCACCATCAACATCACTATTTGCATATACACAACTCGCTAACGTGACTATCGTCTGTTCAGCGTGGTCTATGGGGTCACAGGTTTCAAAACCATTCCATCCAAACCCGTCCCCGTCAGTATCTACGCATTGCCCAATCTGAGCTTGCATTGCTTGTCCATCAACAACCATGCAGCTTTGATTATTTTCCCACCCAAATCCATCACCATCACTGTCACTATCCACAGATGAACAGTCAGGCAAGGTCGCTGTTGTTTGCGCCATACTCTGATTGATCGGTAGTATGCAGAGTAGTACTGCGGCTGGTAACAAACAGGATCCAGATTTCATGTAAGTACTCCGGGAATCATCAATATGTCATGACACATTAGCAGATTTACGGGGGAAATCAAAGAGCAGCAAATCTTATTTTCGATTGGTAGCGATCGGCCGCTCCTGGCCGGTCAGCGTCCCAGGTGAAGTGTGACGTTAAAATGCTACAAATGAATCAAAGAACGACTGATCGAGAAAGCTAGGGGGTCAAGTCCCGACAAAGCACATTATCAATTCCCGATAATGCCTCATCATCTTCCAGTCGCCGATTCAAACGACTGATTGTCTTCGTCACCCCAACTGTCACAACCTAATCCAGATTGTTCATCATGGCGGCACCATCGTCGATATGAACTACCGTGCGACAACTGCCAGGCCGCCGCCATGCATTGTGACACCTGCACTGACCACATAATCAGCCGGCTCGGCTACCCTTGTAGCTACCTTGCAGCCGCGACACCCTGCCAGCATCACCTGGCACGGAACCAATGCAGAAAGCGTTGTTCTAACAACTGATTAACTCTAAGGGATCACCAGCATGATCAAGTTCGTTGCTGCCAGCACGTTTTTATCCATCTATCTTTTTTCATCTCACCTCTCAGCCTGTGAATCCCTGAAACCTGAAAACTCGGACTTTCCCGAGTCCGCCGCACAAAGTAGCTCTGATACCGGTATCGCAACTGCCTGGTACGACGGCGGCACAGGTCGTTACCGACACGGTGTCCTCGGCGATGCCATTGAACCCTCGATTCTCAGGGTCACATCAAAAGCTGGCTGCACCTTCTCAATAGAGCTGGGGAGACCTCATGTGTTCGAGGATATTCAAACCAGGCTTGCAGATATCGATCAGCAGCCAGGTGATGAAGTCATCACTATTCGAAGCCATCAGAACTACGGCGCTCAAGTTGCCGTTTATCAATTAACTGACAGTGGATTGGAGCTACTGGCAGAAACGCCATATATCGGGACTTCGAATCGATGGCTGGCACCCGTTGGGATAGCAGACTTCAACAACGATGGTGATATAGACATTGCATTTGTCGACAGACCTCACCTGGCAAAGACTCTCAGAGTCTGGACCTATCGGGATGGCGAGCTGCAGCAGATCGCCAGTCGAAGCGGTTATAGCAACCACCGTATCGGTGAAGACTTTATCTCTGGCGGCATAAAAACCTGCGAGGGTAAAACGATAATGATCACAGCAGACGCTGGATGGCGTCGCGTACTCGCATCGACGCTGGAGAATGATGACCTGATC
>CAYPCS010000163.1:0-6252 GCA_964409275.1 uncultured Granulosicoccaceae bacterium
CGCAAGCGGGTGACGTGCTGCCATAGTTGATACGAAAATCGTTGATACGAAAATCCAGTGGGCCCGCAGGGGTTTCAAGGTTTGCAGCAGATAGCAGCCAGGAGGCGAACAGAGTCTCGGCGAAAGGCACACTGATGTGATTGCCGGCTGATAATTCTATAAGACCGAGTACGTCGCTGGCTGGTAACGCGTGACCACCCCGGGATTCAGGTATCCACGCGCGCGTTAGTTCGCTGCCTTCAAGAGCAGCCCACAGTGTTGCTGCATCATGATTCGGATGGTTGAAAATGCGCTGTGCGCTGTCCAGGAGTACCGAATCCATTATCGAGCCCCGAGCATCCTTGCAATGATGCCGTGCATAACTTCGGTAGTACCCCCCCGCAGGGTATGAGATGGCAGCCGCCATTGGGTTTCCTGCATCAACCGGTTTAAATTTTCGGGGCGATCATTAACAGGCACACTAGCCAGCAGTTGACGTGTGGTAGTGAAGAGTTCTTTCTCGAAGACATTGCCCAGCTGTTTAACAAGCGCTGCCTGAGTGTCCGGGCTTTTGTTGTTCTGAATCAGACGCGCAATACTGCGGGTCATGCGCCGCAGCGACGCCAGCTGCGCGATAAGGCGACCAATAGTTGCAGCGGATGGTTGCTGATCCGTTTGCCTGAGTGTTTCCAGTGCCTGTTCGAGGGTGATTATTGTCGTTAGGTAGCGCTCCGGGCCAGATCTCTCCACGGCCAATTCGCCCATCACCTGTGCCCAGCCCTGGCCCTCAATACCCAGAAGTGCACTGTGGGGTAATTCTACATTGTCAAACGTGGTTTCGTTGAAATGCGATGTGCCAGCCAGATCTTCGATACCTGAAACGGTGATACCTGATAAAGAAAGATCGACGAGGAATTGGGATAAACCGACTTGCCGGTTTCTGCCATCGGCGGGTGAGGTGCGCGCCAGTACAATCATATAGTCCGACAGGTGAGCTATTGTTGACCAGATTTTGCATCCGTTTAAAAGCCATCCCGTGTCGGTTTGCGTGGCACGCGTGATTACGGCAGCCAGATCGGATCCGGCTTGCGATTCACTCATGCCAATACAGCTGAAACTTTTTCCCTGAGCCATACGCGGCAATATTGTTTCTTTTTGCTCTTCGTTGCCAAATTTGAGGATCTGCGGGCCGGTTTGTCGGTCGGCAATCCAGTGGGCGCCAACCGGCGCACCGGCGGCGAGTAGTTCCTCGGTGACGACGAGCCGATGAAGAGCCGGCTGGTTCTTGCCACCGTAGCGGGTCGGCCAGGTCATTCCGAGCCAGCCTTTTGTTCCAAGCTTCTTGCTAAAGGATGGTGAGATCGCGCTGACCCAGCAGTCTGCAGACGGAGTGAATCGGCCGCTGTTCAGCTGTTCGCCGAGGAACGACCGGACTTCCGAGCGCAATTCCCGCTCAGCCTCGGTTACCTTGTCTGCGGGAAAACGAAAGCGTTTTAACATTCAATAATGTCGTTGGTGTGATTGACGGTGCAGTACTAATGCCTGGTTGCAGTTAACAGCGTGTGTGCAAATTCGTCAAGTACACTAACCGGCATTGGAAGGCGGGGCAAACCTGGTCCGCGTGCAGTCAGCCGCGAATGTCTGAAAATGTGTCGGTGTCTCGTACAATACTGTTGTTATTGACGGAAGTTCCGGTCGAATCGTGCGGCTATTGACGTTACAATGCAATGTGTCTGAAATTGACCGTGTGAGTCCATCTGTCTGACTCACCATGACACGTAACCGGCAAGCGTGCGCTACTTGCCGGAGTGTTTGAAAAACCAGCTGATCTGAGCAAGCGAGTTTTTTTTGCTCATGCTTCCTGTATAACCGCCACCGAGTATCCAAGTGTGTCAGTAAACGAGAGAATTGTGACCGACCTTGTCAACAACAAGGTTGAATTTGTCACCACTGTGCCCTGCAAACAACTCGCGGGCGTGATCGACCAGATCGAAAACTGCAAAGACATCTATCACATACCAGCCAACAAGGAAGACGAAGGTATGGGTCTGTGTGCAGGTGCCTATATGGGGGGCAAACGTCCGGCGATAATCATGCAGAATACCGCTATCGGGGTCACCATTAATACGCTGGTTACCCTGACTCAGTACTACCGCATGCCATTGCCTATGTTAATCAGTTATCGGGGTGAACTGGGTGAACCGGTTGCGTGTCAGGTTGAAATGGCAGTGCACACAAAAGCGTTGCTCGCCCAATTGAACATACCTACCTACCATTTTCATCACGAAGACGACGCCAGCGAGCTGGACGCCATTTTGAAACATACATTCATGTGCAATAAACCGGTGGCTATTCTGACCGACGCTGCATTCTGGAAGGGGTATTAATCATGGTTCGTTCCGAAGTTTTAAAATCCCTTGTTCCGGTTATCTCTGATCATTTTGTTGTGTGTAACATCGGATTGCCCAGTCAGGAACTACACCTGCTTGATGACCAGGAGACCAACTTTTATATGCTGGGCACCATGGGGCTTTCGTCCTCTATTGGTTTAGGGCTGGCACTGGCGCAAAAGCAAACTATTATTTCTATCGATGGTGATGGTTCAGTGCTCACCAATTTTGGCACACTACCCACTATCGCCAATAATGTTGCGGACAATTTTATACTGCTGGTGATAGACAACGGCAGCTATGGTTCGACGGGTGATCAACCCACTTACGCTGGCAAAAAAACATCGCTGTCTGCCGTGGCAACTGCCTGCGGTTGTGAGAACGTCGTTGAATGTCAGGCAGAGGAGGCCGCTGCGACGGTACAAACCGCCATAGACAGTAAAAAAATGACGGTTATTATCTGCAAGTGCGAATCCGGCAACGTCAAGGTACCGGTGATCACTATGGATCCGGTAGTTATTCGTGATCGATTCATGAAGGCACTGGAAAAACGCAACGGCCAGTAATATTTTAGTCTGGCAAATACACGAGCTGTCAGTGAACTATCGTTTCGCGGGGGATGCACTTGCGTGAGATTCATTCGAGCGCCGATGCAAGAGAGCTTGCACGCAAGCGTTTGCCATGGATGGTGTTCGACTACATAGACGGCGCTGCGGGTGAGGGGTTTGGGGAATTATTAAACCGGAAGGCCATCCGTGACATTCGCTTGCAACCCCGTGTTCTGAATAACGTCGAAAGTCGCAGTGTGCAAAGCTCGGTGTTTGGCAAATCTACCGGCTTGCCGTTCGGCGTCAGCCCGATGGGTATGTGCAATCTGGCTGCTCCTGGTGCAGACCTGATGCTTGCCAGGCTTGCGGCCGACAACAATACCCCCACAGGGGCATCGACCGCGGCTTCTACGTCACTCGAAGATATAATAGAAGCAGCTCAGGGCAACGCCTGGTTTCAGTTGTATTTCAGTGGCAACCGGCAATCGTCTGATGCCTTGATTGAGCGTGCCAGGGTGGCAGACTATAAAACACTGGTATTGACCGTTGATGTGCCAGAGGTCGGGCGCAGACCTCGAGAGTTAAAGCGGGGATTCAAAATGCCCTTCAATATCGGGCCCGCACAGTTTATTGATTTTGCGCTGCACCCGCGCTGGTCTATCACGAGTTTGTTAAATGGCCGGCCGCAACTGGCCAATTTTGGCGGTGAATATGGCGAATTTGATCGCACCGCAAGTCGGGCTGGTGCTGACTGGACACTACTGCAGAGAATGCGTGATAACTGGCGTGGCAATCTGGTTGTTAAAGGCATTCTAAATACTGAAGATGCGTTAAAACTGAAATCGATGGGAGTCGACGCTATACAGGTATCCAGTCATGGTGGTCGTCAACTGGACAGCGCGCCTCCAGCTATCAATGCGCTGGCGACGATCAGGGAAGCGGTGGGTGCTAATTTTCCGCTTTTCTACGATAGCGGCATACGCAGCGGTGAGGACATCGTCAAAGCCTACGCGCTGGGTGCAAATTTTGTGTTTCTCGGCAGACCGCTTTTGTTTGCCATTGCTGCAAATGGTGAAACCGGGCTGAGACAACTCAAACGGGTGTTCGAACTTGAAACCAGCATTGCGCTTGCGCAACTGGGACTGTGTGATTTGCAATCGCTTTCGGATGCACAGTTGGCTGGTTGACGGGAACAGATCGAATCGCAGCTCGATTGGGGCGCCGCATAGCCTTGCCACTGTGAACGTTTGATGTATACAGAGATCAATCAATGACCGAAGTTCAAGGCAGCTCTGGCAATAAAAATGCGCTAAAGCGCCGCCTTAAAGGTGTGCGTCTGAGAGTAACCGAGCTGCTCGGGCTGGTGGCATTTTATCGAGACATTCTTGGTATGACGGTATTCGAACAGGGTGAGGTGGTATGCCTTGGCTACGATCAGACAGGCGCACAGCTTGAACTACAGTTGATAGAAACGGACAGGCTTTACCGCTACAGTAAAACAGATGAGTACTGGAAAATTGGTATAACGCTGCCCGACGTTGATCTGGCCTGCCGTTGCCTTCGAGATAAAGGCATCGAGGTTTCCGATCCGGTTCAGTTCGGTGATATCGGCTATATGTGTCACCTGTGTGATCCCCACGGACATTGCATAGAGCTGTTGCAGCATACATTCAAGGGTCAGGATAAAACCGGTGAGGGTGACCGGCAACAGTGTTTGGGTGGCGGAGCGCGCATTGGCCAGATCACCCTGAGAACACTGGATATCGAGTCGGCCCTTGAGCATTATGTGAACAAGTCGGGTATGAAGCTGCTCTCGGTGCAGGATGTCAAAGGTTACGACTTCACGCTCTATTTCCTGGGGTTCACCGCGGACGCCGTACCCGACGACGACCTCTATTCTGTGGCAAACAGGCCCTGGCTATACCAGCGGCCCTATACAACGCTCGAGTTTCAATCGCTAACCGATACCAGCCATGCGTTGAAAAAAACAGGGGAAGGCGAACCCGGATTCGCCGGGCTTTCTTTTGATTGAATTTAACGCATGGAATGAGGCGACTGCGATCGCAAAAAACGGGTCGTGCTCTCGTCGGCCGGATAGAACGTCTCTATACGCAGTTCGTTGGCAGTAATATCCTGCGCAGTTCCGAAGCAGGAGATAACCGAGCACATACTCAGGGTTAAGTCCCCAAGTGTAATCTCCAGTGGCAGCATCGGCAGCAATACGTCAGTGTCCTGCGCTTCAGGCACATTGGCAATTTGCTCGAGTTGCCGGAAACGATCCATAACCATCGGGTCTGCTGACTCTACGGCCTCTCGCTTCAAGCGGCGCATGAATTGACCGGCAACTTCGTCCCAGTTACTTATAAACTTTCGCAAACCATTCGGGTGTACCGACAGCAGTGCAATGTTATGTTCGCCTTCATCACCGACGGCGTCCCACAGTTCCCGGGGATCTCCTGTGATCTCCATCAGACGGGTGGCGGACGCGTTCTGCATCTGGATGTTCCAGTAGCGGTCAAGCACAAAAGCCGGATAGGGATCGTGATGGTCGAGGATGTCAGCAAGTACCTTCCTGACAGATTCCATGGAAGGTTCGTCCAGGCCCTTCTCGCTGTAGATGTTGGCAAAACCTGCCGCGTTTAGTATACGGTTGCGATCTCTCAATGGAACGTCCATCGCCTCTGACAGACGCAATACCATTTCCCGGCTGGGCTGACTGCGTCCTGTCTCCAGCCAGCTTAGGTGCCGCTGTGACACATTGGCCGCAAGCGCCAGCTCGAGTTGAGACATCTTTCGGCTGCGGCGCCATTGTCGCAAGCCGTCGGTAAATTCATTTCGCTGAATAGTCACTGGCAATCAGTCTTTGTGATGATGTAGCTAGCAGAAACAAGCGCTACTGCGGGCCACTCAAGCATGCGATCTCTCGCCGAACACATGTAGTTATTTAGAATGACTAAACGCCTACCTATAGTGTGAAAAATCTCACGCACATAAGTGATCCTCGCTACGCCCCTGATTCTGGATAGGCACTGGCTATATTAAAACTTGAAAAAGAACGGGATTCAATAACCTCCGAGGTAATTGAACAAGGGTTCTTTATCGATAAGATTAAACGCTGAGCACAATTTTAATCTCAATATTTAAACCACTGGAGAGCAACATAATGAATCGACAATCGCTTGCAATTGCCATACTTATCCCGTTTACGCTATTGAGCGTATACGCAGTTTATAAAGTGGGCTACATTGGTATTTTCGACTATCACCGTCACAGTCCGGCCGGTTGGCAAGTGTTTGTGGACCTCGTTATCGCCTGTATTTTGATTTTGGTCTGGA
>CAYPCS010000164.1:0-6247 GCA_964409275.1 uncultured Granulosicoccaceae bacterium
CATATATTGTTTGAGCGTTTGCTCGTTCGAACTGCAGGTAGCTGTCAAATGTTGCCGGCTCAGCGGCTAATAATTCTTTGATCTCTGACAGTGTCTTGCCGTTGAGGTAGATGATCAAACTGTCTACAGACTCCCCTGAATCTACAAGCTCCACTGCGTCCGCTGCCATTTGCAATACATTTTGCTCTGGCGGAAGCTCTTCAAGCTCCACATATTCCTGTGGTTCGGGATCTCCGGACAGGACATTTATCTCACTTGCAGCAACTATCTCACTTGCAGCAACGGCGGTGGCCGCACTGGAAGATGCTGATATCTCCTGTACCGGCGCAGTTTCTCCTTCCTCCGGAAACGGTAATCCAATCTCAAGTGCACCAGCGGTTTTTGTAATTCGCAGACTGTCTTCAAGACTTCGGGATTTGACCGGACTGCCGGCGATAGAGTCTGTGCCAGCCGGTTCATTGACTGTTGCTACAGCAGCAGAAGGCGGCTTACCCTCAACGATCCGGGTTGTTGTTGAGGAAACAGTCCAGCTAACGGTCTCAACGGGGGTTGTGACTGGCTGAGGATTCTCGACAACCGGATTGTCACTGAATTCTGCCGTGGTCGTATTTGAAGCTGTAATCACAGCTGCAGGCTCGTTTGCCGGAGCGTTTTCATTGGCTGTTGACCTGGAAACCGGATTGCCAAGCGGTTGCGCCAGACTTTTTGCAAACGGGTCATCAGTGGCCGATTTTACATCACACTGAAGCCCCGCCGCGTCCAGCCTTGCACGGTAGGATTCCAGCTGATTGGTGCAAAAGTCGGCCTGAAATTCAGCCCGCCAAAGTACTTTTGAAGGTTCACCTTGTTTGTGTTCTCTGATATGACACGGCAACCCGGCCACGGGATTTTCGTACACCAGCTCAACCGTACGAATGGCATCACCACTGTCGCAGAAAAGCTGCTTCGCTATAAATTCGTTGTTTGCTGCTAATGCAACCGCAGGAGCAAATAGCACGATCAGTGCAGTACCTGCCAAAACGGTCTTAAACGTGGAATTCCGGTTCATATTACGCCTGCTTCTGGTAAATCGCCGGTTTTTGCAAAGTAACCGGACCCATCAAAAAGATACAAACTTGCTGCCAGGGGAATCAAATTCAAACGATAAGGGTCAACGCACGAATTATGCACAGCTGAATAGAAACGAGAGCGCAAGGCCACGTTAATTGCCTCTCGCAAACCACGTGCTATCCATCAATAACACAATAGCGCCTGAAAACTTTCAGGGTGATTAAAGGTTAACAACGATGTGTGGTTTTTAAATTACCCGCCTGCAACATTTTATTATTAGTTGTCCGGTATGAGCCGGATCGGTTACCTGTCAGTCAAATTCCGGCGCCCACGGCACTTTTGACTTACCCACAATTCTGAAATTGGCGGCGCCAAGTGCATCCAGCTTGTGCATATCAACGTTAGACAAGCTAAAGCCCATCACGTCAAAGTTGGCGCGGATGTTTGCGGGCCTGGTTGACATGGTATTGATGCTGACCCCTTTTTGCAGAATCCAGCGCAACACAATTTGTGCAGGCGTTACACCATAGGCAGTCGCGAGGGCAGCAACCACCGGATGCTTCAATGCCTCCCCGCGTGCAACGGAACAATAGGAAGACAACGGTATACCGGTTTCGGCGGAAGCAGCGAGCAACACCGACTGATCCAGTAAAGGGTGAAATTCCACCTGATTGGTAACAACAGGGTGTTCACAGACCTCCACAGTGCGGCGCATCATTGCGGCGGTAAAATTGCTCACACCAATATTTTTTGCATAGCCTTTCCCGACCGCCCGGGATAATAGCTGCAGTGGCAAATCAATTTCGCCATTTTCCGGTGGCCAGTGCAGCAACAAAACATCAACATACTCAAGCTGCAAAGCTTTCAGGCTGGTTTCTACAGATGGCAAAAAGGCACTAGACGAGAAATTGCTGTGCTGCACCTTGGTGGTTACACACAGTTCATCGCGGTCAATACCGCTTTTGCACAGCACCTCGCCAACATCTTGCTCGTTACCGTACATTTGCGCGGTATCAATGGCACGATATCCCGCCTCGAGAGCAGCACCAAGCGCCCGATGCAGATCTTCACCTTGCAGCGGAAATGTGCCAAACGCGCGTTGCCAGTTGTTGCGGTAATATATTGATGTCTGCGTCATGTGATTCTCCCGTTCACTGTCACGTATTTTTGCCACTGCAGGATACGCTATTGTCCCATACGATATTGCCAATATGAAACCTGCACTCGTCATACTCGCCGGCGGGTCAGGTAGTCGCTATGGAGGGCTAAAACAACTCGATGGTGTCGGGCCACACTCAGAGACAATCATTGAATACTCCGTTTACGACGCTATTCGCAGCGGCTTTGGCAAGGTAGTGCTGGTAGTGCGGGAGAGTTTTATCGATGAATTTAAATCTGTAGTCACAGCACGTTTTGACAAACTGATCGATGTCGTGTTTGTACTTCAATCTATGGAAGATGACAGCGGCGACCCCGGAGCCTCGCCACGGCAGAAACCATGGGGTACCGGTCATGCGTTACTGCAAGCGATACAGGTTATTAATGAACCATTCGCCGTCATCAACGCCGACGACCACTACGGATATAGCTCGTTTAAACTCATGTATGAATTTCTCACACGTAGAGTTTCTTCGAAGCAACATGCGATGGTCGGCTACAGGTTGTCGAACACCTTGTCGGATAATGGCAGCGTTTCGCGCGGTATCTGCGCGCTGGATGCATCGGGCAACCTTGCCAATGTGACAGAATATACCGACATCATCGCCCGGGCAGATGAAATTGTCGCCAACGATTCTGATCGCGGTACAACACTGCCCGCCAACGCAATTGCATCAATGAATTTCTGGGGATTTTATCCCTCCATAAGAGACGAACTTGAACTACGGTTCAGACAGTTTGCTGTGTCCAACCATCACAATCCCGGAGCGGAGTTTTATATTCCGTCGTTTGTTAACCATCTGGTTCAGACAGGACGCTGCACAGTGGAGATCCTGCCGGGAGAGGATCAGTGGTTTGGCGTGACCTGGCGACAGGACCAACCGGCAGTCCGCAACGCGTTTAGCCGTATGGTAAATCAGGGGTTATACCCGGCACCGCTGTGGGGAAAGTGAATGTGTCAGTGATAGATCCGTGCATGAGTGGACTGCAGTAGCGCTTGTTTCCGGATGGGCACTACGGCGCTCTATGCACTCGCCATTTGATCACTGCCAATTGCCTGCATCGATTCCGTATTGATGGTCACTGTTTTTCTCCAGTAAACACCAATGCCGTCTATCTCCTGCATTGGGTCATTTATACAAAGTTTATTGCGAAATTCATCAGTTGCCTGGCGGCATCCGGGAACGGCATGGTAGTCATCAATGATTACATATCCCCCGTCTGACACCTTGGAATACAGGGAATCAAGCACGTTGATGGTCGACGAATACATATCACCGTCAACGCGCAGTAACGCCAGTTTTTCAATCGGTGCCGCTGGCAAGGTATCCTCGAACCAGCCTTTTAAAAACTTCACCTGCGAATCGAGCAGACGGTAAAGGTCAAAGTTCTTTTTCACCTCTTCGTCGGAAATAGCCAGCGCCTCAAACTGATGATGCACATCACCTGTATCAGCCGGGTATCTCGCGTCGGGTTTGGGCAAACCTGCAAACGAATCCGCAACCCACACAACCTTTTCAGTGATTCCGTGGGCCATCAGAATTCCTCTCATTAAAATGGTGGCCCCGCCTCGCCATACACCGGCTTCCAGCAGATCACCCTCAACGCGGTTCTGAATCACATCTTCGACACAGGCATGCAGATTATCCAGTCTTTTACTGCCGATCATTGTATGAGCCTGCGATGGCCAGTCGCGACCATTCTCCCTGAGTGCGGCATTGTACTGCCCGCCCGACCATTGATCCTGAGGTTGATCGCAATATATGACGTTTGCCAAACAACGTTTAAGCAGATCGATATAGAGCTTTTTGGAGTCCATTGGTGAAACTTTCCCTGTTAAAAAATGTGCGTGAAATTGAGTCCGTTCAATTCGATGCGCCATCTGATAATCTCGGTGACAGCACGAAAATCGATGGTATCGATTGCCAGACTGGAGGTGTTGGCAAAAGAGAAGAAATCGGGTACCACGGCCATGCGTGTAGCGATTCCATTGGGGTCGCTGCACCTTTCATACCAGCGAAAAGCGGTACATCTGGTTCAGCCATGCGAACGATGCATGGTCTGAAACGACCAGATCAAATCGGGTAGCGTCCCCTGTCCGGGACCTCTTCCGACTGCTTTACAGGCACCGCAGGTTTATACTCGACACAGGTCTACATCAATCCCGGAGCGCGCTGATGACACGGCGAACCAGCAAGAGATCACGCCGAAGCAAGCGCGGTGCTGTTACTTCAACACCCCCTCGATCACTTGCGTACCGGCAGCTTGAGCATCCATTCGAACCGCAACGTGTGTTCACAGACGATGCTATAGCGAACATTCACAGCACAGCTTTAAAGGTTTTACAGGAACTGGGTATAAAAATTCTGTTACCGGAAGCCAGGCAAATTTTTGCAACGGCGGGCGCACTGGTCGATGACAAAAACCAGATGGTTCGTATCGGGGGTGATCTGGTTGAGCAGGCACTGGCCACAGCACCGCGGTCGATTCGAATGCGTGCGGCCGATCCGCTTCGTGAGCAATCTTTCAAAGCCGGAGCAATGTTATTTTCAGCCGGCTCTGGCTGTCCGAACGCCACCGATCGTGAGCGCGGACGCAGGCCCGGTTCCCTGCGTGACTTCGACGAAACCCTCAAGCTGCAGCAATCATTTGATGTTATTCACTTGCACGGCCCCTCCGCCGAACCACAGGATGTGGATGCACGATTCAGACACTATGCAATGATGCGCTCACAGTTGATCTACGGTGACAAACCCATGTTTGTGTATGCGCGGGGGCGCGGACAGGTGACCGAATCCCTTGAGCTTATTCGTCTTGGGCTGAATCTTTCTGACGCAGACTTTACCGACGGTGTGTGGGCCAATACCGTCATTAACACCAACTCTCCTCGCCAGATCGATATACCAATGGCAGAAGGCATTATAGATTTCGCACGAGCCTCACAACTGTCAATCATTACTCCGTTTTGTCTAGCTGGCGCAATGGCACCTGTGAGTATTGCCGGAGCGCTGGTGCTGCAGCATGCTGAAGCATTAGCCGCGATCGCCCTGGCGCAACTCACCAATCCTGGTGCACCCAACGCCTATGGCGGTTTTGCGTCTAACGTAGATATGAAATCAGGGTCACCGGCATTTGGCACACCGGAACACATCAAGCTCTCTATCGGCTCCGGTCAGCTTGCACGCTTTATTGGCCTGCCATGGCGCTCGGCCTCAGGCTCCGCATCCAACATCGCTGACATGCAATCCGCCGGCGAAACGCATATGTCACTGTGGGCCGCGCTGCAGGCCAATGCCACACTTACTATTCATGCCGCCGGCTGGCTTGAGGGCGGACTGACTTTCGGTTACGAGAAATTTATCAACGACATCGAAGCCCTGCAAACCGTGGCCGAGCTGTGCACGCCGTTACCGGATGACGAAGACACACTGGCCTGGTCAGCACTGGCAGATGTCGAACCAGGTGGGCATTTTTTCGCCACAGACCATACCATGCAACGCTATCGGGATGCGTTCTACACGCCATTGGTTGCCGACCTGAATAACTACGGCAGCTGGTCAGATTCCGGTGGACTAACCTCCACTGAACGCGCGACCGCAATCTGGCAAACCACGCTGCAAGACTACCAGCCTCCGTTGCACAGCGGAGATGCCGAAGAGCGTATCGCCGACTACATCGAGGCCGGTAAAAACAGAGGCGGTAGCACCCCTTCCGGTGGCTGACCGGAACGTTTGAAGGTGGCACTACAATAGTGGTCCCAAAAGTTCGCAAACACGGATCGAAGCCGCTACCGCCATGGGTCCCAATATGCCTGCGTTTTTCTGCCTTGCCCTGACGACAGCTGCTGCGAAAAGTCTGTTCACTAACTTTCGAGACGACGTTTGCCAAGCGCCAGATACAACAATGGCCCGATCGATCCCGAAAATACCGTTAGTGCAACATAGGGCCATGGATTTCGACCGTGTTTTCTGGCCTCGGGAATCATCCAGACCAAAATCAAAATACAGGCGATAACGAGGTCCACAAACACTTGCCAACC
>CAYPCS010000165.1:0-5770 GCA_964409275.1 uncultured Granulosicoccaceae bacterium
GTAACGCTTTTCGATTTGTACGTGATAGTCGATTCCGGGTTTTACGTAGCGCCATAGAAAATATAGGGGGTCAAGGCTTGATACGGTATATTAAAAACAAAATAAGCTATGTCAAATCATAACTGGACACCCGGATTGACGAACCATTGGACCCCATCAAGCTGATAAAGAATGTGACTACGAGCTGCGAATGCTGTCGCCGTCGAGTGGTATGAGTGAGGATCCGATTGCCGATTCGCTCAATTCAGCGCTGTCTCACTGGCTTTACAGCACTGGAGACTTAAACAAAGACCTGGTGATAGCGCAGGTACCCGCATTACATAGAACAGGTCGTGTTTACATTCAGCCTGATACGCACAAAGCCGGGCAGGTTTATATAGGCGGCAAAACAAATATCTTAATCGAGGGTAAGGTCGAATAATAAGCTGTGACGAAACCACTCACCCGCAAGACTGCTGTTGGCGAAACGAGCTGGGGGTACTGTCGGTGTTGCGCTTGAAAGCTGAATTAAATGTCGATTTGGAGTTAAATCCACAGCTCATTGCAACATCAATCACCGCGAACGTTGGCTGTTTAAGCAAAAGCTTTTTAGCTTCGATGATGCGCAGCGAGTTCACGTATTCATAGAATCGCTGACCTTTTACCTGATTGAGACTCTGCGACAGGTAGTTAGTGCTAACGACCAGCTGCTTTGCGAGCGACGGTAAAGAAAGCGTTGCGTCGAGGTAGCTGCGCTCAATCTGCATGTGTTTGTCCAGTTTGTCGCAATACGTATCAGATGCTGTGGCTGTAGTCCGGAGTGTGCATATTGCGGGTTTGTACTGTCAGCGGCGCGTTCTTCCTGCTTCGGCGACAACTCAATTTCCCGTGCGGCTATTGCCTGCTCGGTTGAAAATACATTTAACTGACCGATGACGCCTACGGCCAACAGCAATAATGCAAAAGATTCAACACCGGTGAGAATACCCGCAGCAGGTTGCTCTGCCATGTGTGGATCACCCCAGAACACATAGATAGCCCACAAAAAGGCAAATATGCCGAGAAACTGCGCCAACCAATACAGGCGTTTTGATTCGATGTTGGAAAACATGTCCAGCAAAGCGGTACGGTGTTTTAGAATTAGACGAACGCTGGCGACAAAGTAGACAATCAGGGCGGCGACAAAAACTATGTCGCTGTGCACATCGCTAATCTCGAGCCAGAAATCGAAATCGTAACGATTCTGGTCAAACGCTTCTCGCAACACAGTTTCCTGGTCGACGTCTTCCCACTGCAGTTTGCGTTGAGGTGAGAGCATCAGAACCGGTAGCTGAAATAGCATTCCGGCTCCGATAGGCAATAGATGCTTTCTCTGGGCAGGCCAGGTGCGACGTTGGCCTTCTATTAGCGTGCGCGCACTTATATACAGACTCGTTGGTAGCAACAACTCAACGGATGTCAGCCACTCGATGCTCCAGGGTGGTGTTGATACCATCCACTGACGATAGTCAGACGATCCAGAAAAATAGCAGCGTAGGCTAAAAAGAACACGGCAAAGTAGCCATTCGCTACGGTTTTATGGTTTAACGGCCCCCACAGACAGATGGCTATAAAACCGCAGAGTGCAACTTGCATTGCAACAACCAGCTCTATACCGTGCATAGCAGGTTATGACTTCCGGGTGATCTGTTCAATCACCTGGTTTAGGGACGACACAAAGTTTGAGTAGGCATTCTGTTGTTGTGTCGTATTCACCAGAACCACATAGCTGACATCTTTGGCGGGAATGTAGGTCATTACCGATAGATAGCCCCAATGTCCGCCGGTATGGTGATAGGCCGGGTCGCCATCGTCGTCTCTGGTGATAAAGATACCTAAGCCGTAATCTGAATCCGTGTGTGCCGGTGTAAACATTTGCAGTTTAGAACTCTCGGTTAGTAGTAAGTTAGTGTCAACCAGCGTTCGAATAAACAGGTTGCTGTCACTGGCAGTCGCGTTAATCGGTGCGTCTGCGAAACTGTGGTGGCGTACCCAGTCATAGGTGTCTACATCGGCGTTGCCGGGCCAGAAGTCGAAATCACTCGCGTCAAGATACCCGTGTGCCAACTCGGTTTGACCAGGGGTTTCGAGTGGGTGGTAGCTGTGTAAAAGACTGGCCGGTTCGAATACCCATTGGCGCAGGGCTTGTGCCAGTGAAATCCCGGTGGCCTGCTCCACAATCAAGCCTGGCAGAAGGTAGTTGGTGTTGGAGTAGCTATATTCGCTACCCGGTTGGAATAGTAATTCTTCACCGAGTAAATATTCCAGCACTTCGATTTCCTCCCATACCCTGTCGTGTGACGTGGCGAAGTCGACAAGGTAATCGTCCTGACTCAGGTAGTCTGGTAAACCGCTTGTGTGAGCGAGTAGCATTTTGAGTGAAATGCTTTCGACCATCGGAATCTCATTGCTGATTTCCGCGGTCAGGTAGTTGGCGATAGAGTCGCCCAGGTTCAGCAAACCCTGCTCTGCCAGCCTCAGTACCAAAGCGCCGGTGTATGGCTTGCCACTGCTGGCGATGGGAAATAGCGTATTCGCGGCTACGGCAGAGCCATTCAGCTTCTCCACGCCGGACGTGATTGTCCAAATCTGGTCACCGGACTGTACCGCCAGCGAAACTCCGGGAATCCCGGCTGCGGTAGCGGTATCGGCCAACGCCTGCAACCTGGCCGCTGTTGTCGATTGGGTTTCCATTTCAGTCCGATCGGTGCCAACGCAGGATGCACAAAGGAAGGTTGGGAAACCGGGTGACGCCTGCATTAGTCCCCGTAGTTCAGCTACAGAGGTGACGGGATATTCAAATTGACTGTGACACTTTTCTTTTGGGTGAAGCTATCAAGCATACTTTCCAGAGAATATTCCCGTCCTATACCACTTTGTTTAACACCACCATAAGACTGCCCCAATAACTGCCCGATACCCTGGTTAATCTGCACCCAGCCTGCCTCAACATTGTGTGCTGTGCGTAAGGCCTGTCCGATATCACGTGACCATACAAACGCTGCCAGTCCATAGTGACTATTGTTGGCCATATCAATCACTTCCTGTTCATCACTCCATCGAATAGCCATCAGTACCGGACCAAATATCTCTTCTCTTGCTAAACGCCAGTTGTTGTCTGCTTCTGCAAAAATTGTTGGTTTTGCAAAGTAGCCTTCACTCAAAGGGCCTTCCGTATCCGGCATACCACCTGTGATCAACTGCGCATCTGGCAGGCTTAGCCCTTCGTCAATATAGCTGCATACGCGTTTAAATTGCTTTTCATTGATAATTGCCCCCATCTCTGTTGACTCATCGAGCGGGTCACCGATTTTTAATGCCTCAACCTTTGTAGCGAGTTTTGCAAGAAACTCATCAAAAATATCTGTATGCAGAAATAAACGCGAACCGGCAGTGCATGACTGGCTTTGGCGAGTAAAACGCATTGCCGACACGATACCGTCTACTACCCAGTCTTCATTGGCATCGGGGAATACAATTGACGGGCTTTTTCCACCAAGCTCTAGTGATACGGGTGCGATGCGTTCGGATGCCGCGCGCATGATTGCCTTACCTACATCAGTGGAGCCTGTAAACGATACTTTTCGAACAGACGGGTGTTGTGCCAGCGCAGCACCACATTCATGGCCATAACCTGTGAGCACATTCAACACACCGGCAGGTAATTTTTCATTGCAGGCTTTTGCCAGTAACAATACGCCCAATGGAGCATCTTCTGCTGCTTTCAACACCATGGTATTACCAGCGCAAAGGGCGGGAGCGATTTTTAATGCCGCCAGTAACACGGGTGCGTTCCAGGGGATGATGGCACCGACCACACCAATCGGCTCGCGGCGGGAATAGCTCAGTAAATTCTCGTTGAGGGGGATTTGTTCTCCTTTTAATTCAGAGGCCAGTCCGCCGAAGTAACGGAATATGTCGGCTGCAGCAGAGGCTTCCGGACGTGCCTGTGTTCGAATCGCATTACCGGTCTCCTGCGCTATCGTGTGCGCCATTGTTTCCAGATCAGATTCGAGTGCTACGGCGATATCAAGCAGAAGTTTACCTCGATCGCGTGGAGCTATTTTTCTAAAGCTTTGAAAGGCCTTGTGCGCGGCATCTACCGCGTTTTCAAGATCAGCAAGCTGTGCCCGGGGCACAGTGGCAAAGACACTGCGCCGGCCGGGGTTTTCAACGTCTATGACCTGGCCGTCGAGCGCATCGACCCAATTTCCTGCGATTAGCATTTGACGGGTATCTGGTTGGTTTTTGTTTGTCATAGTGTGGTTGTTCTTATGATGAGTCGGGCGATATTAACAGATCAAACACGTCGCGAATGATGGGTGCGAATTGCGTCGATTTGGTCAATCCATCCACGAGGTATCGGTTGTTTTCAGTAGACGAGACTCTGCTTCCCATAACATCGTTGCCTGCCGGGTTGGTCCATCTAGTGACGGGGCTCCAAACTGCGCCAACCTGGCAAGGCTTTCCTCATCTGCAAGCAAGGGGGTTGCGCCTGACGCCATTATATCTACCTGAATCTTGCAGGCGTTCTCCAGCGTGTACAAATAATAGAAAGCCTCGGCAATGGTTCGTCCCGCCGCAAGTAGTCCGTGATTGTGCATAATCATCAGATATTTGTCAGCCAAATCATGTCCCAGGCGTTCGCATTCCTCGGGATTACTTTCATCGGCCAGTCCGTATTCGTGGTAGGCAACCAGGTTCAGTATTTCGCCCGATTGTTGGGACAGAGGCAACAAACCTTCCTGCATGCAGGAGACCGCACTTCCTGCGCGGGTATGACTGTGCAATACAAAGTTGATATCCGGACGCGCTTTCAAAACACTGGAATGGATGGCATGGCCTGCGTCATTATAGGGATAGTCTCCGCTAACAAGTTCACCGTCAAAGTCGACCTTGATGAGGTTCGACGCCGTTATCTCCTGAAAAAGTAATCCAAACGGATTGATCAGGTAGTGATCCGCCCGTCCCGGTACACGCGAGCTTAGATGAGTGAAAATGGAATCAGTCCAGCCAAACTTTACAAAAAGCCGATAGCAAGCCGCCAGCTCTTGTCTTGTTAGCCACTCCGCATCCGAGATTTCCGGATGGCTTTTGGAGCTTTTGCTGATCAAACTCATTTCGTCACGCGCGTGTTTATAGCCAGAGGTCAGTATAGAGTGATTACAAATTCTTATCAGCTTCCCGACAACACTCGGCCTATCGCGTCGACGAAAACTTGCGCACCCGTGGCAATGTCTTCGTCGGATGTGTTCTCTGTCCAGTGGTGGCTTATGCCCCCGATTGAGGGAACGAACATCATCGCGGACGGTATCAATGGTGCAATCACCTGGGCGTCGTGGCCGGCACCTGACGGCATGACTAACCACTTGTCGGGAGCATGGGTCCTGGCTGCATCTATCAGGGTTGATTGAAGAGCCCTGGACAACTGTGCGGGCTTGCTTTCGCCCATGACTTCGATGGTTGCCCTGCACGGACCTTCGTCCACCTCTTTGACCAGTTCGTACAGTTTTGCCTTTAGACTATCCAATGTAGCTGGTTCCGCATCGCGAAACTGGACAATCATCTCTGCACCGCCGGGGATGATCGACGGCTGGCCCGGAGAGACCGACACTTGCCCAACCGTCCACACACTGTGCGGCCCGGAGATGTCGGGAAACTCCTGCTCGATCCTGTGCCAAAGACCCATTAGCGCCTTACCCGCGTCACGACGGATGGCCATCCTGGTTGTGCCTGCGTGGTTCTGAATGCC
>CAYPCS010000166.1:0-5718 GCA_964409275.1 uncultured Granulosicoccaceae bacterium
CGAGGGTCGGTAGAATTTTGTATTTTTCAAGGCTTTTAGTGTTTTCAAATTTGCAGCACTCCGGCGAGTTTATCGGGTAAAACTAAACTATATTGGTTAACCTTGCCAGTGACTGTATCCGAATATTTCATATTCAACTATTGCCCAAGCGGCCGACCTCTCCCACTGTTTTAGCTGGCCCCGGTGGCCTTTGCTGCGCTGCAATTTTCAACTTCATTTTGGTGTGATGTCGAATAAATCGCGTTAGTCTCGCGGGCCGCTCAATTGCGGATTCACTATCAACTTTCACCGCGCCCTCAGTAACTGACAAATAATGCAGCTGCGATGGCAAGTACTAGCTGTGGCCGCCATTCGTTTATCAATCTATTTCGATTGATTACTCAACTAAATTCCCTCGAAACTACAAAACAGTTAGATATCTGTGGGAATTCTCCATACCACGTATCTCATCAGTACAAATCTTGATACAACTATTCAAATCAAAAGCGGCTCCTGTTACGATGGTTGTGGGGTACATCCTTCATCCCGGAATAAGCCCCGAAGAAATCCGGGTAAACCTTTTGAGGAATTAAGCATGAAGTGGACTACACCAACTGCAAAAGACGTACGGTACGGTTTCGAAATCACTATGTATTTCGCACACCGTTAAAGAAGTCAAACGCCCGGCAATGTCGGGCGTTTTTGGCTTTAGTCAGACCTTTTTATAACCCTCGCGCAATACCTTGAAAATTAAAGTTCTGGGTTCCGCTGCAGGTGGAGGATACCCGCAATGGAACTGCAACTGCAGCATGTGCAATGGCGTACGCAAAGGCACGAAGAACGCAATAGCGCGTACGCAATCGTCAATTGCGGTCACTGGCGAAGACGGCAGATGGGCCGTCTTTAATACATCGCCGGATATACTCACACAACTCAAGCAAACACCCGAACTGCAACCTGCGAAAGGCGTTCGCGATACTCCGATAGACAGCGTAATACTGCTGGACTCGCAGATTGATCACACGACCGGGCTGTTGATGCTGCGCGAGCATTACAAACCACTCGACATCTGGTGCACAGCACAGGTGCAGCAGGATCTAACTACGGGCAACCCTCTCTTTAATGTGCTTTCGCACTACTGCGATATCAACTGGAATAAAGTTACACCAGATGAGACCTACACGTCAGTTGCAGGTGCAAGCAACATTCAATTGCAGGCCTTGCCACTTATAAGCAACGCGCCACCCTACTCGCCAAGGCGCGATCAACCGGTTCCCGGTGATACCTTAGGCATTCTTATGACTGACCGGGCAGGCCAGGGTAAAAGTGTATTTTATGCACCGGGGCTTGGTCAGATAGAACCTCATGTATGGGACGCAATGCAGACCGCAGATATCGTTTTGGTAGACGGCACCATGTGGACCGACGATGAAATGCAAAAAGAAGGTGTGGGAAAAAAAACCGCCAGGTCTATGGGGCATCTGCCGCAAACGGGAGACGGCGGAATGCTTTCGTGGCTGCAAAAACTGCCGGAGTCAACGCGCAAAATTTTAATTCACATCAACAATACCAATCCCATTCTCGACGAAGACGGGCCTGAATTCGCACGTCTGCAGGAACTCGCAATAGAAGTCGCCTATGACGGCATGCAAATAGAGGCCTGAACAATGATCCTTAACGAGTCTGTCATGCCAGTACTTAAGCACCAGGAGTTTGAAGCAAAGCTCCGCGCCAAAGGTAAGGCTTACCATATCCATCACCCCTACAACGTGATGTTGAATACCGGCAAAGCCAACAAAGAACAAATACAGGGATGGGTGGCTAACCGCTTCTACTACCAACAAGCTATTCCACTTAAAGATGGCGCTGTACTTTCAGCCTGTGATGACAAAACCATACGCAAAGAATGGATCAACCGTATTCTCGACCACGATGGATACGGAGATGATGAAGGCGGTATTGAAGCGTGGATAAAACTCGGTGAAGCCGTTGGTTTATCACGTGCCGAAATTACTGATCTCAGACATGTTATTCCCGGTGTTAAATTTGCGGTTGATGCTTATGTAGAATTCGCCAGAACCCGCCCATGGCAGGAGTCTGTTTGTGCATCACTTACCGAACTGTTTGCACCGGCTATTCACAAACAACGCCTGGCTAACTGGCCTGAACACTATCCCTGGATCGAGCCCTCTGGTTTGCAGTACTTTCGCAACCGGGTAACACAGGCCAGACGCGACGTTGAGCACGGCTTGTCTATCACACTGGAATACTTCAATACACACGATCTACAGAGCCGCGCTTTTGAGATTCTACAGTTCAAGCTCGATATACTCTGGCAAATTAGCGATGCCATGGCCGTACGCTACGGATTACCTGACTGGCCGCCATTGCCGACACTGGATGCTGTAAGCAATTCCATTCCCGACACAGCTGAAGCGCCTGAATGACTAAGGAAATAAATCTCGATGCAGTTCCTGCGATTTCAGCAGGCTACCGGCTACAGTATGAAGAAGCTCAGGAATCCTGGGTAATGCTGTATCCCGAAGGCATGGTGACGCTAAATCAAAGTGCCTCGGAGATATTAAAACGCTGCGATGGAAAACGGGATATCAATCAAATCGTTGCGGTACTTGAAAAAGATTTTGAAGAGACCGGACTAGTCGGCGATGTTACTGCATTCATAAAAATCGCTCTTGATAACAAATGGATCACATTAGGCAATGGCTGAGTCAACGGCAAAAACGCCATCAGGTGAGGCATCACCAGCACAGCCCGGTCCGCCATTGTGGTTACTGGCCGAACTGACTTATCGTTGCCCGCTACATTGTGCCTTCTGTTATAACCCCATCGGCTTTGACAACGTTAAATCTGAACTTGACACTGAAGGCTGGCTGAAAACATTGCGTCAGGCGCGTGAACTTGGAAGTGTGCAGGTAGGATTTTCAGGTGGTGAACCACTGATGCGTCCTGACCTTGAGGAACTAGTTGCTGAAGCGAGAAATCTCGGTTACTACACCAATCTTTTAACTTCCGGTGTTGGTCTTAAAAAACCACGTGCGAAAGCACTCAAAGAAGCGGGGCTTGACCACATACAACTTTCTTTTCAAGACTCAACCCGGGAGTTAAACGATTTTTTATCAAACACCCGCACCTTTGATCTTAAAAAAGATGTCGCCTCGATGATCAAAGACAATGACTGGCCGATGGTGATGAACTGCGTAATACACCGGCTCAACATTGACTACATTGATAAAATCATTGATCTCGCGCTTGAGCTCGGTGCAGAGACACTGGAACTTGCCAACACCCAGTACTATTCATGGGCCAAACTCAATCGCGAACAGCTACTGCCTTCACTTGCACAGGTTAAAAAGGCCGAAGAAGTAACTAATCGCTACCGTGACCGCTTCGGAGATAAAATACGAATCATTTTTGTAGTACCCGATTACTACGAGTCACGTCCAAAGAAATGCATGAACGGCTGGGGTAACGTGTTCTTAACTATTGTCCCGGACGGCACAGCCCTGCCCTGCCACACAGCTCGCATGTTACCTGGACTGGAATTCCCGAACGTTAAAGACCACAGCATCAAACACATCTGGTATGAATCGGAAGGCTTTAATCACTTTCGAGGCAATAGCTGGATGAAAGAGCCCTGCCGGTCCTGCCCCGAGCAGGAAAATGATCTCGGTGGCTGTCGGTGTCAGGCGTACATGCTTACTGGAGATATGTACGCGGCTGATCCGGTCTGTGATAAATCAGAGCACCGGGATGCGGTAGATTCCGCTGTTGCTCTTGCACAAAAAAAACCAGAGAAACATAGCCAGCAGGCCCCCGAAAAACCGCTGGTGTTCCGTGATCCGAAATCGTCACAACAATTCAGCAGCGGCCCTGACGGCGCTGACGTGCTGCTGCCCGAGCATCTATAACTCTGATGTTTGGCCATTTATTTGTAAAATATTTGCAGGCCGGAATAGTCCGTACTCCCCGATTTTGTTTTATCCTGACGCGGGACACCGCAGCGGGTAAAAAAGTCATCATCAGCAATCCAATGCGCAACCACCAATCGCGCAGACTCGCTTCGCGCGCAGTTTTAATGGCCGTAGTTCCCCTGGCATTGTACTTAGGTACACCCACCAGGCTTCCAGCTTCCGATTCAACAACCACAGTGTCTGTTGATCCGTCACCTCTGAATATGCCATTACCCGCCGGCGTTGATGCGGAAACCGGTTTCAGAATGGGTCGTTATCGCGGACCAGTGCCGCAGACCAACCCCGGTACAGAAGTGGTAGACACTAAGCGGGTTGTAGAGCTGCATGCCACTGGTGAGGTGGTGTTTATTGATGTTTTCCCGCCACGTGGTCTCGGTGCTAACCCGATGGACGGCACATGGATGACGAATGAATCGCACGAATCAATTGAAAGTGCAACCTGGCTACCAGAAGTGGGTCGAGGGTATGTTGAGCAGGAACACATCGACTACTTCCAAAGGAATCTTAAGCTGCTGACAGGAGATAACAAAAGCAAACCGCTGTTGTTTTTCTGCACCGCAGACTGCTGGCAAAGCTGGAACGCCGCTAAACGGGCGTTGCAGTACGGGTATAAAAATATTTTCTGGTACCCTGAGGGCACAGACGGGTGGGCTGAGGAAGGCCACCCGGTTGTGCCGGTTGAACCAGTCAACTTCTTTGGTGAATAGCAAAAGAACCAAGGTTCCGGTCAGGAAGGCAACCTCTTCGTCCAACAACAAAAGGCAGTATCGATTGAGTAGCTCAATGGAACATCCACCTTCGTTACCCGCTATGCCACAGGACTATGCCAGTGTTAACGATACGTTTAGCAGCGATGCATTGCAAAAGTTCAGCAATGTGCGGCACGAGCTGAATCAACAGCTCGCGGGACACAACAAGCTGGTTGAACGACTACTCGTGGCAACCATTACCGGTGGTCACATTTTAATTGAAGGTTCACCAGGTCTTGCTAAAACGCGTGCGGTTAAGTCTTTTGCAAAACTGGTCAACGCCGACTTTGTACGGATTCAGGCAACACCCGATTTACTGCCAGCTGATTTGACCGGCACCAATGTCTATCAGCAACTCGACGCCACATTCAACTTTATTCCGGGCCCGTTGTTTAACAACGTGATTCTGGTTGATGAGATTAACCGCGCCCCGCCGAAGGTACAAAGTGCACTGCTCGAAGCCATGGGTGAAAACCAGATCTCCGCTGCCGGAAATACCTATCGTTTAAAAGATCCGTTCATTGTGGTTGCAACGCAAAACCCGATAGAGCACGAAGGCACCTATCCCTTGCCCGAAGCGCAACTGGATCGCTTCATGTTTTTTGTAGATGTGTCAATGCCAGACCCTGAGCTTGAACACAAAATTCTCGATCTTGTACTTGCCGAAACCACTGAGCCGTCGGCACCGTCGTATGACTCACTGTTGCAAAGCGAAGACGTAACTAACGCAAGACTGGATGCACAGAATGTATTCATTAGCGACTCGGTGCGCGACTATATAGTCAGGTTAGTTACTGCCACTCGTGGCTACGGTACCGCAGGCAGTGAAGCATCTGTTGTTGAGCATGCAGCCAGTCCGCGTGGTTCAATCTTTTTAGCCCGTGCAGCGCAGGCACGCGCGTGGCTTGATGGTCGCGATCATACTACCCCGGAAGACATCAGCGTTTTAGCACCGGACATACTGAGCGGTCGAATAATTCTGAATTACCATGCGCAGG
>CAYPCS010000167.1:0-3521 GCA_964409275.1 uncultured Granulosicoccaceae bacterium
GGGCTGGAATCCCGCAACACTTACTTCCTGTCGCCTCGACGCCAATGCCGGGTAAGCAAGCACGAGTTTAACGAGTAGCTGCCAGCCGAAGGGCTTGGCAGTACGAACGGACTACCAGGTAAAGGTGGTCGTTTTCTAATCGACTGTTATCGCTGCATATTGACGCTGCGACTACGCAGAGCGCCAACACCCGACCGTTAGCGAATATATTCCCGATCGTCCCAGAAAAAGCGCCGTCCGGCGACTCATGCTACGCTGCAAAAAACGGATCTCGCCGACCGTAATCGAATCGCACTCGTACATCCTGTGCGCGGCCGCAATCGGCTTGCAATCCACCATCTCTAATGCACCCGCGAGCACGCAAACCCCATGACCATTCCAGCCACGATGAACGCTTTTGTCTTAACACGCCATGGCGATTTCGATGCCCTCGAGTTTCATAGTGACTGGCCGACCCCGGCGCCTAAAGACCATGAGGTACTTATAAAGGTCGGCGCCTGCGGACTCAATAACACCGATGTCAATACGCGTTCCGGCTGGTACTCAAAGACCGTATCAGAGGCAACTACCGGCGCTGCCTATGAAGAGGTTGGCGAAGAAGATCCCTCCTGGGGCGGTGCTCCAGTGAGCTTCCCGCGCATCCAGGGAGCAGACACAGTAGGAACGGTTGTAGCCTGTGGCCGTAGCGCCGATCAAAACCTGCTAGGCAAACGGGTAATGACCGATTGCTGGTTGCGCGACTGGGATGACCCGCTCAATAAAAACAAAACCGGCTACTACGGCTCCGAGTGTGACGGTGGCTTTGCACAATACGCGACCGCCCACTACCGCAATACGGGTATAGTAAATAGTGCTCTCAGTGATGCCGAGCTTGCCACCTTCTCGTGTTCCTCTACCACAGCCGAAGGTATGCTAAATCGAGCTGCAGTCGAGGCCTCGGATACAGTACTGATCACAGGTGCTTCTGGCGGCGTGGGCTCTGCTCTGATACAGCTGGCAAAGCGTCGTGGTGCGAAAGTAGTGGCACTGGCATCACCCTCAAAACACAGCGATGTTCAAGCCTTGCAACCTGATGTAGTGCTGCCCAGAGCACCAGACAATCTCGCCGCCGAACTGGAAAAATCCACAGGCAGCAAGACGGTTTCCGTAGTTGCAGACATCGTCGGCGGTGACTACTTTGCATCGGTTATAGATGTGCTCGAACGTGGTGGACGCTATACCTGTTCCGGTGCGATTGCAGGCCCTGTCGTCGACCTTGATCTGCGGACTCTCTATTTGCGCGACCTGACCTTCACCGGCTCCACCGTGCTACCGCCCGAAGTGTTCCCCGATCTGATTGGTTACATAGAACGCAACGAGATAAAACCCATGCTGGCAGCAAGCTATAAACTGGAACAATTAAAAGACGCTCAGCAAGCGTTCATCGACAAAAAACACACCGGCAACATTGTTGTCACACCTTGGTGAGCCCCAAAGATTTCCCCGATCTGCCAGACGTCTTTTTCCGTGACGTAAAAATACGGGTTAACAACGCCGGGGGATTGATCAATGCCGATCTTGTCCCTGAAAACGTGATGGTCAGCGGCAACCGGAATACAAGCTCATAAAATCATCGTGCTTGAGGGATATCAAACAATCAAACCACTGACAGATACCAATATAAAAATGCTGCCATTGTTCCATGTAGCCAGAAGCCTTACCTATCTTGGCTGGGTGCATACACGCTCCCATACCGCCACTGCTGCCGAAATGACACCAACCATGATCGATATTGCGATCAGCCTTGGAGAAGACTTTCTCGCGCGCTAGTCTCCAGCAATGGAAAAACGCTAACTTCGCGAATACTTAATGAACGGCGTTAGCGCACCAACGCGATCATAAAGCCGCCGCCCGGGTTCATTGAACTCCTGGGTAAGCCAGTATACAGAAGGTGATCCTGCAGCATCCGCCTTGGCGTAGACTGCCTCGATTAACTTTCGCCCGAGCCCGGTACCACGAAACTCAGGGTCAACATACAAGTCTTGCAGGTAACACACGTTCTCAATCTTCCAGCCGTGACGGTGGTAAAGGAAGTGCACAAGCCCTGCGGGCTTGCCACCAACACGAACAATTAAGCCACAAAATTCGTTGGGCACACCATCGTTGCCGGCAAGCATCCTTTCAAAGGTCGATGAGTAGACCGCTTCGGGTACCGTCGTTTCATAATACTCCAGATACCCGGTCCAAAGAGGTCGCCAATCGGCCTCGTCGCTGCTGACCAGGTCACTTATGTCGATATTGTCGGGCAATATTATTCTCCTGAATTGTCTATAGAGAAACGCGGACCACTAGACACACAAATCACTAGCCGCACAGATCACTGGCCGCACAAATCACTGGCCATACATATCTGCACCGGCTTTAGCCGCTTTGTTGATACTGTGCCGCCGAGCAGAACATCAATATACTTTTCTACGGCAGCCGGATCAAACCCGCCAAACTTTTGAAATCGGATCATGCCTTCCCGGTCGATGATTACAACCTCGGGCGTACCTCTTGTCTGATAACGCTTTTTCGTTTCCGGGAGGTGGTCATTGCCCAGATGCCGGTCAACCCCTACGGGCATTGTTATGTTTTTATCGAGAAGATATTGTTTTAGCCGTTGTATCGTCTGATAATCATGCCCTTCGAAAACAGTGTGTATTTTGACGAGCAACAAGTCACCCGAGGCAATTTCTTCCGAAAAGCGATCTTGCCACTTTTGCATCAACGGACCCGTGAAGGTGTTGCACCCCGGACACCAAAGCTGGAAAAAATCGATAACAATAACCCGCTCACGATTGCTGTCAATACTCCCTGGATCAGAGTTAAGCCATTCCGCGATATCCCATCCCGGTGCCGGTCGAGGCTCCGTGATTCCGTCAGTTGTATATCCGGTTTTCTCATCGGTCCAACCGATGGAGGTGTACAACAGCAACGCAAAAAACACCGTTGCTATAGACAGAATCGAGCGAATGCAAGGTGGATGGCATATCATTAATTTCATTCCCCGGCGACTCCACACTGCGAAGATTTTTATCTGACTTGGAGATTGTCCTGAAAGTTCGCTACGGGATATTTTACAACAAGGGCGTGATGACATAGCATGGCAGATTCAAAACCCGTTGAATAACAGGGCTGGTGAGTTACAGATCCGGCGATAGCCTGAGCTCAGGCGGGGTCATCCATTACCAAACTGGTAATTACCACTCTTCAATCGTTAACTCGTACTCCTGAACAGTGTTGCTGACTATTAGCTCCTTTTGGATCGGATCAATGCATTGTCCTCTCGCTGTCGATTTAACATAAGCGACCCCGTCTTTTATATCAATCTGATCGATAATCTCGTCGCTTTCAAATTTTAACTCCGGTCGCATCGCCACATTAAGCGACATTTTGTACAGACCGAAGGTCAAAGGTACTGTTACCGGTCCGCCGTTTTCAACGGTGGTAATTTTAACTTTCAGATCGCGAGACATATGTTTCATGACACCATCCACGTC
>CAYPCS010000167.1:3621-5717 GCA_964409275.1 uncultured Granulosicoccaceae bacterium
TTTTTATCAGTGCTTCAAGCAGACCGGGCGTACTGCTGAGCTCCTCCAAAGATCCTGAAAGTGAGTCCGATTCCTCGGCAAGACAGGTAAGGGACCATGGATCGTCCTTGATTTCATCTTTGAGTTCATCCACCGACCCCCCGAATATAAGGCTTTCGTCCTCACCGGCGGTTAGATATTCATCGCTCTCTTCATCCAGAATCGCCCAAAACACCGGTTCATCATCAGTCTCGATAATCTTGTAGGCGTGAATATCTGCAATATCAAGAAACTTCATGAAGTCACTGTCGCTCAACTGCGATGGTATGTACACGTCACGCACGGACTCATCGAGCTCACTCCCTACCGTTTTCATTAAAAGTTTGTTGAGTCTCGCAATAACTTTGCTGTCTCCGTCAAAGAGCACATGGGTCTCTGACAGATCCATGCGACGCCAGTGACGACGCTCCAGACGAATTAATTCGGTTTTTGCTGCATCTTCATCTTGATAAACATTGTGTACAAAACCACCCTCAGGGTAGAAGGTCTCATCGTTGTATCCCCAATGGTAGCCCTTGATTACGTAATGAGAGGGCATGCTTGTGGCTCCGTGTGTAAGATATTTTTTGCAATCAGTCGGGCGCTCGGAGGGTAGGCTTCACCATTATCCATCCACGGTTCAAAATGCATCGAATTAAACAGATCAGCGGGAGAGATGCTAAATTCACCAGGGAATGGAGTGGTGCGGTAAATCTTCGGTAGAATATGATTAACAAACCAGCTGTTGTGTGTGATTAGCAGCGATTTCATTTGACCCGTTGTCATTAGCGGGGACAACATCAGTTCAGATACCGAATCCGTCGTCGCAAATTGTTTGTGAAGCGCTTCTATTCCAGCCAACAGGCCAGAATCGGCAACACTGTCATCAATTGACTGAACAAAGTCGGAAAGTGTGGGAATAAACTTGCGGCGAAAATCAGGCAGTAAATGGTCTTCCTCGCACATATCCTTAACGTCCACTTGCCTGTTGTCGGAATTAGTTATTGTCGTACCAAATATTGGATATGACTACGTTCAGGATTCCCCAATGATTGTGCAGAATTCGGTGCCGTCCATCAGCACAGAGGGATTTTGTGTGATCGAGAAATGTGTGAATTTCCAGATAATCCGAAACGGTTCCACCCCGCTTAAGAACTGAAATTTCGCTGTGTTTGGCAGGATTCAAGATTACTTCCAGGCGACTGAATCACCCTCGAACCGAGCAATTTCCAATCCAGAGTATTTTTGGCAATCCATGCAATATATGGAGATGTGTCACAAAAAATGGCGAAACGCTATACACCCGGTACTGAGAGCAAAAGGCGGTCAGTTTTAAGCCTGGAACCGGCAAGACGGAGTTTCGGCGAAACCCTGTGTAACTGAGGGGCTGTGCGACAAATAGTGAAACACTTTTCGTTGCCGCGACCACCTAGGTCTCGTTCGCAGGGCAAAACCGTTGCCGGGCATGCTTGCTACATTTATTTGTGTAGTCTTTGGATCGCACAAATTAGTATAATTCGCAAGACAGCCTTTTTACGCACCCACCTACAGAGAACGCCATGTCTAATGCAAATATTAAAGTAAAAGCCGCCGTATACCACTTGCGTGGTGCTGCCACTTCCCACGGTCGTACCGACATCACAACCCGTGATGTATCAACAATAACCGATGAGCCTGTCGAGCGTGGGGGCACCAATGTGGCACCATCGCCCACCGAAACTTTGATGGCTGCACTGATAGGCTGTACCAACAATATCGTCACCAAAATCGCCAATTCAATGGATCTGGAATTCAGCGTCAATGAAATTCTCTGCGAGGCAGAGTTTGATCGCCGCGGTGTACTACTCGACGAACGCGTTGAAGTACCATTTCCGACAGTCAAACTGGTCATTGATGTAAACACCAACGCCACAGATGAGCAACTTGAGACAATCAGGGAACGGTTACCGCGGTTTTGCCCGGTATCAATGGTAATGCGCCAGTCAGGTACCAATATCATCGAAGAGTGGAAAGTTACACCGGTCCAGGAGTCTGCGCGGTAGAAGTCCGCGTAGCGAGAGTGTGACCGGTTGTGCCTG
>CAYPCS010000168.1:0-5471 GCA_964409275.1 uncultured Granulosicoccaceae bacterium
CGGTACGCAAGCCGCTAGCGGGCTCTGTGAGAGTTACATTCCGGGTAGATTTCATACTTGATTTTACTGGCAAGCCGGATTTTCAAGATTGCCCAAATGATCTGTCACTCCAGCTAACACACAAGCTTACGCCTTGTTGCCAAGAGCAGACAGGAAATTATCAATAAGTCCATCCGGTGCATTAACAATGTGTTCTGATGCCGGAAATTTTCCGCTGGTCACGTCACTGATATAGTCCTCAAAACCGGCTATCCGTTCTGCTTGCAGCGCCTGTTGCATTTTATAGAGATTGCGGTACTGCTTTGAATGCCTGGGCCAGGGGGGCGGGTTGTTTCCAAGTATGTCTTCTGCGAACAGAAACTGGATATCGCCTCCGCTGCCGGCGCCAATGGAAGACGTCAGCAGTGTGGTTCTTGTGGAAATTTCTGCCAACAACTCTGCGGGAATTACCTCGACCTCAACAGCCCATGCGCCGGCGTCCTGTAGTTTTTGAATCTCCTGATACACCCATAACGCTTCGTCCAGCGTTTTACCCACCGCTCGTAAACCACCCTTCCATGTACTTCGGCGTGGTACAAGTCCAGCGTGCCCTTCGACCGGTATACCAGCGTCAGTGGCTGCTCGCACCAGTGCAGGACTCCACTGGCACATGATGCCATCAGCGCCGATGTTCATCGCGTCGTAGCCCAGACGCACCGCTTCGGCTTCAGTTGCAGCAGCGGTTAACGGAACCGAAAACGACATAAAAGTATTGGGCGCTGCACGTCGAATAGCAATGGTGGTATCGGGAGATGAGGGATCGAAACGCACTTTCATTGTGTCGATTCCCGCCGCCTCTGCAGCCGCAGCTTCATCAGGCGTAAACGGCAGCGTCTCGGTTAACACGCGCTGCCCTTTAACATCGCGCAGATCGCGAACGGTGTAGTTACGGGTGCCGTAAGCTCCGCCGCCCGTCATTACCCGCTTTAATCCACGCTGGTGTGCATCACGTGGAGGGATACCTCCATCTCCGGTACTGTGGTTAGCCATTTTGGTTTCTCCGTTTGATTCTGGAACGATCTGTATATATCAAAATCTGCAACCGCGGACGTATTCGTCGGTAAATCACTGGATATTGAGCACCTGCTCGCAACCACCGTATTCGACAATTTCCATGTGACAGTTTGTGGTAGGTGGGGGGCATGCGTGGCAAGCAGGAATAAAGCAGTCTATTAGTGAATGGCTGAAAATTACAGTAATACATCTAGCAAGCTGACATACCGATAAACCAGACACCTGGCGTCGGTTTCGTGGAGCATTTGTCGTCGCGCGTGCTGTTGCTGCGGCCTTCCCGAAGATTGCCCTGTGGTTTCCACAACAAGTCCCGGAGTTCGACGAACGGAATACAGATGCGGCAGGAGCGCAGTCTCCTGGTTTTTAATGTTCATTTTTTCTTGTTTCGGGAAACATCCAGATTGCGCCACATTTCCCGAGCGTCAGTCCAAAAAACAAAACCGGAGATGCGGCAAGACCAATCCTTGAACGGCCGAACCACAGTCCTATTGCAATCAAGATGACCAGGCAAGTCAGCAAGGCACGCATATTCGGGGGCATAGCAGGTTTTCCTGAATGTTAGAGAGACCACAACAGTGCGAACAGCGATGTGGTGGTGAGTAATAGTGTTGATCCTGTTACCGTGCCTGATTCGCATAAAGGCAACGGAATAACATCAATTAGCAGTGGGCCGCCGGGAATCGCAAGCCCGAATATGATAATGGTAACCGCCAGCGGCAGCTGCAAGAATGTGAACAGAGGGGTCGTTACAAGCGTGTCGCTCATCGCGATTGATGCAGATGAGCCAACGGTGGCAGGTGTGCTCGCTGCAACCGCAGGGTGCCGCCGGATGGCAAAAAGCTGCTGATTACGGTAATTACGCAGACGGTGCGCGGTGAACTTGATCCGAAATTCAAAAGTGTCGCGATGTCTAATTGTGCCAGCTTACCCGTCATGCTCGGACTAACGTTATTTTTTTATTGATATTTAACTGATATATTAAGCAAAAGTAAACACGCAAACCACTTTGCAACTCTTATATGTCGAACAGAATCTATAAAGGTGATCGAACAATTGACGGATCAGTTGTGACCGTCGATGGTACACCGCTGGATGCGCAGCTGTCGTTGCAAACCTTTACCGACCGCGGGTTAGAGTGGGGCTACGAGGGCGATGGTCCCAGGCAAGTCGCGCTGGCTATCCTCGTACAGCACATCGGCGACAACGACCGGGCGCTGACTTTATGTGAGGATTTCATGCTGCGGGTTGTTGCCAACTTTGGCAATGAATGGGAAATGACCAGTAACGATATCGACACCGCGCTTAACAACATACAAACAAATGCGTAAACCGATATTGAGGCAATTAATGTGGGAATTATGGACATAGAAAATCCGGAAATAGAAAACTCGCAAATGTCCGAGCGGCAACGCCGCTATCGAGAAACCTATCGCAGTAGAATTGTCGGATGGTATAACGGCTGGTTACACGTCGCAACAATCTACACTATAGGTATCGCGGCAATGACAATCTATATCCAGAGCATGAACAACATAACCTGGTGGGAGTGGCTAATCGTACCTGCCACCTTTATTGGCGCGAACTTCTTTGAGTGGTTTCTGCACACGCACATTATGCATAGACCGCAAAAGAATCGTGCGCTACGGGCAATTTATATGCGCCATACGATGATGCACCATCAGTTTTTTACTGATACGGAGATGCGTTTTGCGGGTGAGCACGACTGGCGTGTCACGTTTTTCCCGCCCTATGCTCTGGTGACATTTATTTGCATGTCGGTACCAATGGCGCTGGTGGCTGGCTGGATTTTTTCGGCGAATGTCGGTTGGTTATTGATTTCAACGACGACCATGATGTATCTGACCTACGAGTTTATGCACTTCTGTTGTCACGTTGGCGAAAACTGGTTTGTACGCAATGTACCTTTTGTAAACACCATTCGTCGTCATCACGCGGCACATCACAAGCAGTCGCTGATGATGGAGCGAAACATGAACCTTACTTTTCCGATTATGGACTGGCTGATGGGAACTTCGGATCTTAATCGCGGTCTTCTCGGGCACCTTTTTAATGGTTACAACACAGAGCACGTCAAGAAAGATATGCGTCAAACTGTGAGGACGCCAGACGGCCGGTTGCCGACTGGCAACGCTGCAATAGTCAAGTGATTACCCAGGACTATTGATGTGCGATGCGAGATTATTGTGTAGAGCGTTTTCAGCCGGTGTCCTGGTTAAAAGAGGATTTACCACGCCATTCTCAATGCGCGTTTTTTGATTTTACCATTGGCATTTCAGGGCAACGGCGCCGTCACGAATCTTACGTCACGAATCTTACAAACGCCGACAGTTTGTAGTCTACGAGTTGCGTATGGCAATAGTCGCAAATCTGCTGTTTTGAGATCGACGACGTTTCCGTATAGAAAACCGCCTCTGTCTCTTCGCCTGATACGTATCGGGTCAGCCAATAGCCGCACACTCACGCAACGCCTTCTATTGCCGTAATTATGTTTTCGATTAGTGCACTGTGCATGTTGTTTGACGTTAGCGGGGCGACTGGCAAACCACCTGACATGCCTGTTATCCAGATGCGTTCCCGCGCAGATTTGGTCGAAGATCGTTTCAGGCCATCGCATCAATCGTGACATTTACCGGCCAGGTATTGATGGTTCGGTACAATGTCATCCTTCCAATACTTCGAACAGATTCCGAGTGGATGGATTCACAAGAATTAGTATGTTTAATCACAAGAAAGTGCTGAGCTCTCAGGGAATTATACAAGGAGTTCCGGGATATGCAGAACTATTCTTATGTCGGTTTGATCGAACACAGATCTTTACAAAAACTGGTTGAGCGATCGCCGACCGACATACCTGGGTGCGTGTACCGCGTACCCAGAGTCCATTAGGCAAATTGCTTGAGGCTCGCTTAATTATTGGGCACGATTATCAGGCACATAGGGGGAAACCAATGCCAGATCTTTTAGATGTTAAAAAGCTGAAAATGGCGGAGGATCTGGAGCTCAAAACTCCGGTTCCAACACAGATGATTTCGAATGGCGAATTCACGCCAATGCCACAAACCAAACAGCAAAAGCAGGTCGAAGAACGGATCCTGAACCTTGCCGACACGCTTGGTAAAAAACAGGGTATGGACCGACGTCGGTTTCTGACTTCATCCGCAGGCCTGGCCGCAGGCTTTCTTGCAATGAATGAAGTCTTCGGACCGGTGTTTGGTGTTAGCTCAGCAGAGGCAGCTGATAAAGAGATGGCTGACGAGCGGGCACGTTCACTCGCTGGCCAGTTTATTTTCGATGACCAGACACACATGGTCCATGACGGCTTCGAGCAGGAAGGTCTGCTTGGTCTTGGGCTCTTCGCAGCCGAAAACTGGAATCCGACACTACAGGATGAAGAGCTAACGCTTGCGTACTACAAGTTTGATAACTACATGCGGCAGATTTACATAAATTCGGATACCAAGGTTGCATTGTTGTCAGGTGCTCCGTTTGATGATCCTTCCTGGAACTTCATGTCGAACGAAGCCATTGTTGATACGGTTGCCATGGTAAACAAGCTGGCAGGTACTCGACGTATGTATGGTCACCATGTCATCACACCCGGGCAGGATGGCTGGATGGAAGAGGTCGATAAGGCCCTTGAAAACGGTGCGCGTATGGATGGCTGGAAATCCTATACCATCGGTGATCCATTATCTGCGAGTACCGAGCACCCTTACTCGTCTGGACGACGAAGAGCTTATGTATCCGTTCTTTGAAAAAGCAGTGAAACACGGTAAAACAGCTTTTGCCTGTCACAAAGGTCTGATGCCGGCGGACTATGAAACTTCTTGGGCTGATAAGTGGCAGTACAACACGGTATGGGATGTCGCCAAGGCGGCGAAGGATTGGCCGGAGATTAACTTCATCATTTATCACTCTGGTATGCGACCCTTCCTTGAAGATCCTACCGATGTGCTTGCTGAATTTGAAGCAACGGGTGAATTGAAGTGGGCCAGCGATCTGGCACGCATTCCGGAAGAACACGGCGTAATCAATGTCTATGCCGAACTCGGTACTACGTTTGCCAACTCGTGCGTTACTCATCCACGGCTCGCAGCAGGCATGCTTGGCACTCTAATCAAGGGTATGGGTGCTGACAAAATCGTATGGGGGACGGACTCGGTCTTTTATGGTTCTCCACAATGGCAGATAGAAGCAATGCGCAGGATAGAGATCCCTGAAGATATGCAGGAGAAGCACGGTTTGTACTGGAACAAACAAATTGCACATATGAGTCGGCAGACCAAAGTGTTTCAATTGCTTAGGAAAATATTGGAATGCGCTTAATATCGAGTCGTTCATTATGAATCTGCAGCACTTTGATCAACCGCCCCTGCGGGAGCTCGTCATTAGGCCCG
>CAYPCS010000169.1:0-5096 GCA_964409275.1 uncultured Granulosicoccaceae bacterium
ACCAAAATCTCACCCCGCTTTTCATTACAACGCGAAACAGTTATCTTTCCTCATCTATATAGATATACTCAGGCTGACTCCGTCACTGTACGAAGAGCGAACCCAAAGTCACCCTGGATTCTATTCGCAAGCTCTGCATCACTTCACACAAACTCCGGCTGTTCCAGGACGTACCGATGTGATCACTAATGAGCAGTTGGTTCTAGCGACTACCTTCTCGATGCTGACCGCGCGCGGGCGTACCGGGAGGCGACATTATCGTATGTGAATCTCGTATACACGCTTCAAGGAACCCCTGGGTTTTCATGCTGCTTTCCAGCCGCCACTTGAATATTTCATCAATGAGTCGGTCACGCGTTGCTGCATGTGCAGGCTCGTCCCACAAATTGGCTTGCTCAGCCGGATCGCCGGCAAGATCGAACAACATGCCTTTCGGATCATCAATGAAATGGACAAGCTTCATTTGACCTTCCAGTATCATGGTCATAAACCGGGTACCAGTGAGCAGAGCATCGTTCGAGTGTTCAGCGAACACCCGGGTACGCCCCTGGTTTTCGCTATCGTTGAAATACGGGACGAGCGATTGCGCCTCCATCCAGCCTGGTACTGGTATCCCGGCGTATTCCAGGATGGTGGGTCCAAAATCGAAAAGCGCAACATTGTCAGTAACGCGTCGACCTTGTGGTATTCGCCCTGGACCGAACACCAGCGCTGGAACATGCACTGTCGACTGGTACATATTCCATTTTTGTGAATGACCGTGATCACCCAGAGCATCACCATGATCGGAGGTAAAGATAATGATCGTATCTTCCAGAGCACCGCGCTTTTCAAGTACGTCGATAATCTCGCCTACCTGGTTATCGATCATCGTGACATTTGCATAATAGTGCGCGCGTTGCCGCTGTGATTGCCCGGCACCAGGTTCGGCCAAATGCACAACTCCATCAGCATCCTCGCCCAGATGAAATGCCTGCAGCTCCTTCATGGCTTCGGGTTGTGCATGCGTATCCGGTGGAACTGGTTCGGGCATCGGCCTGCCCTCATACATATCCAGGTATTCTTGAGTAGGATCGTACGGCGGGTGTGGTCCCGGCAACCCGACTTGCAGGAAAAATGGCTCATCACCGGGGAAACGATCAAGCCACCAGCAAGCCATTTGGCCGACAAATACATCCGGGTGCAAAATATCATCGTGCTCCCACACCCACGCCCCCAATTGATCACCATAGTCGCTGCGCCTGCGCTGAGTGACACGCGAAGGTTTTTCCAGACCGCGTAGAAAATACGCCTTATCCCAGTTATCGAGATAAAACGGCAGGTTGGGATGATCACGATCCTTGTTTTCAACAACGTGACGCTCATGAAAGCCGAATGCACCTTCAACCGGCATTGTGTGCATCTTGCCGACATTAACCGTGCGATAGCCTGCCTCGGCCAGATCTTTCACCCAACAGTAGTTCCACGTTTCATCATTGCGGAACACACCATTGGTGTGAGGGTAGACACCGGTGAACAGTGATGCCCGTGACGGCGCGCAGGATGGCGACGTGATGTACATATTCTCAAAGACAGTACCGCGTTGTGCCAACCGGTCCAGGTTTGGCGTAATCATATGATCAAAGCCCAGTGCGGCGATTGTGTCGTAGCGCTGTTGATCAGTAATGATAAAAACAATATTCGGGGATTTTGGCATGGTCATCCTTTAACAGCACCTGATAAGGATTGAACGATATAGCGATTTGCAATTGCCATAAGCGGCAAGATGGGCAATGTAAGTGCGATGCTCGCCACTGCGATTGAACCCCAGGCGACGCTGTCGTATGAGATAAAATTCATGACAGCCACCGGCGCTGTGCTGGTGGAAGACCGGGTAATTATCAGCGCATAGAAAAAGTCATTCCAGGCGACAAGAAAACCCAGAATCGCCGCCGCAACCGCACCTGGTCTCGCTGCAGGTAGCGCAACAAGCAGGAACGCTTTACCTAACGACGCGCCGTCCATGATAGCCGCTTCAATCAATTCGTCCGGAACCTGCGAAAACGAATTCCACATCGACCAGACAATCAACGGCAAGGTTAATGTCATGTACGCAAAGACCAGCCCCGCATAAGTGTCAATGAGGCCCGCATTGACATAAAGCAAAAACAGCGGAATAACAAATCCAACCGGAGGCGCCATACGCAGCATAAGTAACATCCATGAAGCGATGAATTTCCCGGACACCCGCGATTTAGCCAATGCAAAACCGGCGGGAACGCCGACCAGCATCGCCAATACCGTGGATGCACCCGCAGTGAAAAAACTGTTCATCAAGGCTTTGGGGAAATCAGACCGTGTGATGCTGAAGAAGTTATCCAGGGTAACCGCAAAAGGGCTCTCCCAGATCGGTTCAAACATGGCCGACTGCTCGCGAAACGACAGGATAAGCACCCACACCGTTGGCAACGTGGCAAAGAACAACAACACTGACATTAACGCTATACCGAACGCTCGCCTGGTCCGGAACGAACGGCTGTTATCTATCAAGAAGATACCCTTTGATTTAGCCGTGCGACATAAAAACTGATCATGGCAGCCATGATAAACAACAAGACAGCAATCGACGCACCATAGGCCACGTTCGAACTTTGAAAAGTTTGTAGATAGGCATAGTAATTCGTTGCCTGCGTGGAACGGCCCGGGCCTCCCTTGGTCATGACGAATATCATCGGAAAATGTTTTAGGGAGTCGATGAATCGAAACAATGTCACCATTAGCAGCGCCGGCAGTAACAGTGGCAACGTAATATAGAAAAAGGTTTTAATACGGCTGGCACCGTCAAGGGCCGCTGCTTCATCGAGGTCAGGCGATATACCTTGCAACGCAGCCAGAATAATCAACATTGCAAATGGAAAATTTGTCCAGGTATCAGCCACAACAATGGCGAAAATCGCACCGTTCTTACTGGTAAGGAATGACGGAACATTGATACCGAACACATCGAAAAATGCATTGATCGGGGAAAGAGTCGGGGTAAATAGTGAAAGCCAGATTAGCGCGACCGCAACGTGTGGCACCGCATAGGGCAAAAGAAATAATACGCGTCCCAGCCGCCATCGCCCAACAATTTTCTGAAGCCCGACTGCTACCGCGGTCCCAACAATTACTTGCGCCGCAACACCGAATATAGATAGTGCTGCCATTACATAGATAGAGTTTACGAGTCTTCGGTCGGAAACCAGTTTTGAAAAATTGTGAAAACCAAACTCCCAATCCGTCCCCCGGATCAGATGGTAGTCACTGAACGCAAGTGCCAGCATGCCAGCGAGCGGTACAATCGCAAACACAGCTACCGCAAAAATAGCCGGGAGTATCATCCTTCGATACCCGCGTTCGATATCAGACGTTGCGCCCAAATTTTTAGTCGACGTTAGAGGCATGAAATAGAGTAGGACCACTTGATGCCCGGCAGGTCATTGTCCTGCCGGACGTAGCAGATGTGATAGCTGTTTTAACTAACAGGGTTAAAAATCTATACCACAGGCAGCATAACTACTGGCCCAGGATATCTGCAATTTCCTCATCGGCAGCTTGCAGCGCCTCTTCGGGGGTCATTAAACCGTTGACGGCGGCATTGATATTCTCGCCAATGGCCTGGCCAAGTGCAGGCCATTCAGGAACCAGTGGACGATAGTGCCCGATAGCAAGGTCAAGTGCCTCCACGCGTAGCTTGAGGAAGTCGGGGTGAACCGCAGCGTATTTCGCAACGACCTCCGGGTTGTCAGCTACAGTACCTGTGGTGAAATCCGGAAACGCCTCTGACAAAGCGATTTTGGTTACTGTCTCTGTGCTCACTGCCCATTCAATAAACTTCGCGGCAGCTTCAGAATTTGCGGCGTTCTTCGGTATACCAAGCCCGTGTACGCCTAACGCCGGTGAACGACCAGCCGGACCACCCGGTGGTAATGCCAGCCCGGTTTGTGAAGCAAATTTGCTCTTGTCCGGATCAACGATTTGACTGACTATACCTGTACCTTCAACTGCGAATGCGATCTGTCCGTTCTGGGCTGCAGCAAGTACTTCGGCAAAATTAAAATTGCCGGCGCCTTGAGGCGCGTACTCGTTCAACAACTTAATATAAAGGTTTAATGCCTCCAGATTTTCAGGTGAATTCATTGCGGGCGTGAAGTCACCACCCGTGTAATCCTTGAAGAAATTCCCGCCATAGGCTCGCATGATCATCGGGAAGATGAACATGTTGAAGCCCTGCCCCGGTACAGCTCGCAGCGCGATAGCCGACTGGTCATCATTGCTTATGGCCGCAGCCACTTTTAGCATGTCTTCCCAGGTTTCGGGTACAGCCTGGCCAGCAGCTTCCAGTATATCTTTGCGATAGGTCATTAAACCAACACCAGCCATAAAGGGGACCGCCATTTGCTCACCCTTTATCACATAGGCATCAAGCGGCCCGGCCAGTATGTCTTTTTTGCCAGGCATTGCATCGACTTCGGCAGTCATTGGCTTCAACCAGTCAGCGGCGACCCAGCGTTGCACCTGAATTACCGGTGTATGCACCACATCAATATCACCTGAGCCGCCGGTAAAAGAAAGGGTGATGCGATTTTCAAACACATCTTGTCCGATGACATCGATATTCGCCTTGATGCCGGTTTCCGATTCAAAATCACCCGCAAGTTTTTGCAAACCGTTGGTATATGGCATGCCGAAAAGCACAACGTTGATTTCTTCGTCGGCCGCCTGTACCGACGTGCCTGTAACCAGTGCTGCTACCAGCGCAGCCTTAATAATTGTTTTCATATTCTCTCCCCAGGTTTTACATTTTCCCGTGTACAACGGGAATCATTTAGACGCCTCGATTTATCCTCCACGTTGAGGCATAACGTGATGTTTTGGCCGCGGTCGTAATACCGGGCTTTCCACAGAAACAAGGTCTCCAAGTTGTTTGCGTGCGGCGAGCAACGCATCACGATAGCGCTGCACAAGCTCTGATTCGTTTTTGGGCGTTTCTGCAGGCTCTGCCAGTGTTAGCAGATGCAAAAATTTTCCACACGGATCATCGACGACGGTCGCAAAGCGACGGATTCCCATATGGT
>CAYPCS010000170.1:0-1916 GCA_964409275.1 uncultured Granulosicoccaceae bacterium
CCTGTGACGCCCCCTCCGGGAGTTTTCGCGATACGATGCTCGCGATGGTGAATGATTCCAGATTATCAGAGAGACAATGCGGCACCACCTCTATGCCGGTTGTACCATCGCTGGTATGGAACAATCAGCTTGCAGCGGCTGCAGCAATTCATGCAAACGACCTGGTCGCCAACAACGTCTTCAGCCACACAGGATCTGACGGCCTCAGCGTCGCGGACCGGGCATCGGCAGCAGGCTATGACTGGAGCGCTGTTGGCGAAAATATTGCAGCCGGGCAGAGCGATGTGGCGGAAGTGCACCAGGGTTGGCTCGACAGTCCCGGCCACTGCCGCAACATTATGAACTCGATCTTCACAGAGATCGGCGCTGCATGTGTTTCCAGTGACTCTACCGACTTCGGCAGCTACTGGGTTGTGGTGTTTGGGGATCAACGGTAGACGTCGGAAATTCGGTAAATATCCGCATCAGGGTATAAAGGCCGGTTTGCACAGCATTGCGCCAGGCAAAGCTCGCATCCGATCAGAGGTGACGGGTTGACCCATCTCTATACTCTCTCGACCGAATACAAAAACTGGCGCTACTTACAGGCTTTTAACCAGCAAAGTAATAGCGGAAATTGTTGCAAGGCCAAGTGCCAGCGGGCGGATTGATCCACGCTCTAAACGTTTTGCCAATGGACGCGCAATAAAAAAACTCAACGGTACCAGCGGCACAAGTGAGGCTGCGAAGACTATTTGTGGCCCGCGAATTAACCCCGCCACCGCCAGGGCAATAATCGATACTATCATTCCAAAACCGAAGAACGCATTTTGTGTTGCCGCAGATCGTCGCGGTTCCACTCTGGAGTAGAGTATTGCCATCGGAGGTGCGCCAATTCCGGTTAGCGTACCCATAATACCGGCGGTGAAGCCGGCACCGAACAAGGAACCGGGGGTGATAGCCAGGTTTGCACCAGCAAGGCTCAGTGCTACAGCAAATAATACAATGCAGGCTACTGCCACTGGTAATGCGGGTGAGCCTACCACAACGCTGGCAAAGGAGGCGGCAACAACGCCGCCCAGAAGGCGACCGGAAAAGCCCGGTAGCAGATCCTTCGTAACGATCGCGCCTCGTGTGCTTTGTATCGATCCAATTCCGACGACAAAGCCTGTCAGCAGAATTGTTCCCGGGACCCAATCCGGGGCTGTGAGTGCCATGATCGGGGCGACGATCATTCCGAATCCTGCCCCGGATAGTCTTTGTAAGGTGGCACCAACCACAACCGCACCGGCACATGCAAGCCAGGGGCCGAACGGGGGAAGCAGGTCTATACCGAACATCGTAAGAGTATTGGGATGGTGAGTTAGTCCGATTGAGTCAGTGGTATGTGGATTGTGCAGCGGTAGCCTAAGCGGGTGTTGTATAATTTTTAAACGCAATGATAAAAGGGAATTACATTCAGAGAAATTTTCTGCTTTCCCTGGTCCGGGCACAGGAAGTAACTTCTACAGCTAACAACAACACAAATTATCCGGGTGATTTCAAGACAGTGAGAAACCTGTCAGCTTTACTCTTTGCTATGCCGGGCACATAGATCCTTTTAAACAATTCTCTTTCACTACAGTTTTGACGAGTCGATTAGAAGTTTTTCCAGATCTTTTTCTGCCACATCTTCGATTGACTTGAAGTTAATATGACGCCTGAGTTTTCCTGACCCCGATAATATCTTGTCGGGATCTGAAATCTTTGCTCCTTTACTGAAAGATATTTGAACGTGTTGTTTATAGATAAACACACCACAAAACTGACCTTCTTTTTCTGCTGGTTTAAGGGTAAACAGAGTGCCACCATATTTGCTGACTGTGTGGCAGCCTGGAACGGTGTTTTGAATAAATGCTTCCAGTTCTTCTGCAAGAACTACAAGGCCTAAGGCATCA
>CAYPCS010000170.1:2016-5051 GCA_964409275.1 uncultured Granulosicoccaceae bacterium
ATTGACAGAGAAAATCATACGGTTGATACCAATGTTCACAAGGCACATGACAGGGTCAGTTCGACCGCAGTCAATACTAATCGATATTGGCAAGATGGGTGAATTTCTTATGGAATCGAAAATCAACCGGGAAATCATCACCCGGTGATTAATCCGGGTTAAGACTTCAGGAGTGTAATTATGCAAAGTGGTGTTTTTACTATCCAGGCACAGGAACGCGTAGTATTTGGCAGCCCGGCACCAGAAGCCGTCGTCGCCGAAGCGGCACACTTTGATGCTAAACGCGTTTTCGTTACTTCAACCCGGTCACTTGGCGCTCTGCCGGATGGTCCGTTGCAACGGATCGAACGCGCACTGGGAGGTCGTCACTGTGGAACTTTTTCTACGATTTCGGCGCATAGCCCGCGAGAGGATGTCATTGCAGCAGCAAGTGCTGCGCGAGCTGCCAATGCCGAATTAATTGTCGCAATTGGTGGCGGCTCTGTTATTGATGCGAGCAAGGTGGTGCAGCTTTGTCTGTGGCAGAAAATAGACAACGTGAAAGATCTCAACCCCTATGCAGCAGGTTTTGAACGATCACAGGCTTCACCGTTGACTGTTCCATCCGATGCCGTTCGAATGGTAGCTGTTCCTACTACGCTTTCGGCAGCCGACTTTACCGCGCTGGCCGGTATTACCGACACATCTACACGGACAAAACTGGCCTTCAATCACCGTTCGCTGGTACCTCGAAGCGTTGTGCTGGACCCTGCGGCCACGCTAAATACACCGGACTGGCTTTTATTCAGTACCGGTATTCGAGCGGTGGATCATGCGGTTGAGTCTTATTGTTGTCCTGAAGCAAACCTGGCTACAGAATCGTTGTCTCTGCGCGGTTTGGCCCTGCTGTCTGACGGCTTGCAACGGATCAAGGCGGACCCTGATGACCACGATGCAAGGATGACGGCTCAGTTCGGTATGTGGCACGCGATCTGGCCGGCTACGTCTGGCATCTATCACGGTGCAAGTCATGGCATTGGCTATGCGCTGGGGGCAGGATTCAATATTCCGCACGGCTACACCTCCTGCGTATTACTTCCCGCTGTGTTGCAATGGAATGCTGAAACTAACAGCGAACGCCAGAAAGCACTGGCAACAGCAATTGGACAGGCCGATATTCCAGCCTGGCAGGGTATCCGTGAGCTTATCGCCAGCCTTGGTATGCCCTGCACGTTGCGTGATGTGGGGATAGCGAGGGACGATCTCGAAGAGATAGCAACACGTGCACTCGACTATCAACCGGTTCTGCTCAACCCGCGACCGATCAAAGTTAAGCAGGATGTGATGGAGATTCTGGAAATTTGCTATTAGTGTTATTTCAGCCTCCGGCTTTTAAACACACCGTTGCTTGCTATTGAAAGAACTTAACAAAAACAATCAAGATTCGCAGCAGTCTCGGCTGGCTGTAAAGAAATAGAATAATATGGACAAGCGCAGTTAGACGGGTGATAAAGTGGGTATTTGTTTAGCACTCCCATGAGTAAAACGGGCTAAACGCTGCAATTAATATGTCCTGAATCGAAGGTCACGATGCCAAGCCACGACAGGAGTCCCACACCAATCGTTTTACGCCGTACACTACTGGCGCTTGGTATCGGCGCCGCAGGCGCCGCCGTTGCGGTCGCGGTAAATCTGCCACTGGCAATGTTGCTCGGTCCACTGCTGGCGACGCTCGTCGCAAGCCTGGCTGGTGCCCATCTGGTGGTACCCAACCGCCTGCGCTCTGTATTACAGGTTGTGATTGGCGCCTTTCTGGCCAGCAAGTTCACTCCCGAGATACTCACTGACGCGCGCGCCTGGCCAGCCAGTCTGGCGCTGGTGCCAGTGTATATTGTTGCGACAACGGCCGTGGGTGCACTATACCTGCGGCAAGTCGCAGGCCTTGATCGAGCTACTGCAGCATTCGCATCGATTCCTGGCGGCCTGGTGACAATGGCTGCAATCGGCGGCAGCTTCGGGGGCGATGAAAGGCGTATCTCCATAGCACATTCGCTGCGTATCGGATTGACCGTTTTGGGCGTTGCGATTGCATTCGGGTTGTGGGGCGAATCGCCCGACCGCGAACAGCAACTGGCGCTGCTGATGCGACATCTCGACGCCGACCCGTTGCAACTGGCGATCACCGCGGCCTTTGCCGCACTGGGGGTAATCGGTGCCTTCGCACTGCGTATCCCGATACCCTGGTTTTTGGGCCCGTTACTGACACTGTCTCCGCTCTACTTAAGCGGGTATTTGCAGGTGCAGATTCCGGGGCCGTTGCTCGCTATTGCGCTGTGGGGTCTGGGCAGTTCAATTGGCAGCCGCTTCCGGGGCTTTGGCTGGCAGCGGCTGCTGAGTTCCGCCGGCCATTCGGTGATCAGCCTGCTCCTCGCCTTAATGTTGTCAGCCGCCGTTGCGGCAATACTCAGCGCAACGCTGGGACTGCCGTTCGCCGTCGTCTTCCTCGCATTCGCCCCGGGCGGGGTAGCCGAGATGTCGATCATTGCACTGGCTATGGATATCAATCCGGCGTTCGTCACAGTCCATCATTTTCTGAGGATTGCGTTCTGCAGTATTGCCGCGCCTTTCGCTGCGCGACGGCTCCAGTCGTATACCGACCCAGGGTGATTGCTAATCGGGTAGCTCTCGAATAAAAAAATTCATGGACAGGTATTGAGCGCTTCGACGATTTTAGAGGGTACTGTCAAAGCCCCTTATGTTCTCGATTGCCTCGGCCTGCACAGCGGCTATATTGCCTCTCCGATGCCTGCTCCCCTCTATGCTTTTGCCACGACTGAGGGAATAAACACTTTAGCATCGAAGCGCTGATAGCTCACCTGATCGATAAAAGCAGCCGTGCAACACTTTCCTGTTATAAATGAAAATCACCTCGCTGTAGAAAAAATACTGGAGCAACATCGCAATGCCACTTATTGCAACGATATAGTACTATGCAGACCTGTGGATCTTAAATTAAAAGACAAAAAAGTACTCGTCACGGGTGCCTCGAAAGGGAT
>CAYPCS010000171.1:0-5041 GCA_964409275.1 uncultured Granulosicoccaceae bacterium
ACAGGTTTGGCGTTGTGTATTAATGGTCGTCAAATTAGAAATGATTAACCAGGTAGTTCCTGATTTCACGGGCAGCGATTAACCCATGGAAAGAAGCCGTTTCGTGTAGCGGCAATTCGTGGGAAGAAAATTTGACCAGAACAAAATCGTTGTCAGGATCGACAAATATATTCTGGCCGTGAATGCCAATTGCCATCACCCAGTTCGCTTCATCGGCGGGGTTGGCATGTGCAATATACCATTTGTTGCGGTAACTGCAGGGCATGTCCGGAAGTGCACTGGCGAAAGATCCCCGGTCCCAGGCTTGCCTGTCGCCGTTGTTGAGTAAATCATCTACCCATTGAGCTGGCAGTACTTGCCGTTCACCACGCTTGCCGTTGTTCGCTATCAAGCGTCCAACAAGTGCCAGATCCCGCAGAGTAGTGCACAGGCCGCCTGCTGCTCTCGGGGCGCCAAGACGGTCTACGGTTAAATCTGCACTGGACATGGCACCCATTGGTACCCACAAGTGTTCGCTGAGGACATCGGCATAGCGCTTGTTCAGAGCCCTTTCGATCACCCATGCCATTAGATCCGTATTCGGGGAGATATAGGATAAATCGCCGCCATGGGAAGCGCGGCTTTGAGTAAGGCTTCGGAGAAATGTACGCAGATCTGACTGGGCGTCAGTTGCATTGAGAGGGTTCCAGTTGGTGGCTTTTCGATACTCTATGATCGCCCCGCTGGTAGCGAGGTAGTCCTCGTCAAAGTCCACACCGGTACGCATATCCAGCAAGTGCCTGACTGTTGCGTCCTGATATGCGGTGGCCGCCAGTTCCGGTATATAGTCCGTTATTAATGAATCAGTGTTTAGCAGTTCTTTGTGTTCAAGGATACCGGTAAGCATACCCAGTACCGACTTGGACACTGACATTAGAATATGGGGTGACTCCGTGGTCATTCCGTGGCGATAGTCCTCGAACACGATCTTGTCTCGATGCAGCACAAGCAGTGCATCAATATGTGCATAGTCGATAAAGCCTGTCAGTGACATCACCCCCTGGCTTGCACAATCAATGTTCAGACCTCCGAGGTTCACCGGATTGGCTTCAAGAGCCCAGGGGTCATTCGGGTTGCCGGCTACTTCTGCTGTAGCAATGAGTTCTCTGACATGATGAAAGGCCCACTGACTGTAAGGAGCGGTGCGCCAGTTAGCCAATGTGACTTGCTGCTCTTCAGCGACGGGAAAGCCTTGCATTAACCCCGTGGTATCTTTTTCGCTCATCGAATATTGTCCTGTCGTAACCAGCACTGTTAAGTTAACTTGCAGTGGTTAGAACATATAGAGTTGCATCAGCCTGTCGCCGAGAAACGCATGAATCGTTGCAGGTGGTAGTCAGTGTCACCGAGTAGATGATCTATCATGACCAGTCGTTTCGCGTAGTGTGCCAGCGCGTATTCCCAGGTCATAGCGATGCCGCCGTGCAACTGAATAGACTCTTCCGCAACGAGTCTGGCGGCACGGCCAATGAGATTTTTGGCAGCGGCGATGTTTTTCTCACGGATAGTGCGCTCGGCATGCAAATGGCCGGCAGCGTTAATCGTCGCTGATCGTGCCTGCTCAATCTCAATCAGAGCGTCCACCATTCTATGTTGCAAAACCTGAAATTTTCCGATGGGCACACCAAATTGTTTGCGGGTCTGGAGGTAGTCTACGGTCATTTCCTTGCACACTTCCATAGCGCCGACCGACTCTGCGCACAGTGCCACTACTCCATGTGCAATCGCTTTTTCGAGTATTGCATAGCCCTCGCCTGCGGTGCCGAGTATCGATGTATCGGGAATTGTGACGCCAGACAGTTCTACCTCTGCACTTCGATAGCCGTCGACGGTCGGATAACCATTGATGCTAACCCCGCTGGTGTCGGCTTTAAGCAGAAACAGGGTAATGCCGGATTCACTGTCCAGTGCGCCTGCAGTTCGCGCACTGATGATGAGGTAGTCGGCGTTGCCACCGTTGAGAACCTGGGTTTTTTTTCCCTCCAGTCTCCAGCCGTTGCTTTCGCGGGTGGCCGTTGTGGTTACCCGGTTGATCGAATAGCGCTCGCCGTTTTCGTAGCTGGCGAGTGCGGCGGTTGCCTTGCCTTCCAGCAGATCGCCAACCAGCCCGGTTCGGGTTCCACATTCAGCAAGTACAGTTCCGCACAGCACAATACTTGACAGGAACGGTTCGACAACAAGCCCGCGTCCGAATTCTTCGAAAACGACGGCAGTATCAAAACCACTGCCTCCAAAACCGCCACACGATTCAGGTAAAAGCGCGCCGGCAATACCGAGGTCACACAGTTGTTGGAAAGATTGCCGGCTATAACCTGGTTCTACTTCACAGGATTGCATTCGGTGTTCATGTGAATATTGTTCTCGCAGGTAACGTGACAATGAATCTGCCAACATTCGCCGGTCATCAGTGTGGTTAAAATCCATGCCTATAATCCCAGTATCATCTTGCTGATAATGCCACGCTGAATTTCGTTTGAACCGCCGTAGATAGATATCTTGCGTTCGTTAAAATGATGCGATGCCAGTGGCATGGCATATTCCGGCACTGGCAAATCCGGGGCAGCGTCGGCGTCAAAATAACTTTCAATGTAGGGCAGCGCATCCGGGCCAAGGGCACGTCGCATAAGGTCGTTGATCTCCTGACGGATGACTGTGCCCTTGATTTTTAACATCGAGCTTTCGGCGCCCGGTGCAGCGTTGCTGTCTGCGGCAGCGACAACACGAAGATTGGTGGTTTTCATCGCTTCAAGATCAATTTCGACGTTCGCTATTCGGGCTGCAAACAGTGGATCTTCGAGCAGTGGTTTGCCGTTGCAAAGCTGCTGGCTGGCAATCTGTTTAAGGTGACCCAGGTAGTACAGCGCAAAGCCAACGCCGGCGATGCCGGTGCGCTCGTGGGTCAACAGATATTTGGCGTAAGTCCAGCCCATGTTCTCCTCGCCGACCAGGTTTTCCGGCGGGACTTCAACATTGTCGAAAAATATTTCATTCACCTCGCTGGTGCCATCGAGGAGTTTGATTGGTCTGACTTCGATACCGGGTGTTTTCATATCGATTAGTAAAAACGATATACCCTGCTGTGGTTTGCCTTCCGTTTGCGTGCGCACCAGGCAAAAGATCCAGTCGGCATGCTGACCGAGAGTAGTCCAGGTTTTCTGGCCGTTAACGATATAGCGATTCCCGTCGCGTACGGCGCGGGTTTTCAGAGAGGCCAGATCGGAGCCCGCTCCCGGTTCCGAATACCCCTGGCACCACCAGTCGGATCCGTCGAGTATTCGGGGCAGGAAATGTCGTTTTTGGGCCTCATCACCAAACTTGAGCAATACCGGGCCAAGCATGTTCACACCAAATGGAATTATTCGTGGACACCCGGCTGCTGCAGCTTCTTCTTCGAATATATGTTTTTGCACCGCGTTCCAGGCGCAGCCTCCGTACTCCTCGGGCCACCCTTGCGCAAGCCAGCCACGCCGGGCGAGAAGTGAGTGGTACAGTTCCATGTCCGACTTGCACAATTGCTGGTGCTTCAGCACCTTGTCTCTGAGCGATTGCGGCACCGAGCTTTGTATAAATTGACGAACCTCGTCGCGAAATGCCAGATCGGCAGCGGAAAAGTTCAGATTCATAGGACGGGATCTCCGGAGTCTCGTTTCATTCTGCCTGACTGGCGCTGGCTCGGCCAGATTTCATCAAAAGGTATCTGTTGCCGTGATTTGCTTAATGACTTCGACGCCACCCGGTTGTCATCAGTCCGATCGCTGGTTTTTCCATGTGCAATTGCGGTTGCTGAATGACTTTACAAGTCTCGTTGCGTGTTAAGCGGCATACGTGGAACCCGCCCTGTCGGGCAACTCGCAGGCGTCGGTGTTGTGTCAACGTGGAAATATTCAACGCGACTGGTGCCAGTCCTTTTGTGAAGAACTATGCGTCTCAAATGATCGTAAAAACGCCCTCTCTCTGGCGTTTTCGCCACTTACAGATTTTTGCCGCGCAGACTCTCCGGGCGGCAAATGCTATCCTACCGGGGATACCGATAATGCCCGGCGGCGAGAGAGGACTGATTGCGGTCAGTAACGACGATAATATTACAGCGACTGGGGCTTGGCGTGCTTACCCTGGTGGTTGTGTCGCTGGTCATTTTTTGCGCAGTTGAAATGCTGCCGGGAGATTTTGCGGAGGCCATACTGGGGCAGGGAGCAACCCCAGAGTCCGTGGCTGCAATTCGCGATCAACTGGGCCTCGACAAACCCGTTGTGCAGCGTTATTTCGGTTGGCTTGGCAATGCGGTTACCGGTGATTTCGGAGTCAGCTTCGCGAGAATGAACTTTGCCACCAATTTTGGTGCGTCCACCAACACGCACATGGTAACGGTGGCTGATCAAATCAAACCCCGTTTTATGAACACACTTTTTCTGGCGGGCGTTGCAGCGACTATCGCGGTACCACTCTCACTGATAATAGGCATACTGGCAGCGCTGTATCGAAACTCGGTATTTGACCGCCTGGCCAACATTCTCACGCTTACCTCTATTTCGAGCCCCGAATTCTTTGTTGCCTATATTCTGATTCTGTTTCTGGCGGTGTTAAATCCATTGCTGCCGTCACTGTCGAACATTTATGAAACCATGGATTTCGGTGCGCGCTTAAAGGCGACGTTGCTGCCAGCTCTGGTGTTAACGCTCGTTGTTACCGCACACATGATGCGTATGACACGTGCTGCGATCATTAATCTATTGGCATCCCCCTATATAGAAATGGCCCGGCTCAAAGGCTTGTCGCCATTGAGAGTCATTCTTTTCCATGCACTGCCCAATGCACTGGCCCCCATCATTAATGTGATTGCACTCAATCTGGCGTATCTGATTACCGGTGTTGTGATTGTTGAAGTAGTATTTGTCTACCCCGGTGTTGGCCAGCTGTTTGTAGACAGTGTGAAGATACGTGATATGCCGCTGGTACAGGCCTGCTGTTTGATCTTCGCAGCGGCCTATGTGTTGCTGAATTT
>CAYPCS010000172.1:0-4790 GCA_964409275.1 uncultured Granulosicoccaceae bacterium
ACCTGCGACCTCGCCCTTAGGAGGGGCACGCTCTATCCAGCTGAGCTAGGGGCGCTGCGCGTAGTTGAGTGTAAGGGGACATCAGCAGAACTACAAATTTCCAGCTTGTGCTCCGTATCCATATGTCGCATTCAATGTTCCGGTGAGGCTGCCGATACCGGGGTGTTGAATATTTGTCGACCTGTGTTTCCGCCTGGTGGCATAAATATTATTTGGAGAAAAGAATTATGTCTGCTCAAGAAAAGAGTGTAGAGCGTCGCAAGTTTCGCCGCATTTCTGATGCGATTGCATTGTCTATCCAGCCTGTTGACGAAGCGGCCAACGAGCAGGACTATGAAGGATCTGATCTGCCTGACTATCCCACGCATGTGGTTAGTCTCAGCCCGAACGGGCTGAAGTGCTATCACCATGAAGCATTTAACGATGGTGAAAAGCTGCAGCTAAGCATCAAGTTATTTCCCGGTGGTGTCCGGATCGATACCGAGGCAGTAGTGGTTAACTGTGGTGAAGACGAAGGTAAGCGGCAGAATGATCGTTTTTTTGCAGGGCTTTCTTTCAGGGGGCTTAGTGAAGAAAACAGCGAGCAACTGTTGTCTCATATTGATCGTGTTGCACGTGAGTCTTTTGGTGGTGCGATAAAGCTGGTTTATCGCTCTTAAGCAGATTTTGTGTGGTAGCTCTGTGTCCGGACGGTGTGAATACCGTGTTCAATTCGGATAGGTTTATTACAGCCCTAATGAGCAAGGCCTTCGGTCAGTACGCTGGTGATTCTTTCGCAAAGCCAGTTGTGACCCAGTAGCGGAACATTGCCGCTTATAAATGCAACGTGACCACCGTGTGTGGTCAATTCAAAATGTACTGCATCCGAAAGTTGATCGTTTGTCGGGATGCACTTCTTGCTAAAAAACGGATCATCAGCTGACCACAGGATGTGCGTCGGTGTTTTGATGTTGATCAGATCGGCAAGCGAGCTCGCTTTCTGGTAGTAGTCTTCCCAGCCCTTAAAGCCATGTAGCGGGGCGGTTATGCGATGATCAAAGTCGAAAAAATTCCTGACCGTTTCTATATCCAGCTCATCGAGGCCGAGCTCCGGGTAGCGTGCATGCTTTGCGCGCAGCGCGAGTTTCAATTGATTAATCAGTCGGCTTTGATAGATTCGCGAGAAGCCTTTATCCATACGCTTTGCCCCCTCTTCAAGTATCAGTGGCGGGCTAACCGAAACTGCAAACCGCAATGCACACTCGGTATTATTGCCAAGGTACTTTAAAAGTGCATTTCCACCCAGTGAAAACCCTGCCGCTGCCAATGGTTTGTTCGGGTATCGTCTGGCAATTGTGTCTATAACAAATGCAATGTCCTGCGTATGGCCGCTGTGGTACGAGCCGCGGGTTTTGTTTGGTTCACCGCTGCAGCCGCGAAAATGCATAAGCACTGCACGCACACCGTTTTTATTCAGTGAATGCATCAGGCATCTTACGTACTGTGACTGTATAGAGCCTGTTAAGCCATGAAAGATAACAACAACTGGACCGTCGTTTTCTTGCGTCCACATGAGATCAACAAAGTCGTTGTCGGGTGTTGTTAGTCTCTCGGTGCTGGTAACCGGTGTGGGTGTGCGTTGTATTTTTGCAGCCCACAATGTTTGTGCATGCGGATTACGAAGCCACCATGCTGGACGAAATTTACTGGAATGAAGCATCAGTTGGCAAGATTCAAAACGGTGACCTTGTTAGAGTATGTGCTGAACAGATAATAACAATAATAATGAACATTCTGATCTCCAATGATGATGGCTGGTTAGCGCCGGGCATTGTGGCGCTTGCCAACGCGGTTAAACCTTTTGGCAACATAAAGGTGGTAGCGCCGGATAAAAATCGCAGCGCCGCGAGTAATTCTCTCACCCTGATGCGACCGCTCAGGGCCATACAGCAAAAGCCCGACTGGTATAGCGTTGATGGTACCCCTGCCGACTGTGTGAACCTGGCATTGAACGGACTGTTCGACTGGTCGCCGGACATAGTCATTAGTGGAATCAATGCAGGACCGAACCTGGGCGATGATGTTGTCTACTCCGGTACGGTTGCCGCTGCAATGGAAGGGTATTTCCATAATCTGCCTGCGATTGCATTTTCTTTAGCTGATATCAGTGACGGCTATGAGGTGGCGGCGCAAATAGCTGCAGGGCTAATAAAACCGTGCCTCGAAGATGGTGGTAAGCAAGCGAGTATTGTTAACGTCAATCTGCCAAATATAGCCACTGCAGAAGCTGCAAAGTTTTCAGTTACAAGGCTTGGGCTCAGAAGCCGTGTCGGCGCTGGACGCATAGAGCAGCAAGACCCGCGCGGTGAAAAAATTTACTGGATTGGTGCGGTAGGTACGCCGCAGGACGCAGGCGAGGGTACTGACTTTCACGCAATAGACAGCGGCGAAGTATCCATAACGCCTTTATCTTACGATATGACTTCGCATGATCGTATCGCACTCTTAACTCAAACAATAAAAGGAGGTGCGGCATGAACATGGAAGCACGGTATAAAGGTATCGGTATGACCTCGGTCAGAACGCGTAAACGGCTCACTGCCAGACTGCGTGACAGAGGCATACACAACGATGCTGTACTGGATGCAATGGTTGAAATGCCGCGTCATATGTTTGTAGATGAAGCAATGGCAACGCGTGCCTACGAGGACTGTGCCTTGCCGATTGGCGAGGGTCAGACCATCTCGCAACCCTACGTGGTAGCGCTAATGACGCAGCTGCTACTCGAAAGCCAGGCGGTAGATAGCGATTTGCGAGGGTCCGTGCCGGCTAAAGTGCTGGAAATCGGCACAGGCTCCGGTTATCAGGCGGCAATTTTATCAATGCTGGTTGACCGGGTTTATACCGTTGAACGGGTACGTTCCCTGGCGCACAGGTGCAGCCGCAAATTCGGCAGCATGGGTATTCGCAATATCAGCTCCAGATACACCGACGGCTATGATGGCTGGGCATCAGAAGCGCCGTTCGACGCGATTCTGGTGACGGCGGCTATGGAAGAGGTTCCGCAGGAGCTGATCGATCAGCTGCGTCCGGGTGGCGTTTTGATTGGTCCGGTCGGACCCTTTTCAGGTGCGCAGCAATTGTCGGTGCTTCGCCTGCGGGAAAACGGGGGGCTGCAAACGCAACAGATTGCTGCGGTGCGCTTTGTGCCGTTTCTGTCTGGTGTCTGTTAGGCCGAATAAGAGGCTTCGCCGGGTTTGCCGAAGCAGCCATTGTAAAACTGCGTCTTATGATGCGCAGAGGTACAAATGCTGGTTTTTGCGTTCCTTAGGTTACAACTTTGAAGTAACTGGTTTAAGAAGTACCTCTTCAGCTCTGTTTTCATTGCAGATTTTCTGATCCTGTCGTATAAATGGTGCCCTCAGTCAGCGCTTACGCACCGCTGATTGCTTTACGCGTTTCTTCGCCGGATCGCTACCGCTACTGTGTTTCCAATATCTCTTCCGGTATCGGTGCGTCCAGGCATGAATCTGCGCCACACTTTATATACAGGTTGAGTATGAACAAAAAACTGCTGGGCACCGCCGTTATTGCCGCATCTACCGCCGCTTTTACCAGTGGTTGTGGAATTCTTCAGTCAGTGGAGTTGCCAGACCTGGAATTGCCAAAACTGGCACTTCCAGAGCTTCCCAATGTGCGCTTCGACACCAACACTTATGTTGTGCAGCCTGGTGACACGCTGCAGTCTGTGTCCGATCGCTATGAGATCGATCCCGACTCGCTCATTGCTGTCAATTCGCTACAGTTGGCAGAGCTCGTTCCCGGCCAGCGATTAATATTGTTGCGCGGTAAAGAGATCGAGTCATTAGCGGCGAGAGCTAACCCGGAAATGCCAATCGATGGTGCGCCGGCAGCTATAGCAGGGCAGCCCATTGCGGTGCCAAACGCTACCCAAACAACAGTAACCGCCTCGCCGCAGCCAGTGGCTGATCCAACGATTATTCGCTCAGATGTACTGGTTCCAAACCAGGGTGTGTTCGCTGAGGGTAGTGAAGAAATCATCGGCGTTGTCACTAACGATGCGTTGCTCGATGAACAGCCGATCTTTGTTTCTGAAAATGGTGCACCGCCACCATTGCCCCAAACAACAACACAGACCGCGGGTATTGAGCGTCCGCAGGGCATTGAAACAATCATTCAGGAGGTCAACGCAAACCCGAATGGTGTGATTCCGGATGTTGCTGTGCCGGATGTTGCTATGGTTGAACCGGCCAATATCCCCACTGCAGGAACAATAGAAATTGTTGATGCAGCTGTGTCCGGGCAGTCCGCAAAGCGAATTACGGTTAACAACCAGGCTAGAGGCTGGAACTGGCCGGCGCTGGGCACAATTACCCGCGAATTTGATCTGCGTGAGATAAATCGTCAAGGACTGGACATAGATCCTGGCCCGGGTGCCGCTGTTCAGGCAGCTGCCGATGGTGAAGTGGTTTACAGCGGCAGAGATCTGGCGAGTCATGGCAATTTGGTCATCTTAAGACATGACGACAACTACCTCAGCGCTTACTCAAAAGTCAGCGATATTTTTGTTAAGGAAAATCAAGTAGTTAAAGCTGGTGATCTGATCGCATCTGTTGGTGGCGACAAATCGGGCGGCAACGAAATTCACTTTGAAATTCGTCGAAACGGCGAGCCAGTCAATCCGATCGACTATTTACCGGCGCTGTAAACTACACTTGGCACAGAACTTGCATGATATTACGTAACGAAGTTGCAACTGTGCCAACTATGCGCCAATCGTCAAGCGGGCC
>CAYPCS010000173.1:0-4667 GCA_964409275.1 uncultured Granulosicoccaceae bacterium
CCATGGTGCCCTTCTCGGCAATCAACATGACTCGCTTGTCGGGGTGTTGCTCTTTAAGTTTTACGATTTCCTGTTGCGAGGCTTTGTCCATCAGGCTCTCGCCGTGCAGCTGGCGGTCCGCGCGCGAGTGCGCCTCTTTACCCGGGGACAACAAGTCAGTCGAGATATCGCCCACGCCTGCGATGTAGGCAACCACCTGAATCTCTTCTTCAACATCCGGCAACGCAGTAAAGAACTCTGCGCGAGCGTAACTTTCAAGGATTTCTTTCGCTCGCGGGTTACCTGCTTTGAAGGCGGACTCCAGGCTTTCCATATCTGCTTCGTACAAAAAGACCTGAGTCTTGAGTACTTCAGCGGCAGGTGCTGCAACGTCTGCGTTGTCGCCCAAAGCCAGATCCAGCAACACCTCGACAGATGGTCCGCCCTTCATGTGTGACAACAACTCGAAGGCGAAGGTTGGTGTTATCTCTTCAACCGTTGCGTCACCGACGATAATCTCTTTCAAAAAAGCCGCTTTGACACCCGCCGCATCAGTAGTGCCGGGTAAGGTGTTATAGATGAAATAGTTGAGTGAATCTTCGCGATCCTTATGCCCTGTATCTTTTATCTGGGCAATGATTTCAGCGGTCAGGTCGGCAGATTCAATCGGCTTGGGTTGTAACCCTTCCTTCTCACGACTTGACACTTCTTCTACATAGCTGGAATACGCACTCATACACACCTCTTGGGCAATTAGTGATTGGCTGACTTGTCGGAGCACACGCAGCGGCCCGGGGCCGGTGGGCAATGCGGTAAAGCTCTCTCAATATCAGAATGTATTTATAGTCGAAACCCTTGAATTTCAACGTTATATCGTTTTCTCGGCGGGCGTAATTGACTCACACCTCGATACAGCTCCCCATTATAACAGAGGCGAATGCAGACCGAGAGGCCCGGAGCTCACCGCCCACTTCTGAAAAAACGCCACAGCGATCATTGCCTCGCCCCTGGTGGACCACTCCACTTAAGGTTAGTAACGGCAACAAAGCACGGGATTTGACCGGGTTTGCCACCAGATAGCATCAATTTCGCGCCTCCGGGCACTTTACCTAAGCAATTCTATTTCCACGAACCCACTTCCCGGTTACGACGAAAATTCCGCTTCTCCGCGAAATGGGTAGGCCAGATGGGCTACTGAATGAGCGACTGCATCGGATTTATTGTGCCGAACAGAACAGTCAGCTGAGCTCGCTGATCCCCGGCCCAAGCGCCATGCTCTTCAGTGAATCTATTTTGTCACGCAACGCTGCCGCCTGTTCAAACTCCAGATCTCTGGCATGATCAAACATCTGCTTTTCCATTGACTTAATTTTCTTTACCGCATCAGACGGTTTGAGCTTCGCATACTCCATTTGTTCCAGCTGATCCTGCGCCTCCTGCTTACTTTTACGACCTTTCGGCGAAGGTGCTGCCCCCGCCTCCATAACATCCAGGACCTTTTTACTGATAGTTTTGGGTGTAATCCCGTGCTCTATGTTATGAGCCACCTGCTTTTCACGCCTGCGATCGGTCTCTTCAATAGCCCGCTGCATAGAGCCGGTGGTGCTGGCCGCATACATAATGGCTTTGCCTTTTACATTTCGTGCCGCACGACCGATGGTTTGTATCAAAGAACGGTCAGATCGTAAAAAGCCTTCCTTGTCGGCATCAAGAATTGCCACCAGAGAAACCTCCGGCATATCAAGCCCTTCCCGCAACAGGTTGATACCCACAAGTACATCAAACTCACCCAGCCGCAAATCACGAATAATTTCTGAGCGCTCTACCGTATCAACATCCGAGTGCAGATACCGAACCCGTACTTCATGGTCAGACAGGTAATCGGTTAAGTCCTCCGCCATGCGCTTAGTGAGTGTGGTAACCAACACCCTTTCATTTTCAACCACACGTAAATTAATTTCTGATAAAAGATCATCCACCTGGGTTGCAACATCACGCACTTCAATTTCCGGATCAACCAACCCGGTAGGCCGCACCACCTGCTCTACAACGTTTCCGGCATTCTGTTTTTCATACTCACCGGGAGTTGCTGAAACAAAAATAGTTTGAGGTGATAAGGCTTCAAACTCGTCAAATCTCAATGGACGGTTATCAAGCGCTGAAGGCAACCTAAAACCATAGCCGACTAAGTTCTCCTTGCGCGCACGATCCCCCTTATACATACCACCTAACTGCGGCACGGTTACATGGCTCTCGTCTATAAATAACAGTGCATCCGTTGGAATGTAATCGAACAAACACGGAGGTGGCTCACCCGGGGCTCGACCGGATAAATAGCGTGAATAATTTTCGATACCCGAGCAATAGCCAATCTCGTTAATCATTTCAATATCAAACAGGGTGCGCTGCTCCACTCGCTGTGCTTCGAGTAGCTTACCCGCCTCACGAAACTCTTCGACGCGATCTTTAAGCTCTACTTTTATCTCATCTACCGCTGCCAGAATAATTTCACGTGGTGTCACGTAGTGGGTTTTGGGATAGATAGTTAACCGGGGTACACGATTAATTACTTCACCGGTGAGGGGATCAAAGTAACTTAAGTTCTCAATTTCTTCATCAAATAATTCAACACGAATCGCCTCACGGTCTGATTCAGCAGCATGAATGTCAATCACTTCACCGCGCACCCGGTAGTTACCACGCTTGAGTTCCATATCATTGCGAGTGTATTGAAGCTCTGCCAGGCGTCTGAGTAACTCACGCTGATCAATAATGTTGCCACGCTCCAGATGTAACACCATTTTATGATAGGACTGCGGATCACCCAGACCGTAAATAGAAGATACCGTGGCAACAATAATGACATCGCGCCGTTCAAACAGGGCTTTGGTAGCAGACAGACGCATCTGCTCAATGTGATCATTAACTGAAGCGTCTTTTTCAATAAACGTATCTGAAGCGACAACATACGCCTCTGGCTGATAGTAGTCATAATAGGAAACAAAGTACTCAACCGAGTTGCGCGGAAAAAACTCTTTCATCTCACCATATAACTGGGCTGCCAGCGTTTTATTGGGCGCAAGTACAATGGCCGGGCGCTGCTGTTGTTCAATAATATGGGCCACGGTAAACGTTTTACCCGAACCGGTAACCCCGAGCAGAGTCTGGAAGGCAAGTCCCGACTCCAGACCGTCAATCAGCCCGGCAATAGCGGTTGGCTGATCGCCAGCGGGTTTGAAGCGGCTGTCTATTTTGAAAGCTTTGGACATGGACTGTTGTCGTCGCTACTATCTGAGAATACTCATTAGTTTTACCACATCAGGCGCTGAGTCACAGTCGAAAACGGCGGACGCAGCAGCTTTTCCTGCGACCGACACAGAGACGACCCTTTTGGCTATCAAAATATCTTCCAAACTTGCTCAGGTTAAACCTTCCCCCACGATGGCGGTGACGGCACTCGCCGCAGAACTAAGGGCACAGGGGCGCGACGTCATAGGGCTGGGTGCCGGCGAGCCCGATTTCGACACACCGGATCACATCAAGAACGCCGCCATAGAAGCGATCAATAACGGACACACCAAATACACTGTAGTAGATGGTATTGCCGAGCTTAAAAATGCCATTGTGGGTAAATTTAAAAACGACAACCAGATAAGCTTCGACACCAACCAGATTCTGGTTTCCTGCGGCGGCAAGCATAGCTTCTACAACCTGGCCCAGGCAATTCTCGATGACGGCGATGAAGTAGTTATCCCCGCGCCCTACTGGGTCTCATACCCGGATATTGTCCTGCTCGCTGGCGGCACGCCGGTTGTTGTTGAAACAACTCAGGAGCAATCCTTCAAAATGACAGCTGAGCAGCTGGACCAGGCATTGACCGAAAACACACGCCTCGTTGTGCTCAACAGCCCGTCAAATCCGAGCGGCAAATCTTACACAATGGCAGAAATGAAAGAGCTGGGTGAGGTATTGCAGCAATACCCCGATGTACTAATTGCCACGGATGACATGTACGAGCACATCGTCTGGTCCGAGGAAGGCTTCTGCAATATCCTGAATGCCTGCCCGGAACTGCAGGATCGCACGGTAGTGATGAACGGTGTCTCCAAAGCCTACGCAATGACCGGCTGGCGAATCGGATATGCCGGTGGCCCGGAACCCGTTATCGCCGCAATGCGAAAGATCCAGTCACAAAGCACCAGCAACCCGACATCCATCTCACAGTGGGCATCGACCGCAGCCCTGACTGGCGGCAACGACTGCATAGCACCGATGCTTGCCGCCTTTAAAGACCGGCACGACTTCGTCGTCAGCTCCCTGAATCAGATGAAAGGAGTGTCGTGCATAGAGAGTGATGGCACCTTCTATACCTTCCCTAATGTGCAGTCCGCTATTGATTCCAACCCGCATGTTAGCAACGACGTTGAGTTCTGCGCCCACGTGCTGGACAAAGCCGGTGTGGCCATTGTGCCAGGCTCCGCCTTCGGCACCGAAGGCCACGCACGACTGTCTTATGCGACCAGTATGGAAAATCTTGAAAAAGCGATGCAAAGAATGGGGGATTTACTGAACAATGATTGATTCAATCTCTTGACGATTGGCGAAGGCACAGCTAAAATTCCGCTCTTGACCCTTCCCTGATAGCTCAGTTGGTAGAGCAAGTGACTGTTAATCACTGGGTCGGCGGT
>CAYPCS010000174.1:0-4360 GCA_964409275.1 uncultured Granulosicoccaceae bacterium
CATCAACTAACTTTTAAAACCCAACAATGGGTGTGGAGGAAACAATGACGGTAATGACAAAGGTGAAGTGCACCTCACTGGCAGCGGTATTTGTCGCAACATCTTTTGCAACGCTACCCGCATTAGCGGAAGACATTCGCCTGACCATCAATGGCGGGCAAACAAAAGGGGCGTTTAACCAGGTTGCCAGTGGACTGGCCGCCTATGCAAAGAAGAACATTGATGGCATAAATGCATCTGCAAAGGCATCTGCAGGTTCTGTCGATAACACCCGCCAGGTAGATGCGCGTAAGGCAGATATGGGTGTTGTCTTCGCCAGCGATTTATACGATGGCGTAAAAGGAATAGGAACGTTTACAGAGGCGGCTTCAAATGTACGCTACGTGACCTTCCTTTTCGGCTCAGTTGGCCACTTTGTGGTACCAGATGACAGCTCCATAAAGAAGCTTGAGGATATAAAGGGGAAAACCATTTCGATGGGTGGCCCCGGATCCGGATCAGCCAAAAACCTGGGCAAGTTACTGGATCATGTCGGTCTGACCGGTTCGTTCAAGGATGTCTACGCTGGTAAAAAGAGCTCTGACCAGTTGGTCAATGGAAAAGTTGATGCTTATAACTGGCACCCAGGTATCGGCAGTGGCTTCATTCGTGGCACAGCCAACAATATTAAAATACGCTTTGTCGATCTCGACGCACCCGCAAAAGCGAGTGGCTTCTACGATGAATTTCCCTACTTCGAACCTGTTGCCATACCAGGCGGCGTTTATCCCGGTGTTGATACCGATACCATGACAATCGGTACTGGAACACTAATGATCGCTCACAAGGATGTGCCGGAGGACGTTGTCTATCAGTTTCTAAAAGGTGTGTACTCAGATGACGGTAAAGAATTTCTAAAAGCCGCATACGGCGATCGAGCCGATCAAATGACGATTGCTAACGGCAATAAGAACCTGGTCGCTCCACTGCATCCGGGTGCCGAGAAATTCTGGAAAGAGATGGGCCAATAAATCCGATTTGTCCGATCGATTAAGTCCTTAAACAATAATCCGTGCTTCCCGGTCAGGGTTGCATGGAGTTTATTGTGGGCTGACTAAATGTCTGAAAATTCCAATACAGAAGCAGATACCGGCAACGCTGTTGGCGTTGCTGACCAGCTCACAGGCTTTTGGAAATACGCGTTTCAGGTCCCCGCTGTGGCGCTTGGCTTGTTCGCCCTGTGGTCGGCGGGACCCGGAATCGCTGAAGACCATATCCATCTTGGTTTTTATACCCTGGTAACCTGGGTACTGGCCTTACTCGTCTTTCCTGCGAGTAAACGCATGAGCTGGGTAGCACCTGACTGGAAGACGCTGGCAATAGCTGTCACCTGTCTCTGTCTCATTGGTGCTTTGCTATTGCGCCTTGATCTGCTTGCCGAGCAGGGAACAACGATTGTAGATAGTGCAATCATCATTGGCGTCGTTGCAATGCTGGTGCTGGTGCTACGGTTTCCTCGCGCTATCGACTTCATTCTTATCGGCCTTGCCTGCCTGTCAATCGGCTACTTCATGTGGGAATACCGCAACCTGATTGACCGCGCCGGTGCATGGACCAAAACAGATTTTGGCATCGGAGTAGCCGCGACGGTGGTTGCACTGGAAGTTGCACGCCGGACACTGGGACCCTGGATACCGGCTATTGGTATTTTTGCAATGTTGTACGCGTATTTTGGCGAGTATTTTCCGGAATCTATATCTCATGCCGGCGTCGATGTTGAAGGCATCATCGATTACATCATGTACTCCCAGGACGGAATATTCGGCGTGATGACAAATGTAATGGCGCAGTTCGTTCTGATCTTTATTTTCCTGGGCGCTTTTATGCACAACTCCGGAATGGGTCGGTTTTTTATTGACTTTCCATTGTCTATTGCGGGACGCTCAGCGGGTGGGCCGGCAAAGGTTTCCGTGATAGCGAGCGCGGTGTTTGGCTCTATCTCCGGTAGCAGTCTGGCAAACATTGTATCCACCGGTTCTTTCACCATTCCATTGATGAAACGTGTTGGTTTCAGGCCGGTAGTTGCCGGAGCTGTCGAGAATACCGCATCACTTGGCGGGCAACTTCTGCCACCTGTTATGGGCGCTGGTGTGTTCGTAATGGCGGAGCTCACCGGGGTTCCGTATCTGACGATTATCTCAGTTGCGGCTGTACCCGCCCTTCTCTATTTATTTTCTATTGGATTGATTGTTCATTTCGAGGCAAAAAAGAACGGTATTGAGGGGTTACCAGCAAACGAATTGCAGCGTCCTTCTGTGGTCTTGCGACAAGGATGGTTCCATCTGCTGCCTTTTGCTGTGCTGCTCGGGTTTCTGATAAAAGGCTATTCTCCAGACTGGTCTGCAGTGATGGCTATCGCATCCGTTGTTGTCATTAACTGGACGCGTGTTTGTGTGGCAAAAGTGACCAGGACACCGATGCCGGAACAGATCATGACAATCCCTGCGATTTGGCAAACGCTCATTCTTGGAACCCGTAATTCGCTGCTTGTCGGCGGTGCCGCAGGTGCCGTGGGTATCATCGTCGGAATGATCGCGATGACCAGCCTGGGTTTCACAATGAGTTTGCTGCTGGTCGATCTGGCCGGTGGTAGCTTGTTTTTAACAGTTGTACTGGTTGCCGTGGCTTCATTGCTTCTGGGCATGGCACTGCCAATAACGGCAAGTTATCTGGTGCTGGTTGTATTGGCAGCACCAGCCTTCGATCAACTGGGGGTACCTCTTCTGGCGGCGCACCTGATTGTATTCTGGCTTAGTCAGGACTCCAATATCACACCCCCCGTTTGCCTGGGCGCTTTCATTGCAGCCGGCATAGCGCAAGCCGACCCCTGGAAAACCGGGTGGATGAGCTTCCGGTTCGCCAAAATGCTGTATGTTTTACCACTGTTGTTCGCATTTACGCCGATTCTTGATTTTGATGATCCAACCGGTGCGATCTGGACCATGCTTACAACGACGGTCGGTGTCGTGGCATTCGCTGCCTGGACAATGGGTTATTTACACCGTTCGACATCATGGGTTGAATGGTTCTTTCTCGCGTTGGCCGCATTGATGTGTTTTGTACCGTTGTACACTGCACCAGTAAACTATCTACCAGGCTATGCAATAAATATTGCGGGAGCACTGTTACTGGTAGCGGTTTGGTGGTGGCAACGCAGAGCTGTTCAAGCAGCAATCGACTATTGAATATACAGATCTTCCTGATTTGATTCAGAGTGGACTTGTTGATCGCCCACTGATTAGAATCGCTACACGATGCTCGGAGATAAATAGTGAACGAAGATAAGTATCCAGCGTGCCAGGGCCCGGATCCAAAGCCCACTAAAGCCAGTTTCGACATTCCAGCTGGTGCAATAGACAGTCATGCACATATATTTGCAACTGCTGATGAATACGCCTATTCATCTGCTCGTGGATACACGCCACCAGAAGCAACACTTGAAAACTATCTCGAATTACACAAAGCACTGGGCGGAATTGAAAAGGCGGTACTGACGCAACCCAGTGTCTATGGCGTTGACAACTCGTGCATGCTCGATGCTGTTGAAAAGATGGACGGTAAATTTCTGGCAGTAGTCGCGGTTGACGCGTCGGTTACCGACAGTCAGCTGGAGGAGTTCCATGAGCGTGGTGCTCGTGGTGCCCGGGTAAATCTGGTCGATAAAGGAGGCAATCCGTTTGATGGTTCCCGAGCGGTGCAAAAGTTTACTGATCGGATCAAGGATATGGGGTGGCATCTTGAGGTTCTGATCAATGTACACAAATTCGACGATCTACGGGCCACCATGAATGGCATGGCTGTCGATGTCTCGTTCGGTCATCTGGGATATATGAAAACGGATAATCCCATTGAACATCCGGGATTTCAGGACTTTCTCAATCTGCTGCGCGACGGCAAAGGCTGGGCCAAGATGACAGGAACCTATCGCATCACAACCTCCCCCACAACACCCTATGACGACGTAATTCCCTTTGCCCAGGCGCTGATAGCAGCAAACGAGGACAGAATTGTATGGGGAACCGACTGGCCGCATCCGGCAGTTAAAGGCAATATGCCAAACGACGGGGCGTTACTCGACCAACTGGCAGACTGGGCACCGACCGAGGCTTTGCGAAAAAAAATACTGGTAGACAATCCCCGGTCACTCTACGGGTTCTAGTGGAGTGTCACGCACCTGAGTGAACCTCGCTACGCTCCTGTTTCTGGATGGGCACTAATTTAGTGCCCATCAAGAAACAAGCGCTACTGCGGTCCACCCATGCACATGATCTTTCACCGACACATATGTAGTTATTTAGAATGACTAAACGCCTACATATGG
>CAYPCS010000175.1:0-4229 GCA_964409275.1 uncultured Granulosicoccaceae bacterium
GGTGCAGATAATGAAAGTAGCTACTGCTCTCAATGCCAACGTCATTCTTAAGCAGGATTTTCTCATAACCTGTATGACTCATTGCAGCGTTGAAGACTGCAAACTGGAGTTGGTAGAGCGCATTCAGAGGGTGCAACGCCAGGATCCATTGCACACATACCGTCGAGAAATAAATTGCTAACTCGACAGGGTGCATTGCCAGCCCGGAGAAGGGTCCCACTTCGATGTTGAAGTGATGAATACGGTGCACGCGCGCATACAGCGCCCGACAATGCAGCAGACGATGTGAAAAGTAGAAATGCGTAGTGTGAATTACCGGTGTGATAAGCAAGAGCACGACAAACCAAATCCAGAAACCAGCTGAGTTCTCAGTGGATGTCAGGAAGCCGAGAAAGCCGTTGGCGAACAGCCAAAGAGTAGCAACCTCGTAAACAGTGATAATCGGTACGGCGTAGCAAAGCGTTCGAAACATGTTGTCACGAAGCTGATCACCAAAATGAAAGCGTTTATTTTTAGCAAATGGCCGGTTGGAAAACTCAAGTTTGTCACCCTGTTTTTTGTACTTGTACAAATAGAGATGTAGCCCGCCGAAAAAGGCAGCTGTCAGAAACAGGTTGCGCACGAGCAGTAAACCGACCCACCAAAGCTCTAGCGATTTTAATTGCGCAAGCTCGGGTGTCAGCAATGTCCATGTGGCAACAGAGATTAAGAGTATCAATGCATTCAACGGCCACAGGTAGCCCGGAAACCCCACGAACCATTTTGTGACGGTGAGCGGGCGCGGTGGCCACGCGTAGATGGGTGGCAATTTAATATGTGCGTCGGGGCGCCAGAACCCTTTAGCGTCACGATTACTCGCGCTTTGCTCTGTCATTATTCGATTCCCTTGTACTAGCTGGTTTTTTCGGTTATGCCTGATTCGGGAAAATGCTGTGGACCTGTGACGATTGCTAATCCGGTCAGGTTACTGCTCATTTACCTGCTTTTCGTCAGACAGAAGTATATACGATAGAGTAAAATCCGGAACGGTAAGCACACCCCGCTACAATGGAGCTACCCGCATGCCTGTGCGGACCCCGCAAATCGAACTGCGCGACCTGGTTAACAGCGAAAAATCAAATCCGGGGCTCGCATTAAGCCAGCCGTTTTACAGCGAACCGGATATTTTTAACTCTGATATCACCAGCGTGTTCAAGAGGCAATGGTTGCTTGTCGATCATATCTCCCGAATACCAGTGAAAGGTGAGTATTTTCTATTCGATATCGCCGGTGAATCTATCATTGTTATACGCGAAAACGAATCGACAGTTAACGCGTTTTATAATGTTTGCAGGCACCGTGGATCACGACTCTGCGTGGAGGCTCAAGGCAAAAAAAACCACCTGACCTGCCCGTACCACGCCTGGTCTTATTCACTGGACGGTGATCTCAAAGCCGCACGCACCATGCCCGACGATTTCGACGCGACGCTTTATCCTTTGCACAAATGTCATATCCGCGTATTCCACGGTTTGATTTTCCTGAATCCTGGTGCTGGCGAGCCACCGGATTTTGACCAACTCTACAGTGACTTCACCCCGTATTTGCAGCTCCAGGGTATCGATCAATGCAAAATAGCCAAACGCACGGTCTGTCCGAATGCTGCCAACTGGAAACTCGTGGTCGAAAATTTTGTCGAGTGCTACCATTGCGGCCCGGCACATCCGGAGTACTGCAGCGTACATGGCGAAGACAAGTTGCTCGCCTTTGGTGCCGGAGCCGGTTCCGGGCCAGAAGACGCTGTCGCCGGTTTTCAGGCAACTTTCGAAACCTGGTTAGACAAAGCCGAATCAATGGGGCATTTGACCGGCATGTGGCAGGGGACAAATCAGTTTGCGTTGCAACAGGCAGGACGATTTCCGCTAAACGATAAAGGCTGGCTTTCCGAAACGCTCGATGGCAAAGCTGCTTGCAAAAAGCTGTTAGGGCAGTTTTCCGACTACGATGGTGGCCAGACTGCTGTTTCGTTTAACCCGGTGAGCTTTGTGCTTTCCAGTAACGACTATGCCGTCATTTTTCGCTTTACCCCAATCGATAGCCTTAACACCGAAGCTGAAATGATCTGGCTGGTCGATAAATCGGCAGTTGAAGGGACAGACTACGATGTCGAACATTTGACCAGGCTACGGGACGTCACTGTTCAGCAGGATAAAACCATTACCGAAAACAACCAGGCCGGCGTTTTATCTGAACGCTATGTTCCCGGCCCGTACTCGACCCAGGAAGCACGCAACATCACAATAAAGCGCTGGTACCTCGAGCAACTGGAAGCCACACTGGACCAGCAGTCTGCGCGGCATGAGTCTGCATAGTGAAAACCTGTCGCTCCGCGGCTCGGCACAAAAGGTAAGTGCCGAGCCTGTTTTCCCTTTAGATTACGGGTATTACTGCGGCGTGATAGTTACCCTCAATACCGGGCCGTTCAGACTTACAGATTGACCGCGACCGTTCAGACTGCTGACACGCGTGTCCGGATCGATCGCACCCGTGTCAGGTGTTCCTTGTCGTTGAACCTGGTTCGGGCCTGTACCTGGCTCTTCATCAGCCTCGGTGCCTGCGTCCCAGATGGCAATGTCGCCTGCTGCAACTTCTCCTGATACCGGCTGACCGTTAACGAATAGATCAAGACTGTTGTCAGCATCGGTCGGGGTATAAAACCAGTCATTGGATGGAATAAACATGGTGACGAATCCCAGTTTATCTCCTTCTACCGCCTGTACAGTAAATTCGTAAGCGCCACCGGGTCCGATGGGACCAGGTGCACCGGCACCAACAGGTGTATTGAAGATCGCCGAACCGGGAACAGCGTCGGCATATGGTGCAGTATTTCCATCTTCCGCAACTGCTTCCAAACCTGCGTTGGCAGAGTCACGCGGCAATAGCAAAGGACTGTCTGCTTCATTGCGATGCACGATGTATGCGCCGGGTGACAACGGTACCGGTTGTGTGCTGTTATCTGACGCGATATTTAATGTTCCCGTTGTAGAAATATTTTCCAGACGGACGACAAACTGTGTTGCGTTACCAGCGTCAATCTGACCACGTATTTCACCCGGTGCGTTAGCCGATGTGTGTACATTAAAATACAACTCACCACGATTGAAGGCACCGATTTCATCATCTGTGAGTGACCTGGCGTCCGCGGGAACTGTCCAGGTTGTTCCGCCGTCAGTACTGGTCAGACCGATTAGTACCGGACCGGTCGATCCTGCAAAGCCCCGATGAATGTGGGCCATGGTAGCGGGGCCCGATAAATTGCTAACGCCTAAAGTTGCTGTGACAGTACCGCTCTCATCTACTGATACATCAGCCGATCCGCTGGCACCGTCGGGAACACCCTGCGGTGCAGGAATCTCCTGGGCTGTATCAAGTTGAACAGATACAGTCTGTGCAATTTCTGTATCTGCTTGCCCGGAGTTGTTTTCATTGCTGTCGTCACTACTACTGCAAGCGCCTAACGCCAGTAAAGCCGACAGGGCAATCGCACTTGATGTGTAGCTGTCTTTTCGAAGTCTACGTATATACATTTTACAAATCTCCAATTGATAAAATAAAAAAATGGCCAGCGAACTAACGCACGGTCAAATAGATAACAACCGGAACGGAGATCTATTCCAGCTGTTTGAAAATTGTTAGAAATGCCCTTGTGGCCGTTAGAATTCCGTTAGAATTAGCGGGGGATTCTTACCAATGCCTGATGCAGTTGGCACTATATGGAGCGATTATCATGTGTGGCGTGGATCACAGCAGCATCCTCGCGCTGTTACCGATAATGGTGAACAAAAAATCTGCCCGGTATCTCTGGTAGCTGGCTTATAGCGGAGTTTTCGCAGTGTTGGGCCCGGCAAACTAACTTCGAAGTCGCAGGTTGTCTGGATCGTAGAATGCATGTTTTACCAACGCGGCATTGCACGTCTCACCAAGAATCACGATTTCGAACTTGCAGGCATTAGCGTTGATGTTATTGTTGACATAACCCAGTGCAATGCATTGATCGGTGCGGAAGCCGGTGCCACCCGAAGTGACGTACCCAACACATTCACCATCGAGCAATATCGGATCGCCCGCCAGTGGATCAGCCTTCGAGCTATCAACGATCAGTTTGATAAATCGCCACTCGGGTTTTTGGTTACGCTGTGCCAGCACCATTTCGCGACCAATGAAATCGGGTTTATCGAAGTCGATAAACT
>CAYPCS010000176.1:0-4172 GCA_964409275.1 uncultured Granulosicoccaceae bacterium
GTGATCGAAATCCTCTGTTCCACTGGCCAGCCGGCTTTACCAAAATGACCAAAGGTATTGCCTCATGGGGATGGGAGACAGTGCCGCAGCGCAATATGAACGACCGTGTCTTGTGGTACACGCAGGCTAAAGTCATCGGTGGCGGCAGCACTATCAATGCACAGGTGTATACGCGAGGCAACGCGGTTGACTATGATGCCTGGCAGGAGCGCGGTTGCACGAGTTGGAGCTATCGAGAAGTACTGCCTTACTTTAAACGGGCAGAGGGAAATCAGGCGTTTGAAAATGAATATCACAGTGGCGAAGGCCCGCTAGGTGTATCGCAGCCAACCGCGTTGTTACCGATTGCCTGGGCTTTTGTTCACGCTGCACAACAATATGGCATTCCCTACAATCCGGATTTCAATGGCGCACAACAAGCGGGATGCGGTCCCTACCAGCTAACCCAACGTAACGCTAAACGTTCATCATGCGTCAGTAGCTATATAGCTCCCGCCAAATCACGTCCCAACCTGACCATAAAAACCGGCGCAGAAGCTTCGCGAATCTTGATGGAAAAAGGTCGTGCTACCGGCGTTGAATACAATACCGGACAATCACTCAATAGAGCACATGCAAACCGCGAGGTTCTCGTTACATCCGGTGCGATTGGATCACCAAGATTACTGCTGTTGTCAGGTATTGGTCCGGCGTCCCACCTTCGAGATATTGGTATAGAAACGGTGCATGATTTACCCGGTGTCGGTGAGAATTTACATGATCACCTCGATTTGTTTGCAATAGCTGAATGTTCCGGGCGCTATTCCTACGATCATTATGGAAAATGGTACAACTCGGCTCGTGCAGGTCTGCAGTATCTGATGTATAAAACAGGGCCCGTTGCGTCCAGCTTGTTTGAGTGCGGGGCGTTCTGGTACTCCAACGGTTCATTCTCCAGTGCTTCAGGCGGTCCCTGTGATCTTCAATTCCACTTCGGGCAAGGGTCCGGCATTGAGGCCGGTGTGGCATCCATGCCCAAAGGTGGCATCACTCTGAATGCTGCATTCATGCGGCCCCAATCTCGGGGAACCGTTCGATTGCGGTCGGCCAACCCGAAAGATTCTCCGCTGATTGATCCGAATTACTGGCAGGTGCCGGAAGACCGCGAGCGACATATCGCGGGGTTAAAAATTGCCCGGGAAATTCTGCGCCAACCGGCGTTAACGCCTTTCCTTAAAGCAGAGAAGCTACCAGGGCCGGCTGTAACCACTGATCAGGAATTGTTTGAATACACCTGTGCGAACGCAAAAACCCAACATCATCCGGTTGGGGCGTGCATGATGGGAACAGATGATATGGCAGTGGTAGATCCGGAGTTGAAGTTACGTGGTATAGAGGGTTTGAGGGTATGTGACTCCTCTATTATGCCTGTAATAAATTCATCAAATACCAATGCTGCGACAATAATGATTGCCGAGAAGGCAGCAGACATTGTTCGAGGTTTGGAGCCTTTACCGCCTGCATTAATAGACCGATAATAGAAGTAACTGTAACGTCGGTACTTGATCTGTGGTTCCGCTATCGACGTGCCTTCGTGGCCATGGTTCGTGGCCCTGGCAGGGTGGATAAGCTTGCGCATCCACCGCAAGACTAATTGGTGGATGCGCTTGAAGCTTATCCCCCCTACGGTTAATGAGGTTCATTTAAACGGTTAATGCGGTTGATTTAAATCCTGTTAGACAGCAGTAAATCCTCCATCAACAGGTAAACAAACACCCGAAATCATCGATGCCGCATCCGAAAGTAGAAAAACAATTGGACCTGCGCAATCCATCTCGGTCGCCCATCTGTGTAATGGCATTGCCTGCAGAAGTGGCCCGCCAATATCTTCGCGACCCCAATACCATTCGGACATGGGCGTCATGACCACAGTAGGGTTCACGGCGTTTACCCGAATGTTGTGTTTGCCGAGCTCTAATGCAGAAACTCGTGTCATCGCGTCAACCGCTCCTTTTGATGATGCGTACGAGACATGACCCGCCAGTCCGATCAGTGAGGCCTGACTCGATACATTTACGATAGCGCCGCCATTGCCTGCGGCAACCATGGATCTGGATGCGTATTTGGTGACAAGCAGTGTTCCACGGGCGTTGATGTCTATGACTTTATCGAATACATCTATGTCAGTGTCCATGGGTGTAGCTATCTCACCACCCCAGCCGCCGCAGTTAACGACCCCGTAAAGCTCTATGCCATCGATCGCGTCCCTGATTTCATCTTCCGAAGTCAGATCGAACGACAGAGTCTCACAGCCAGTGTCTGAACTCAGTTGTGCAAGTCGCGCCTGGTTTCGACCCGCAGCGATCGTGTTGGCCCCTTCTTTCACCAGTAATTCGACAGTGGCGGCACCTATGCCGCCGGTTGCACCTGTTACCAGAATGGTGCGAGACCTTAGCCCGGTTTCCATTTTCATCCCTCCACAAACACTATCTCCAAACTAACCCGGCTTCAGGTGTGTTGCAACGCTGATGATCTATCAATGCATCCGCTTAACAGGGTGGAAATTTACAGGTAATACGGTTACGCTGCTGCCTGAGGCCAGAGGTTGCAGGCTGATAATTACGTGTCTGGGAGGAATAAAAAGTTATGTTCATTCGTAGAGTAATTTCCACGGCGGTGCTGAGTACTGCCGTACTTGCGGGTAGTGCCGCTGCGCAGGATTTTAGTGGCGTCACAGTTAATGTACTAACGCGCCCCGGCTACGTAATTGCCGGCCCGCTTATCGAGCGAGGTAAAGATTTCGAGGAAATGACGGGCGCCAAAATTGTTGTGACGGAAGTGCCGTTCGCCGAAATTTTCCCGAAAATTCAGAATGACTGGGCCACCGGCACTAACTCGATTGACGTCGGGGTTTTTGCAGCGGGGTGGGGTGTCGAACTAGACGCTTCGGGTCTGTTGGAAGATCTCGATCCGTACATCGCTAAAGATGACAAAATCAAGATGGACGATATAGCACCATACTTTCGCGAGTTCGGTCAGAAAGTCGGTGGCAAAACCAAGCTGCTGATGGTCGACGGTGACTTTCAGATGGTGTACTACCGGACCGATATTCTTGCCGATGCGGGGCTTGAGCCACCTGCAACCTGGGAAGACTATCTGGATGTGGCATCAAAGATCCACGGCAAGGATATGAACGGTGACGGCGAGGCGGACTACGGTTCCTGCATATTCAAAAAGCGCAACGCACAGTCGTATTTTGCTATCCAGACTTTCGCGGCTCCCATCGTACAAACCGATGGTACCGCTCAGGGCTTTCACTTCGACAATTCAACAATGAAGCCGTTAATTAACAACGCTGGCTGGAAAAAGGCTTTTGAATTGTACAAGGCAACCGGTGAATTCGGCCCGCCTGAAGAACTCAATATGGACATTGGCGACACACGGGCACTGTTTAAAGCCGGGCGCTGTGGCCTTCTGGTTGAATGGGGTGATCCCGGTACCTTGCAGCTTGACGAAGACGCAGCAGCGGTAAAAGGCAAGCTCTATGCGATCGCTGCAATAGGCTCGCGCGAAGTGCTGGATCGTGAGACCGGTGAGTTGGTGGCTGTAACAGCCGAATCGGCTCCACACTCTGTTGATGGCATTAATTACTCACCGTTTGCTGCGTTTGGAGGCTGGGCCGGCGCGATTAACAAAAAAGCGGACGAGAAAACCAAAGCCGCCGCCTACGCGTTCCTGTCGCACATGAATCAGCCTGAACAATCAGGTGTAGATGTAACCATTGGTGCGACCGGCTATAACCCTTATCGTGTGTCGCAACTCGCAAATATCGATCTGTGGGTTGAAGCGGGTATGCCGAGAGAACTCGCCGATAATTATCTTGGTGCGATTAATTCAGCTCTCGACAACCTGAACATGTCCTCCGATATGAAAATTCCCGGTGCACAGCAGTACACCGGGGTTGTCCTGGACACAGAGCTCGCTCGATACCTGGCCGGTGAAATTTCTGTCGATGAGGCACTGGCCAATATTGAAGAAGGCTGGGAAGAGATCACCGAAGACTTTGGTCGCGATGAACAGGTTGCGGCTCAAGCCCTGGCGCTTGGCTCAAAATAAACGTTTGGCACTATCTAACGTATAATCAATGCCGTCTAATGGCAGCATGCGCCAGCCGGAATCAGTTTCGGCTGGCG
>CAYPCS010000177.1:0-4169 GCA_964409275.1 uncultured Granulosicoccaceae bacterium
GTAGCGCTACTGACCACTACCGTGCAAAAAGCGAAGAAAAACAGCTGACGAGATTTTCTGAGGGCGCGAGTTGTCACTGATTGTATCCTCCGGACAGCGTTATGGCGATGCAAAGGTTTAAATAGGAACAAACTGGGTCAGGACTTCGAGTATGTACGTATGCAGATTAAGTGTAAACAGCCCGGGTCGTGCAATTTGAGGCGGCACGAAAGGTTAAGTGAATATACCAGGGTATTTTTATTGTGCTGCGTCAGCGTGGATAGCATTCATCGCAGCTAAGCTGTTCCGCTCCGGTTGGCTACAGCAGTGTCACTTGTTGTTCTGTGCAATATTGCCAGCAAACAGTGGCGCTGTGAGTGGAAGAATCCCGCCGCTTTTTCAGGGAAACATAGCGATTTGTTCAAGCCCGAGTGATTCTTTGTAGTTGTACATCACATTGAAATTTTGCAGCGCCTGCCCGGATGAACCTTTAACCAGGTTGTCCAGAGTAGCAATTAAAATAACTCGTCCGGGTATTCGATCTTCATAGGCGTTTAGCATAACGCGGTTGGATCCGCGCACATATTGAGTGTGTGGAACCACGCCGTCCGGTGACAGGTCGACAAATTCCTCGTTCGCGTAACGCTCTGACAACGCCTCAACGCAGTGCTTCACAGTATGTCCCGAGGTCAGACGTGCATAGCAGGTAACCAACTCCCCGCGACTCATCGGTATCAGGTGTGGTGTGAAGTTTACGGTCAACTGTTTGCCAGCCGCCAGCGATAGTTCCTGTTCGATTTCAGGTGCGTGTCGGTGTTGTGCAACCGCATAGGCGCCCATGCCTTCACCGGCTTCTGAAAACAGGGTATTTTGTTTGAGCCCGCGACCCGCGCCCGTTACCCCCGATTTTGCGTCAATTATCAGTTCGGTAGAGTCGACCAGATTTTCGCTGACCAGCGGTAACAGCAATGTGAGTGCAGCTGTGGGATAGCAACCCGGGCAGGCGACAAGTCTGGTGTTGTCGAGTTGCGAACGGTAGTGCTCGGTTAAGCCGTAAACCGCCTCTTTTTGAAGTTCTTCAGCAACATGACGATTGCCGTAGGTAGTTGCATACAGGTCGGGATCTCGAAGCCTGAAGTCGGCAGAAATATCAATTATTCGCAGGTGTTCCGGCAAGTCGCGGATAACCTTCTGGCTGGTTCCATGTGGTAAACCGCAAAAAACGGCGTCGATATCATCCCAGTTCACCTCCTCGTTGCGGCAAAGTACAGGTAGATTCTGCGAAGACAGATGCGGAAACACGGTTTCCATTGGTTGGCCGGCATGGGTTGAGGCAGTCATTGCAGCGATTTCAATGTGAGGGTGCCGCAACGCCAGTCTGATCAAATCGGCACCGGTGTAGCCTGAAGCGCCAACAATAGCTACGCGTTGTTTTTTATCTGACATAGGGGTTCTGGATTTTTATTCATTTATTTATTGTGCAAACGGCGATGTAGAACGTTATGCAGACTGCTCTGGCGGTTTTTCGAGCATGACAGCGTCCGTCATCCAGCAATTCACGAATGGTGCAGTCTGCTGCCGACTCAGAATAAACCGGTACCAATGCAGTTTTCCTTCACTGTCCACAATACCGGTCACTAGCTCGGCCCGGTGGCCATTGTCGCTGTGCAGTTTTATTGTCGCGCTATCGTGGTTTAACATTGGTCGATACTGTTCGATGTCAAACAGTGTCGAGAATTTTTCCAGCGGTCCTGTGGTTAATTTGTTTGCCGGAGAGGCGAAGCGAAAGGTTGCTTCAATGCCGTCGCCATTGTTGTTAGCTCGCAAAGCGTGCAGCTGAAAGTTAACGACATCAACCGGGGATAGCGCGGGGTCGGGCAGAAGTGATAGATCTTCTGCTGCCTTGCTGCTAAAACTGATCAGCAACAGAAAAATGAAACTCATTCGACAGAGATGTCGATTCATTGCGCGTGGCCTGTGAGAAACGGTAGATCAGTTCTACCAGAGATCGCCGTGCAATGACAACTGATTTAAAGGCCATAGCCTTTGTTGAATCATTCTCAGGGAGTACTTTTCTGACACATCTGGCTTATGCCCGTCTGCGTCATTATTTCTTAACATAGCAAAAAGAACGGCAGAGCGAATGAAAAGGCGAAGTAGAAACAAATCGCCCCGCGTCAGGGGCGGGGCGAACGTTTTATGATTAAGGTGCAGCTGTGCTAAAAGTCCGGTTGTTCTGACCAGTAAACCCGCTGAGTCAGGTTAACCATTGGCGAGGCCACATTTTCCGGGCCAACTACCACGACAAGGTCACCACCGTCGGGAGGAAAGATAACGCTGGGCTGAGGAGGTATGCCCGGTCGATCCAGCGGTTCCCAGCGCAGTCCAGTGGTATTGCCATCGACAGGTGTCGCATTCTCTACGTTTACCGTGTAAATGCGACCACTGCCTGCTGCAGGTGTGCAATTATCGATATGGCTGCTGTCTGGAAGATAAGTAGTGAACATCACCTTGTTATCCACTGTGATCGATTGTGCCAGAACTTTTTCACCGCTGCTCACAAGGTTGATTAACCACCCCTTTTTTTCAGCCAAATCAGTTGCAGCTGGTCCGGAAATGCTAACGTCGGTGCTGCCAATGCTGTTATCAGTAGCGTCGAAGAGTTCTAGCTCTGTGATCGCGCTATAACTCGCGTCAGCGTCGTCTGAATCGGCGATACCGTAGCCCGGAGGTGGTGTGAAAATGCTTTCCTGGCGGATCATGTAGAAACGATTGTCCACTGTTTCATCAAGTGGATGTGCTCTATTGCCGGAGCCAATCGCCACGGATAGAAATTTCTTCGCACTGTGATCGTCGGTGGCAATAAGAGATACATCCGGTGGATAGAAGAAGCGGCGATTGTTGCTGCTGTCATTGCCCGACAGACTGGCGATCATACCGCCGGTGATCAGCTTTGCAGCGGCTGTAGCGGTATTGCTGATATCGAAACGCCATATCTGCCCACCCATGTCCCCTACGTATATCTGATCGCTGAGTCCATCTCCGTCGACATCGATAACTCTGGGGTCCGAGGGAATGCTGTAGACCATTTCACTGTAATCAGAGCCGGTGGTGTCTATGGTTGGTTTCCAGATAAGGTCTCCGTTTTCCGCATCAACGACAAACAGAGAATTGCCCATTGTGTCAGCCGAGCGAATCGTCGTGTTGTCTTGCATGGGATCGTAGCCGCCAGCAAAAATCAGCACCCGCTTGACGTCTCCGTCCAATGCTATTTTAGCAAGTGTTGGCTTGGACCATGTTTGACCAAGCTCTTCGAAACCGGTTTTGCCGCCTTCGATGGTCCACAGATGCTCCGGCTTGTCTTTAACCGTTACATCGAGTGCATAGTACTGCCTGCCACCGCGGCGCATTCCGGCATACAGGTAGGCGTGCTCACTGTCACCGCTGATAACACCATTGTTGTTGGCATCGTTGACCCATAGAGTCAGATCGCCGTCCATTCCATAGAGTCGATTCAGAGTAGGTTGGTTGTCATAGTAGGTGTCGAGGTTTTCCAGCAGGTGTTGCGGTACAAATGCATATTCTTCAATGCCTGTCTCGGCGTCGATTGCATGCAGATAACCTTCGTTGGTACCGACGAATACCAGAGAGTCAGGTGCGGCCTTGGTGCCTCCGTAGTTAACCACCACCGGCTGTGAGTGCAACGGGTCACCCATATGGTGGCGCGATAAGGTAGCCGGGTTTTCATCTTCATCATCGACATCGACTCCGCGAGCCCATTGCAGCAGATTATCAACCTCGTCACCTGGTACGTTAAGTATTGCCGCAGTGATTTTGTCGTTGTCTTCGTGTAGTGCGTTGTTCTGGTGGGTTAGATCAACCGGGTTGTTGTCCAACCAGGTGTATACGCTTCGACTGGCGCTGTTGATCAGACTTGCAGCACCGCCACGGGTGACTTCGGCGCCGTCTGCTTCAGCTGACCACAGGCTGTGAGCGGTTTCTTTGAAGCTGTTGCTTGCATCATCAAGAGCATCATTATTGTTTTTATCTTTTATCCTGGGTGGCGTACCTTTGAACAGGTACTTCTTTAAATTGCCATTCCACCGTGTGGATCCTGTAGGTTTGAATAATGCCAGGTACATGTCGTTGCGATGAGAGATTCGAGTGAATTGATCCAGAGTGACCGCCGG
>CAYPCS010000178.1:0-4114 GCA_964409275.1 uncultured Granulosicoccaceae bacterium
TCGCCTGTTAGTCGGTACAGCACATGAACTACAGGGTGAAGAACGGGATATCGTTCTGATGTCAACTGTTGTCGATAACACTTCTCCAGGCGGTGCCGTCGGATTTCTTTCTCGATCCGATCTACTAAACGTTAGTATTACGCGTGCACGAAGACAGCACGTGCTGTTCCTTTCGCGCGACCCGGAAAAATTTGATCAACTGTCTCTCTTTGGTCAATACGTCAATTGGGTACTACAGGGTTTTAAAACGAATTATTCAGGCGAAACCAAAAAAGTAAACAGTGAAATACAGAATCTTTATCAATCACTCTCCTCCGAGATGGATATTGAAGCAGTAGAATTCGACGTAGAAATTGGCAAACTAAAAATCGACATTCTCATCTTCAGCAAGCATGGCCAACTGGCCCTTGACCTTATTGGATTTAAAAACACGGCAAACCAGCATTCGCTATCCACAGAAGCGTACGCAATGTTGTCTCGTGCAGGATTGAAATGTATACCCGTCGCTCACAACGAATGGAACACCCAACGCGAACAATTACTCCGGCAAATCAAACAACATTCAGAACCAGGCGGTCACCATCGACTTGAATGATCAAACACTACAACTCGAATGGAATACACTGAGGCTCACCCTGTTCAAAGAGGTGGCCGTCTGCGAGCATATGTCCGGCGAGGTGTGGGACAACTTTCTCCACGCACTGACAGAAGCATACGACTACGAAGTACCTGTCTACAGCATCTACAGGCCACTGCGCACGTTCGCTGTTGCGCGTTGGCCCCTGCTGAAAGCACATTGCAAGAACGAGAAAATACTTCGCGAGGTAACAGAAGTATTGCGTCACTCTATCGTTCAGCGAGAGAACGCCAATGCTGACGCGCTGGAGACAGAAATGGAATTGCTAAGGCAACTCCTTGATGATGACCGCTAGCCAGGATGCAGATTCGTGACCGCTAACGAGAGGCTATTGATTAACAGGCTAGCGGGTCTACTGAAGCGACGCAAAGAAAACGCCGCCACCAATCAGAACACAGGCAAACAGTTTCCTGCCTGAACCCGAAATCTGTGCCCGCAATGCCTTCTCTGTACCTTCATAACGATTCTTGCATTGGCGAATTACAAGCCACGCCAACAAGCAGATCGCCATAATTACCAGTGGCCTGAACGTCTCGATAACAGCTACCAATGAGAGCGCAGGTGCCAGCGCGATCGCACGCATACTTGAAAGAGTTGCAATTACCGCAAACAGTTCGGCGATAAAGATCAGACCAAAATACTGAAGCAGACGACTGCCCGTATTTACAGCTCCTTGCTGTAGAATAAACGGTGTTATACCAATTAATAAACCAATCGCATAACAAAATAATGCGGCGCGATAACTGGTGAGATCAAATAGAATATCCTGCAAAATAAACCCGACGGAGGAAACTATCACCGCTATCGCAAGCAGTCGTGTCAGACGGCGGTGTTTAGCCACCATTTCCTGCGAATCTCGATTGAGAACGACTATCCCTGTTCCAGCAAGAAAAATACTCAGGTAGCTGGTGCCATTTAGCGATTCACCTAAAAATACAAAAGCCAGTACCGGAACAATGACTACCTCGGTATTCATAAACGCTTCGGTATGTGCAGCATCATTCGCCGTGAACAGGGCTTTGTAGAAACAACTCAAGTGCAACGCATAACAGAAACCGCTGCATACGCCCACAAAAACAGATGTGCTATCAAGATCTTCAAAACTTGCCACGGGTGCCAATACCAGCAGCAACGGGACCGCCACCACTATTCCCGAAATCGATGTGGCCTGAGCCGGAGATTGATAAATATCCCACTCGATCATCAGCACATCAATAAGCGCCGCGATTCCCCATGCAACGGGAACTATCCATGCAAACAACAACCAGCCTTCCATTAGCTTTACCACTTAAGAACAAGGGTCGTCTTCCTGGTTACTACTATACCCGGGTTTGCGAATAAAAATCCTGTTTCCCGTGGCGGCATCCTCGTCTTCGGTGCAAAATAGATTCTGCCGTGTACTCGACCGGCCACTGACAATTACTGATGGTAACCAATCATGCAATTCGACTTCAGCGACAAACTCGCATTGATCACTGGCGGCAGCCGTGGAATCGGCAAAGCAGTCGCACTAACGCTGGCAGATCAGGGAATGAACATCGCCCTCTGCGGGCGTACCGTTGAAACGCTCGAGGCGACCGCTGCGGAAATTCGCAGTCGCGGTGTACAGGCTTACCCGTTGCAGGCTGATGTCAGTCGACGGGATGACATCGACAAGCTGGTTGATCACACGCTAAAAAAGTCAAACCGTATCGACGTGCTGGTGAACAACGCAGTCACATCCAACAGCGCCCGGTTCGATGAATTGACCGATGATGAGTTTCAGTACCATATCGACGTTAAGCTGATGGCCTATATCCGGGTAGCCCGAAAAGTCTTGCCGACAATGTCAGACCAGGGCTCCGGAAGGATAGTGAATGTTGGTGGAATGACAGCCCGTATTGTCGCCCCGTTGCGAATGACCAACGGAGTAGTCAATGCCGGCGTGGCCAACTTTACCAAGCAGTTTGCCAACTACGCAGCACAGTATAATGTCACAGTAAATTGTGTACATCCGGGCTACACAGCAACCGAACGTGTTAGCCAAATATTTGAACGCGAAGCGCGGGAAAGTAACAGTACGGTTGAAGCAGTTATCAAACAACGTGTAGGCGATATTCCACTGGGTAAATTGATAAAGCCTGAAGACATAGCAGCCTCGGTACTATATTTCTGTTCACCACTGGCCAATATGGTCACCGGGCAGTGTATTGCTGTAGATGGTGGTTCCGGTGAAGCCATCAATTACTAGCGGTTGTCACCTGAGCTGCAGTTATCGATTAGGCCTGTTTGTTTACAACGTGGTCCCTGTCTGAGTACTGCATAATTCCTGACAAAAAATGGCCAACTCTTATACGGGCCTTTATTTGATACGCTAGACATTATGTAGTGAACCGTTCAAACGCTACGAATGAGAGTTGGTCATTTTCCTGCTCTGAATCAACAATGGCAGCAAGGCGCAGTTCGCAGGCAATGGCCATGTTTTTATCAGTAAGGCCCTTTTCAAGAGATGCAACGCAGCTGTGGAACAAATGGCAAGCTCCCGAAGGGGCGTCGATAAAAGTGTAAGTTGTCCTAAAACAATTAGCGTAATTTATGCAAACACGGGATTTTACTATAAAAATGAAACACCTTTGTCGATGGGAAAATATGCGTGCTGTGCCCCTGTCCCAGGGGTTGGGCATGATAAACAACCGAGACGATTCGTGTAACTGCCGAAATACAGAACCCGCTGAATTAGTGTTCATAATCTATTACCTGTGGACTGTCCGTGTATCTCTGCGGAATCAGCCCGATTCCAGTATCGATTTGGATTGTCTTTATCATCCAGTAATTTAGATCGACTGCCCCAGCCTGGATAAACCCGAATGGTGGGTTCTTCGTTGACATGAGACTGAAAAATGATTTCGAAGGCCTGTTTTAGTAACATTTCATCGGCCGGAATCGAGACCACAATCTGGCAGGCAGGAGTTTGTTGAACAACACCTTCCGCTCCGGCATGAGAGCCTTCCAGCGCTCTGAATCTCTGGTGCCCGCCTTCTTGCAAATAGGTGCAGCAATCGTAGGGCCCCTGTACCAGCGGCAGGTTTTTCTCCAATGCACCGATTAGGGTGGGAACCCCGGCAGTCGGTATGTCTATGACAACGGTCCATTCAGCTTCCAGTACCGCCGGGCCGAGGTCTATTCCGTCCAAATCACGAGCGATAATCATAGTCTTGCCTGTTTTGGTATTTGATCTGTACCATATTCGATATCATCGAAATTCAGAATCAATCATTTTGTCCATAGCTATACGGTACACGTATGACTGATCTTTCCAGACGTTTGCCGCCACTGGGGACTTTGGTCGTGTTCGATGCAGCGTTTCGATTGCGCAGTTTTAGCAAAGCTGCAGACGAGTGCGCCCTGTCGCAAGCCAGCGTTAGTCGGCAAATGCGTGTTCTGGAGGAAAATGTAGGCACCCGGTTGTTTAAACGGATGCGGCATAGTGTCGTACCT
>CAYPCS010000179.1:0-4043 GCA_964409275.1 uncultured Granulosicoccaceae bacterium
CACTATGGAAATGAAGCACTTTGATCAGTCGACTCATGTGACTACACTGTTTGTTTCAGTACACTTAGACTGTTGACTCGGCCAATCCACCCGCAGCACTCATTCAAGCCTGAAGATTTATCTCGGCAAATCCGTACCCGAAGTCAAAACCCCGTTAACAAGTTCCCGCCAAAAAGGGCACAAAGCGTACATCCTCCACTTTCTGAATTTGCGGTGGCTGACCTTTGCGACAACGCATCATGGCCAGCTGCTGGTTGCCAGACCGGGAACCTATTGGCCCTACCAGTACGCCACCATCACATACCTGCTCAAGCAAGGCGTCCGGAACCTGCTGCATTGCTGCGGTAACAATCACCGCATCAAAAGGCGCCTGATCACTCCATCCGTCCACACCATCGGCGTATCTGGTTTTTACGTTTCGCATACCCAGTTGCTGTAAACGTTCACCGGAGCGACGTGCGAGCGTGCGAATTCTTTCGAGCGTAAAAACGCGCTCTGTCACCATTGACAACACCGCAGCCTGATACCCGGAACCGGTACCAATCTCAAGTACCTTTTTTACCGGCCGCCCGTGCATACCACTATTAATCACCAGTTCGGTCATTAGCGCGACAACATAAGGCTGCGAAATCGTCTGCCCTTCACCAATGGGTAGTGAGCAGTCTTCATAGGCACGGCTCGCCATAGCCTCATCGACAAAGCAGTGCCTGGGTACCTCACTAATCGCCTGCAACACAGATTCATCGGCAATGCCATCTTTGCGCAACCGATCAACAAGGCGCAATCGCGTCCGCTGCGAGGTCATGCCAATACCTCTGATACGCGCCTCCATATTCATGCGCATGCCCTGGCTGGCGTGCAGGCAATTCGATGACTTAGAGCAATCCATTCATAGCTTGTGGCAAACCATGTATTCGTGCAGCAGCCAGGCATGACAGGGATCGGCTGAACTTTTTGAATACCTGCGCACTCTTTACTGATAACCATAGTTTTCATTATTATTCTTATCTATTTTTTGTTATCGATGCAAAAATTTCTAGATCGGTACATTTATTAAAGCGTGGCGTTTAAAAAAAGTAGCTCTTTACACCAAAGCCTAAACGTCTCCGATATAACCGGCAAAGCAGCGTTTCAATTCGATCAGATAGTCATCTACCACCTGCGCCAGTTCCCTTTTATTCTAAACTATCGCAAATTATCCAACGGCGCGCTCAATGCTGATTAAGAGTAAATTTCGTCCAGCATGGTGGCTTCGTAATCCACATGCACAAACGCTTTGGGCATCGCTCGTTCAGCCAACGCCGTGGCCGAAAACAAAGCGCGAACGACTCACTACACCCGATGGTGATTTTCTCGATCTAGACTGGACGACAGGCGACTCAGGCCCGATTGTTGTCTTGTTTCATGGCCTGTCCGGTTCGATAAAATCGCGGTACGCAAGAGCACTAATGGTCGCACTGGACAACCGTGGTTACCGCGCAGTGCTTATGCATTTCAGAGGTTGTAGCGGCGAGCCGAACAGGAAACGCGGCTCGTATCACTCGGGGCACACAATCGATATAAGCCTGGTCATCGATACCCTCGCAAAGCGTTATCCGGATACGTCGATTGCTGCAGTTGGCTACTCGCTGGGAGGTAACGCACTGCTGAAGTACCTTGCCACCAGCACCGAAAATCCGCTGTGCTATGCAGTCTCTGTATCCCCGCCACTGGTGCTTGCCGAAGGTGCCAGAAGAATGAATCGCGGCTTGTCACGCATCTATCAATGGAAACTGGTCAGGGCAATGAAGACCGCGATGGCGGCAAAAGACAAACGCTTCCCTCACCTGCAACTCAATAACACAGGATATACAAACACAAAGAACTTCTGGCAATTTGATGATCAGGTAACGGCCCCGCTGCACGGCTACAAATCAGTTGCTGACTACTACGAGAGAGCAAGCACGCTGCAGGATTTGCCATCAATTAAAACAGCGACTCATATCCTGTTTGCCCGGGACGATCCGTTCTTTTCAAGCGCGTGTATACCCACGGGCAACGACATGCTCGGGGTAGCGGTGAATTTTGAAATAGCGGAACGCGGTGGTCACGTCGCTTTTATTGAGGGGCAAATACCCCTGCTGGGGCACAGTTGGCTGTGCTCACATGTTTGTGAGTTGCTGCGATTACCGCTAGCTCGTGACAAAAATCACGATTTATAAATTAGCTTTACAGAGCCACCGAACGACTGACGTGCCACTTTATCGATGTGCTCCAGAACCACATCGCGAACCTCGTCTGTCATGTTTGAGAAAGCCATGCCGGCAAAAAAACGATCGTTCTTGCCGCTGCGCCGGTCTTCACCGGAATTGACCACTCTGGCCTCGACATCAAAGCGAATTTTATCCGGAAACAGCATGACACTGAGCCTTACGATCTCACCGTCGCTGAAGGGCTGGTCGTGATAGCATTTTAGTCCGGTCGGACTCAAACTAACCACGTGAGTTGGATGCTCGGGCAGTTCAGGCAACTCAATACTTGCATCGTTGGCGACGTCTTGATCGACAATCTCAACGTGCAACGCAACAGCGTCCGATATACGTCGATAATTCCGACGCTCGGCCGCATTTCTAGCAGTATTTTCAGCCATCGTATTTCCTGTAATTCAGTAGTGGGTATAAACAGCAACCCGCCTGCCACCGCGTATGGTTCGCGAAAAACGCCGGTGACTGGCCAAAATAACGGCAGGCCTGACCAACGGTTTAGCAGGGATCATACAAACTGCGTATGGATTGTAGTTTTCCTGGCGCAGGCATAAACTGTCACCCGTAGCTTTCGTTGCGCCCCTAGCTCAGCTGGATAGAGCGTGCCCCTCCTAAGGGCGAGGTCGCAGGTTCGAATCCTGCGGGGCGCGCCATTTCATTTGTTACCAGCTACCGGCGTCCTTTCATGTGACCTGGATGGCTGGCAGCTGCAAATACATTTATAACAACCAGAAACACCGGAGGAACCATGGAATCCAGAGCCGCAATCGCCGTCAAAGCCGGCGCACCACTTGAAATCGGCACCGTTAACGTGGAGGGGCCCAAAGCCGGCGAATGTCTGGTTGAAATCAAGGCGACCGGCGTTTGCCATACGGATGAATTCACCCTGTCCGGTGCTGATCCAGAGGGCATTTTCCCTGCGATTCTTGGTCACGAAGGCGCCGGAGTCGTCGTTGAAGTTGGCGCCGGGGTAACCTCACTGAAGAAGGGCGACCACGTTATCCCTCTGTACACGCCAGAATGTCGCACCTGTGATTACTGTACTTCCGGAAAAACCAACCTGTGCCAGCAGATTCGGGAAACTCAGGGTCGCGGATTAATGCCCGACAACTCGAGCCGCTTTAAGAGCGGCAATGACAACATTTTTCACTACATGGGCACATCCACTTTCTCTAATTATACCGTCGTGCCGGAGATTGCACTGGCGAAGGTTCGGGAAGACGCACCGTTCGACAAAATTTGCTACATCGGCTGCGGCGTAACTACCGGTATTGGCGCAGTGATCAATACCGCTCAGGTGAAGCCCGGTGACAATGTGGTGGTATTCGGCCTCGGTGGAATTGGTTTAAATGTATTGCAAGGAGCTCGTCTGGCAGGCGCTAATATGATCGTAGGTGTTGATCTGAACCCCGCGCGCAAGGAAATGGCCGAACGCTTCGGCATGACCCATTTCGTAAACCCCTCCGAACTAAAAGAAGACCTGGTGCCTTACCTGGTCGATCTTACCAACGGCGGAGCGGATTACTCGTTCGAGTGTATCGGCAATGTAGAGGTGATGCGCCAGGCACTTGAGTGCTGCCACAAGGGCTGGGGAACATCAATTATTATCGGAGTTGCACCGGCTGGCGCCGAGATATCCACCCGGCCATTCCAGCTGGTTACCGGCCGCAACTGGCGAGGCACCGCATTTGGCGGCGCTAAAGGCCGCACCGACGTACCGAAAATTGTTGACTGGTACATGGACGGGAAAATCGAGATTGATCCACTGATCACACACACGATGCCACTGGACGATATTAA
>CAYPCS010000180.1:0-3844 GCA_964409275.1 uncultured Granulosicoccaceae bacterium
GGCAGGTGGTCAGAATTGACCGGCAGAAGTCCGGCAACACCGAGCTGCCGTTGCTGTATCACGCCAGTCAGTATCGACGTATCGGAGCCTGTATCAACCAGTAGCACACGGGTATCCGAATTACTGCTGCTGCGGAATGCAGTCAGACTGTTGCGACCTTGAGTGGTAATTCACGAGTGGTTAGGCGGCATCAATGGTGTGCAGCTGCTATAACATTGATCAAACCAAAAAAAACGCGCGCGGAGAACCCATGGCAGGCAATCATCTGGCTGACCTGAGCACAATTATCGAAGATCTGGATCAGGCCGGCATGATTGCGCACGTCAATTCGGCGGTGGAACTGAAGCACGATCTTGCCGGTATTGCCGCTGAGCTCGAAGGCGAAAAACGCGCGGTTATGTTCCATGACGTAATCGGTCAACAGTCACCGGTATTTACCGGCCTGTACTGGTCTCGTGATTTGCTGGCGCACCTGCTTCGGCAGAAAGCCGACGAGCTGCCGCAATTTGTATCCGGTTGCATAGAGAGTTGGCAAAAATCGCCCCGCGACCCCGTGGTTGTTGAGACGGGGCCGGTTTTGCAGGGGCAATCGGGGCTGGCACTGTCTGACTTACCGGTTCCCGTACACGCGGCGCAAGATGGAGCTGCCTACTTTGATGCGGGTGTGGTGATTGCCACCGACCCGGAAACGGGTGTGCGCAATGCGTCGATTCAACGTTTTATGGTGATTGACGATCGTACCCTTCACGTCAATATCGACGCTGGCAGGCACCTGGGGCTGTACCTTGAAAAAGCCAAAAAACTGCGAAAAAGCCTTTTTATTTCTATCAACTGCGGGGTGGGCCCCGGATTACATTTCGCTGCTGCCGCGCCCGCCGAAGCAGCACCTCCGGAGTCGGATGAGCTGGGCATAGCCAGTGAGTTTCACAACGCACCGCTGGAACTGGTCAAGGGCAAAATGACGCCAACCGAGTTGGTGGCCAACGCAATGTATGCCCTGGAATGCGAGATGATTCCGGGTGAACTCGGTGATGAAGGTCCGTTTGCAGAAGTGACCGGCTACTATGCCCGCTGTGAGCCGCGGCCGATTGTTCGGGTTCGGGCCGTTCACGCACGTCCGAATCCGGTGTTTCAGACCATTTTATCCGGGGTGGAAGTCTGGAATTCAGTCGGATTGCTTGGCGAGGCCAATGTGCTGGCAATGTTAAAAAAGCAGATACCCGGTGTGCAGCAAGTGTATTTCACCCATGGAGGTTGTGGTTTTTATCATGCTGTTGTCAGCCTTAAACAAAAGCGTGCGGGGTGGGGCAAGCAAGCCATTATGGCAACGTTCGCGGCGTTTCCACCGTTGAAGATGGTGACAGTAGTTGATGATGATGTAGATATACGCAATGCGTCAGATGTGGAGTGGGCCATGTCAACACGGCTGGATGCAAAAAGCGGAATCGTCACCATTGAAAATGTATTCGGGCATGGATTGAACCCCGGCTTTCCCGACTATATCGGCACCAAAGTCGGCTTTGATTGCACCCGGCCTTTTCCGCTGAGTGGTGAGTACGACAGGGCTGCCTACAAACCAATGTCGCTCGATTCGGTTGACATTAGCGAATCAAGACAGGCAACGGAAGTTGTCCCTGACACGCCAGCTCCGGTGTTGCTGAATGATCAACCGACTGACGGGCAAACACAGAACAAGTCTTTTGGAATACTGGTGGTATACGTTGGTAAAGACGGCAAAGATCTAACCCGCCAGGAAGCAGCCTTTGATTTATTTGTTGATCTTGAAGCGCGATTGCTTGATGGTGAAACGGCGGCGTTTGAGCGGGTGCGCACGAGCGTTGAGTTTAAATCGACGTTAAAATCTTACCGGGGCGTGGTCACCCATCTGATCCTTATCAGCGGAACCCGCAAGGGCAATATTCATTTCTCTGATCAAAGTAGTGCAACGTCGGCCAGGCAGTTGGGCAAGTTGCTTGGCCACGGTTGTACCGCGCAGTCAGTGCAGGTGATATTCAATAGTCCGCACAAGCAGGGTGAAGCTTACGCCAGAAAGCTAAGCAAAACGAAACCGGTAAAAGAAGTGGTGATGATCGACCGCGAGGCATCGGCAAGCTGGATCGCCCATCTACTCGGGGGCTACTTTATGGTTCTGCAAACTGACGACAGAACCGAGGTAGCGCTTCGAAACTCGATGCCGGCGGCCAGTCATGCAAGTTTGAGTGTGTGGCGTGACGGCAACCCGTTTACTCGCCTGAATTCAGTTTAATTCTGGAATCCTGGTTTGGTAACGCTGGTTATGTACAGATGCCAAACCGCCCTTTTAGCCGTGTGACTGCTTCACATGGTATTGTGGTGAGTCCGTTTCCTGTTCGCAGGCCTCATGAGTATTGTTACCGAAACAAGACGCCACATCACCTACTTCTATAATTCTGATGTCGCTGCTTTTGATGAAATTATTCTCTCTGAATTGTTCCTGCAGCCCCGGCCGGACACAGGCATTACCGATAACAATTCAGCGGGGCGAGGTCCGGTTCAATATCGACAGTATTGCGGGATACCTGTCGTTGTAAAACACTATCGGCGCGGTGGACTGGTGCGACGTATATCGCATGATGTGTATTGCAACATCGGGTTGCAACGAAGCCGGGTGGCGCGTGAGTTAAACCTGCTGGACTTGATGACGGAACACGGATTGCCCGTACCGTTTCCGGTAGCAGGCAGGTTTGAGCGCCTTGCCGGATGCTTGTATCGTGCGGACCTGGTTACCCGGCAGATTCCCGCAATCGGGAGTGTCGCGCAGGTGCTGGTTGACGGAGGAATGTCAAACGGGCATTGGCAATCACTTGGAAAAACACTTGGGCGCTTTCATCAGCACGGTGTCTATCATGCAGATCTCAATGCAGACAACATCCTCATTAATGCCCGGGGCGAGTTTAGTTTGATCGACTTTGATCGTGGACGTGTGTATCACTCCGTGAAAGATCGACACCGCTGGAGCACAACAGCGCTGGAGCGGTTGAAACGTTCATTGCAGAAGCTGGGCGGTGTGCATCCGTCTATTCGGTTTGATGACAGTCACTGGGCAATCATGTTGGCCAGTGCTGACCTCTGAATTGCGCACATAGCGCCGGATGGCGCTATGCAACCTTTGAAGACCAGGGTCCCTTTTCAGTGAGATGCTACCCGTTAGCGACTGAAGGCAATCCGGCCAGTGCCATTGCGAGTTCACCCTCATCGTAGGTTTGATCGTTTAGCTTACCTTCAAAGTAGTCAATGTAGGCCTGCATATCAAAGTGACCATGGCCGCATAGATTAAACAGGATAGTCTCACTCTTGCCTTCTTCCTTGCAGCGTAATGCTTCACGAATAGCACCGCGAACCGCGTGCGTGGCCTCGGGTGCAGGAATAATACTTTCAGTGCGACCAAACAAAACACCGGCTTCGAAACACTCAAGCTGGTCTAGCGCATGTGACTCGATCAGTCCGAGATCCTGTACATGGCTGACCAGTGGTGCCATGCCGTGATAGCGCAAGCCACCAGCGTGAAACCCTGAAGGGATAAAGCCGGCGCCGAGCGTGTGCATTTTTACCATGGGTGCCATCTGGGCAGTATCGCCAAAGTCATAGGCAAACTTTCCACGGGTAAGTGACGGACACGCGGCAGGCTCTACCGCTACGATGCGAACATCGTGACCACCACGCAGCTTTGCACCCAGAAACGGAAAGGCGATACCGGCGAAATTGCTGCCCCCGCCGGTACAGGCAACGATTACATCCGGATAGTCGCCTGCCATTTCCATTTGCCGCATGGCTTCCTGGCCGACAATGGTCTGGTGCATCAATA
>CAYPCS010000181.1:0-3664 GCA_964409275.1 uncultured Granulosicoccaceae bacterium
CAACCTGCAGAGCGCGGAACACTGGGAACAGGCGCTCAATGCGGTGGGGGTGCCTGCGTCCAGAGTCCGTTCCGTGCAGGAGGCTCTAAATTCTGAGCAAGTGCAAAGCCGACGTGGCATACAGCAGGTACCGCACCCAGTCGAGGCTGGCGCTAGTCTGGCGGTACCGGTGGCTGCATTTGGTATGGCGCAAACACCACCGACCGCTGATTCTGCTCCGCCACGCTGGTCTGAGCACACGGACGAGGTGTTGGTGGAGGCTGGACTGACCCTAAGCGAGATCGCGAAATTGCGTGATGAAGGTGTGGTCTGATGCGGCTCCAGGTGAGAATGTGCTTGATACGCACAACTGATCGGACGTTGCCGCAGTATTAACAGGGCTGGCTTTCTGGTCGGTATTTGACAATGTTATCAATCCGATAGAGGCACTAGTAAAAAGACTCGATAGGCTCTATTGCTGGCGGCGATCAGCCCTGGCGCGCCTGACGTAACACCAAAGTGACCAATTATTTTTGAACTGGCCTAGATTGCTACTCGGCTGTTATTATTCTGGTTTTATCGAAAGCAAAATCATGGCATTCCAGTTAGAGGGTAAATTACACCGGGTATTCGATACCGAACAAAAAACCGAGTCTTTCCAGGCCCGGGAGTTCGTTGTAGAGACCGCCGATACGCAATACCCTCAGCTCATCAAATTTCAGCTTACTCAGGACAAGTGTGCATTGATCGATAACTACACCGTGGGCGACGAGCTCACCGTGCATTTCGATCTCCGGGGGCGTGAGTGGAATGAACGTTTTTTTACCAATCTAAACGCCTGGAAAATCGAACAGGGCGGGGCTGTTGATAGCGCCACAACAACGAACACAGGTAACTCGGGAGGCAAATCACAAACCACGAGTACACCTGCATCTGGGGCTACAGCAGACTTCGATGACGATATTCCATTTTAATTCACCGGACTGAGATCCGATCCGGTGACGTGCCGTGAGTGCGGTACACAACTTTGGAGTGCAGGTCTTGAGAAAAAAGCAAATCCCATCGCCGGTCCATCAGATTGTTGTTCTGGTCTGTTCCTGTTTTCTATGGGTGTTGAGTCCGGTAGCCGGCATCCAGGCTGCAGATATAGAGTCACCTACCGGTGACGTTCTGTTGCAGATTGTAGGTGCTGTAGAAAATTCCAATAGCGTGATCACTGTCGATGGCCAGGAGCAGGCCGTTACCGCCCTTGATATGAAGATGCTGGAGTCTCTCCCCGTCGAGACGATTACCACTCGCACGCCTTGGACTAAAGGTGACACTGAATTTACCGGCGTTCGAATGAATGTACTGATGGAGTATGTCGGCGCAAATGACAACGATATCACCTTGAGTGCGCTTGACGAATATTCAATAGACGTGACCGATCCGGAGTATGACGCTTACCCGGTGATACTGGCGTATAAGGTTGATGGAGAGTACATCAGTGTAAGAGAACTCGGGCCACTATGGGTGATGTATCCGTTTGATGATTACCCGGACCTGGATACGTCAACCAACAAAGCTCGTAGCGTGTGGCAATTAACACATATCTGGGTGCGTTGATTGGCACCTGTGACTCATGCAAAATCGTTGTGCACAATTCAGTACTGGTCGTTGAGTAGCGCGAATAGGTCCGATTGGGTGGGTTTCTAGTTGCAGAACCGCCGCCCCGTATATCTGCTTCTAGCTGGCGCGCTCTTCTGTGCCATCAGCATTTTTTTGCTGATGCATAATATCAATGCAGCTCGCCAGGAGTTTCAGAAAACCGACCCTGGAATCTACAATTATCTACTCCAGGCAGATCGGTCGTTTGACCGCTTCCTCACCGCATCACACAACTACCGACAATCAGAAAATCCGGAAAACAGAGAATCGGCAACGCGACAACTCCAAACCCGTTTCGATATTATTTGGAGTACCTTCCGAGTATTTGAGATTAATGTACATAATCAACAGCTGTCCCCTGTAGCGATGCAACTGGGTGATGATGTGAAGGATTTTTTATCCCGTTACGATGAATTTTACAGCGGTAAACTTCCGTTGACTGACGCTGTTGTCGCCACATCGAGTGATGAAATTCACGTACTCTCGAACAGGCTGTATTCTCTTGCTCTGGCAGTGTTTGAACATTCAACCTGGCAGCGCGATTCCATCACTAAGCAGATCGATGAGCTGTATCGTTACTTCTGGATTTTTGGTTTGCTACTTATCTTGACGGGTACGTGGCTGGTGGCAAAATTATTTCAACTTAATAATCATTCCACACGATTGTTTAATGAAGCGAGAGAATCCGAGGTTCGGCTGGAATCTGTTGTTGAGGAGTTGCGCAGCGGCAAAAAAGAACAAAAAGCCAAAGACAGCTTTCTCGCCGCCGCTAGTCATGATTTACGTCAGCCCTTGCATGCGTTGGGCTTGTTTGTGAGTGCGCTCGAGAACAAGGTCAAATTGCCCGAAGGCCCAGTCATCCTGGACAAGATCAAACAATCGACTGAAGCGCTGAACAGTTTGTTTAATAGTTTACTCGACATCTCCAGGCTCGATGCCGGTGTGGTCGAGATAACTCACCAGCATTTTTATATCGATGATCTTCTGCATAATTTTACTGAAGAATTCAAAGAAGTCGCTGCGCAGAGAAATCTTGCCTTCAAGATCAGCCCTTGTGACAGCATTGCTCATACTGACTATGTTTTGCTAGGTCGCATCCTAAGAAATTTGATTGATAACGCCATTGTGCATACACGCGAAGGAGAGGTGCGAGTCTCCTGCGAGCGTAAGGGTGTTCACTTGCACATTCAGGTCGCTGATACCGGTCCTGGGATACCGATCGAAGAACACGATTCGATCTTTTCCGAATACTACCAGCTAAATAATCCTGAACGTGATCGTTCAAAGGGATTGGGTCTCGGCCTCTCGATCGTCCGGCGACTGTCAGATCTGCTGGATCTGCAACTAACATTGCATTCCGACTCTGGCACGGGTACTACCTTTAGTCTTGCAGTGCCCGTGGGTCGTGTGGACAGCGTAGTAACACGGAGTCCGAAGTCGGTTGTAGAAACAGAAATGGATTTTGAAGGTGTGTTGGTCTTAGTGATCGACGATGAGAAAGATGTGCGTGATGGTATGGAGATGATGCTTCGAGAGGTCAATTGCACGGTGTTATCCGTTGAATCTGATACTGCGGCCCAGGCCATTGTCGTTCAACGTGACCTTATGCCTGCATTGATTATCGCAGACTATCGATTGCGTGAGGATAAAACCGGTGATGAGGCGATCGCACTTATTCGAGATGAGCTTAACCGGGACATTCCGGCCTTGATCATCACCGGAGATACCTCGCCAGAACGCGTACGTGAGGCCGCACAAAGCGGTACTCGCCTGTTGCATAAACCCGTCACCCCCAATGTGCTGGTAGCCGCTGTGCGAGAGCTTCTGCAGGACGATGGCTTGCTTTCAAAAGCGGCTTCCTAACCGTTATCCAAGGCCTGACTGCCTCTCGAAGGTGCTGCTTTTCGCGAGCCGGTTTTTGCGGTAGATCGTTATTTCATGACGGCCCGTGCCTGACTATTATTTTGGAGAGTGTCAATCAACACAGATAGTGCATTTGATTTCTACCAGCGTGTGATGCCGAGGTTGCCCGATTCTG
>CAYPCS010000182.1:0-3649 GCA_964409275.1 uncultured Granulosicoccaceae bacterium
CCACCAGAGTCGCCTGTGTCTGGAGCAACAGATGCAGCCCCCAGTGCAAAATCACTTTGAAAACCGGTTCTTCCGATAACAGGATCAGTAGATATGGCAAAATTATCAAACGTTATAATCTGGTCGCTCGACGGGGCCCACGATGAATCATTGCCTCCAAAGAAAGTACTAAAATAAAACTGGTTAATGCCAATAGATGCAAGCTTTCTAAATTCAATGTTGTTGATGCTGAGCACTTTGCGGCCATCTAGCCACGCTTCAATGATTCCGTTTTTCTGGCCAACAGTATTCATGACTATTCGATGTTGCACGTTGTGCCACTGACCAGGTACGGCGTCTACATTCCATAGTTCGTCGTCTCCGTAGAAGCTGCGTTGACTGGAGTGATAGACGTAGTTTTCAAGTGCACCGTTTTGTCGCCACATACCGCGTGCGCTCCAGCCATCAAAGCCTGAGGGAAATCCGCCACCGGTGTTGCAACCGCTATAGGGAGAACGAAACGAATCATGGCCACACAGTCCTGGCAGCTTTCCTCCGAGAACGAATTCAAAATTTTCACCGAACTTGAGATCGTAGGAGAGATACAGCTCTTCGTAACTTTCCGGCAGATCCATGCCGAACTGTATGTCTGACAGAAACGCGCTGGCGCCTGTAGCACCATAGGCTCCGGCGGGATAGGTTACTTGCAATGCATTGCCGTGCGCTGCTGAATCATAAACAATAGTTGCGCGTCCCTGATCAAAGCCCAGATGCCACTCGGGAACTCCCCAGCTTTCATTGAGCTGTGTGCTGCCGTATTGACCGGGCGTAGCATCACTGAAGTCTTCCGCGAAGACCAGCTGTGTAGCGGGAGTTTTTGGCTCTACAACGTGGCAGATTGCACCATTTTCAAATCCGAGGCCGTCACCGTCAGTGTCCGGGTTGTCACCGGTACAGGCAACAGGGTCAACTTCGGGGTTGCCGGTATCTGTTTTGGGTGCAGCGCTTGCGTCAACGATACAGCTACTGTTGCCCTCCCAGCCCCAGCCATCACCATCGGGATCAGTGTCGGTGCTAATGCATGGGGGATACGTGGTTTGAGTGTCCGGTGCGGCAACTGTACAACTGCGATTATTCTCCCACCCCCAGCCATCACCGTCCGGATCGACGCTCTGGCTACTGCACACCGGAAATGTGCTTTGCGTGGTTCCAATCGTATTGGACGAGGTTTTAGCCTCATCGACAATGCAGGAGCGCTGATTTTCCCAACCCCATCCATCACCATCCGCGTCCGATGTGGCTGACTGGCAGTATGGGTACAGGTTCACGGGAACCCGGGCAATGCAGCTTCGGTTGTTCTCCCATCGCCAACCGTCACCATCAGGGTCGGCAGTTGTTGATTCGCAAACCCGGGTGCTGTTGTCGTCACTAAGTAGTAGTGGAGCAGCCGACAGCGGTGCTGGTGTAATAACGTCTGTGGTAGATATCGTAACAGCGGATGCCTGACAGGTGCGTTCATCCAGCCATGGCCACTCATCGTTAATGTCGTAGTCACAGACCCGTGCCTCGGAATAGGCTGCGGAGCACATTACGATATTCACGAGGGCAACTACGCCTACCCACCATCCATACTTCGAGTTAGCGCTCAACGCCTGTCCCCTGATATTCTTTACCCGTGAGGGTGATTCATTGATGCGTTAGGTCGGTTACTACGCGACAGGCTAAGCGGAAGAGTCGTAAATCCCCTCAAAAAACAGCATCTCCGGTAATTTTGGCGGCCAGGATTTTTAATAGCTTAAGGTACATGGTGGGTGAGAGAGTCACAAAACCGGCAGAAGTCATTAGCATCGAGGTTTGAAATCGGGACTCGTCAAACGATTCGGCAATTACCTTCGGCAGATACGCATCATTTGATCAGGGGCGACGGTGCCTCGCATGGCGGATCGGTTTTAAAGAAATGCTGTGTGTAGAGATTGATCAATGGTCAAACAAGCAATTGAAACAGCTGCTCCCGGTTCTTTGGATATTCCACTGCCGTGTGTCGAGTGCAAATACAGATAGAGTTTCGTACTTCCACCCGGCATACTGGTTCATCCCAATACAGCAATCGCAACGTCTGCCATGACCGAAAAGAAACTGGCCGGGTTCTCCGGCTACTTCCATAGAGATGTCCCTGCGGAAGATCCTGAGCTCACGCATGTTGGGCCCAATACTGCCTGCGGCGAATATCTGCGTCGGTACTGGCAGCCGGTAGCGATGACGGAAGAGGTTGCAGACCTGCCAGTGGCTGTTCGCATTCTGGGAGAAGATCTGGTCTTGTTTCGAGATCAGTCGGGGCATCTGGGGTTGTTGAATCGACATTGCGCGCACCGCGGTGCGTCGCTTGAGTATGGCATCATTATGGATTGCGGTATCAAGTGCTGTTACCACGGCTGGCACTTTGATATTGATGGCCGCCTGATCGATGCACCTTCCGAGCCGGTAGGCAGCCCGATCCGTAACCGGGTAGTGCAGGGTGCTTATCCGTTACACGAATACAACGGCATTGTGTTCGCCTATATGGGGCCGCCAGACCACAAGCCCGAATTTCCGGTCTACGACACCATGTGCCTGGGCGTAGATTCAAAACCGTTTTCACTGAGCATGCCGGCCAACTGGCTGCAGGTCTACGAAAATACCCAGGACCCGATTCACGTCATTCATCTACATGCGATGTCGAGCGGTGTGCAGTTCGGCGCTGCATCGGGAGTGGAGCAGCTCATAGATTACCGCGATACACCGCTGGGTATGATAAACGTGCAAACCCGCCGTTGCGGTGATTATCTCTGGACCCGCACCACCGATTCCATTCTGCCCAACTGCAATCAAACCGGTGCCATTTGGGAAGAGGCAGAGAGCCGGAAGGTATTTCAGCGTGTATCGATGCTTCGCTGGATGGTGCCTATCGATAACACCCATACTATGACTATTGGCTGGCGATACTTTAGTGACCAGCTTGATCCGCGTGGACAGGATACGCCGGCAGATGTAGGCAAAGAGAGTATCGACTTTATTGGCCAGACGGCCGGTCGCAGTTATGAAGAGCGACAGCGTCAGCCAGGTGATTATGAAGTGCAGGTGTCGCAGCGCCCTATTGCCATCCACGCATTGGAGAATCGTGTTACTTCAGATCGTGGAGTGACCCGCCTGCGGCGACTGCTGCGAGAGCGGGTACATGCCCATGAAGAGAGTGGTGATGCTCCGGCCCCGCAAAACAGCGAGGCCGGTAATGTCCCGACCTATTGTCAGGACACTGTTTTTCCGGTTGAGCCTGCAGATGACGATGAGGCATTGATGAAACAGTTCGGGCAGGTTGTGGCTGACAGTGTCGTCGAATCCGATACACTGCCACACCACGAGCGTCAGGACGAGATTGAAGCACGCTGCCAGTCCGGTTTCGTAACAGGCTAAGCCCAGCGGTCACCGTCACGTTGCCGAAGTGCAGCAGAATCCAGGTGCAGAAAATATTCAGTTTACTGCCACTCCTGTTGACGTGGTGCGCGGGATTCTGACCACCTGTCGTGTATTTCTAAACAGTGCTTTCGCCGACAAAGATGGCTGGAAACTCTACTTTTTTTTCTTGCCTTTCTTGCCTTTCTTGCCTTTCTTGTTTTTCTGCAATTTTTTCGCT
>CAYPCS010000183.1:0-3625 GCA_964409275.1 uncultured Granulosicoccaceae bacterium
AGTTTCACCTGTGCCACATAACGCCGGCCACATGCGAACCAAACTGGGTGTTTAGTGGGTAGAAGAGCCAGATCACTCCGACTCAACCCCCGTAAGAACCCAACGTGCCCTATTGTTAGCGCCAGCCGAAAAGCGCGGATATTTGCCGCAGTCTTGCAGCAGAATAGCTTGATCCAGAGATCAGTTATCAAACCAAATAAAATGGAGAGAGCTCTTGCCGGAAGTATTGGCGGGACAGATTGCAGTGCGATAAGGGAACGAAGTTGAGACTTTAGTCCACAAAAGAATCGTCAGATCATTGGGACATCGAAGCCACTCGAGGACAGGTGTGATAGAACGGCGTGGTGCCCAGAGTTTTTGGCGAATTCACGGCACCACGCCCCACACCATGCACAAAGGCATGATCGAGGTTAAGTAAACACTGTTTTTGTTGGAAAACCAAGTACTTTGATCAGCTTGTGTATGGGTTAGTCACACCGATGCACACCCATCTACCCCAGCGCTCGGCTTTACCACTGTGCCCGCTGCCACACCCAGGTGATCATCTGCAGTGATTGCGACCGGGGCAATCGCTATTGCGGGCAAGACTGTGCTCGACAAAACCGCCAGCGCAACCGCAAAGACAGCGCCAAACGTTACCAACAAAGCGTTCAGGGTCGCCGATGCAATGCGGCTCGTCAGGCGCGTTTCCGGCAACGTCAACGTGAACACTGTTCTGAACAAACTGCAAAAAAAGTAACGCACCACCGTTCAACTCAAGACATTGCACTGCTTAGCTTGCATGAACAGCGATTTGCAGTGACTAGAACCCCTGTTCGGTCAGTCACTGATCGATCTCATCGATGCTGTTCACGGTGTTCGCGACGGGTGGATCGGTTTTTACGACTCGATTTTCTGCCACTGACCCGACTTCGTGCAAAGCCACGTCGTACTGTCTTTTGATCAGGAGTTGAACTTTGCCTATCTCTGAACAACAGCGTGCCGATATTCTGCGCTACTACTTTGTGGAGCAGTGGCGTGTCGGCACCATTGCCACACAGCTCGGTGTACACCACTCAAGCGTCGAGAGAGTTATCTCGCAGGCCGGAATGCCGAAGATCGAACGGGCACGAGGCCCTTCGATCATCGATCCGTATCTGCCGTTTATCCACGAGACACTACAGCGGTTTCCCACCCTGTCTGCCGCGCGGCTATTCCAGATGGCACAAAGCCGGGGCTATCCGGGCAGCCCCAGTCATTTCAGACAATGGATTGCACAGCTTCGACCACGTAAAACCCCCGAAGCCTACCTGCGCGTTAAAACCCTGCCCGGTGAGCAGGGACAAATGGATTGGGGTCACTTCGGACAGGTGCAAATCGCACGGGCCAAAAGACCACTGATGGCTTTTGTATTCGTGCTTAGTTACTCACGCATGATGTACTTGCAGTTTTACTACAATGCCCAAACACCGAACTTTCTCGATGGACACATCAATGCCTTTGCGGCGTTGGGTGTGCCCCGTGTTGTGCTGTACGACAATCTGAAGTCGGCCGTTCTGCAGCGACACGGCAAAGCCGTGGATTTTAATCCGCAGTTACTCGATCTCAGCGCCCACTACCGCTTCAAACCACAACCCGTGGCGGTAGCACGTGGTAATGAAAAAGGTCGAGTAGAACGATCCATTCGCTACATTCGCGATAACTTCTTTGCCGGTAGAGTCTTTGAGGATATAGACACCCTCAACGAACAGGCTCGCCATTGGTGTACACAGATTGCGGCCAGTAGACCCTGTCCAGGCAACCCGGATCTGACCGTCGAACAAATGTGGCACAGTGAACGTGAGCATCTGATCCCGTTGCCCGAACTGCCCTATGACGGTGATGACGTACAAACGGTTAGTGTCGGCAAAACCCCTTATGTTCGCTATGACCTGAATGACTACTCGATACCACATACCCACGTTCGCCGTGAGTTGACGGTACGGGCCAGTCCTTATCAGGTGCGCATCATAGACGCCGCAGAGGTGCTGGCGGTACACACCAGACACTATGGCAAGGGCGAACAGATTGAAGACCCTAGACACATCGACGAGTTGCGCCAGGCCAAACAGGCGGCCACCGGACACAGTCAACAACACCGACTTTATCAACGCGTGGCGGTGAGTGAACGGTTTCTGAGTCACACCGTTGAACGCGGTCATCCACTGTCAGCCAGTCTTAAGCATCTGACTCAATGGCTCGAACAGTACGGCGCGGTTGAGTTGAAGATCGCCATCGAAGAGGCATTACAACAATCCTGTCACCACACCGACGGTGTGCTGCAAATCCTGGAACGCCGCCGCGAACAGCAACAACGACCGGTTCCGCTTGCGATTGCCATCTCACCCAAAGCGGCTGATCACCCGCCGATCAAGCCCGCCTCATTGCAAGGCTACGATCAATTATATGCCCGCAGCAACGACAGCAGCCTAAATCACCACAACAACGATACAACCTCCGGAGATGAACAACATGACTGACACCCTCCTCACTGAGTCACTGGCCAAACGGGCCAATGATCTTAAACTCTACGGGCTGCTGGCCCATTGGAATGAGCTCGACCCACGCTGCCCGTGGGTTGAACCTCTCATCGAGTGGGAGGAACGCGAACGCAATAAACGAGGGCTTGAACGACGCCTTCGAAACGCGCACCTGGATCGATTCAAGGATCTGGCCGACTTCGACTGGCAATGGCCCGGTCAGATTGACCGCCTTGCCATCGAACAGACCATGCAGCTTGAATTTGTTCGGCAACAGAGCAACATCGTGCTACTCGGCTCCAATGGCGTGGGTAAAAGCACCATTGCCAAGAACATCGCCTATCAGGCCGTACTCAAAGGCTTTCGGGTCTTGTTTACTGGTGCATCACAGATGCTCAATACCCTTGATGCGCAGGATGGCAACCTCTCACTGCAACGACGACTGAAATACTTCTCTCAACCGGATTTACTCGTCATCGATGAGGTGGGATACCTCTCTTATGCCAATCGACACGCCGACTTATTGTTTGAAATCATTAACCGTCGCTACGAACAAAAGGCCACTATCGTCACCACCAACAGACCTTTTTCCGAGTGGGGCGAAGTCTTCCCCAATGCCGCTTGTGTTGTCTCCCTCGTCGATCGATTGGTTCATCACGCGCAGATACTAACCATCGAGGGCGAATCCTATCGGATCAAAGAGGCGCAAGAAACCGCGGCACGTCGTACCCAGACCGAAAAACCGGCCAGTCGTTCAAATCGAAAAACAACGAGAGCAAAGAAATGAGCATGAAAGTGGTCAAACTCTACTTGCACTGCACACCGGCGGAGACTATGAGCATACTTGAGTTCTTCGATCAACTCCGAGAGGCTCTCATTGATCAATACGGTGATGATATTCAACAAATGATGCGAGACGAACTCGAACAAAGATCTAACCAGCTCACCTTACCTTTTGACGATCCGATCGACTTTTAGATCTCTTTCCAATCAGAGGCACCGGGGCTGTGCTCGCTTACAATCTGCATTTACATTCTGCGGCAAATAACTGCGCTTATGCTCCGGCGCTAACATGGGCTAAAGGGATTTCCCGAAGCCATCGCCAGTGCGTACCCTCAAACCCAGGT
>CAYPCS010000184.1:0-3532 GCA_964409275.1 uncultured Granulosicoccaceae bacterium
GCCTTCCATTTCTTCATCAGTAATTTTTGCAGCCTGTTCAGATTGGTCGAATAAGATTACTACCCATTTCGTTAAGCGCTTCGAACGGAACCAAAGCCTGTGACCATAGAGAGTCACGGCGTCCGTCCCAGTAAAACCATCGCAACCATGCACTCGCGATCACGGTTGGCGTGTTGCGCAACCCATCCCTTATACCTGCCCCGGTTTTTCAATCTGCGGCTACGGCAGATCACCCTGGTTAAATTCTCTGAGGAATTGCGCCATCCGATCAGCATCTTGCTGGCTTATGCCCAGTACGCTATGGGCTCGTATGGCATTGGCAATCGTTGCCGACGACCCATTGTGTAGATAGGGTGCGCTTGCCCATAGCCCTGATAAGGTCGGTGTATCGAAGCCGTCAAGGAATCCGTTTGACCGGTTCCCGCTGTTCGCATTGATGGTACCAACATTACTGCGTTTGCCAGTCTGCGAATCAGTGGTAAGGCTACCTGAGTGACAGGAACTGCAGTTGTTTAGATTGAAAAGCTGTTGGCCGATCTGACCCTCACTGGTTAAACTGTTTCCACGAAACGGACTTTCTTCAATGCTATCAAGCGATTCCAGGTAGGCGGCAAGTGCATCCAATTCCCGACTCAAACCGGCCTTGGTATCACCCAGCGGTTGCGAGCGGGTTCCAGCATTGAACGCCGCGTCTGACATCAAACCACTGCCACCTGCGAAATTGCGTATCTGACCTTCAAAATCCTGTACTTCATCAAAATTTCCAGACCAATGTAAAAATCCCTGGCCTGTGCCTGCCTTACCTAGTAACGAAGTGGTGTTTCTAAGACCTTCACCAAATTGAGTGAGATCCCATACCCGCCCATCGTGTTTTCCTTCTTTATGGCATGCGGCACAAGACATGTAACCATCTCGCGCCAGTCGATTGTCATCAGCATCATAGAAAAACTGTTTTCCAAGCAATACATCCGCACTCAGTTGTTCGTTGTTTACTACATTGACCAACGGCAATTCGTTCTGAAATGGGACTGCTTGTGCAAAGGCCACAGACAGATCGAACCGTGAAATTGTTCGATCCATGAAGTTATGCACGTAGGCAATTGAACCATCGCTCGAAAGCGCTACAGTTTGTGGTGCTCGGCCTGTTTTGGCTCGCATCAGTTCAAAGCCCAGAACAGTGTCATAGACAACGAGTTCCCGACTGGTCTCCAAAGTAACCAACAGATAACGACCATCCCCGCTAAGGGCCGCACTTGTGGCGACGCTTGCGTTTTCGTGATCGAGTCTAAAACTGTTGTCTGCTGACGCGGACGGCAATAGTACACGAGATGTTTGGGCTCTTACCGTATGATCAAAGGACATCCCCGGTTTTCCACGCAATGCTCCCGAGTCAATATTATCCTTTTTATGCGGAACATAGGCCGCCTGTGAGTCGAACGTGATCGCCGGAGCTCCCAGGTAATTAGCTAACCCGGGGCCATCGAATTCCCCAAATGGTGTGTTGTCGTGAGGAATTTCTATGGTGCTTAGCAACGCCATTGAGTCAGGGTCAATGACAAATATTTCCGCAGCAGCGTTCGCTATATCAACTGATCCCGTGTGTTCTCCAGGCGCAGGTGGCGTTATGAAATTACTTACAAGAATGACGCTGTCATCATAGGCCATCGACAAATGTCGCGGGGTTCCGGCCAGCGTAATAGATCCTACAATACCATGACTGTTTGCGTTGCGGCGCTGAAGAACACGCGTCGCTTCATGGAGTACATAATAAATCGAACCACTTGAATTAAATGTCACTCCATGTGGTTGCGAATTTTCCACTAACACAATGGTCGATTCAAGAGTCAGGTTTACGCTGTTAATAATGGATATCGTAGCCGAATTCTTATTGGTTACATATACATGGCTGGATTGCGGTGATTTTGCCACCGACCAGGGTGTGTCTCCAACAGCAATTTCGGCCACTAGCTGTCCATGAGGTGTACTGACAGAGACCGTATCGTTATCAGGATTGACGTTCCAGATTCGATCGGCGCCATTATGTTGCTCAACAATAAGCGTTCCGGATTGCCGGGGAAATTCAGGAAGTGAAACAGTGGTATTCACGTTGGTGGGTCCGCCGGCTCCTGCACGCAGTGCGACGATTTCTATGCCGTTGATCAGCGGGTTTTCAATACCGTGTAAAAATTCAATGTTGAGTTCACCGTCATTGACTGGGGTAACGTAACTTAACCTGCCTCCACTGAGATTGCCAAAACGTGCGACAGGATCAATGTTATTGTAGGTAGCTGGCACAACTCCCTCTACCGATACGTCGAAAACACGCTGCCCTGGTTGACTGGTACCACCATAGGAATTCCCCAGATACAAATTCACTTCATAATTGCCCGCGCTTACCGGAAAGGCATATTGCAATTCCCCGCCACTGGCTATGTCCTATCGTTCGGTGTTGAAAATGGCTGCAGGTACATAGGCGGGTACACCGGCACCGGGCGTAACTCTGGAGGGCCCGGACCTGGGATTGTCGGCCACCGACAAAAATGCACCGTCTGCCTGCCAGTCGCCATTGCCATCCAGTGACGCTATCGTTGGTCCGGCACTGTTTACACGAAAGAGCACATTGGAGGTGGCTTTTGCTGCCGCATCAGCGTTGTCACCAATACCATTCCCGTTCAAATCTCTGGTTTCAGTAGGATCGTTCGGAAATGCGTCCAGCCTGTCGACAACTCCATCCCCATCACTATCGACATCGGCGGGTCCGCCGGCTCCTGCTAGCAGTGCGACGATTTCTATGCCGTTGATCAGCGGGTTTTCTGTACCGTGCAAAAATTCAATGTTCAGTTCACCATCGATAACCGCAGTAACATGACTTAACCTCGCACCGTTGAGGTTGCCAAAACGTGCAGCAGGATCAATGTCATTGTAGGTAGACGGTACAACACCCTCTACCGATACATCAAAAATACGCTGCCCTGGCTGGCTGGTACCACCGTAGGAATTTCCAAGATACAAATTCACTTCGTAATTACCCGGGCTTACCGGAAAGGCATATTGCATTTCCTCACCATTGGCGTTGTCCCATCGTTCGGTGTTAAAAATCTCCGCAGGCACATAGGCGGGTACCCCGGCTCCGTCACAGTTTTATCTTCCTTCCCTAGCGCGGAAAATTCACAGAGAGAGTAAGCAATCCGTCGGCCGCATGGTTGATCAAACCGCATAAATTCGAAACGATAAGCGCTCCCAACAACAGAGGGTACTATGCGGCGCTACTGCAAGCGCTGTGAATTGCCGCTATGAGGCAGTCGGTTAGTGATTACGGTATCATTGTGTCATGAGTGATTCGCCACCTAATGCAGAGTTAATGAAAGCCATTGGTGCCGAGTTGCCAACCCGTGATGCACTACTTGACATGCTCAAAATATGTTATGCACAAACACAAGGAAGCCTTATGAGAACACAGTGTACTGATGTTGAGTGGGAATTTCATGGACTGGGTAGGCGACAGATAGTCGGCGACTTCGATGGCGGTGAG
>CAYPCS010000185.1:0-3526 GCA_964409275.1 uncultured Granulosicoccaceae bacterium
TCAGATACTATGCACTATTCGTGGCTTCGGCAATGGATAGTGGCTTCGTAGAAATGTTAACGCCGGAGCAAAGACGCAGTTATTTGCCGCAGGATGTAGCGGCAAGAGCCAGGAGGCAGTTTGCCCGCCGGCTCAAGGATAGATGGTGATTAGAAATCGATAGGATCATCAAACGGCAGGTTAATTTGGTCTGATTTTTTCTCCAGCTCCTCCTGCATCATTTGTTGAATGTCCTCGCCATAGAGTTCTACAACGGCGTCCCTGAGTTGATCGATAAATTCGATCAGCGTCATCGCCTCACCAGTCGTGCAGTACAGGTGCAGTTTGAGTACTTTCATGCTCATCTTTTTAACTCCGATGTTTTACCTGCACTACTTTTTGAACGTCTGGCTTTGTTCGCAGTTGCATCGGCTTTTTCCTGTGCCTCTTTCATCCGGTAGGAATCCCCGTCGATGGCGACGATCTGTGCATGGTGGATCAGCCGATCAACCAGCGAGACTACACAAGCCGCGTTGGGAAAGACTTCATTCCACTCAGAGAACGGTCGATTAGTGGTGACAATGGTGGTCTTTTGTTCGTAGCGTCGATTGATGATTTCGAACAACAGATCGGCATGGCGGTTGGCGTAGGAGAGATAACCGACTTCATCAATCACCAGCACTTCTGGATGGGAGTAGTATTTTAATCGCCGTTGCAATGATAAATTGCCATCCTGCGCATCGAGTATATTGAGCATCTCGGATGCACCGGTAAACAACACACTATGACCTTTGAGCACGGCCTGGTGTGCCAGGTTTTTCGCAATAGTGCTTTTACCCACGCCATTGGAACCCAACAACACGATGTTGTTGTGGCTGTGCACAAAGTTCAGCTGCAATAGTTCCGTGATCAGCTCCCGGTCAATCTTCTTTGGCCAGCTCCAGTCGAACTCACCCATGGGTTTGAATACCCCTAAGTGTGCATTTCTGAACCTTCGCTCCAGGCCACGACGATTACGTTCCTGCTCTTCCCACTCGATCAACGGTTTTACCCACGTGCTGTGTGGGTCAAGTTCATTCCAGTGAGCCAGTAATCCATAGAGCTTAAGATCAGTAGCCCGTTTGGCCAGTGCCTCTGTGATGAGCTCAGTCATGGTCTTGTCCTGTGGTGGTGGTGTTTGCAGGCTGGCGTGTGGTGATATCCGTGCTGGCCTTTCCAGCGCAATCATCGACCGTGGTATGCAGTCGGTCATAGCCACTGAGAGAAGGGGTTGTGATTGATGGATGATCAAGCGCCTTGTCTGGCAGAGTGATCCCCAGTGGCACTGGGCGACTTTGTTTTTCGCGTAGACTTTCCAGAGTCTGCAATACCCCGTCAGTGTGGTAACACCCCTGAGCCATGCTCTGTTGCAAGGCCAGCTGCAACTGTCCGGCACCGTACTGATCAAGCCATCGGTTGAGTGCTCGCACACTCAAGCTTAGTCGGTGTCCGCGTTCGACGTTGTGCCCCAGGAACGTTTCACTGGCAGGCACTTGTTGGTGCAGTCGTTGTTGCGGGCCGTGGCGGCGGCTTTCCCGCTTATACTGCCTGAGTGCTTTGATGTGTTGCGGGTCTTCAATCTGTTCGCGCTTACCGTAGTGGCGAGGGTGATCGGCGACGAGTTGTTCGGTGGCGTATATTCGTACCCGATGCGTACTGGCTCGCACGCTGAGTGAGTGCTGCACGAAGTCATGAGGCACGGAGTAGTCGTTCAGGTCGTAACGCGCGTAGGGAGTTTTGCCGACGTGGGCCACGATGGGGTCATCACTATCGTAAGGCGTTTGAGCTGCTCGCAGTGACTGGCGTTCTTGCTCGAAGGCATCGGCGACGGTGATATCCGGATCACCGGGGCAGCGGCGTTTGGCTGCAACCTCAGTGCACCAGTGATGCGCCTGGTCGTTAATGTCGTGCAGATCGCGGAAAGTACGCCCGGCATAGAAGTTATCGCGAATGTATCGAATGGCTCTTTCGACACGGCCTTTTTCATTGCCGCGGCGCACGGCGACCGGACGTGGCTCAAAGCGGTAGTGGGCGGCCAGTGTGAGTAGTTGTGGGTTAAAGTCTATCGCTGTGCCATGGCGCTGTAACACGGCAGACTTGAGGTTGTCGTAGAGGACGATTCGGGGAATGCCCAGTGCATCGAAGGCACGGACATGGCCGTCGAGAAAGCTTGCCATCTGTGCATTGAGATAGAACTGCAGGTGCATCATGCGTGAGTGGCTCAGTACCATGACAAAGGCCATCAATGGTCGCTTGGCACGGCCAATCTGCCAGTGACCGAAGTGACCCCAGTCCATCTGGGCCTGCTCACCGGCAAAGCTCTTGAGTCGTAGATACGCTTCAGGGGTCTTACGGGGTCGAAGCTGTGCAATCCACTGACGGAAGTGGCTTGGGCCGCCGGGGTAGCCACGGGTTTGTGCCATCTGGAATAACCGTGCCGCACTCAACGTAGGATATTGATCGAGTGTTTCGGTAATAAACGCTAAGTACGGATCAATAATCGAGGTCGCTCTGGCACGTTCGACCTTGGGCATGCCTGCCTGACTGATAATGCGTTCGACGCTTGAATGGTGGATACCCAGTTGGGTGGCAATGGTGCCGATACGCCACTTCTCCACAAAGTGGTAACGCAGGATATCGGCACGTTGTTGTTCACTGACGCTCATGCAGTGTGCTCCTGAAAAGACAATGTTGCACACAGCGTGATCACACTGGTGCAGGTGAGAGGAAATTACGGCGTAAAAACCGATCAACCTCCACTGAGCACCACTGACAACGTCTGTGTGTTGAAGGCGTGAGGGGCACAATGGGATGAAGCTCACATACCGGGCTATGCACGCCACGCTTGAGTAAGCAAAACATCAAGGGCGTCGAGCTTGAACGGTGGTGCGTTACTTTTTGTGTTTGGTGTGCGCCAGTGCACTCACGCTGACGTTGGCGGTAGCGGGCTTGACGTGCAGCATTGTTGAAGCGACCAGACGGGGTTTGGCGGTAACGTTTGGCACTGTCTGATCGATTGCGTTGTCGGTTTAGTGCGGCACATGGACCGAGGCAATAGCGATGACCTCGATCACATCGACTACAGATGATTACCTGTGCAAGACAACGGGCACAGTTGAAAAGACGGGCGCTGGGTGGGATAGCAGTTTTTTGGCACCGAGATACAACCCACATGTAATAAAAAAATACTTAGTCTTCAGACCCATGTGGCCGACAAGTACTTTGATCATGCTATGCATGGTTGTTCTAATGGATGCGGTGCCTTCGTGGGTCGAAAAACGTTCGGCACCGCATCGATTCCTGCCTGTCCTGTGTTGGCTTATCGAAATATCACTATCGGCCAAACAGAACTACATTCTAAATACCACCTTTCAAATATTCTCGGATTCTAAATCTACCCTCTGTCCGATCCGAGTTTCTAAGCTCGGTGCGTATTCTGGCACTCAAAACATCATCGACTACCAATCAACCTGCGGCAAATATCCGCGCTTTTAGACCGGCGATTACA
>CAYPCS010000186.1:0-3494 GCA_964409275.1 uncultured Granulosicoccaceae bacterium
TTCGATCGGGGTCGACAAATGGAATGTCACAGCATTCGGCCAGTAACCTTTTCCCGTGGCCATCCAGCTTTCCCACTTCAAGTGATTGCCCGATGCTTGAGTGCTCAACTGCCAGACGCGCCATCGCGATAGCGCAATCCAGCGCCGGAGATACCGTGGCGCTGGTTACCACACCAACCTGTCTACGTCCGATCATTACCGGGTCACCGTGTACCGGTGCTTCTTGGCTTTTAAACCGCAAGCCTTTCAGTACTCGTCGCGGGTTCTGTTGATTGCGTTCAAGCGCGGCCTTGCCGGTAAAGCCGGCTTTTTGCAGGTCAACTGCAAAGCCCAGGCCGGATTCAAATACATCTATATCAGGGCCAAACTCTGCGCCCGCTGCCATTAGCCCCGCTTCTATGCGAATAGTCTCGAGCGCTTCCAGTCCCATTGGAGTGATACCGAGATCTGCACCTTCTTTCATTAGTGCATCCCAAATTGGCAGAGCGGAGTCCGGGTGACAAAATATCTCGTAGCCGAGCTCTCCGGTATAGCCGGTGCGGGTCAATTGAAAAGGCTCGCCATCGCGATCATGCAAGCGGGCTATGGTTGATCCAAACCAGCGCAACTGATCGGCGGCGGAAGTGGTTGGTTGGGTAAACGCTATGCGTTGCACAAGTTCGCGACTGTTGGGTCCCTGTATGGCCAGATTTGGCAACGACGAATACAGAGATTTCACCCAGACGTTCAGGCCATTCTCTTCGGCGAGTTGCCTGAACTGCAATCCACTATCGTCAGACCCGCAACACCAGCGAAAAGTATCTGCGCTCAGACGGAAAAGCGTTCCATCGTCAATGACCGAGCCTGTGTCATCACACATCAAGGCGTAGACACCGCGGTTGACACTGAGTTTGCTAACGTCACGGGTGATTGCCTGCTGCAACAGCGCTTCGGCGTCCGGACCTAACACGTCAAATTTGCGCAGCGATGACATATCCTGAATGGTCACCGCTTCACGGCAGGCGTGATATTCCTCTGAACTTCGGGTCGCCTCAAACGACTGTGGCAACCATAGATCACGGGCCACGGTGTAGTGGCGTGTCAGTGCGCTGGTGCGCTCGTGAAATGCAGAGTGTTCGGTCAAGATTGCCTCCGAATCGGGTTCACTGCGGTAGGCGACCGCATGGCGTATCGGTGTGTTTTTCTTGTAGATGCGTATGTGAATATCGGTCGGGTTCCAGCCATTGATCGGATCGACGTCGTCCGGGCAGGCAGTGGACACGGCGACCAGATCTGTCATGGCTTCTAGTGCTACGTAGTCACCGGGGCGCGACCATGCCTCGTCCGCCTGAATACGGTTATCCCCATGATCAATCCACGAGTTGAAGAAAAAGTTTATAGCGGGCCAGGCAGCGCGGGGTTTGATGCCGTAGGGTTGATAGACCCGGCTAATGTTGTCGGAACAGTTAAGGTGGCCAAAAAAACCGCGTTCCTCATAACCACGTGCAGTACAGGCCAGAGCGAACGTATCGTGGCGACCCACGGTATCCTGAACAAGTTTAAGTAACGGGCGCATGTCCTGATCGAAGAATTTGTCCAGCAGCCCTGGCATCGGGTAGGCACCTCGCACCATAGAACGAGTGGCCGTTGAATCAATATAGCGCTCTGCACCTGAATCGAGAGCTCGGGAATTCATCGCCATAAAGTCGGAGCATTGCTGGCCATCAGCATCGATCACCTGAACGACTTCACCGGCTTTTAATTCGTAAGCGCGTGCGGTGCCGCGTGGTATGGTGAATTCGTCGCGCACGTCAGCGAAAGGTTCGGGCAGGGTGGAGATGGCTGTTCCGTTGTGAGAATGCTCGAAGCTGACAACGCCTCCCATACCACCGTGATGCACGCGCTCGCTGCGGAAAATTTCCTGCGGATCAATCAGTAACCACAGCAGAACTGTTTTGCTTGCCCGCACGATAAATACTTCACCGGCGGGTGTTTCGGAATTGAACAGGCGCACGGCGGAGAACGCCGGTGTTGCGGAAGACATATCACCACCCTGACTTCGATACCAATTAGCCACATCTCCAAGACCCGGATCATCAGCGGAAACACGCACCTGCGGATTTTCCGCAAGGCCAATGGCTGCCCAGTCGCTCTGACCATGATCGTCAAACGCCAACAGCAATACGGCAGTAGCGCCATCAATGTTGTTCAGAGTTAGCAGATCACCGGCCTGCATGGCAACTTTTACCGGACGGGCTGGGCGTAACAGGCGGCGCTGGTTTTGTTGCTTAAAACCACGATAGGCGCGTGCCACAGAATCCATGCCGCCATCAGCGGGTTGATACACCCAGTCGAGCGGCGGGCGGACCCCCGGGAGAGTGCCTGCTCTGGTGGTTACGGAAGAACTGGTCGTAACGGACGATGACGGGAGTGTTGAATTGTCGGGTTTTATAGCCAGGTGATGCTCCCGTTCTTTGTTAGGGACGAACAATGGTTGCCAGGCTGTATTTAACGGTATAAAGCGTTAACAAATTCTGTAACACCTTTGTTCATTATCGGGGTGTGTGATAATCCCGGTCAAGCTGTTGCGACAATGAAAACCATTCACAGAACAAAGACTGTAATTTGCATTATTTTAATATTTCATGTATTCATGAAATATGAAATCAAAAAACGGTAAAAAGAGCATCACCAATGCGGTTAAGCAGCTTGCAGCCATAGCGCACGAGGGACGGCTGGTTTTGTTGCGACTGTTGATACAGGCCGGGCCGGAGGGTTTGTCAGCGACCACCATTGCAAACAGGGCGGATGCCAGGCTTCCTACAGCGTCGGCCCGTTTACTTGTTTTATCTAACGCCGGGCTGGTTACTTCAACGCGTTCGGGCCGGCAAATTATCTACCGGGCTGATTACACCGCGATGAGTAAATTGCTCGGATTTCTGACGGTAGACTGTTGCGGGGGTAATCAGCAAATCTGCAAGCCGCTTGTGCCCGAGCTCATCAAGGCAATCGATGGGCAGTAAGGGCGGGTACTCCGGACCAGTTTCCCGCAACCAGAAGTTTACAAAAGCAAGGATACCTGATGACAAATTGCCGTGGACTCAATCGCGAACAACTATTTTCACTTAACCAAACCTGTCAGTGTGTCTCAATGCCGGAGGCTGTCAACGCATCTGTAGTATCAGTGGCGAGTGGTGACAGCGCTGGCCTGATGAATGAGACGCCGCCTGATCGATCACACATGATCGCAAGTACAGCGGTGTTTGTGACTCAATCTGACGTTGAATTAATGCAACAGCAGATTGACGCCATAGAAGCCACTGCAAGCCTGCCGGGCTACAGGGCAGCAATCGCAACGCGAAGCGGCACCACAGACGAGTATAACGGGCATACAACCAGTGGTCTTTTTATGGGCTACGATTTCCACCTCACCGCAGACGGGCCGAAACTGATAGAAGTGAATACCAACGCCGGCGGCGCATTTATAATGCAGTCACTGCTTGCGCGAGTTCGAC
>CAYPCS010000187.1:0-3315 GCA_964409275.1 uncultured Granulosicoccaceae bacterium
TCACTCAACCTATGAACCGATAGAAAAAACCTCCACATCGTTTGATATCGGATTTCAGGTAGGCGTACGTGCCAGCAACATGTTTGATGTCAAGCCAATTGGTGATGATTTGGTGTATCCGGTCTGTTCTCCCGAGTTCGCCAGAACTCATGGCAAAAACCCTGCACCCGCAGAAATTGCTACATTGCCACTATTACATTTGGAGGCTACTGACAAGGATTGGCCTGACTGGCGTAAATTTCTGGCTACCTTCAGAATCCGGGAACCCGCACCTGTGGAAGGCCTGGTGTTCAGTTCTTATCAGATAATCCTCGATGTAGCAGAACAAGGTGAGGGTATAGCGCTGGGTTGGCATCGAACTGTTCACAACCGCATAGCAGACGGCAAACTGGTTCGATTATCCACTCTGGAAATTCATCAGCCAAACGGAATTTGTGTTTACCAACGAAAAAACGCACAAACCAATCCGCTGGCCAGAAGCACTATTAAGGAAATAAGATCAAGTATCGCTCCGATTTACCCAGATGCAAATCGTGAATCGTGATAGAAATGATCTACAAACGCTACTATGCACCGGGCAGCAACTCTATAGAAGAGCAAGTGCTTCCCGAGGCGACCCTGACTGACAGAGAATACGTTGAATACCATTAAAACTTCCCAGCTCGAAATAGCGTTCGCAATTCATGGCGTGGACAACGGTTGGCCGTGTATTTTATGCCATGGTTTTCCCTACGATATACATTGCTATGACGAGACAATCGCGCCATTAGTGGACAAAGGCGCAAAAATTATTGTGCCGTATTTACGCGGCTACGGCGATACGCGTTTTTTGTCCGACTCAACCCTTCGATCCGGAGAACAGGCAGCACTGGGAAACGATCTGCGCGAGCTTATGGACGCCTTAAACATAAAACGTGCAGTACTGGCAGGTTATGATTGGGGCGGGCGTGCAGCCTGCATTGTATCCGCACTTTGGCCAGAGCGTGTCGAAGCACTGGTAACCGGTAATTCATATAACATTCAAAATATCGCCACTTCGATGCAGCCTGCATCGGCGGCCGAGGAAGCCAGCTACTGGTATCAATACTATTTTCACTCAGAGCGTGGACACGCCGGTTTACAAAAAAATCGCCGTGAAATTGCCCGCTTGCTTTGGAGCATGTGGTCACCAACCTGGGAGTTTGACGAGCAGACCTTTGCCAACACGGCTGGATCTTTCGACAATCCTGACTTCGTAGACGTGGTTATTCACTCCTATCGCCATCGCTACGGATTAGTCGAGGGAGATCCCCTGGTGGCCGACATTGAATCCCGACTGGCGCTGCAGCCGGAAATTACCGTACCGAGTATCGCCATTGATGGCGACGTCAATGGCGTGATTGACGATACGTCTCATCATGAAAATAAATTCACCGGGCCCTATGAATACAGACGGTTTACAAACACCGGTCATAATTTGCCACAGGAGCAACCAACACAGTGGGTGCAGGCTATTATTGATGCGAGAAAACTGTTTGTTCCATAGGGCTGCAAGCGTGACCTGGGCTGGCACGGAATTATGCGGCCACTGGAAACTTCACTGCCTTAGATATATCTCTTCACCCAATACTGAATGACGCAACGCCGCACTGGTCCCGTCGTTCAGAAAGGAGCTTTCCCCAAGCCTGAGCTCATTTCCGCTAACCCGGTAGATGGTAAACAACTCTGTGGTCTCGACAAGACCGGACAACGCCACATTATTTATGTCTGGTATACCTTGGGCGGTGAATTGATCCTGTAGCGTGGTGCCCTGAGATGCAAATACAGCCAGGATGGCATCACTACCTGTGATAAAGGCACGATCGGCGGTTACATCCAGATTTTTTGCATCTCCACCGGTGACGGGCGTCAGGTCACCGTTTGCACTAATTGTTGAGGAAAGGTTAGTCGAAATAGTGAGGTCACCACCGCAAACGGTAGAACCAACATATATGACCAGTGATTGAATTGCGGTAGTTCCATTAACCAGAATTTCCTCATTTTGCGATCGCTCACCATCAACCTCACAGGTAGTCGAGACCCAACGGCCTTGCGCATCGGCCAGTACAGATCCGGTGCCGTCACCCCCTCCCCCACACGCAGTGAGTACAAACGAGGCTATGACAACTGAGGTGAGGTTGCAGCAGGAAATTAATTGTCTTTTTGCGCATTGCGCCAGATAGCTGGTAAATCGCGTCGAAGACCGTTGTGTGTAATGCATTGAAAGAACCCCCTCTCATTTCGACTATGTTACCGGAAAATTTTATTTTGCTCGCGCATGCAGCATCCACACCTGCAAAATACAAAGCAGGTCGAATTGAATGGTGAGTTCGTATTCAGAATATGGCGGTGCTTAAATAAAACTAGTACAGCCATTTATAACAAAAGATATCGTGTGAATCGCCTCACAAAGTGGAAACCATAATAGTCAGCACTTCGGAAACCGGTAGAAGCTTATAACTCACCCGGCAGGAATTTAAGCAGGGCAGTATTGAATGCAGAGGCAGCTTCATACATGACCCAGTGGCCGGCATTTTCAATAATGTGGTGTTCAAGCTCGGGGTGATGGACTCTAATCGCGTCGAGACAGGCATCCACGTTGGGATAAGCGACAATGTCATCACGACCCCATATTGACTTAACCGGTACGGTGACTCGGGCAAGTCCGTCTTTAACTTCGCTCGAATCTGCAAAGCGGCGTGAGCGAAATCGTGCATTTGCCACGTTAATCGCCTGTAGCGCGACAGCCTGTGCGTCGATGTTTCTGCGATCGGTAAACATCAGCCTGGCAAGTACCTCGTAGTGAACGGCACGACGCTCGCTATCCGTCATCAAACTGCGCGATTTTGGTAGTGAAAAATTTGGCTGGTGACCCAGGCCCAGAGCAGCAGAGCCGATGATAATCAATTTTGACAATCTACTATTCAATTCACAGGCTGCGAGTGTTCCCACATGACAGCCGAATGAAAAGCACACCAATGTTACGGGCGCACCTGTAGTAAAAACCTGACTAAATCCTGTAACAACGGCGTCAGCGCAGGATTGTGGCGTGAAAGGTTCTGCGGGCATGGAGCTGTCGCCCAGCCCTGGAATATCAATAGCCCATACCTCGTAGAGCTCACGCAGGGCCGGAATTGTTTTGACCCAATGGGTCCACGAACCCGAGCCACCGTGCAACAACAAAACGGGATTTCCGCTACCCCAGCGCCGCCAGACCATCGTGCCATCGCCACAAGGTGTGTGATGCAAATCGGCCTCGGCATCAAGCTCTTCCATTCGGGTAGGTGGCATGGTCAG
>CAYPCS010000188.1:0-3260 GCA_964409275.1 uncultured Granulosicoccaceae bacterium
CTTTCCGGACACATTGAGTCTGCTGTTGAGTTGGAGGGAGCCGAGCAACTGCTTGCACAATTGGGCGGCGTTGATGTGGTGATCAATCTGATAACGCCTCGCTATCCTTTATAACCTCGCTACATTCGGGTCGAACCGCCAGGGTACAGAATGCAATTTAGTACGGTGGTTCTGAATGATGGCAATGGGAATTTCGGGTGTGTCAGTGTGCTTGTTGATCAGGCGGGATTGTTAACGCGTTACACCGGATTTATACCGGACGCCCCACTACAGCGACGATAACCCCGGCGCCAATGATCGCAATCCAGATGCCGCGCCACCAGCCAACCCGCTCCCCTAAAAAGACTCTGGCAATGATGACTGTTGCCGCGGCGAAAGCCGAAAAGCCCACGGTCGCCGAGACTCGATCACCGAGGCTAGAGCCGAGAAGGAATGCAGCCAGTGCCGAGGATTCAAGAATCGCCTGGGCTATAATCAGCAGCCAGGTGGATCTGTTTGCTGGTGCCACCAGTTGGTCGCTTCTTGCCAGTTGCACGGCAATCAACACAAGACAGCTCAGGGTGGCGAACAGACGGTTTAAATACAAACCGTGCATAGCGCCCAGTGCATCTGTGGCTTCCTGAGCCAGGAACATTCGTACGGCGACGACTATGCCTGCGGCCAGTCCGAACAATGCAGTCGTTCTCAACCATGCTGCATCGTAGCTTGCTGCATCGTCGTTGTCTCCGGACTTTTGTGCAAGCATAGCGACGCCAGCCAGCACAACGAGTGTGGCGAACAGTTGCGAGGGAGACCATGGCTCTCCGCTGACAACGTTCATTAGCACAAGAATGACAGTGAAGCTCGATGCGGCAGGTGAGGCAACTGCTACCGGGCCCCGGGCAAGGGCAATGTATAAAAAATAAAGCGCGGCGACATTCAGTGCGCCACTTATCGCAGAAGCTACCCAGGCGGTTAAATGCCATGGTGGGAAATTATTTTGGGTTAAAAGCCATACGCTGAGTACTGTAGTTGACAGTCCCATGACGCAGAGAATCAGAATACTGTTACTGGTGCGTTGTGAGGTGACTCTTGCGATGCAGTCTGAACCGCCTATAAACACCGCGCCGAGCAATCCGCAGCCAATTCCGATCATGAGTCAATCACAGGGATAGATAAATCCGGTGGGAGGTAAAAAAAGCACCAACAGATAGTGTAGGCTGCGAGCCGCAGATAATCATTGCCGCAAGCGGCATGCGTCAGTGATAACCTTGCCGGCTCCTGGGGTTTTTACGCGACGCCACTCTTCACATCTACGGGATAAAGAAGTAATGACTGCAGAATTGAATGACGATGCATGGGCTGAATTGACGGAGTACATAAAAAGCCACTCGTGTAGCTGGTCCATGCAGCCCGATGAAGGTGAATGGGGTATCCATCAGCTTGATGACCCGCCGCATAATCGCCTGCTTGGGCCGGTATTTGAACGAGGCAATACCTCGGGGCAACTGGTGCTTGACGGGCAGTTGCTGTGCCAGTGGGGTGACCCCGATCGGGCTGATATGACATTCAGTGTTACTAAAACCTATCTGGCGCTAGTGGCTGGCGTGGCCTTTGATCGTGGGTTGCTGGGCGATCTTGATCAAACAGTATTTGAAAGGCTTTCCGCCAACGGGCATGAATCTGCTGCATTTGCTCGCGCTACATTCTCCGATAACCACAACCGTCTGGTGACCTGGCGGCAGATGTTGCAATTTACCAGTGAATGGGATGGAGAGTGTTTTGGTGTGCCGGATCAAATCGACCGGTATCGACAAGTGGCCATGCAGAAAAAAACAGATACAAATCGCAAAGGCGATCCGCGACCGCTGAACAAACCCGGCACCTGGTGGGAGTATAACGATGTCCGCATCAATCAGTTTTCCCTGGCGTTGATGTACCTGTTTCAGCGTCCGCTGCCAGATGTGTTACGGGAGTTTGTGATGCAGCCACTGGGGGCCAGTGATAACTGGCGCTGGCACGGTTATGATAACAGTCGGGTTACCTTGTCCGGCACATCAATGCAAAGTGTGCCTGGCGGTGGTCACTGGGGCGGCGGGGTCGTCATCTCGGTCAATGATCAAAGGCTGGTTGCCGAAATGATGATCAATAAAGGCGCACATCAAGGACAGCAGATTGTGTCGGAGCGCTGGATTGAATTGATGCTAACGCCTTGCGAGGTGGCCCCATATTATGGCTTTTTTACCTGGCTCAATACTGATCACGCAGCGAGTCGTGCGGCCTCGCCGGAAAGCTATTTTGCCATGGGGATTGGCGGGCAACTTGTTTGGCACGATCCCGTTCAGAAGCTGGTAATGGTCATGCGCTGGATCGATATGGAATATATGGAGCCAATTATTGAGCGCGTTCGCGATGGTCTATCGCGGCAACCGCAAGCCGGCATTCAGAATTAAAACGCAGAACTATGGGGGCGGATTCGCTCTTGCCTCACTTCCAGTCGCGTGATCCACCAATTCTGTTTTCCGGTATATCGGATAGTTTTCTTGAATATTCGCGTCGCAGTTGTTCTCGATCAATACCGATATCTTGTAAAGATTCGTCAGAGAGGGTACGCATTTCTCGCCGCTCACAGTAGATGACGTACATCAGTAAAAGCCTGTCCAGGCCATGAATGCAGCTTTTTCTGATTTGAAAGAGAACATTATCTTGAAGTACCGCGGGTTTGGTTAATTCTCGCATTTAGTGCACCTCCCTGTGACTATGGTAGAGCGTTGCATATTGGGAGATGAGATTCCCGGTATTATTACCAACCTGTTTAATCCGGAAATCAGGTTGAGACTGATTTTATTCGGAGTTACTAACCTGGAATGGCGTCACATCTCCCATCGTGCATCTGCGCACTACCTTTTGAATCGTTACGGTTTGGCTGGATTGCGGTTGACAAAATCTCGATGCAGCGTAGTGGCGCTGAATTGATATGGACTATATGGAGACATATCATTGAGTGCATTCTTCACACTTGAGTTGAGTAGCCCACGGTTTCCTGCATCATGACGTCATGCGCTCTAACAAAATCACAAAGTGCGGCATTGGATTCAGTTCGAGAACGGTATGTGCCCGTACCAGATGACCGAGGACTGAAATCAGAAGACAGGATCCATCGTAGGGTGGCATTAGAAACGAGCTTGAGCGCGTTGCGCATCCACCACGCATCAAATGGCGGCTTAGTGCCCATAACAGAAGACAGAGTACGGTAGTCAGAAGTCGGAACCCCCTCGTAG
>CAYPCS010000189.1:0-3138 GCA_964409275.1 uncultured Granulosicoccaceae bacterium
CCTGCTGCTGTGCTTGCTGACCTCGGGCCAAACGGAAACCAGTGTTGTCGATGCGGCGGTCAGGCGGGAAGCCGTAGCGTCCTGCAGAACGCAAGTTGCCAGCGGAGTCGTCCCAGCTGCCTCCGCGCAACACGCGCCTGTAGCCACTATCCGGCCCAATCGGATCAACTACTTCATCCTGATTATACGGTCCCAAAAAATCACTACACCACTCCCAAACGTTTCCATGCATCTGGTACAGCCCAAAAGAGTTAGCAGGAAAATAATTCACAGCCACCGTTGCTTCTCTGTAGTCGCCCTTTGCTCCGGCGTGATAGGGGGAATTTCCATCGTAGTTCGCCTGATCAGTGGTAATCTGCTCGCCAAAGAAAAACGGACTGGATGTACCCGCCCGGCAGGCATACTCCCATTGTGCTTCCGTCGGCAAACCAAAACCCTCTAGCCCCAACAACTCAAGTTTTTCACAGAAATGTTGAACATCAGAAAAACTCACCTGTTCAACCGGTAGTTCATCCCCCTGGAAACGGGAGGGATCAGCATCCATCACTTCTCGCCACAACGCTTGCGTGCAGCTAGTCTCCGCAAGCCAATAGCCCTGGCTCAACGTCACCTGGCGTTGATGCTCGGAATAATGCTCATCTTCATCACGTTCCGGTTCATCATCCGGGGACCCCATCATAAAACTGCCCGGCTTTATCCAACGCAGCCGCTGTGTCACCTCGTTGATTACAAACTCGGCCCAGATACCGTAGTCATCGCGACCAACGTTACTGGCCCACTCCGGCCACAAAGCTGAAACGCCATTACCGTCGTCCATCCAGAGACCATCGACATCTCTGTGCAGCCCTTCGAATTCATCAGGCCGGGGCAGATATTCCAGTTTAATCGACTCCAGATCAGTGATAATTTCCAGTGCACTGGATTTGTGCAGTGTCACCGCATCTCCCTCTGATACCAGGCCGTTTGTTAACCCTGTTGCTGTCTGTTGCACTATTTGCATCGGCAATCGACCGGCACTAATGGAGCCCACATAACTGCCGCTGTTTGTTGTTAGCGTGTCGCTCTCTACCATGCGCAATTGTCCGCCAATCTGGCGAAGCTTGTAGTGTTTCCGGCTTCCGGTGGAGGGCAACAAATACTGCACCTGAGCAAGATCGAGCCCGTCAGGCAGATTTACATCTCCTCGCAAAACTCCCGGAAGATTGGCGCAAACCCAGGCGCACGCCAGGGCATTATGCCGCCACACGCTGGCTGGCACGCGCTTGCCCAACCGCTGCAGATACTCCTTCAAGTCTATAAACTGAAAGTCAGCACTGTTCTCAAACAGTGTTTTCGCCGTTTGATCAATCGCGTCCATCACATCGGGTTCAACAGACACAGCTGTGTTCAATTCACTCAGAATCAGTTGCTCTTCAAGCCATATCAGAGGGCTCAGGCTCGAATGATGATTTTCTATCGCCTGGTGCACACTGCGATGCAATTCCGCTTTACTTGAAATTAACTGCTGATAACGCGTTCGAAAGTCGTTTAACGCGGTTCCATCACCGGTTTTGAGCGTGCAAACAGATCCATTGCGACTGACCAATGCGTGATTCCAGACCTCATACTCGGTTAGTGCATCAGCCCTGGTAGCTGGCAGCAAGGTACGCAACTGCCGCAATAACGAAGGTGAGACATTTATCGCCGGTGACATCAACGCCAGTAAATCGTTAACTCCAGAAGCATTTTTCGCAGCAGCACTACGACCAAGGTAGTGCAGTTTATACATCTGCCTGAGTTGCGGTGACCAGCGTGCTGGCGGGCACGGGCTAAAAACCGATGCGCTAATTCCGCAGTGCAACAACTGCCGCCCAAAAGACAGCCAGCTGGACAGCCGGGATGAGTTGTCTGCCCGAAAGCAGGCAAGATCACTCAATATCAACACCGGTGTCCCCGGAGCCGGTATTTCATAGTGTTGGTGATGAGTGACTTTTTTACCCGGAGCCCGGTAGCTACCACCCGGCTCATCATCAAATACAATTACCTCCAGGCCGGTTTCACCACGATGGGTAACCAATAGCGCTACCAATGCATCAAAATCATCCCGAAACACGGCAATATCATCTGACCCGTCGATAATAATCTGTACGCGTGACTCGTAGCGCTTCAATTGTCGCTTTGGCAATTTTTTTACAGGCTGCATTCGCGTATGCAGTCGAATCAGTTTTGGCAAATCAACAGACCGGCCGCGCTTCGGCGCAGTGCAGGCCCGTCTGAGCAGTGGCCACAATCGCGAATTTGGCATCAATGGCAGCTTGACTGGTACACGCAATTTACGATCAGCTGCCGGTGTATCTTTATAGGGTTTAACCTGATCACCTAAAAAGTCGGGCTGTTGGCCAGACTGTTGTTGCTCGGCTTCACTAAATCGTTTGCGGCGGGTAATCCGCCAGTAGCGGCTTTGCAATGCTTCGGTGACAACCTGCTGTTCGGTTGGCGGCGCTACATCCGGCAATTCGTTGTTTACTACGCTTTTAGCGCTATCGGTTTCAGCAGGCGATTTAACCTTTCTGACCGATTTTGCGTGAAGCCCGAACAACGCGGCGAGTGCTTCGTGCTGAAGTGCAGCATCTGCCTGATCATTGCCAGTGCCGCCAACAGCTATCAACAGATCAGCTCTGGAAACCGACCCGTGACTGCTGGATGTACGTTTGGCCACAGAAATTAATCGGTGCTAAACTGACTTTGACCGGGTTGTTTTTTAAGCGCAAAAACCGACACCCATTGCAGGTAGTTCAGTTGTTTTGTTTCTCTTTCTGCTTCTCCAACGTCAATCGTCATACGATCAAGTGCGCGCAACATATCCAGATATTCAGCTTGTCCGGGTGGGGTGAGCCCCGCCTCCCGGGCAGCAACCCGATCTGCAATCAATTGCGTTGCGGCCTCCCTGCATACCTTTTTTGAACAACTAAAGCCATGAACTTCCGCTCTGCCAGGCAGCCACTCGGCTAATTCTTCATTCGACGGCAATTCCAGCTGCAACACCAGACACCGGCGCAGAAACGCAGGTGGAAGTTCACGCTCTTCGTTGGTAGTAATTAGCACTAATGGCGGTTTAGCATCAACGCCGATGGTCTTGTCCCTGTACGGTACTGTGAA
>CAYPCS010000190.1:0-3013 GCA_964409275.1 uncultured Granulosicoccaceae bacterium
GATACTCGACAAGCGCGTCAGCCAACTGATCATACAATGCGTGATGTGGGCGATATTGGTTTACGACTTTCTCGACGGTGTTGCCTGGTAGCTTCAACGACAAGTAAGCGTTGTCTGCGTCGATGGACCGTGTGGGTTGAAACCAAGCGGATTGCGCTTGCTCTGGTACGACTATGCCTTGCCCAAGATCTATGACAAGTTGTTTGAATGCCGTGGACAGCAGATCATTGAACGGTTGTCTAAGACCTGTGTGCCATTGTTGTTCGGCTAAGTCGCGCAAAGTAGATCGGTGGTAGCGTTCTGGATCAAGACCCTCTCGCTCTATCGAGTTGAGTTCGGCGAGCAGGAACGAAGCATTAGTCGTTAGCCCGCTTTCAGTTGTCCACAAGGTGGGTGGGGTTTTGAAAAACTGTGTGGCAATATTGGCATTCTGATCGATATCGATCAGCGTGTCGTTGTTATCTACACTACCGATGTCAGCGAACACGTAGTTGCCAGTTGCTGCGGCGCACACGATGATGAAAACAGTGTTTCTAACAACGTTAAAGCGAATCCTTTTTCTCATCGAAAGGTCCATTAAGTCGAAATCTATCGACTGGTTATTATTATTATTTTTATGTTGCCGAAAATCGGCGCCCTGCTTTACCTCTCTGTATGCAGGTTACAGAACCCGTAGCGTCATGATGTGAAAAGGGCTTAGTCGATGCGGGTTAAAGCGTGCATCGGATCGTTGTTTACCGATATGGGTCTATTGAATTGGGTTTCAGTTAACGCTTGGCGTCTCTTGATAGCGTCGGTTTTGCGTGCACTGCCCACGTTTGGGTATCGTGCTCTGATTGCCATTATGTACCCTGGTTTATGCCGCTTGGCTTGCAATGAGAACCGGTTAACACCTGAACGGGTGGAACAACACAATCAATCGTGGCTGATATTATCAATGATGGGATCGGGGCAGTATTCGCGTCTTTTGCAGGTGTGGCAGTATTCTCCCAGATACAACTGATCGATCCAGGCTGATAGTGTTGCGATGTCGGATCGATCATCGAACAAAAAACCGGCTTCAAAGTTTCGTTTGTCGGCACTCTTGCTGCCCATTCCCGCTCCGGTCAAATTTGCTGATCCAACAAAAGCGATTAACCCGTCGATAACAATAGATTTTGTATGGACACGGGGGCAGAGGATTCTTTCGAATAATTCATTATTGATCAGTGCGTCAAAGCGATCGAACTCTTCACGAAAGCGTGGACCAGGTTCTTTAGCGTGTATCAGTCTGATGGCAACGTTGCGTTCTACCAGATCAGAGAGTAATTGCAGCAAAGGGGCAAAACCGTTGTCTGTTTCTATGTAGAGATCTTTGATATCGGCGGTGACAATCCAGACATAACGGCGTGCTTGGGGTAGCCGATCTCTCAGCACCTCGGTATAGATATCCCGATTTAGCAGAAGTTGGTGCATGAATGCTTGTTTTTTACGAAGTGGTGTTATCATACTGGACAGACACACAAGGCGTAAGGAGAAATTATGATGTCGTATTTGCAAGGTAAAAAAACGACTGGATTGATGGTTTGTTTGCTGATCACTCTTCTGTCAATTCAGGGTAAGGTGCTAGCAGCTGACGGTTTGATTACCGTCAAAAGTGCTCACGACGTAGCGACAACCGTTACAAAGCTGCAGGAGATCGTTGAAAGTAAAGGCATGAATGTCTTTGGGCGTGTTAATCATGGTGCTGGTGCTGAGAAAGCCGGAGTGGAGCTACTACCGACTGAATTGCTGATTTTTGGTAATCCTAAAGTAGGTTCGCCTCTCATGGCTTGCAGCCGATCAATTGCGATCGATCTGCCTCAAAAAGCTCTGGTGTGGGAAGATGCAGATGGCGTTGTTTGGCTGGCCTACAATGACCCGGAATACCTGAAGGCTCGTCATGCTACCGAGGGCTGTGATGAAGTTTTTGCCAAGGTGACTGGTGCGCTTGCTGCGTTCGCTGGTGCAGCAACACAATAATAGTCATATCGGTTTAATCGTGTCGGTTTCCGTGAGTATGTCACGTCGACTTTTGGTGCTGCTGTTACTGGCGGAATTAACCGCCTGTGGGTTTACCCCACGCGGCAGCATTTCCGGAGTTACCGACCTAGGCGCTATTTTTGTCGACGCACCGCGCGATGTGCCGATAGCCGAATTACTGGAAGAAGAAATTCTCGCTAACAACCTGACGCTGACCGGTGATCGCGATGCTGCCGCGATACTGATTCGTTTAACTCAGGAAATTCAATCACAGCGTATCCTGTCAGTACAAAGTACGGGTCGTGTCAGTGAATTCGAATTGCGGCATAGCGTGAGTTTGTTGGTCGCACAAGGAAAAGATGGAGAGGTGGCGCGTTATGATCCTGACCAGCAATCCAATATTGTCTCTGTGCAACGTGAATACACCAATGATGAAACAGGTGTTTTAGGTAAAGAAGATGAGGCGTCGATTTTGCGCCAGGAAATGCGTGAAGAACTGGCGCGCAATCTGTTGCTAAGAGTGGTGGCGACGACACGGCGATCCGCTGGGGCGTAACTCGCTCTTTGTATCTCACCGGACGCCATCTCAAGACTGATCCAGTTCTGCTTGATCAAATCCCAACAAACCTCCAAGAAAAACTTCAAGATCAAACCTTCAAGGCTACGCGTCTAGCTTCCCGCTGCGTGCAGAAGCGATTTTGAGACGGCGTCAGTAGCCAGTAACTCGATCAACGACGCCCTGCATGGACTCTCCAGCTGCGTGACGGCGAATGTTTGCGGCCACCTGATCAATTGTCTCGCCTTCCTGAGTGGGTCCTGCTACGTGAGGTGTTAGCACGACTCGCTCGTGCTGCCAAAGTGGATCACCAACTGGCAAAGGTTCTGGGTCTGTTACATCCAGTAAAGCACCCGCAAGATGTCCGCTATCCAGAGCGGCAATCAGATCGTTGGCAACGACGTGCCCGCCGCGAGCAAGATTGATCACGAACGCACCCGGTTTCATCTGTGCAAA
>CAYPCS010000191.1:0-2985 GCA_964409275.1 uncultured Granulosicoccaceae bacterium
GCAACTCTTGAAAAGGGAGTAACCATTCCCTTCGAGTTGACGCCTTGTTGCAGAACAAATGACAAGCTCTCATATGACGACACTGTATGATCCAGCACACTAGGCTGTCAGAGGCCAGCAAAAAATGATGCACAAGTTCTATCTTTTTCACCAGATGTTGTGGCACCGCAGCGTTTCGAGGGTATTTGAATCTTTTTTAGGTTACAAATAGGTAGTATGTGCTTTAAGTTATCATTCCTGGTACCTGTTTTTATTGCAGTTTTTCTCACTGCCGTATAAAGTCGACCTGAGAACGAGCGGCCTAAACGCACGGGCCGTTCATTCCTCTAGTTGCTCTGTCAGCCGGGTTCGCAACCCGTCGCCTGCTAATTCGATTGCACATACATAACATGGCTGTTTGTACGGGGACGGTGGTCAGGAATTGTCACCACCGCTGATTGAGCGTAAGGCAAACTGTATCTGGAAGGCTGAATATGAATTACACAAAGTTAGGCATCGCCGCGTGTGCCAGCTCGTTGTTATCCCTTGGTGGCTGTGGAATCCTGGACACCGTCGATCTGCCGAACATCAGATTTGATTCTAATACCTACATTGTTCAGCCGGGGGATACACTGGAATCCGTTGCTGACCGATACGATGTTGATCCCAATGCGCTTGTGTCAGTCAACGCCTTGCAGGTAGCGCAACTGGTACCGGGCCAGCGGTTGTTGCTGGTGCGCGAGGGCGCAGGTGCGACCGCCGCGATCAATCGACCACTGGCTGACGGTGACCAGGTGGTGTTGGTACCGGCCGCGAGCCAGAGTCAATCGGGCCAAACGCTGAACACGCAACCCATCGGGCCGGATAGTGTAGTGGTCGAAAAAGCGATTCCTTCAGAGAAGGTGATCGGTGTGCGAGACAGCAATGAGGATGACGCGCTGCTTGGTTCGAACGAGCCGATATTTGTGCCCGATCTGCCAACCTTGCCAGCTCCCGATGCTGTCAGTGAATTGCCAACACTTTCAGACGCCCCGGTAATTAAGGACGACATCAGAGTTGACCTGCCAGTGGCAATGGTTGAAAGGCCCGAAGGTGCGGAGACCATTATTGGTCAGGGTGGCGAAGATATGCCAATCACCAAAATCCCGATGGCGGATTCCGATTCGCAAGTGGCGGTTGGCAATGACGCTGACAATTCTGCCATGCAAGTGGTCGTGAATACGCGTGTTGATGGATGGAATTGGCCTGCGCTTGGGGAAATAACCCGGGAATTTGATTTACAGGAAATTAACCGGCAGGGACTCGACATAAAAGCCGGACCGGGTGCCGGAGTTCAGGCGGCGGCTGATGGCGAGGTGGTTTACAGCGGCAGAGATTTGGCGAGCTATGGCAATTTGGTAATTTTGCGCCACAAAGATAATTTCCTCACCGCGTACTCGAAAGTCAGTGATATTTTTGTCAAGGAAAATCAAGTGGTTAAAGGTGGTGAGTTGATTGCAGTGGTAGGTGACAAGCAGAACGAGAACACTGAACTACACTTTGAAATCCGCCGAAACGGAGAGCCTGTAAACCCGATCGACTATTTACCGACGCTCTAAGGTACTGACTGGCACGTTTTTTGCATGAGTCAGACCCGAAGTTGAACGGCGCGCCACCTGGTTGGCGCGTACCAAACTTACGGGTGTGAGCGGTCACGTTCAGCTTCGCAATGAATCATAAAATAATAATTCAGATGCGGAGAAGCAAAAAATGGGTCAGAGTCAACTTGCAACATGGGACACCAGCGACGATATTGAAGATCGGTCCAATGCACTCGGTGCTCGGGAAGAAGATGTCGCCGAAGAGGTAGACGAGGAAGAGACAGAAGTTGAGGATGAAGAATCATTTGCAGCTCAACTGACTCGCACCAAGGAGAAATCGCCTAGCAACAAGGCGCGTGCGCGTGACATGGATGCGACGCGCCTTTATCTCAAAGAGATAGAGCACTCGCCACTGCTCACGGCAGACGAAGAAAAATCCTATACCCGCCTGGCGCAAAAAGGCGACGAAAAAGCCCGCGCCAAAATGATCGAGTGTAACCTGCGGCTGGTGGTCAAGATCGCCAGACGCTATTTAAACAGGGGTTTAACGCTACTCGATCTGATCGAGGAAGGTAATCTGGGACTGATTCACTCGGTAGAGAAGTTTGATCCGGAGCGCGGTTTTCGCTTTTCAACCTACGCGACCTGGTGGATCCGTCAGACGATCGAACGTGCCTTGATGAACCAGACCAGAACGATTCGATTGCCAATACATGTTGTAAAAGAGATGAATGTCTACTTAAAGGCAGAGCGACGTTTGCAGCAGCGTATGGACAAGGAACCGACCGCTGAAGATATTGCGGCAGAGTGTGAAAAGCCGGTCGCCGAGGTGAAACGGTTGCTGGGTCTGCGTGACCGGGTGTCGTCTGTTGATGTGGCGATGGGGCCGGACGGTGATCGACCGTTACTGGATATCATTCCCGATGACAATAACCCCGATCCCGCGTGGAAGCTGCAGGACGACAATATTCACAAACAGATTAATAACTGGTTGATGAAGCTCGAGAGCAAGCACCGCGAAGTAGTTGTCCGCCGTTTTGGATTGCATGGTTATGAGCGAACCACGCTTGAAGATGTGGGCAAAGAGCTCGGTGTAACCCGTGAGCGGGTTCGGCAGATTCAAATGGAAGCACTGAAGAAGCTGCGTCGTATACTCGAAGGATCGGGATATACATGGGAAGCGTTGCTCGAAGGGCAATAGTTGGTGTTTTCAAGCTGTGTGGTCAATGGATTTGATCACGCAGTTGCCGTGAAATTGACGATATTTGTGAGCTCTGTCAGGTTTTTGGCGAATGCTGCCATAAATCTGACAACTGGCATTATCGGAATGATCAACAGGTCATTAAAGATGGGGGTCACACAGTGTCACAACACCGATGCCGCTTTGTGCAGGCGCTTTGAGGCTGGCGTCACCAGATTCCGGATG
>CAYPCS010000192.1:0-2896 GCA_964409275.1 uncultured Granulosicoccaceae bacterium
GACAGACGGACATGCAAAAAATTTTAGTCTTGCGTTGTTCCCTGAGGGAAGATTCAGATTAACTCCGTTGTACGACATTTTGACATTGCAACACAGCCTGGATTGCGCTCAAGTTCAAAGAAAAGAATACAAGATGGCTATGCATGTGGGTTCCTCTAATAAGTATCGAGTCAATGAAATTCATGGGAGGCACTTCGTCCACACTGGAAAAGAATGCGGTTTGTCGGAAAAAAGTATTGAATCGATATTTGTCGAGCTAAGTGATACCACTGTTGATGTACTAAGCCGAGTACAGGATAACCTGCCCGACGATTTTCCACCGGAACTGGTTGACTCGGTAACGAACGGTATCCGTAAAAGGTTGCCTCGTTTAGTTAGCTAAAGAGCAGTTTAGCGTTGGAGTAATTTTGAGGCCATCGCAAACCGAAATACGACATACATCCTTAACTGGCTCAACGGACCCAGCAAGGCCTTTGAATCGATCTACAAAGTTGATACATAATTCGATCTGTTAATTTGCACGCTAATGGGTCCAGCAGATTTGCAGCTAACGGGGCCACTAAATTAGCAGCTTAATTGGTCCACCGAAGTTGCAGGTTAATGGAGCCAGATAACAATCTCTGGGGGTCTTGCAAAGCCACATTGTTGCAACTTTCAAGGCCTCCGGGAAACCTGTTCTACCTGTCCACACAACTCACACCTCGCAGCTCTTGTTCTATGAGATATTGCGTGACCTGCCTGCCCAAAACGGTTCGCGCAGGGTGGTTTTCAGCACTTTGTTAGCGCCAGACAGTGGAAAAGGTTCTGTCCGAAACTCGATGCTGCGCGGGCATTTGTAGCCAGCAATCAGGGTGTGGCAGTGGGTTTGCAGTTCTTCCTCCGTGACCGTGGCACCGGGATGGAGGATCACAATCGCGTGAACGCTCTCGCCCCACTGATCGCTGGGTATACCGATCACGGCGCTGGTAGCAATTGCTGAGTGTTGGCTAAGCGCGTTCTCAACCTCGGCGGAATAGACGTTCTCTCCGCCTGAAACAATCATGTCTTTGACCCTGTCCATCAGGAAGATGAAGCCGTCGTCATCCATATACCCCGCATCGCCTGTCATTAACCAGCCGTCGATGATCGTCTCTGCGGTGACATCGGGTTTGTTCCAATAGCCCAGCATCGTGATTGGACCCTTGACGGCAATCTGGCCGATGTCACCCACTGGAACGTCTTGTTGATCATCGTCAACTATCCGTACTTCGCAGACTCGCGTCGCACGGCCTGCAGCGCGCAGCTTGCCAGCCTTTGGACCGTCGAACGTGTGGTAGGCAGGTGGCAGAATGGTCACTACCGGGCTCAGCTCGGTCTGGCCATAGGCCTGCACGAAGGATGCATTCGGGAATTTTTCGAACGCTGTTTTCAGCACGCCTTCGGTGATGGGTGAGGCGCCATAGCCGATCAGTTTAAGTGAAGACACGTCGGTTTTTTCAAGCGCCTCGCATTGCAGCAACATTTGTATCATGACAGGCACCAACAATACATGGCCTGGACGGTGCGCTTCGATCGCGGCCAGGGTTCCCTCTGGTGTAAAGGTTGGGATAACCACATGGGTGCCCGCGACAAGTGTGACGGCGTTGAACCAAAGCAGATCCGCGATGTGGAACATGGGCGCGCAATGCAGGTAGACATCGCCATCGTTAAGATCGAGCTCATGCGCATTGGATACACCGCCAACGTACAGGTTGGTATGTGACAGCATCACGCCCTTGGGAAAGCCGGTAGTCCCGCCGGTGTAAAAAAGGCCTGCCAAATCGTCTCCGCTGCGACCTGCATCGGTTGCCGGAGTAGCGGCGGCGAGGAGTACTTCGTAGTTCAGGAGCCCTTCGGGTGTGTCACCATCGCCGCAATAAATGACGGTTTTTAAACTCGGGACCTGATCTTTGAGGGCGTCAGCCCTGTCCACGAACGCTTCGTCTACCAGCAGAATCTCGGCACCTGCGTCGTTCAGAGCATAGGCACATTCCGGCGTAGACCAGCGTATATTCATCGGCATCATTGCACCGCCGCCCCAGCCAGTGGCAAAGTAATATTCGATAAACCGGTCTGAGTTCAGCGACAGAATTGCAACCCGGTCTCCTGTCTCCATGCCGGCGGTTTGCAGGGCCTTCGCAAATCTGGCAACCCGGTCGACAAGCTGGCGCCAGGTTTTTTGCCGATCTCCAAAAATGGTCGCTGTTCCATTCGGATTTATCTGCGCTGCACGTCGGAGTGTGGATGAGAGTTGCATGTTGCCTCCAGTTTTTGATGCCCGCAGATACTGATCGACGCATCAAATACTGTCAATGACGCTCGGCGGCTACCGGGTCAGATATCGTTAAGGTTTAAACCGCTGACTAAACAGTGAATGAAGAATGAAGTAGACATCGGCGGTCAGGTCTTGCAAAGCCACATTCAGGCTTTTGAATTAGTCGAAATTGTGCAAGCATTGTTCGGTAGTCATTACTGGTAGAAGAATCGTGGTTAGTTGTGGGCTCCCTGTGTACCATCCTTTCAATATTTGCTTGTGTCGTTCGGTTGTTATCTGAATGGCCAGGCCTCTCCGAATAGAGTTCGCCGGTGCTGTTTACCACATAACCTCCTCCGGCGCTGCGCAAAGTGGGTGGCTGGTACAAGCCAATGAGCGGACGAAAGATCGAGTCACTGGATAACGGGTGGTCAATGTTCGACCACCCTCATGAGATTTACTTGTCCAGTATCGAGTTCCACTGTGCGACTTCGGGAACTGATGCCAACAGAGCTGTCGTGTCACCTTCGATGGTCACAGAATTGAGCGAGTCGCCCATTTCGATTGCGTTGACGACATCCTGATCAGCATCACTTTGCACAGCACCGAACACGGTGTGTGCGT
>CAYPCS010000193.1:0-2778 GCA_964409275.1 uncultured Granulosicoccaceae bacterium
TAGAAGTGATAGACCTAGAAGTGATAGACCTAGAAGTGATAGACCTAGAAGTGATAGACCTAGAAGTGATAGACCTAGAAGTGATAGACCTAGAAGTGATAGACCTAGAAGTGATCGTCCCCGTGGCGATAGACCACGCAGCGATAGACCAAGAAATGATCGTCCCCGCAGTGAACGACCAAGGGGCGACAGACCCAGAGGAGATCGGCCTCGGGGTGATCGTCTGAGAGGAGACAGGTCCCGCGGTGACCGTCGTTCAGATAGGTATGACCGTCGCTCTGATAGACGCCGGTATGATCGTCGCTCCGATAGGCGTGATCGCCGTTATTACAGACGCCATGTTCGCGATCGCGGTTATAGTCGCACCCGTTATAGCAGTCGCAGATATAGCGGCAGGCGTTATGCACATGGTTACAATTCGCGTCGAGGCCACGGTTATTATTGTTTAGAACATGCGTTGTTCCATTATTTTGTTGGTTTTGATCCACTCGGATTTTCTCGGGTGTCGCATTATGGACGCTCAAGTTACCGCTATCCTTCGTCATGCTATCCAGTAGAGAAAATTGGATACCATCGCGGCCGGAAAGCACTGTTGCGGGCGATCTTGTGCTATGATGCGTATGATTATCCATATCTACGTAGAGGTAGTCGATATGTTGTCGACTACTACTAGAGCTTGCTGAGTATTATTGCTGTTAAATTTCAGCCCTCCGAATGAAAATTCGGGGGGCTGTTTCTATTGTTAGCACGTAATTTGACCTGGGGCACCGACTCTGCGTTATGTGAATACGTTTTGGGTAAAGATCTGAAGTGGGGACCATGAAACCAGGATTTGGAAATAACAGAGTTGATGAGCCGTGCAGACCTGTAATGTGGGCTGTTCGCATGGCGGTGGTCACAATTTACCTCGTGCTGAGTGTAACGTCTGTTTTTGCGCAATCAACATTAATGACTAAATCATTAGCTACCTTATTGACTAACCCGGCGGCTGAATCAGTAAATCGCCTGCAAGATGTTCAAATTGGTGAAAATGGTCGGGTTACCCGTATCGCTATTTTCTGTCGAAGTGGGTGTTCCGTCAGCAGGGTAACAAATGGCTTCAGATTGGCTGATATCAATGATTCTCTGACCATAGATTTAGCCCCGCTCTCCAAGAATGCTGAGATGCTGATCATGAAAGCTGTGACAGATGAAGTCTCAGCAGGGTCGCTTCTAAAAGTTACTTCGCAAAAAGTATTGCTTCGATCATCTGTGAATGATTGCGAACTCGGTGGTGTTTCTGCGACCTGTATCGATCTTGAATATTCTCAACAACCATACCAACGGCAATTGTTGGCAAAACAGTCCCAGTCAACTGCTAATTCGGGCGTAAAGGGAGCAAACCTTAAGCAAGACCACTTAAGTAAAGTGCCCTCTGATGAATTTAAGGCGAAGCAGAAAGAAGAGCCTGTTGCAGTATCTTTATCAGCCCCCGCTGATCTTCACGCACCTCAGAAACTGGCACTTAGAAATGCCGATGAGCTTGAGAATAGCGATGTGGTGACAGCCACAAATGTGAATTTAAGTGGTGCGGCCAGGGTGGCGACATCGTCAGCAATAGTGTCATTAACGGATGTACCAGTAGGGTCTGCTTCGCTGCCGGGAAGAAGTGTGCTACGCCCGGCGGAGACTAAACTGGTCTTGGGTAGGGTTGATTTTCGTGAGCAAGCCGAAACAATTCTGGGCCGCCAGTTTGATAGTGAAACGTGCGAAGTTGCCAAAGCTCGGTTGGCTGCAGATGCATGGGCACTGGACGCTATGGGGCTCATCGGATTTTGCCATGGCGTTCGAGGTGACTATGAAGAGGCCGAAACGATTTTCCGGCGTTTGAATACTCAAGAGCCCAAAAATACCGATGCCCTTATTGGGCGCGCACTCATAGCAGCGATTACAGGTGAAAAAAGCATCGCTTTGAAGTTTTTTAATGATGCCCTTGATGCAAGGCCGTCAAATGAGGTCAGTGCCCGGATAAGCGAAACTATTGCTATTTATTAGAGCTGTTTTGCTGGTTTGGCCCCGGTTTTCGTAAAAATTGTGAGTCTATGCTTATCCTGGAAGCATTTCATCTTTCGTTGATATACTGCCTTGACCTGTTCAAATGCGAACAGTAGCGTCCGGCGCTAAAGGCCTACGGAAAATGACATTATGACTAAAGATATTATCCCCTCGAAAAAGCAGTCCTTTCAGGGGCTGATCATGACTTTGCAACAATATTGGGCCGACCATGGTTGTGTGATTCTTCAGCCTTACGACATGGAGATGGGGGCAGGGACTTTTCATCCGGCAACAACACTTCGCTCCCTAGGGCCAAAACCGTGGAATGCAGCTTATGTGCAACCATGTCGGCGCCCCACCGATGGGCGATATGGCGCGAATCCGAATCGGTTTCAGCATTATTACCAGTTTCAGGTGGCATTAAAGCCAAGCCCTGAGAATATTCAGGAACTTTATCTGGGATCTTTGGATGCTATTGGCATTGACCGTTCAGTACACGATATACGCTTTGTTGAGGATGACTGGGAAAGCCCGACGCTTGGCGCTTGGGGGCTGGGTTGGGAGGTTTGGTGCGATGGCATGGAAGTGACCCAGTTTACTTACTTCCAACAAGTTGGCGGGTTCGATTGTAAACCCGTGACCGGTGAGATTACCTATGGGCTGGAACGTCTCGCCATGTATGTGCAAGGTGTTGATAACGGGTTTGATCTTGATTTTAATGGCCAGGGTGTATCTTATGGTGAT
>CAYPCS010000194.1:0-2777 GCA_964409275.1 uncultured Granulosicoccaceae bacterium
TCTGGACTCAGTACCTTTGAATGAAAACGGCATAGCCTGGCTGCATAGACTATTCGCAATCACATTTATCATAGCGGTGCACCAATTTGTCGCTTGAAGTAAGGTAAGACTCTCTTCAACAGGAAATCCCGGTAATGGCTCGTGTCGGATTGATCGCCTGGGCCATTGGCTCTTTGTTTTTTCTCTACGGCTTTGTGTTGCGGGTATCGCCCAGCGTTATGGTCGATGAACTGATGCGTGAGTTTAAGGTTAGCGCACTGGTATTGGGGAATCTCTCTGCGATTTACTTTTATATCTATGCCGTAGTGCAAATTCCTGTTGGCATCATGATGGATCGGATTGGGCCGCGTGTGTTGATGACTGTAGCCAGTTTACTCTGCGCACTCGGCTGTGTGTTATTTGCCAGTGCAGATCAGTTGTGGCTTGCCTACCTCGGTCGATTATTTATCGGGCTTGGTAGCGCATTCAGCTGGGTTGGCGTACTAACGATTATTGCCACCAGTTTACCGGCACGGAACTTCGCAGGGTTTACCGGTGGGGGGCAGCTAGCAGGTACTTCCGGTGCAATTTTAGGACAGGCACCGCTGGCAATACTAATTGAAATGATCGGCTGGCGTTTTAGCCTGTACGGACTTGGCGTGGTCGGGGTTGCTCTGGCAGCCGGTCTTTGGCTTACCGTACAACCCGTTAAACATGATCGTGCATCTGTAGTACCGCTACGGAAGTCACTTAAAGTTGCCGCATCCAACCCGCAAACCTGGTTGTTTGCATTGGTCGGAATGACACTGACGGGTCCGGTACTGGCCTTTGCAGGCCTTTGGGGAGTTCCATGGTTTGCCGCTGTAAAGGACATACCTCGATCGGAATCGGCACCATTGTTGTCAATAGTTTTTGTTGGCTGGTTGGTAGGTGCACCATTGATGGGCTGGTTGTCAGACAAATTGCAACGTCGTGTCGCGCTGCTGGTGGCAGGTACGTTGCTGTCTACGCTAACGTTCGCAGCAATACTATTTTTGCCGAACCTGAGTGTAAGGCTGATCGGCGTGTTGTTATTTGCAGGAGGGGTTGGTGGCTCTGTGATGATTCTGACATTCGCCGCAGGTCGTGATCACAATCCGGAATATGCTCGCGGTGCCGCATTGGGCATAATCAATACCTGTGTTGTCGCTAGTGGTGCAATATTGCAACCACTGATCGGGGCGCTTCTCGATCTTTTTTGGGACGGTACCATTCGCGACGGGGTGCGCGTCTACAGTTCACAAGCGTATCAGCGCGCAATGCTGTGTATTCCGCTCGGGGCGCTGGCCGGGTTTTTGTTGACGTTTTTTGTTAAAGACGCCAGTGACACAGGTGGGCGGGTCTGAAGCTATTTCCGAAAAGGATTGGGGTTTCAGCAAGGCACGTGAAGGTTCGATACAAAATCAAAAGAGATCAAGCGCTTTCCAGTGTTTAAAGGTCTTGCATCGTCGATGCGTCGCCGGCCACTGTGGTTCGGCGCAAGTCTCTGCGTACGGTATGATCATAGCGTCGCGCACGATGCATCAGCACGCGATTATCCCACATAACCAGGTCCCACTGTCGCCATTGGTGTGCGTAGACAAACTGTGGCTGAGTTGCATGTTCTTCCAGATCCAGAATGAACAATCGCGCCTCTGGTACCGGCCAATCCACAATAGTTCCAATGTGCGATGACAGATATAACGACAGCCGCTGGCTCCCCGGGTGTCGGCGTACCAGTTTTTGCAAAACAGGTTGCCATTTTAGCCTTTCGTCATCTGTGAAGTCAGTAAAACCCAGTTTACCGCGAGAGTATATCTGGCTGTGCTCGCACACCAGGTCACTGCACTCACGCTTCAAAGCGGGATCAAGTGAATCCCAGGCTAAACGCATATCTGCGAATTCGGTGTTACCGCCCCTATCGGGCACGTCACGCGCCGAAAGCAGGGAGTACTTTGCAGGAGTAGATTTAAAAGAACTGTCCGAATGCCAAAGCATGTTTCCCAAACCAAACAATCTTGTTCTGTCGTGGCGATCCAGAATCTGACCGTTTTTGTTCAGGTTGGAAATATCATTTAATTCCATCGACAAGCGACGCTCGGATTGTGCAGTAATGTCACCGGTTGCCCTTTCCATTGAACCAAAATTGCAGGAGAACGCATACTGTTGTTCATCGTTGATCTGCTGATCGGGAAAGACCAGCACACCAAACGTATTCATCGCATTTTCAATGGTTACGCGGTCTGATTCCGCCAGTGGTTGCCTGATGTCGAGACCATCCACCTGACCTGCGAAGTTCGCGCGTGATTCATTCAGAGGTCGGATTTGCAGGGGCATTTTTCCAATTCGCTTTTGTGACAGATCTACGCCAACCATAACACTTGAAAATTCGCAGGTTGTCGAGGGCAGGAGTACAATCTATTTAACTCGACCATTGGTTACAAGCAAGCAGGTTATATCCGGGGAATTCATCATCGTCGATAAGTGACGTTATAAGTCGCTGTTCTTTATGCGTATTATGTTACCGATAACATGTTTTAATAAATTGTTTTTCCTGGAAATAATTCTTCCCGGGTGTAGTATTGTCAGAAAATGATACCGGTAACATTTTCTGGATAAACCTGTCCTTTCTGGTGTGTTTTTTATAATCCGCAAGAATGAGTGAGGAAGATGCCTGTAATCAACCTTGAAAACCTGAGCAAGAGTTACGGCAGGTTTGAAGTACTGCACGGTATCAATCTGGAGATGCAGGATGCTGAATTTACTGTGCTCGTTGGCCC
>CAYPCS010000195.1:0-2592 GCA_964409275.1 uncultured Granulosicoccaceae bacterium
GCGGGAAACCGGACAGGCTACCGGCTGGAAAATGAATGGCGGGCTGCGGCTTGCGTGCAACACTGATCGCTGGACGGAGGTTAAACGCCAGGCGACCACTGCCCGCTCCTTCGGGCTGGACATGCACCTGTTAACACCGGAAGAAGCAAAAACACTATGGCCTTTGATGGCGGTAGATGATGTTATCGGCGCTGCTTATTTACCCACCGACGGACAGGCTAACCCGTCTGATATTACCCAGGCACTTGCCAAAGCAGCGAAACAGTCGGGGGCGTTGGTGTTCGAGGATACCGGGGTACTCGATATAGAGATTGGCAAGAATGGTATTGCAGCGGTTATCACTAACCGTGGGCGAATCGAATGTGAAAAGGTGGTTTGTTGCGCGGGACAATGGACGCGAGCGTTTGCTGCCCGATTTGGAGTCAACGTGCCCCTGGTATCGGTGCAGCATCAATATATGCTGACAGACAGGATAGCGGGTGTTGATAGTAGCCTGCCAACGCTGCGTGACCCTGATCGCCTGACCTATTACAAGGAAGAAGTTGGCGGTTTGGTGATGGGGGGGTATGAATCCAATCCCCGACCCTGGGCGATAGACGGCATACCCGAACACTTCAGTTACACGCTGCTCGACTCGAATTTTGATCACTTCGAACCCATGCTTGAGCTGGCAGTTGGCCGGGTCCCGGCGCTTGCGGAAGCAGGAATAAAACAACTCACCAACGGCCCCGAGAGTTTTACTCCTGACGGCAACTTTATTCTTGGTGAGGCACCTGAAAGGCGCAATTTTTTTGTTGGTGCCGGGTTTAATGCATTTGGTATCGCCGCGGCCGGCGGTGCGGGTATGGCCCTGGCGGAGTGGGTGAGTAAGGGTGTGCCACCTTTTGATCTGTGGAGTGTCGATATCCGTCGCTTTGGTCGCCCGCATATGGATACTGACTGGGTTCGCACCCGTACGCTTGAAGCCTATAGTAAACACTACACGTTGGCATGGCCTCATGAGGAGCACAGCTCAGGCCGTCCCTGCAGACGTTCTCCGTTATTCGCGCAGCTTAAAAAAGCCGGAGCCTGTTTTGGTGAAAAGCTTGGCTGGGAAAGACCGAACTGGTTTGCCGATCTCAAGGCGGGTGAAATTCCCCGTGATGTTTATAGTTTCGATAAACCCGGTTGGCACGACGCTGTGGGGCGAGAGCACCGCGCAGTTCGCAACGCTGCAGTACTGATCGATCAGACATCGTTTGCCAAATTTATTTTAAAGGGGCCGGATGCGCTCGAAGCGCTGAACTGGATTGCGGCTAATGACGTCAGTAAACCACCGGGGACGATCACCTATACACAAATGCTTGATGACAATGGCGGAATTCAGGCTGATGTTACTGTTACCCGGCTGAGTGTCAATGAGTTCTATATTGTCACCGGAACCGGTTTCGCCACTCGTGATTTTAACTGGATCTCGTCCAACATAGCGCCGGGCTTAAACGCACAATTGGTCGATGTAACGTCGTCGAACTGTGTGTTATCCCTGATGGGGCCATTGGCTCGCGAGATACTGCAATCGGTTACGCGAAGTAATGTATCTAACGAAGCATTTCCGTTTGCCACCATGCAAACGATTGGCATTGGCGGCTGTCCTGTTCATGCGCTGCGCATTACCTATGTCGGTGAGCTTGGCTGGGAGTTGCATCTGCCAGTTGAATACGCCGTTACGGTATACGATGCATTAATTGCAGCCGGTGTGCCCGCCGGTATGATAAACGCAGGTTACCGGGTTATAGAATCGTGTCGTCTGGAAAAAGGCTATCGAGCCTGGGGAAGCGATATTGGTCCTGATCATACTCCGCTGGAGGCCGGACTCGGCTGGGCTGTGAAAGCGAACAAATCCGAAATTCCATTCAAGGGACGCGATGCAATACTGCAGCAATGGCAGACCGGTTTAAAAAAGAAGCTTGTTGGCTTTTCCGTTACCGACCCCGATGTGTCTCTCTCTGGTCAGGAGACAATTTTTCGAAACGGTGAGCACGCGGGCTGGCTTGGCAGTGGAGGTTTTGGCCACCACCTGGGATGCTCTATTGGCTACGGCTATATTAGACAACATGACGGTGTGGATGATGACTATATAAATCAGGGTGATTACGAAATCGAAGTTGCAACGAAAAGAGTGCCGTGCGATGTACACCTGGTGCCGCTCTATGATGCCGAGATGCAGCGCGTGCGAAGCTAGACATTATGTAGTGGCCTGGCCGCCCACAAGAACGTAGGTTACCGTAGGACGGCAGAGCCAAAATTGAACACGGATCGAAGCAGCTGCCGTCATAGCTGCGTAAAAAAAGATGCAGGCCCACCATATCTGCGTTTTTTAACCTTGCCCTGTTGACAGCTGCTGTGAAAAGTCTGTTCACGAATTATCGAGACGACCCACTTAGTCTTCGGTGTGACTGCAGGCGCTAGATAAATTTGTGAACTGACTAGCTGATTAGTCAATTGTTACTCTGTTTTCCAATGATTCCCGTGCCATGGCCGCCAAAGATTAATGATATGGCGCGACTGCAGTGCGTGTAACTGACCCGACTGCGTAGCGGCAAAAAAGATAGT
>CAYPCS010000196.1:0-2531 GCA_964409275.1 uncultured Granulosicoccaceae bacterium
TGAGATCGAAGCAGTCGCCGAGACAGTCGCAGGTTTTGTCAAGGCAGGCAAGGCAAAGGCAGTTGGCTATTCAGAGATCGCACCATCGACGTTGCGTCGTGCTCATGCCGTACATCCGGTAGCGGCCGTGCAATCGGAGTATTCGCTGTCGACACGCTCACCGGAAATGGGACTGGTCCAAACCTGTGCTGAAATCGGTGCTTCACTGGTGGCGTTCTCGCCTGTCGGTCGCTCCTTGTTGACTGACCATCCTCATCAGGCCGCGGCCATTGCCGAAATGGACTTTGTGAAGGTTAACCCACGCTTCATCGAACCAAACCTTAGTGCCAATCTGGCCATCAACGCAAAATTTAGAGCGTTGGCGGCAGATATAGGGATTCCGGCCGCCACGCTTGCCATCGCCTGGCTGGCTCATCAGGGTGATCACATTCTGCCTATTCCCGGCACCCGTAACATTGACCATTTGCGTGAAGTGGCCAAAGGCGGTGCGCTGGATTTAAGTGATGAGGATCTGGCGAGAATCGACGAGATATTACCCATAGGCTGGGCCCATGGTGATCGCTATTCCGTTGGCCAGTGGGCGGGACCGGAAAAATACTGCTAGTGGGCTGCCTCTCAGTAGCCAGGAAACATCGCCCGATTGCACGAGTGAATGCCCTGGTGCTAACGCAGTTGCAATTCAATGAAAAAATACAGTTAAGGCGCGTGGTGCGAATATGGTGTATATTTACACCATATAATACCAGGAGAGACCCATGGCGCGGCAAAGTATTTCGCTTACCACACCCAACGAGGCCTGGTTGAAAGAGCAGGTTGAAAGCGAGGAGTACACCTCCAAAAGCGAAGTGGTGAACGACCTGATTCGTAAAGCACGAGAAAACCAGTACATCCGCAACAAACTCATCAGCGCGGAACAGGGCGGTTTCTCCAGTCTTACTCGCGATGAGATTCTAGCCAAAGCCAGAGCCGCGCTAGATAGCGATGCCAAACTATAAGCTCAGTGAAACCGCCGAAGCTGATCTTGTTCGAATATATCGCTTTGGATTTCAGCGATATGGACAAGCACAAGCTGATCAGTATTTCACTGCGTTTTTCGATCACTTTGAACAACTGGCAGATCAGCCGCTTTCACATCCAGTAACAGAGATACGCGATGGCTACCGGCGCAGCGTGTGTGGTTCCGATAGCGTGTACTACCGAATAACAGACGGTATCGTTGAGATCATGGCTATCGTCGGTGCACAGGATGTGGATCAGTGGCTGTGATGCTTCGGTTCAAGGGGCACTGTTTGCAGGGCACGAATAACACGCCATTAGGGGTGACCCATTAGATTTTCTCTGTCAAGCTTCCATAAAAATATTGTCCGAAGTAAATGAGCGCCCCTTAAAACAAAGGCATTGTAAAAACGCGATTTTTCAATTGAACTCTCCGGGTAGGCAAGCGGTCTGCGCGGTAGAAGTCTGCGTAGCGAGAGCGTGCTATGGCGAGGGCCCTGCTCTTGTAAACACGGGAACGATCATTTGAGGCGCATAGTTATTCATACGTAACGAAAATGATCGATAAAAACGCACCGTCAGGGCACGTTCGCAGTAGCAGAGGTTCTGCCATGCAGACTTCCATCTAACAGATTTCTATCATGCTGTTTTTAATAGCATTCTAATTCAGTGGTGCTGAGTGCAGTCAATTGGAAGTGACAACCTGCACGACATGTTCGCCGATCGGGGATCAGCTTCCACCGGCTTACGAATATATTTTGATGTCTGAGTGGCAGAAACGTCTCCAACCAATATTTTAAAGTTGGTGGGAAGTCCCAACCCCGTTGGGCGAACAATTCGCCCGTGAAGGTCATATGTCTGATCTGTGTAAAAAACTCCGCAGTTAGCTACGCGACAGCGCAATGCTCGCGGCGCGCAATCTTCTAGGCTGCAACCGTGTTGGGCCGCTTGGTCAGCATATCTTTAGCGAGCTTGATGAACGCCTGCGCGGGCGCAGATAAAGCCTGACCTGCCGGCGTCACCAGTTTCAACTCACAGGGAATGGCAGGCGCAAACGGACGGATGACAATGTCATGGTCCAGGTAAGCGTCAGCGGTGACAGTGTCGAGAATGGACACACCCATGCCTTTCGCTACCAGACTGCATATCGGGCCGGTGTAAGTTGAATCCATAATAACGTTGGGTTTGACGCCAGCTTCCTGAAAAGTATGCAAAAGCCGCTTTCGCATCAGGCTGTTTTCGGAAATCAACAGCAGTGGCACATCTACCAGGTGGCCAGGCTCAACCGTCTCCAGTGCACCGAGCGGGTGGCTCGCCGGCATTACGCAGACGAGCTCGACTTCAGGCATTGGTTCAATGACCACCCCGTGGGTATCGAGCGGCAAAATTGCGAAGCCAATGTCACTTTGCCCTTTTTCGACAAGGCTGACCACTTCGGGTGACAGGCCACTGCGCAGGGAAATCGTGACATCGGGACTGTGCTGATGAAAAGCCCATATGATTTGCGGCAGAAAGAAATAGGAATGTCCGACCGT
>CAYPCS010000197.1:0-2496 GCA_964409275.1 uncultured Granulosicoccaceae bacterium
CTATCTGTTGAAAACCGATCCGCACACAACATGAACACGGCGTCGTTAGCGACCAGCGCACCGATGGTCCCCGCTACTACCACTACATCAAAAACTATCTCAACCTGCGCTCCGGGTGCAAGCGGCAAAGGCGAGATATAAACCAGACCATCCGCTGTAAAGAGGCTGTCTGAGGCGCTGGCACCATCGATAGTCAAACTGCCAGCCTGATAGCCAGTCTGCACAGGTAGCCTGTCCTCCAGCCACAGATAGCGCGACGTTGTACCAGTGTTGCTAACCGTTAGCGAGTACTGAATAGTCTCACCAAAATACACTGGAGGAATTTCACCCGCTCGATTGCCATAAGTCAGCCGGGTTTTTACAATATTGCCTTGCGACAACTGGCCATCTACGCAGGCATTGCCGCCTACACCACCTGCCGGAATAGTGGTCACACAATTTCCGACCACCTGATCACCGATAACCCTGGTCCAGATGCCCAGCTGTCCCTGATCGGGGCCACCCGAAGCATTTCCATCGTCGGCAGCAAGCTCATCGATTGTAAACTCAAGAGTGCCGCCGCTTCCATCCGGGTTTGCACCAACTAAAGCACAATCAGTTATGCCGTCAGCATTGATATCTCCGGCGGTTCCATTCGTGCAGCTTACCCCGGCTGGCAACGGCTGTTGTAGACCCCGATAGACCAGTGAGGGGGACAAGGTGTCGCTCACAGTGACTGCATACGCCAACGTACCGGAAGTATTTTGATAGCCGAGATGCCAACCTGTCTGACCGGCGTGAGAAAGTGATCCCGTTGTGGATTTACTGGCACCCAGCACCACAGCACCGTCCACTATTGTGCTGACCAGTGCTGTCTCGGAAGGGCTGATGTTACTGCTGCCACCAAAACTGTCACTGACGCCAACCAGCGCTTTGTTAAAGAGCCTTTTACCGGAAAGGAAAACGTCGTCCGGTATTATAATATCAATGGCCATGTTCAAACTGGCAGCAACTTCCAGCGGTGGCCCGGCCACCGAGCGCCTTAGCCGCAGACAAAGTGTGGAGGAGTCGAGACTGTCACTTTCAGATTGATACCCTGCTCTGCCAGACGATTGCAATGCTTGTGCGGACCAGCTTGCGAGTAACGGATCAACACTGCAACTGCTGTCTGTGCTTGTCTCAAGTATTACCTCACCGGCCGGTGCATTGATATAAGCAGCTCCGTATTCCGGATCGAATTCGCTGCCGTTTACGCCGCTACGAGGCAGCTGATCTGATAAAAAATATCCGAATAGCGGGGTATTTCCCTGGTTCTCCACTGACAATACGTAACTGAACGTCGAATCAACCGGCCATCCTGAAGGGGCCGTTTTTGTTGCGTTAACTGACGGATTTTCCAACACTGTTATCGACGCTATCGCTTCATAATTGCTCGCCGGCCAGCGGCTGGTTTCTACCGCGTTATCTGCACCGGGCAGTGATAAATCCATCGTCCGTATCTGTGCAGGGAAATTCAGCACGGTACCAGCCAGGGTGGCCACCTTTATTGGCGCATTGAGCTTTAGCTGATAGGCAGGGACATAGTGATCCTGACTGGTGTTGTTATCAATTCGATGACCCCATCCGTTCGGTACCTGGCATTGCGGTGGTATATCCCAGTACGCCAGCGGATTCGCCACTGTGGGTGCAATGAAGGTGATGTCCGCTACATTGCAACTCTGGCCTGCTATATTCTGACCGGGTCCAGGTACATTCAGACCACTCGTCAGTACTTCACCGGTGACGTTATCAAGGTCTATGTTCGCCGCAATAGCAGATAGATCAAATGCCCAGCGCCCGTCCACGTATTGAGAGGCATGATTAGAGTTATGCGGCGTTAGTACAACGCGCGCAATAGCACCCGCCTGCACGTTTTGCTGCTCGGCCGCGGCATAAACTCCGGGATAGGATTTGCTGCCGGTATATGCGGTATATCCTGACATTGCCGAACATTGCCTGACAAAAGGCGCCTGCGTTTGCTGAAAAGTAAATACGTCACCTGTCACCCGCACTGCCACATTGTCCGCAGGTGTTGCACAGGCATAGGTACCGTCGCACACTCTCCATACCGCCTGTGTCCTGATGTTGCCAAAATCGCTCGCACCGGATGAAATGTTATCGTTCGTCTTCACCACAAGGATTCGGGCGCCGGGTACAACTACGGCTCCGGGATTACTGTCATCAACCGGCGAACCCGCATAATCACTAAACGGATCGGTCCAGTTGCGATCAACCCGGTACCAGCCTGCAGCCGGCACTTGTGTCGCGGGATCAAAACCATTGTTAAAACCGGGATCAACCGGATTGGGTGCTGAGCCAGAGGGATCTTTAAAGAAATATATTTTGGAATCTCTGTCCTCACCGCTTCGACTCCTGAATCCGTGAAACGTGGTTGCAGCGGGTACGTTTATCACCGCATAGGTTTTATCGAGTACTATCGTGTGAGTCCGGTAGGTCGAGTTTCCAAAAGGCGACCAG
>CAYPCS010000198.1:0-2481 GCA_964409275.1 uncultured Granulosicoccaceae bacterium
CGTGCAGCCAAGCAAGGCGCGGCGCATAAAGCCAAAGTCGGCAAAGGGTGCGAATATCACGTCCCACGCTACCGACATTAGCTCACTAAGCGTCCGCAGGTGTGAGGGGGGCCGTCACAAGCTTCACACATCTGACGTGCTCGAAACTGGTTGTCGGCTGTTAGCACCCGGGCTGTGGGTCCGTGGTCCACGAGCTCCCGAGCCAGCATCAGGGTCTGTGGAAAGTGTGAGCGTACGGTGTCCACATCATGCAGTACTGCCAGGACGGTCCGCCCCTCGCTATGCCAGTGTCTGATTACGCCAAGCAGGTCATTTGTCGTGCGAGTATCTATCGAGTTAAACGGTTCATCGAGCAGCACCAGTTGTGCGTTCTGCAGCAACAGTCGTGCGAACAATGCGCGCTGCATTTGTCCGCCTGATAAAGAACCAATGGGTCGCTTCTCAAAGCCGGTAAGTCCAACCGCAGCTATCGTTTCTTTTATGCGGGTTCGATGGCTGCGATTGATTCGTGAGAACGCACCAATCTCGCGCCACAGACCCATGGCAACCATTTCAATGACCGTTATCGGGAAGGTACGATCTACCTCCGACTGTTGTGGCAGATAGGCGATCTGGTTCTTTTCAATATCACCGAGCGACATGCTGCCGGCCAATGGCGATAGCGTTCCGGTAACACCTTTGAGCAAGGTGGATTTTCCCGCGCCGTTGGGGCCAACTACAGCAGTTAAACTGCCCTTGGTGATCTCTGCCTTTAGTCGAAGTACAGCCGGATGCCTGTCGTAGCCCAGTGTTACGTTTTCAAAAGCGATGGCGTTACTCATACCTCTAACTCACTGCACACCAAACAGCGCACTTTATAGCGCCCCGGGGTTCGATGTTGCCCAGAAAAAACCGATCCACAAAATGGCCGACACCATTATTGCGGCACCCAGCCTTGGGCCGATGCTAACCAGCAATAGTTTGAAACCGGGCCTGTGTCTTGTGCTCATGAGGTGATGATGTGTGAAGTGATGATGTGCGAAGTGACTAAAAGCTATGATATAACATAACATAAATGTGCAGGGGTTGAAATGCACCGTCCGATTCACGGAAAGCAAATCAGTCCCGACTCGATCTGCCGGACACTATTGATTAAACTTGCCGTGCCCCAAAGAGAGATGAAATATGACGTCCGGCCGCTCTATCGACCATATCGTAATCACTGTGCCTGACCTTGATAATGCCTCAGCGGCGTTTATCAGCGCTGGTTTCACGCTTACACCTCGCGCTCAACACGAGAACAGGATGGGCACTTCCAATCGGTTGGCCCAATTTAGCGAACGTAATTTTATTGAGATTCTGGAAGTAGATCGCCCGAGGGGAATCGATCCGCATCGGTTTGATGATGTCCCGCCGAAATTCAGTTTTGGGGCACATAATCACGAATTCATTGAGACTGGAGAAGGCGTGTCAATGATCGTCTTTCAAAGTGAAGATGCCATTGCAGATTGCGAGAGTTTCACCAAAAAGGGCCTTCAGACCTATGCTCCGTTCGCGTTTGATCGAAGTGGGCAGCTTCCAGATGGTTCTAAAGTGACTCTTTCATTTAAATTAACCTTCGTGACGTCCCCGACCCTGCCGGGGCTGGCTTTCTTTGTTTGCGAAAACCAGGCGCAAGAAGCATTCTGGAAACCAGAGTATCAATCGCATGAAAATGGTGCGTCTGGTATTGAGCAGATTCATATTCGGGCTAAAGAGCCAGAAAAAGCCGCCAATTTCGTGGGGCAGCTTTTTGATGGTCGGGTAGATAATCACGGAGACTGTTTTTCAGTGCAATGCGGGGCATCTCAGGAAATCGTTGTAACCCCCCAGGACTATCTGGATGCACGGTTTGAAGATGCTGTCAGCTCAATCACAGAGGATACGGTAGTACCAGGAATGGCAATCGGGACCAGAGGTAACGGCCAAACTTTAGGTCTTCATGGTGTCGCGTTGCACTTGATGTGACCGGGGTCGCTGGTTCGTTGGGGCGCTGACCGGCCAACAGTGGTAGTTGCAGATGGCTACTTCTCAACACATTTCGCGTGAAGGAATACTATGCTTGATCTCCACTATTTCCCTGACAATGCGAGCCTTGCGCCTCATTTGCTTTTAGTTGGGTGACAACGTTTCCGCTTGCGGCCACTTTTTGTTTACGTTGGCATTATGGTGTGGTGATATTTCCCGACCACCAATCTCATTCTCTAACCTTGATCGCTTCATGAGTGAAATGTGTCAGAGGAAGGCAGTGCAATATGTTTGTGAAATTGAAAATATCGACTTGAGCTGCTTTGAATGATTTGACCGGTCCATGAGCCGCCTTGGGCACTCTCAAGTCCTTAGACTTATCACCCAGATAGGTTATTGACATCAGTGGCGTGAGAGACAACTCTCGGCCAAAAGCCGTCTAACAGATACGAGACAACGAATGTCTGCTATCGATAGAGATCTTCAGGTTAGAAT
>CAYPCS010000199.1:0-2379 GCA_964409275.1 uncultured Granulosicoccaceae bacterium
GCGAAGACGCACTGATTGTATACGACGATCTCACCAAACAGGCCTGGGGCTATCGTCAGGTATCACTGTTGCTGCGACGTCCACCAGGTCGTGAAGCGTATCCTGGTGATGTTTTCTACCTCCATTCGCGTCTCCTTGAGCGCGCGGCGAGGGTCAGTGAAGAGTACGTAGAAAAAGAAACCAACGGCCGCGTTAAAGGTAAAACCGGTTCATTGACTGCACTGCCTATCATTGAAACGCAGGCAGGTGACGTATCCGCTTTCGTACCAACCAACGTAATTTCAATTACAGACGGCCAGATATTCCTCGAGAGTGATCTGTTCAACGCGGGTATCCGCCCTGCGATTAACGCCGGTTTATCGGTATCTCGTGTGGGTGGTGCGGCACAAACGAAGATTATTAAAAAACTTGGCGGTGGTATTCGACTGGCATTGGCCCAGTATCGGGAACTGGCAGCTTTCGCTCAGTTTGCCTCGGATCTTGATGAAGCCACCCGTAAGCAGCTTGAGCGTGGCCAGCGTGTAACCGAACTGATGAAACAGAAGCAGTACTCGCCTCTGAACGTTGGTGAAATGGCCGTTTCTCTGTATGCCGCCAACGAAGGTTATCTCGACAACCTCGAAATCAACAAGGTGGTACCTTTTGAAGAAGGTCTGCATGCACATGTTCGTTCTGGTCACCAGGGCATTCTTGACAAGATTAACGAGAAGGGCGACTACAACGACGATATCGAAGCCGGTATGAAAGCCGCCATTGATGATTTCGTTGCTAACGGCGTCTACTAGTTAGTCGTTTACTCTGAGAGACAGACATGGCTGGCGCTAAAGAAATACGCACCAAGATCAAGAGTATTCAAAATACTCAAAAGATCACCAAAGCGATGGAAATGGTCGCTGCGAGTAAAATGCGCAAGGCGCAGGACCGCATGGAAGCCGCGCGTCCATACGCAACCAAGATACGCAGTGTGGTTGGCCACCTTGCCGCCGGTAACGTGGAATACAAGCACCCGTACCTGATCGAGAAACCAGAGGTTTCCCGTGTCGGTTATATAGTGGTATCTACCGACCGCGGCCTTTGTGGTGGGCTGAATATCAACGCTTTCAAAAAAGCCGTTGCTTCTATGAAAGACTACTCGGAGGCGGGTGTCGAAATAGACGTGTGTACCATCGGTAAAAAGGCACAGAGCTTTTTCAGACGCCTTGGCAGCAATGTGGTGGCGGAAAAATCAGACCTCGGTGATGCACCGAAGCTCGCAGAGATCACCGGCACCATCAAGGTGATGCTGGATGCCTACGATGAAGGCCGGCTTGATCGCCTGTATCTGGTTGAAAACGACTTCGTCAACACCATGACCCAGTCACCCAAAGTAGAGCAACTGGTACCTACTGTACCGGACACCGATGAGCGTTTGTCACATCACTGGGATTATCTCTACGAGCCGGATTCCAAAGAAGTGCTGGATGAACTCATGAAGCGCTATATTGAATCTATCGTCTATCAGGCAGTTGTTGAAAATACCGCTTGTGAAATGGCGGCCCGGATGGTGGCAATGAAAAGTGCGACCGACAATGCCGGCGACATTATCGACAACCTGCAACTGGTCTATAACAAAGCACGTCAGGCCGCGATTACTCAGGAAATATCCGAGATCGTTGGTGGCGCCGCCGCTGTTTAGAACAGCCAGTAAACAGATTACTTTTAAAGAATTAGAAATCGGGGAACACATATGAGTTCTGGATCAATTGTCGAAATCATCGGCGCGGTAGTAGACGTGGAATTTCCGCGTGATGCAGTGCCAAAGATATACGACGCTCTGTCTATCGAAGGAACAGAAACCACACTGGAGGTACAGGGGCAGCTTGGCGATGGTGTAGTAAGAACAATCGCAATGGGTTCCTCTGAAGGTTTGCGTCGCGGTATTGAAGTGGGTAACACCGGTGCGCCAATTTCAGTACCCGTCGGTGAAGCAACACTGGGTCGCATCATGGACGTACTGGGTAACCCGATCGATGAAGCCGGACCTATAGGTACCGATGAACGATCAGCCATTCACCGCGCTGCGCCTTCATATGCAGAGCAAGCCGGTTCTACCGAGCTGCTTGAAACCGGTATTAAGGTAATCGATCTGCTTTGCCCGTTCGCCAAGGGTGGTAAGGTCGGACTGTTCGGTGGTGCCGGTGTAGGCAAGACCGTAAACATGATGGAATTGATTCGAAACATCGCGATCGAGCACTCAGGTTACTCGGTGTTTGCGGGTGTGGGAGAGCGTACTCGTGAAGGGAACGATTTCTACCATGAAATGAAAGAATCAAACGTACTCGACAAAGTATCACTCGTGTACGGTCAGATGAACGAGCCTCCAGGAAACAGACTGCGTGT
>CAYPCS010000200.1:0-2297 GCA_964409275.1 uncultured Granulosicoccaceae bacterium
TCTGTTTGCAGCGTGCGCTCTCGTATCTCAATGGCATTGCCGTGCGGGTTGTCAGGGCCGATTGGTGATGATCCAAATTCGACCTCACTTACCGAGTTGTTTTCCCCATCGACGCACATATCAAATCGGAAGCTAAATACGTGCTGGTGAACGTGTGATTGAATTCCGGCTGCGACAATAGTGCCGAACTTCGATTCTTCACCGGCTGCTATCGCTGTTGGAAACGGAATACCCGTTGCTTTCACTTCAACACCAATGGTGCCATCCTGATAGAAGTAATAATAGAATCCATATACATAGTTACCTATGGTACATATCGAAGAGATAACCAGCCGCCTTGACCGTACGGCTCGCATTTTTCCGGTTTTGGCATCTGTGTGCTTCCACAAAAGACCGTAGTCTTCTTCGTGCATGCAAACCGCATTCTTTATTAGTTTCGGATTTCCACACCAGTCGTGGGTGGTTACATCAAAATAGTGGATATGCCCGAGGCAATCGCATCCCAATGTGAGTGAATCCAGAGCTAGTCCAATACCGTATTCTCCAGTGTCGAATGCATTACGACGAAAGTTACCAGGCGATGGGTCACCATAAGGTACGACCATTTCAGGCATTGAAACCCGATGCATAATCGGGCGCTTGCGGTCTTTGTCCTGATATGAAATTGAATGCAATACAAGACCTTCGCGTGCATTGAATCCTACTCTGACACTCCACTTTTGCCACTCAACATGATAGCCATCTACTAAAAAACCCGGACCCTCTGGCTGCTCAATGCTTAAAGGTGCCACGTCTGTTCGCAAATTTTTATCGGGCCGTATTGCAGCTGTGTCAGGTGGAATATCGATCACACCAAAATCATCAATCCGAATAACCTCGCGTCGTCTTAAATCGACCACGGGATGAAGATTGCCTATTGGTCGACCATAGCGATTGTCACCGGCTTCGTTGATTAGCCAGCAGTAACAGTAGGCAATACGTTCGCCTTGTTCTTCCTCGATGTTGAAATTACCAGCGGACCAGGTTTCTACCAACACACGGTCGAGGTCTGTGATACCCCGAAGTGCACACGCTTCACGAAATCGCGAGTCCGCTTTAACCAGTTGGTCACCAGCCATGAACTCTTCAGTGACAATGCGTGCCTGCGCACCGGGTATATGTTTCCAGCTCTCAAGTTTCTCAGTATTGAGATTTACAATTCCACGAAATGTTCGATTGCTCGATGGTTCATAGCAGCAGACATAAGCGCGCCTTTCAATGTTTTGTCCCGCCTCGAAGTTTTTAAGCTCGACTTTATCGGGTTCTTCTAACGTAATGGTTTCAAACCATGCGGAGTCGTCGAGATTTGCCTGCTGATTAATGACTTCTACAGCTTTGCTTATTTCCTGTTTGTCCAGAGGGTTCAGTGGATGCGGAGTCATTTTCATTGTATTGATTGGTGTTGAGGGCTAGTGTAGTGTGACCTGCAAAGTATACAAATGAGTCAATCGATCAAAGTGCATATCTCTCTTTACTAAGTTCATACAAATCACTAGGTTATGATATTGCCATGATCATTGAGCAGCACTTTATTCGATCGCCCCTGCGGGAGCTCGCCATTTGACCCGCAACTGCGTTAAAGCTCTTGAAAAGAGTCCACTATTGCCTGCGAGCTTCGCCTTGTTGCAAGCCAAATGGCGAAACTCTCATTCGCACACTTTGCAGGTCACACTACACTAGTGTACCAACACATGCGCTTCAGCGCTGTTCACCAACGACGGCATGCGGTTAAACCGGGATTCGGCTGTTTCCTTAGCAGTGGCTTTTCCAACTACGGTGAGCCAGTACGATCTATGAAACTCAAGGGTAAAAATGAGTAAACCAACAATTCAGGCAGACAATATCACGATGTCAGGTGGTGGCTTGTACTCACTGGCAACAATTGGTGCCAAGGATGTTATTGACCGATCCATCCCGCGTGTTCTCGACGCATTGTCCAGTTTGAAAGAGCAGCGCAATAGTGACGGTGGTCACTGGACCTTCAGTGATATGGGTTGTGCAGATGGCGGTACGTCGTTGGGTCTTTGGCAATCGGTCATTGACTCACTGCGTAAAGCCGATGAATCTGACATTCAAATTATCTATGCTGATCAATCCAACAACGATTTTAATGCGCTGGTACAAATATTACACGGACACACCCAGTTTGAGTCTTATCTGACAGGCTCTGACAACGTACACGTGCTGGAATCCGGCTCATCATTTTACACACCGATATTGGCAGCTGGTACGTTACACCTTGGATTTTCAGCCACAGC
>CAYPCS010000201.1:0-2292 GCA_964409275.1 uncultured Granulosicoccaceae bacterium
TCTGGATGGGCACTAATTAATTAACCCGGGGGGAAATAATCGCCTTGTCTCAAAGTTCCCCTGAATCGCCAGCATGGCTTGCGACCACACCTTTCTCCAGCAGTTTTTCTATTTGCTCACTGCTATAACCAAATTCGACCAGCAGCTCTTCTGCGTGTTGCCCAAAAAGTGGTGCGGGGCGCGTTATATCAGTGGGTGTTGAGTGAAATTTTACCGGGCTGCCAATGGTTTTTACGGTTCCGGCAGCCGGATGATCGACTGTAGTCACCATGTCTCTGGCTATCGCTTGCGGGTCATTGTGCATTTCGGCGATAGACAGTACCGGCCCTGCCGGTATACCCAGATCGTTGAGCGTGTGCATCCATTCGTCGGTGGTCTTTTTCTGAAAGTACTCGCCGAGCACCTTAACCAGTATTTCGCGATTGGCCATGCGCGCGGCATTGTCTGTAAATCGGTTGTCGGAAGCCAGGTGTTCAGCGTCTATCGCTTTTAGCATGCGCAGCCAGTTGTTCGGGTTGGCGGCTCCCAGATTGATCCAGCCGTCACTGGTGGCAATTGACTGGTAAGGCGCGTTTAACGGATGCGCTGAACCCATCGGTTGTGGTGATACACCGGTTGCAAAGCAGATAGCCGACTGCCAGTACGTGTGGGTGATCGCCGCTTCGAACAACGAGGTGTCTACGCGCTGGCCCTGACCGGTTTTTAGTTTGTGTATGTAGGCTGCATTTACCCCCATGGCGGCGAGTATACCCGCCGTGATATCTGATACAGGAGGACCTACTTTAACCGGCTCCCGGTCTGGTCCCTCACCGGTAACAGACATGATGCCGGACATTCCCTGGGCAATCAGATCAAAACCTCCACGGTCCTTATACGGGCCGGTGCGGCCGAAGCCGGAAATTTCGCAATAAATCAGACCGGGATTAATTTCTTTTAGAGTGTCATACCCGATTCCGAGTTTAGTCATCGTGTCGTGGCGATAGTTTTCTATCAGCACGTCAGCATCCTTGATCATGGTTAAAAATACGTCTTTGCCCGCTGGATTTTTAAGGTCCAGTGCGATACCCCGTTTATTGCGATTCATCATCATAAAGGCCGCAGATTCGCCGTTGATCTCTGGCGGTACCATGCGCCGTGTATCGTCTCCGCCGTTGATGTTCTCTACCTTGATAACATCGGCCCCCATGTCAGCCAGCATCAATCCACAGACAGGCCCGGCCATCACGTGTGCGAGTTCAATAACACGCATGCCGTGCAATGGACCACCATTGTTTCTCGGCTGGTCGGTTTGTGAGTTTGTCATTGCGCGTTTCCGGGGGTTGACAGTGGACCACTGGCAGCTTATTACATCGACACGGCGCTTTGAAGTAAACTTGCAGGAAACTCGTTTGGAGTAAAGATTATGTCTGACAAAAAATGCGCTTTAATCACCGGATCAGGACGAAATATCGGACGGGCTATCGCGCTGGATCTTGCTGCGCGTGGCTACTCAATAGTACTTAATGGCTCGGCAGATCGGCAGGCCTGTGAAAACGTGGCCGATGCAATTGCCACCGCTGGTGGTGAATCTGTTGTTGCGATGGGGGATATTGGCGTGCGTGAGCAAGCGCAATCGGTGGCGAAAACCGGAATCGACAGGTTTGGCGCGGTTGATGTTTTGATTAACAACGCTGCGGTACGACCGGATACAGACTTTTTGACCTGTGAAGAAGAGCAGTGGGACCGGGTGATGGATATCAATCTCAAATCGTCTTTCTGGCTGGCGCGTGCCTGTCTTCCCGGAATGATCGAAAAAGGATGGGGGCGCATTATTCATTTCACCGGAATGAATGCGCAGCAGGGTTATAACGGCAAGGCTGCGGTTAGTGTGTCCAAGCATGCGTCCTGGGGTTTGACCAAATCACTGGCAAAGGAATTTGGCAGGCAGGGTGTTACGACCAACATTATTTCACCGGGCACTATAGTCGGAGAAGTGATCTACCCCGGGCATGTTGATCATATGGATGCGCTACAGAAAAATAATCCCAGTGGCAGGCTCGGCACGCCTGAGGATATAGCGTCTGCGGTTGGACTACTGGTCAGCGACGAGGGTGGCTTTATTAACGGTCAGCTATTGCAGGTTAACGGCGGGGTGGTAACGTAACGCCCGCGGGTTGGTCGGGTTGTCTTTGGCGAGGCATTCCCTGACCAGGCTTTCTCTTACCGGCTTTCCCTATGCCGGTTTTTCCTATGCCGGCTTTCTTAGGCCCACAATAATCCGGTATCCGTTTTCACTATATTGTTCGGTATGTG
>CAYPCS010000202.1:0-2266 GCA_964409275.1 uncultured Granulosicoccaceae bacterium
GCCGGAGCAGTAGCCAATCTCGTTGATCATCTCGAGATCAAACAAGGTGCGTTGCTCCAGACGCTGCGCCTCCAGCAGTTTGCTGGCCTCGCGCAGTTCTTCCACCCGGTCTTTCAATTCGATTTTAATCTGGTCAACCGCCGCCATCAGAATTTCACGCGGCGTGACATAGTGGGTCTTAGGGTAAACCGTCAGCCGCGGCACCCGTCGCAGTACTTCACCGGTTAAGGGATCGAAGAAACTCAGATTTTCTATTTCCTCGTCGAACAATTCGATGCGTACAGCCTCACGATCGGAGTCCGCGGCATGGATATCGATCACCTCACCACGCACCCGATAGTTGCCGCGTCTTAGCTCCATATCATTGCGCGTGTACTGCAACTCGGCAAGCCTGCGCAACAAATCACGTTGGTCAATAATGTTGCCCCGCTCCAGATGCAACACCATTTTATGATAGGCCTGCGGATCACCCAGCCCGTAAATAGCAGATACCGTGGCCACAATAATGACGTCTCGGCGCTCAAACAGCGCTTTGGTCGCGGACAGGCGCATTTGCTCTATGTGGTCATTTACCGAGGCGTCCTTTTCGATAAACGTATCGGAGGCAACCACATAGGCCTCGGGCTGGTAGTAGTCGTAATAGGAGACAAAATACTCGACCGAATTATTCGGAAAAAACGCTTTCATCTCACCGTAGAGCTGAGCCGCCAGCGTCTTGTTCGGCGCCAGCACAATAGCGGGTCGCTGCTGTTGCTGAATCACGTTGGCAATCGTAAATGTCTTGCCAGAACCGGTTACCCCCAGCAGCGTTTGAAACGCGAGACCGGATTCCAGCCCGTCAATCAGCGAGGCAATGGCAGTGGGCTGATCGCCAGCCGGTTCAAATTCGTTTTCCAGAGTGAAAGACTTGGACATAGGTAGTGGTCGCCGATAAGATTCCAGTGTTAAACCAACAGGTGATTGCGCCTTTGTACGCAACTCCGGTTACCGATTTTTTGGCCGCACTTTTTTAAACGCTACTTTATCTGGCAGCGACATCCAGCCAGTCGTCAGAAAACCATAATCAAGGCAACTACATTGGCAATCAAACTTTCAGCAAAGCTCGCCCAGGTAAAACCTTCACCGACGATGGCCGTCACAGCGCTGGCCGCCGATCTGCGCGCTCAGGGCCGCGATGTCATCGGGCTGGGTGCCGGCGAACCCGATTTCGACACCCCGGACCACATCAAGCGTGCGGCAATCGATGCCATCAATAACGGTCGCACCAAATACACGGCCGTCGACGGCATAGTCCCGTTGAAAGAGGCCATTATAGAAAAATTCAAAGGCGACAACGGACTGTCTTATGAAAAAAGCGAGATTCTGGTCTCCTGCGGCGGCAAACACAGCTTTTATAACCTTGCCCAGGCCATCCTGAATGATGGCGACGAAGCGGTGATTCCGGCGCCCTACTGGGTGTCGTATCCCGATATCGTTTTGCTGGCTGGTGGCGTACCGGTATTCGTAGAGACCAGCCAGCAGCAGTCGTTCAAGATGTCAGCGGAACAGCTCGATCAAAAGATGAACAACAACACCCGCCTGGTGGTATTAAACAGCCCGTCTAATCCGAGTGGTGTGGCCTACAGTCGGCAGGAACTCGCCGAACTTGGTGAGGTGCTCAAGAAATATCCGGATGCCCTTATTGCCACCGACGACATGTACGAACATATCGTTTGGGCAGAACAGGGTTTTTGCAATATTGTAAATGCCTGCCCGGAATTACACGACCGCACTGTGGTGCTAAACGGGGTTTCCAAGGCATACGCGATGACCGGCTGGAGAATCGGCTACGCCGGCGGCCCGGAACCGATAATCGGCGCCATGCGAAAGATTCAGTCGCAAAGCACCAGTAACCCGACTTCCGTCTCGCAGTGGGCATCCATTGCCGCACTCACCGGCGGCAAGGATTGCATTGCTCCAATGCTTGACGCCTTCACGCAGCGGCACAACTTTGTCGTCAAATCACTCAACGGCATGAAAGGGGTCGATTGCATCGAAGGCGACGGCACGTTCTACTGTTTTCCCAACGTACAGGCCGCCATCGACGAAAACAGCGAAGTTGCCAATGACGTCGAATTTTGTTCCTGGGTGCTCGACAAGGCTGGGGTCGCGATTGTGCCTGGTTCGGCATTTGGCACTGACGGTCATGCCCGATTGTCGTTTGCGTCCAGCATGGAGACTTTGCAACAGGCAATGCAGCGCATGGGAGATTTGCTAAACAGTTAAT
>CAYPCS010000203.1:0-2198 GCA_964409275.1 uncultured Granulosicoccaceae bacterium
CTGCGCGAGCCTGGTTATTGCGAGCGCGTATTCTACGAAGCCCTTAATGTGCCAGGGGTATGTTTTGCTCGCCTGTTGGGCTGATTGCACCGCCGATATGCGGGTGAAAGATCCTGGTTTTTGGCGATCCGTCGCTTTCGATATTCGTGCAATGGCGTTGTCCACCCACGGTTGCTTGCATCTGCTTTCTGACCTCTGACCTCTGACCTCAGTACTCTGTACTCCGTCCTCTGAATCACCTCTGCCCGGTCTGAGTATCACCAAAAACCCGGCCGGCGCTTTGCGGCGAACTGCGCCAGTATTGCTGTGGTGCATTGACCGTCGCCCCCAGCTCTGCAGCGGCGTGCCATACCCAGCGCGGGTTATATAGAAAGGCTCTGGCAAGCGCTACCATATCTGCCTGACCTGACTGTATGATATTTTCAGCCTGTTGAGCTTCGGTGATCAACCCGACTGTCATGATCGGTAGACTTACAGACTTTTTTATAGCTTCGGCAAAGTGAGCTTGATAGGCGGGCTTCAGTTCTATTTTCTGATGCTGCGATACACCGCCGCTGGACACATCAATCCAGTCACAGCCGGCGAGTTCAAGTTGTTTGCAAAATTCGATCGATTCATTGATACCCCAACTGCTATTCGAATCCCAGTCACTGGCAGATATTCGAATACCCATGGGCTTTTCTGTTGGCCAGGCGTCGCGCATGGCGGAAAACAATTCAAGCGGATAGCGCATCCGGTTTTCGAGCGAACCTCCGTATTCATCGTCGCGCCGGTTAGACACGGGTGATAAAAACTGGTGCAGCAGGTAACCGTGCGCTGCATGTAATTCAATGGCATCTATACCGAGAGCATGGCTGCGATTTACCGCAGTGATAAAGGTATCGGTTAAACGATTGAGTGCGTCTTTATCGAGCGCTATTGGCGCGGTTTCACCTTCAAGATGGGGTACAGCACTCGGCGCAACCGTATCCCAGCCACCATCAGCAGCGGGTACCAGTTGGCCACCGTTCCAGGGTTCATAGCTTGATGCCTTGCGCCCGGCATGGCCCAGTTGCATGCAAACCGGCACAGTAGTCAGTGGATTGATGCCGCGAATGGTTTGCATGATATGTTTCAGCGCGGCTTCGTTTTCGTCGTTGTATAACCCCAGGCAGCCCGGAGTGATGCGACCAATGGCTTCGACGGCGGTGGCCTCAAGGATCAGCATACCTGCAGATGCCAGTGCCAGCTGTCCGTAGTGCACAGTGTGCCATGGCCGGGCGCTGCCGTTGATCGATGAGTACTGGCACATCGGTGAGACGACGACGCGATTTTGTAGTTGTACATTGCGCAGGGCAAGAGGCTGAAATAAAGCTGACATTTTAGGGACCGTTCGGGATTCAGAGGACAGGTGGCAGAGGACAGAGGACAGAAGAAAAAAACCGGAACCCGAGTTCTGTATTCAGTCCTCAGTCCTCTGTCTTCTGTACCCTCACCCCTGGCAGTTTACAGCACAGACCGAGTACTAAAACAAGTAACAACAGGCTTATAAATATCAGTGACGAAATAATCAGGGTCTGTTCTTCCGACGGGGAGCACAGGTTTTCATTCAGGCACTTTCCGGAGGCAAGGAACGGGGATAGCAGTCCGTATCCGATAGTAATAATAAACACGTGAATAAGTATCACAAGGAGTCTGCGTAAAACCCCGGGTTTTTTAGTCGGATAGTCGGTTGGCCTGGGGGCGAGCTTATAGCGTTCCGGTGCGGTGGATTCGTTTTTAAATACAACCACTGAAGCGGAGGCCAGATCGTGCAATGATTGATGCTGTCTGGTAATTAGCATCGTAACCATTGAGTAAATTCCCAGAGCTATCTTTACCACAAAGCGAACAAGCCCTTTCAGTACGAACAAGTTGCCACCGGACGCTTTGTCTATCACTCTTATACCGGCAAAGTGATGGCCGATGCTGCCGCCGGTCGTCCAAATCATTAGCGGCTCAATAAGTAATATCGGACACAATACAATGGCTATCTTTAGCAAGGTATTTGAAATGTCCGTACTTCCGATAGCAGCCAGCAAGGAATAAAACAGCACTATCAGGACGATGGAGTCAATGCACATTGCCTTAACGCGCAAGTACAGTACCGGGTATGTCATTCGTGTATTTCCTGGCCTCCGCTTTGGCTTATATCGGCCATGGTGCTGGCAGCAGTGGTA
>CAYPCS010000204.1:0-2092 GCA_964409275.1 uncultured Granulosicoccaceae bacterium
GATGTTTCTCTTTACACCAAAATCATATGCCACAACGTGCAACGGTTTTGTGTGAGCCGGTTGCGAATATTCTGTTTGCCCCAGCTGCCAGACACCTTCATACCACTGATAAGACTCTTTAACGCTCACTTCCTTAGCCAGATCTAACCCGACAAGACCTCCGAATGCCCGCGCCTCGGCAATGGCTTTATCGGCATCAGGTGTTGATGACGCATCAATGCATCCCGATTGCGCACCGCGATCGCGTAACACGCGGGTAAGCTTGCGGGTATCAATGTCCGCAATCGCAGCAATATTGTTATCGCGCAAGTAGCTGTCCAGTGAGTTTTCACTGCGAAAGTTGCTATGCAACAGTGGCAAGTCACGGATCACCAGGCCGGCGGCATGAATACCGTTGGACTCTGCATCCTCGCTATTGATGCCGGTATTACCCACGTGGGGCACAGTCAGGGTGACAATCTGGCGAGCGTAAGACGGATCTGTGAGGATTTCCTGATATCCGGTCATGGCGGTATTAAAGACAACCTCTCCAATACCCAGGCGCTCTGCACCGATAGCGCTACCCCGGAACACGGTTCCGTCAGCCAGCGCAAGAATTGCGTTTCTACGCAAGAGGCTATTCTCGAAAAAAAATGGGAAGATGGGATGCTGCGGGAAACTGCCCGCTGCGGTTCAGCTATTTTACTCAATCGCTAAACCGCTGTCTAACAAGAACTGTAATCGATCGTTATAAACCACTGCAAGATGCGTAACAGTTCCGCATTACGCTAATCTGTTATGGTGACGACGGCCACTAGCAGTAATGGCTTGCCCGGCAGAACAACAACGCAAGAACAAAAACCAAGAAGGCAAACCACTGAGCTCCTCTGACTTACGCACCCTGGTAGCCGCATGCTGTGCGATCACCGTATTCGGCCTCGCCTTCGGTATGACGTATCCACTACTGTCGCTGACCCTCGAAGAACGCCAGGTGCCAGCCAATATTATCGGTCTCAACAGCGCCATGATGCCGCTTGGTATTCTAATTTTCTCACCGTTAATACCCGCTATTTCCAACAGACTTGGCAGCAAACGAGTCGCCATGCTGGCAGCGCTCATTACCGGCATTCTCATTGTTTGCTACAAAATTTTCGACAATCTTAGCGCCTGGTTTGTGATCCGATTGCTGCAGGGCATGTCTATCGCCACCTTGTTTGTGCTAAGTGAAGCCTGGATAGTCGGCTCCTCAGGCAAACAAAATCGCGGCAAAGTAGTTGCCATATATGCCAGTGTTTTATCGGCAAGCTTTGGTATTGGACCGGCGCTAATCGGGTTTATCGGTACATCTGGCTGGCCGCCCTACCTGATCGGTGCTGCCTGCATTGTGCTTGGCGTATTACCCATCGCTGTTATCCGAGAGGCCAAACAAACACCCGAACAACATAACACCAGCATTTTAAGCTTTTTGCCCAAAGCCCCTATGCTGATTGCTGCGGTCTGTTGTTTTTCTGTGTTTGATGCAGCCACGTTAGCCTTGCTGCCAGTTTACGGCGTCGATAACGGTTTAACTCAAAGTACCGCCGCCTTCGCGCTGACCGCACTCATCGTTGGCAATATATTTCTGCAGTATCCAATCGGCTGGCTTGCAGATACTTACGATGCCCGCAAGGTGCTGACCTTGTGCGCAACGATTACCGTCATGCTCACTACAACAATACCCTGGGTGATCAACTCCTGGATATTATGGCCGGTACTGATAGTGGCAGGTGCCGCAGGCTACGGTGTCTATACCGTGTCTTTAAAATCACTGGGTGATCGCTTTGACGGCCAGGAGTTGATCAACGGCACAGCGGCGTTCGGTGCGATGTGGGGGTTTGGCGCACTGTTTGGTTCGGTGGCCGGAGGCTGGACAATGACGCTTTCCAGCCGCTACGGTCTGCCATTTGGCCTATGCGTTGTCTATATACTGCTGGTTGCAGGGCTTATATTAAGGAAGCCATCAGCCTGAACTTATTGTTGCAGCCAGCTAAGCACGTTACGCACTAACGCCCGTTATTTCAACTTCTGTGTAGTTCTGTCGATGCCCCATCTGGCGACGGTAATGCTTGCGCCG
>CAYPCS010000205.1:0-2080 GCA_964409275.1 uncultured Granulosicoccaceae bacterium
CGTTGACCCGTTGCCAACCCCAAGTAATTTTGCAGGATTTTTTCGGTATTTATAACGTATGCAGCAACTGAATCGCAAAGATTGCCTATATTTATAGATCTGAAGTTATATAACTATACCTAATGACCAGCATGCCATATGACACATAGTTTATAGCGCCAATGGCTGGTTGATTAGATCGAAGACACCATCACGACAACATTCAACTTGAATTGTTTAGCTCCGATTATCGCTCACGGCGATCTAAAACCAAAAACAGTTGAGTCAAATATTCATTGTAAAGTTCGTCATAGTTTCCAAATGATCCATTTACAATCGTGGCAAAACTCAAATCCTCAGACGGGGAGTACGTCATCAATGAGTGCAGCCCAAAACCTGTGCCGCCGTGTCCAAAATTCGCCCCGTTATCGGTGATGAACAAACCAAGCCCGTGTTCCGACGACCCGGGAAAGGATTCAGTCATCATTTGAGTTTTTAACTCTCCGGAGACCAATGTGTCGGTATCAATCAAAATACGGATAAACGCATTCAAATCACCAGGTATCGATTGAACCGAAGCGTCTCCATCTCCCTCGGAATTAAGCCACACGGTGGTATCCAGATCCGATCCGTCCGTCGGCAGATCTAAATCCAGATCCGGGTCAAGGGTTTCGTAGTAGCTTGCAGGAATATACCCGCGCATAGTCTCAGGCTGACCCAGGTCTTCGTACGGTCCAAAGGTATTTTCAAGTCCTGCGGGTTCAAACACCCATTGTCTCAAAGCCATACCAATAGAAACACCCGTAACGCGCTCCGCAATAACACCCGCCAATAAAGAGTTAGTATTGGAATAACTGAATTCTGCACCGGGTTCAAAGTTATTTGCTGTGTTATCGATATATCTGAGTTTTTCCATCGGTGCAAAGGTTCTACCAGGCTCTTCAGCAAAGACACCGACGAATTCAGAATTGTTAAAATAATCCTGAATACCACTGGTATGTGCAAGTAACATTCTTACAGTGATTCTGTCAGAGTCGGCAATCATTGCGCTCATCGCAGGTTCAAGCCAGAGATCAATAGGATCGTCCAGTCTTAGAAAACCCATATCGACTAAACGAATCACCATAGTAGCCGTAAAGGTTTTTCCTATACTGCCAGCGTGAGACATACTTGACGACGTCATGGGTTCTGCTGTGTCCTGGTTTACTACACCTGCGACAACACTGATGTGGTCGTCACCGTCCTGCACGTGCAGTGACACACCCGGTAATCCGCTTTCTACTGCATCATCGACAACGGATTGAAGCTGGTCACGCAATAAACTGTTTGAGTCGACTGGCGGTGGCGGTGTGCTGGTTGAATCTGAGGAACAAGCACCCAGAACAAAAATTGAAAACAGCAACGGGAGTGAACGGGTAAAACGAAAGTGAGTTTTCATGCTATACATCCTTGAGTAAGTAGCGAGTGAGGTGCCACCATACTCCTGCAGTGGTTAACTCAAGGTAAACGCAACGCGGTGTTTACTGATACAGATTACTAACTTAAAAACCGCTTAGCTCTGCTCAGTATTTAAACCGTACACGGTGACGGCGAAACATCTCGTCGCCGTCTTCCTCCCAATGCCAATCGGCACGCTCTACCACCCATGCAACAAGCTGTAAGCCGAGGCCATGTCCGCTACTGCCGACCTTGTCTCCGAGTTTATTGCCGTGATTCACGATCTCGATAGTATCTGCGCTTATGCGAATCTCTACTCGACCATCCCGGGTGTAACGAATCGCGTTGCTAATCAGGTTAGAACACAGAATAACCAGCAACACTCGTGGCTGGACCATGTTTGTATTCAATGCCTCGACAACCTCAACCGACACATTATTGCTTACCGCCTGTGTGCTGTTATCTTCGATGATGTCGTTCACCAGGCAAAGCAAGTCTACGGGTTCAGGATCAGGTAAGGGAGCTTCACCACGGCCCAGCCAAAGCAGCGCGTTCGTTAGGTTATTCATGTTTTTAAGCGCGTCTTCAAGGCGAGCGAGCGCATCGATGCCGTTTTCATCCACACCGTGCCTGGCAAGCAGTTCAGTGTTGGCGGAAGCGATCG
>CAYPCS010000206.1:0-1546 GCA_964409275.1 uncultured Granulosicoccaceae bacterium
CTGAATGTCGACCCGTCCATTTGGGTCTATTACTTTTCGCTTTTTGTGTTTGTATGCATTTTTTTGCTGTCTGTTGCGCTGGTTAACAGCCGTACCGGGCGTGCCATGATGGCGATACGTGACAACCCGATCGCCGCGCGCTCAATGGGTATTAACCTGGCATACTATAAAGCCACTGCTTTCGGTATAAGCGCCATGATCACCGGCATTGCAGGAGCGCTCAGCGCCATTGTGATTAAATTCGTCGCACCTGACAGTTTTACCTTTTTCATCGCGGTTCTGATTCTTGTTGGCATGGTGATCGGCGGTGTTGGATGGTTGCCGGGTTGTTTGATTGGCGGGCTTGCCATGCTCTATCTGCCTAACATCGCCGAGGTAATTGACGATGTGGTGATACACGGTGCCGAGCTGATCGGTCTTGCTCATACACTACCTTCGGGGTCAGAGCTGGAGCAGCAGTTCATCCGTCTGTCGGGTGTGATCTATGGCATTATTCTGATACTTGTTATTTATCTGGCCCCCTCCGGGGCAGGTGGTCTGATTCGCAATATTGCAAATCGGCTAAAACGCAGCTAGTTGTCAAAAGAGGGATGAAAACAATGCGACGATTAAATACTTCGATGCTCGCCAGCGCTGTGGCGATGGCGGCAGTGGTGTCTACGGCAGGAGCAGGAGAGACCATCAAAATTGGAAGCACCAATCCGTATTCCGGCCCGGCATCCGCCTACGGCCAGATTGGTTCAACCGTTTCAGCATGCTTTAAATGGGTTAACGAAACCGGCGAGCTCGGGGAAGACAAGGTCGAGTTCATCGCCTATGACGATGGTTACTCCCCACCCAAAACAGTCGAACAGACACGCAAACTTGTCGAGCGTGATGAGGTGGTGTTTACGTTCCAGAGCCTGGGTACGCCAACAAACTCGGCGATCCATAAATACATGAACGCGAAAAAGGTGCCGCATCTCTTTGTTGCCACCGGTGCTTCCAAGTGGGGTGATCCGGAAAACTATCCGTGGTCGATGGGATGGCAGCCAAGTTATCCTACCGAGGCGAAAATCTATGCATCGTACGTACTGGAAAACCACCCTGATGCGAAGATAGCCATTTTATTCCAGAACGACGACTACGGTAAGGACTACCTCAACGGCTTTAAGGAAGGTCTTGGTGACAAGGCTGAGTCGATGGTCGTTGTCGAAAGCCCGTATGAAACAGCGGACCCGACAGTCGATAGCCAGATCATTGGTTTCAAGGCTGCCAACGCGGACGTATTTTTTAATATAACCACACCAAAGTTTGCCGCCCAGGCAATACGCAAGGCCCACGAAATTGGCTGGAAGCCGGTACATCTTCTGAATAACGTATCAAACTCTATCGGCTCGGTGATTAAACCGGCTGGCTTTGAAGCATCGCAGGGCATCATTACCACACAATACATGATGGACCCGAATGATCCGCAATTTCAGGATCACCCCGAGTATCTGGAATGGTCTGCTTTTATGGACAAATACTATCCGGAAGGAGATAAGACCTCGTCCTTTACCGTGTA